>CAZTJO010000001.1:0-199581 GCA_964614095.1 uncultured Acidimicrobiia bacterium
GGGGAAGGAACGTCTACGGGCCACTCCTATGAGGCCACCCTCGCCTGGGCCAGCGCTACCTCATCAGTGCAGTCGAGTCGATCCCACCGGCTGCCGGCTCACTCTTCCTCTGGAGGGCGCCACCAGACCACCTTGCGCCCCTCGAAAAGCTCCATGAGCGCCCCGTTCACCTCTTCGGGCCGCTCGATGGGCGGCAGGTGGCCGGCATCAGAGACCACGACGACCCGGGCTCCGGGGATAGCGTCCGCCATGGATCGCATCTGCGACGGCGGGGTCAGGGCGTCCATCTCACCCGACATGACAAGTGCGGGAACGCTGATGGTGGGCAGCAAGGTGCTGCGATCGGGCCGATCCCTCATCCCGACTAGGGCCGCCACCATGGTCTCGTACCGGGTGCCCTCGACCATCGACCGCACCCGGGCCTGCACCGCCGGCAGAGGATTGGGAGCCAGCAGCGACTGGATGACCTCGTTGGCAAAAATGGCACGACCCTTGTCCAGCAGCGTGTCGACGGCGTGCTGTCTACCTGTCTTCGCCTCGGGCGAGTCGCCGGCGGCACGGGTGTCCAGCAGCGAAATCGTGCGCACCAGAGAGGGGCGCAGCTCCCAGAGGGCAAGCGCCACGTAGCCGCCCATCGACAGGCCGACAATATCGGCCTGGTCGGCACCGAGAGCCTCGATCAGCGCCGCCAGGTCGTCGGCGAACACCTCCATGGACAGCGTGGGCTCGACGACGGGGTCGGAACGTCCAAAACCGCGCAGATCGACGGCGACACACCGGCGCACATGGCCCAAGCCGTTGAGCTGGTTGAGCCACAGGCTGTGGTCGAGCGGAAACCCATGCACGAAGATGGCGAGCCGGCCCTCGCCGGCCTCGCGGTAGTAGAGCATCGTCCCGTTGACGCGAGCGTACGGCACCGGCCTGACCTCCTGTCCTTGGCCTGCCATCGGCGCCGGCGTGCAGGTCCTTTAATCGGCGCAACCCAGGTTTCTAACAGGTTGTCACAACCAGCGTGCCGTCGGACATCCAGAGCGCGAAAACCTCGGCCAGAAACCCGGTACAGATGAGCCTTCCCCTCCCTCCGAACCGGCGCTACCGTGCCCATCGGTGAGACCACACCACAGCCTGCCCTTCGTTCTGCTCGTCGCCTTCCTCGTTTCATGCGGCGACGGCGCCTCCGGCGCGCAGACCACTGTCCCGGCACTACAGACCACCGTCCCGCTCTCCGGCGGCACCGCAGCCGCCGTACTCAAGGTGTTTGACGGCGACACCCTGCTTGTCCTCGCCGACGGCGCCGAGGAGGAAGTGCGCCTGCTCGGCATCAATGCTCCCGAGCGGGACGAGTGCTACGCCGAGCCTGCCGCCGCCGCTCTTGCCCGGCTCACTGCATCGGGCCGCGTCGCCATCGACACTTCCGCCGGCCGGGATGGCTACGGACGCCTGCTCGGCTACGTCTATGTCGACGGCGCTCTCGCCAATCTCACTCTCATCACAGAGGGCGCCGCCATCGCCACCCACACCGAGCACGAGATGCTCGACGAGTTCCTCGCCGCCGAGGAGGCGGCGTTCGCGGCCTCCTCGGGGCTCTGGGCGGCAGAGGCCTGCGGGCCCGCCACCATTGCCGGAATCGAGATCGTCGCGGTTGCAGCCAATCCGGCCGGCCCCGATGAGGTTGACCTCGACGGCGAGTACGTCACCCTCTCCTTCATGGGCGCCGCCGCCGATCTTTCAGGGTGGACGCTGCGTGACGAGTCGTCGCAGCACCGCTATCGCTTCCCCCAAGGCACCCAGCTGGGCCCCCGGCTGCGGGTTCACACCGGCTGCGGCGCAGACACCACCACCGATCTCTACTGGTGCGCCGATGGGCCGGTGTGGAACAACGCCGGCGACAGCATCCTGCTGCTCGACCCCAGCGGCAACGTCGCCGACCGCCTTCGCTACTCAGGCTGAGACAGGCAGCTGCCCCCGGTAGCCTGTCGGCCATGCCCGAGCCGCTCCTCGACGCCAGAAGTCGACCCCTGCACTACCTCCGCATCTCGGTGACCGATCGATGCAACTTCCGCTGCCGCTACTGCATGCCCCGTGAGGTGTTCGGCCACGACCACAAGTTTCTGCCGCGCCGCGAGCTGCTCACCTTCGAGGAGATCGAGCGGTTGGCCCGGGTCTTCGCCTCACTGGGAGTGCACAAGATCCGCATCACCGGCGGTGAGCCCCTCCTACGACGAGAGGTGGAGCATCTGGTTGCCCTCCTCCCCGCCGTGCCCGGCATCGATGAGCTCGCCATGACCACCAACGGCGCCCTGCTCGCCGCCAAGGCGGCCGGTCTCGCCGCCGCCGGCCTGCACCGCATCACGGTGAGTCTCGATTCACTGGACGACGCCGCCTTCAGGACCCTGAGCGACACCGAGACGCATGTTGCCGAGGTGCTCGCCGGCATTGATGCCGCGTCTGCGGCCGGGCTGCCGGTCAAGATCAATGCCGTCGTCAAACGCGGCATCAACGAAAACGGCATCGTTGCTCTGGCCCGCCACTTCAAAGACGGCGGTCACGTGCTCCGCTTCGTCGAGTACATGGACGTGGGCCACAGCAACGGCTGGCGGCTCGATGACGTCGTGCCCGCCGGCGAGATCCTTGCCGCCATCGACGCCGAATTGCCCATCGAGGCGGTGGCCGGTGACGGCGGCGTCGCCTGCCGCTACCGCTATCGGGACGGCTCCGGGGAGATCGGGATCATCGCCTCGGTCACCCAGCCCTTCTGCGGCACCTGCAGCAGAGCCCGCCTATCGGCCGACGGAGTGCTCTACACCTGCCTGTTCGCCACCACAGGCCACAGCCTGCGCGATCTGCTGCGCAACGGCTCGTCGGATGCCGACATCGAAGCGGCGGTGCGGAGCATCTGGGCCGGTCGTGCCGACCATTACTCCGAGATCCGCTCGGCGTCCACCGTCAACCTGCCCAAGGTGGAGATGTCCTACATAGGGGGCTAACCGCGGTCGCATCGGCGGGGCGGCGCCCCGACGGCGGCACCCCGCAGACGTGTTGTTGTCAGGTCACCCAGCGCTCAGCGACGGTCTTCATCTCCAGGAACAGGCGCAGATAGTCGGGCCCGCCGGCCTTGGCATTGGATCCCGACAGTTTGAAGCCGCCAAAGGGCTGCACCCCGACGAGGGCGCCGGTGATCTTCCGGTTGACGTACAGGTTGCCCACGTGGAACTCGCGGCGAGCCTGCTCGATGCGGGCCCGATCGCGGGAGTACACCCCGCCGGTGAGTCCGAACTCAGTGCTGTTGGCGATGGCGATCGCCTCGTCGTAGTCCTTGGCCCGGATCACTGAGAACACCGGGCCGAAGATCTCGTGTTGGGCTAGCCGCGCCTGCGGATCCACATCGGAGAACACCGTGGGCTCGATGTAGTAGCCGCCGTCCCTGTCGATGGCGGAGCCGCCGGTGACAAGCTTCGCCTCCTTCTTGCCTAGTTCGATCTCCTCGAGGATCATTCCGTGCTGGATCTCGGAGATCACCGGTCCCACGGCGAAATTGTCGGGGGCCGGACCCACCTGGAGCGCCGCGGCCGCCGCAGCGACTCCCGCCAGCACCTCATCGTGAATCTCATCGACGAGGATCAGCCGGGAGCAAGCCGAGCACTTCTGGCCCTGGAACCCGTAGGCCGAACGGACCGCATCGCCAATCGCGGCGGCCAGGTCGGCCGTCTCATCGACGATGAGGGCGTCCTTGCCGCCCATCTCCAAATAGGCCCGCTTCAGCCACTTCTGACCGGGCTGCACCTTTGCCGAACGCTCGGCGATGCGCAGGCCCACTTCCTTGGATCCGGTGAAGTTCACAAAGCGGGTCCTGGCGTCGTCCACCAGCAGGTCGCCCACTTCGCTGCCCGGCCCGGGCAGGAAGTTGATAACGCCGGCGGGGAAGCCGGCCTCGGCAACAAGCTCCATGAACCCGGCACCGACCACCGGTGTCGTCGATGCCGGCTTGAGCACCACGGTGTTACCCGCCAGCACCGGGCCGATGGTCATCCCGGCAAGGATGGCGAGCGGGAAGTTCCACGGAGGAATAACCACCCCGGCGCCCATCGGGATCAGGTGAGATTCGTTCTCCTCACCGGCAAAGTGGGTCACGGAGACCGGCTGTGCCAGCCGGATGGCCTCACGGGCGTAGTAGTCGCAGAAATCGAGAGCCTCACAGACGTCGGCCTCGGCCTCGAGCCAGTTCTTGCCCGCCTCGAAACACTGCGTGGCAGCGAGTTCATACTTGTGAGCCCGCATGAGAGCGGCAAGTCTCATGCCGCACCGGGCCCGCGCCTCGGCGCTCAGCGATGCCCAAGCCGGAAAGGCGGCCCATGCGGCATCGAGAGCCCGGTCCGCCTCGGCCGCTCCGGCCGACGCCACAGTGCCGACTACCTGGGCCGGCTTCGACGGGTTGACGCTCTCGATTCTGCGCTTGGTGTCGACTGCTTCGCCGCCGATGACCAGCGGGTGATGCCCTCCAAGGCTGGACGCGACTGCAGCCACGGCGGCTTCGAAAGCGGCCTTCACCGCGGGGTCACTGTGATTCGAATAGGGCTCGGGACGGTAGGGCTCGAACATGGGCTCCTCTCCTTCAGCGCCTCAGTATGCCGCTTTCGCAAGGCAGGTCGTTCATCTGCGATCGGCCGGTGGCCATCTCCGGCCTACCCCGTCCGTATTTCGGAGCCTTCCTCCTCCGACCAGTCCCGCGGTTCATCGTCGACACCCTGCAGCACGATCCGCCCGGCGACGACAAAACAGAGGAGTGTGGCCAGAGCGGCCTCACGCGGCCAACCGAAGATCGCCACTTCGAGGCCCCAAATCATCGGACCCAGCATGGTGGCGAACCGGCCCACGGTGGCGTAAAGACCGTAAAACTCACCGAGGAAGGCGGGCGGTGAGATGCGCTGCATGTAGACACGATCGGCGGCCCAGGTGGCACCAAGGGCGATCCCGCCAAGAGCACCGAGCGGCCACGCGAGCACTCCCAGACTCGTGGCGCCTCCCGCAATGCCCACCGCCATGGCCGCCATCCAAGTGTGGAGCACTCCGTGCAGCAACCGGCGCGGCCCGACACGGTCGACGATCCGCCCCCCAACAAAGCCGCCGACGACGGCGCCAAAGATGGCGACGATGAGCAGATCCTGAACCTGGTCGTCGGTGAAACCGAGCTCCTGGATGGCGTAAATGGTGAGAAACCCTCCGATGAGCGTGTTCACCGCATCGGTGTAGAGGAAGCGCCCCACCAAGAACCGGGTCACGCCCCGGTGGCGACGGGTGCGGCGCCAGGCGTCGACGAGCCGAGCCAAGCTGGCCGCCAGAGCCGGCGGCGGACCAGCGCGTCGGACTCGGGGCCGCTCCTGCACGAAGAAGAACATCGGCAGGGCGAACACGAGGAAGCCCACCGCGATGGCGCGGAACACCACCGGATAGCCGTAGCGATCCAGTAGCGCCACCCCGATGGCCCAGGCCACCACCGAACCCAGGTACCCGACACCGACCCCCATGCCGGAGACCCATCCGATGGTCTCGGGTGTGCTCACATCCGGCAGCATGGCGTCGTAGACCACGGAGCCGAGGTGGAACCCGATCAGACCCACAGCGAAGAGCACCAGCGAGGCCGCCGTCGGCACCGAAGCGATGAAAAAAGTCGCCACCACCGCAACGGCCGTGGTGGGGACAAGGTATGGAATCCGACTGCCGCGATGGTCGCTGCGAGCGCCGATCCAAGGACCCAGCACCACCACGATCACCATAGCCGCGTCTATAGCTACGGCCAGGGCCAAGTCGGGCTCCCCGCCACCGCGGAGCATGGTCGGCAGGCGGCCGACGTTCTTTTCGAGCCACTCGGGGAAGTAGAGGCTGCCCACGCCCAGGGCGAAGATCGTGTTCGCCAAGTCATATACGGCCCATGAGGCGATGCTCACACGGGTTGGACGCCAGGTCACCGAGCGAATCTATCAGCAAACACTGGCCTCACCTTCACACCGGAGTGAAGGCGGATTGGCGCTCAGGCCGCGGTGGCGAGACGGCCGCCGCAGATCTCACACCGAGACGCCGGGCAGCGCTCCACCACGGTGACGGCGATACCCGCGGCTCGCCACACCTCGAGATCGGAACCCGGCGTCACCTGCACCGAGGACTCGTTTCTGTCCCTTGTTCTCTTCACGACATCAATGTACGAGGCGGGTGTGACAGTAAACAGCGGCAAAAACCCCAGAGACGTCTAGCCGTGTTGTCCCGCCTCCAGCAGCGCCAGCACCTCGGCATCTGTTGTCTGCGAGAAGTTGTCGAACCAGTCACCCACTGCACGAAACCGCAGCGGCTGAAGCGGGCACACCACCTCATCCACCTCCGTGGCGATAAGACCGATCGTCGATGGTGGACCCACCGGCACCGCGCACGACAGGAAGGCAGCATCCTGGCGGGCCACAAACCCGACAACCGCCCTCAGTGTGGCTCCGGTGGCCACCCCATCGTCCACCACGATCACCACCCGCCCTCTGATTTCGAGTGACCGGTCACCACGGTAGAGCTCCTCTCGCCTCCGCAGCTCCTCCAGCTGCCGCTCCGTCTCGGGGCCCAGATCTTCCTCGCCCACCCCGAGGCGTGACGCCATCTCACGATCGATGAGGGGCACGCCGTCCGGTGCCACGGCTCCAAGGGCCAGCTCCGGGCTCCACGGGGCGCCAATCTTGCGCGCCACTACAACATCGAGGCTGCCGCCCAGAGCAGATGCGACCACGGAAGCCACCACCATGCCGCCGCGCGGAATGCCAAGCACAAGCGGATTGCTGCCGGCATGGTGGGCCAGGTGCGTTGCCAGCACGGCGCCCGCCTCCTGCCGATCGCTGTAGCGCTGCATGCGTGCAGGCTACCCGGGCATCACATACCCCAGCCGATACGGTCTACGCTCGACGGCACATGGAGCACCTGGCCCTCATCGCCAACCCGGCTGCATCAGGATTCACCGCCTCGCTGTTTCGCGACGTAGTGAACGTCCTTTCCGAGAAGTATTCGGTCACCAAGGTCTGGCCGGAAGGCTCGAGCGAGGCCCGCGCCGCAGCCGGGGAAGCCGCGGCTCAGGGTGCCGACATCGTGGTCGCCATGGGAGGTGATGGCATCGCCCATCAGGTCGCCGGGGCCCTGGTGGACACGACCGCAGTGCTGGGCATCGTTCCGGCAGGGACCGTCAACGTGCTCGCACGCCTCCTCGGCCTGCCGCTTCGGCCTCGCCAGGCTGCGCTTCACATCGCCTCGGCACCGGGACACCGCTCCCTCACCGTGGCCAGAATCGAGGCGTCCGGCAGCGCCGGGACCCGTTCGGATGTTGCACTCTTTGCTGCAGGGATCGGCTTCGACGCGGCTGTGGTGGAGAGGGCCGAAAGGGAGCCGTTCCGCAAGCTGCGCTTCGGGGGCCTGCACTACGCCCGTAATGCCATAGCCACCCTCATCTCGGACTACCGCCACCGTCCCCCTTTCCTTCACGTCGAAGCCGAAGGACGGGCTGTAGACGCGGTGACCACTTTTGTGCAAATCCACGATCGATTCACCTATTTCTGGAGGATCCCGGTGCGCCTCTCCCCCGATCCCGGCCCGGCAGCCGTCGCCATCGAGCGACTAAACGCGATAACGGCCGTCCGCTTCGCCGCTCAGGCGGCCTGGACCGGAGACCTCGAATCGATACGCGGGGTCACGGTGTGGAGGCCCTTCAGGCGGCTCGTCGTCGAAGCGGACCCGGAGGCGCCCTTTGAGGCCGATGGCGAGTTGCTCGGGTCGGCGTCGCGGCTGGAGCTGAGCATCGCCCCGCGCGCACTGCGAGTGGTGGACCCGACTACAGACGTCTCAGCAGGTCGGGAGAGACCTCCCGCCTAGCGGCCAGGCGCCCGGCTTCGCCGGGGTCCAGCGCCCCCATCTCCGTGATCACCGCTGTCACCTGATCCAGGGAGATGGGCTCGAATCGCCCTGCGGCAACGCCGGCGCGTACCGCCCGCTCAAACAAAGGGGCGGGCAGTGCCTTCTCCAGCGAAGCAATCACGTTGAAGGGCACCCTCAGCGAAGCCGCCTCACGTGCCACCGCCGCCGAGCCCATGGTGTTCATCACGTGCTCAGGACCAAAAGCGTTGGCTCCCACCAGCACCTGATCCACTCCGGCGACGGTTTCCTCTACTTGGTCGTCCGGCACAACTTCGACGGCAAGGCCGGCAGCGGCCAGATCTGCCGCCAGCTCAATGCCTTCGCCGAGAGGCATGGTGGCGGCGCAGGCCACAAAAAAGCGCCTCTCTCGGGCCGCCTCGACCAGCATGTCTTGCACCGATCCGCTCGCCCCGTGGGTCAGCACCACAGAGCCCTCCTCCACCAGCGGAGCACCCACGGCGCTGAGCACTCCCGCCGATTCCGCCATGCGCCTCTCCATGTCTCTGAGAGCGCCGGCCAGCTCGGCAGGCTTCTGATCCAGGCCCAGGTACACGGCGTTGACGAGGCCGACCAGCGGCGCCAAGGAGGGCTGCTGCTCCAGCAGAAGATCAGCAATCTCCCGTACCGCCACCGGGTAAGCCGAAGGGGCGTATTCCTCGAGTGACTCGATGAGATCGGCGAGGCTACCCGCCGCCAGACTTCCCGCTGCTGCCGCCGGCCCCGAGATGGGTGCACGAGCGATCGCCGCCAGTCGCCGCCAGCTCGGCCACTGTCTCCACTCGGTCACCCCACCCCCTCCGCGACCTGGTCCACCATTCGTGCCCGCCGCCGTCGCAGGGTCGCCTCGGCCGACGAGGTGTCCACCACCAGACTCGCCACCGAAGCGCCCAGCGCCGCCCTCTCCCAGATGATCTCACGCAGCGGACCGCCAATCCGCCGCTGCAGCTCCTCCTCAAATACTCCGGCGATGGCACGGCGATTCTCGTCATCGAACACATCGGACCACATATCGCGGCGCCGCCGCTGCTGCCGCGGCAAGGAAGACTCGGCACGTTTCGCCGCGTCACGCAGCGCCGCGTCTATCTGATCCGACGTGAACGCGTGGCGAAGCCGCACCCCAAAAGGCCCGCCGCTCTCGGCGGCGAGCCGCCCTATGAAATCCTCGATGCCACAGGCAGCCTCCTCGACAATCCCAGGGCTGGGCCCGTGCGCCGAGACGGCCCCAACGATGGCGTCCAGCAGCTGACGCCAGCGTTCCTCGAACTCCAACGAGCCACCTCCCTGGACATTCGCCGCTCCGGCCAGCGAACGCGCGGTGCGCCGGGCTTCGGCCAGCACCCGGCCCAAGTGCACAGACTTGACATCGAGCCGATGCCTCAGATGCTCTGCCAGCGTGTGTATCCCCAGCGGTTCCCCACCGGGAGGATCGGCGGCCACGGCAAACACGACCGGCGCCGAGATCCCTTCCCCCTCGAGTGTCACCCGGAGATCGTCGATCACCGGGGCCAGCTCGCCCAGCTCGAGGCGATCGATCTGATTCAGCACGAAAACGAACTGATCGGCGGAATCGGCCAGCGGGGCGATGAACTCGTTGTGCAGCACCGGATCGTGGTACTTCTCGGGGTCGAGGATCCAGAGGACTCCGTCCACCTCCGGAAGCAGAGATTCGACCAGAGCGCGGTGCGGGATCTCGATGCTGTCGACATCTGTCATGTCCAGCAGGGCCAAACATGGAAAACGGCCCTGGCCGACTCGTTCCTCGATGCCGAGCCGATCGAGCATCTCACCCAACGCAGGCTCTGCGTCCTCGGGCACCCAGGCCAGCGGCCGTGAGGTATGCGGCCTCACCTCACTGACCGAGGCGACGGCCTCCCCGGCAAGCGCATTCAGAAGGCTCGATTTGCCCGAACCGGTGCCTCCGATCAGAGCGAACACCAGTGTGCTGCCCAGATGGCCGTGATACAGGCGGGCTCTGCGAACATTCTCCTCGGCGGCAACTAGATCATCGGGATGCAGGTGGCCTGTGGCCATCGTGACCACCAGATCGAGCCCTTCGACGACCGTCAGCAAGTCGCTCATCTGACCGCCTCGTCGATGTGGAGACGGCCGAGTGCGGCCCCGGGTGGCGGAGAGCCCAACGCCGCGGTGAACCGGGCAGCGTCACGCTCCAGGATGTGCCTCATGACCCCGAACAGCCGGTTCCGGGCCTGATCCACCACAGAGTCAAATCCGCCCACCAGCTTCATTGTGCGCGTGACCGGCCTGTACCCGGGCTGAATCGCCCCCCAGGCCACCGCCGAAAGGCTTCTCTCGAGCGCCCGCTTCCGCATCCGGCGCCAGCGACCCCAGGATGCGGCGATTCGTGACCTTAGATCCTCCATCCACCCTTCCAGTTCGGCGCGCGTCTCGCCGATGGCGCTAATGCTGTGCGTCCAGAGATCAGGATGCCGCCCGATCATTGCCGCGCCGATGGGATGGCTCTCCCACGCCTCCGCGGCAGCGCCCGCCGCCCGCGAGGCCCGGCGCACGACGATGGCGGCCAGATCGCCGATGATCTCATCTCCAGTTGAGCACACCCGGCATCCTCCATCCGCTACCAGAGTGGCGAGCCGATCGCCCTCCGCCCCGTAGGCGAGGCGCACTCGATCGATCAGCTCGGTGTGCACCAGGGCTTCGTCGACGAGGCTGGACCGAATCAACTGCAGGTCGCTTCTCAGGCGAGCCATCGAGATCTCGACCACCGCGCCCGTGGTCGACCGGCGCACCGTCGCGTCGGCCAGCGCCTCCACCTCCTTGCGTAGCCCCCTGATCCACTCATGCGGCAGCCCTCCGATGGCGGGAAGGATCGGTCCCTCGGCCACTGTCACCACGGCCTCGTCACCCGCACGATGAACCATGCCCCGAGCCGTCAGCCGTTTCGCCAGATCGGCCCGCAGAAGCCGCTCCGTCTCCGGATCCTCGTTGAGACGGTTGAGCACAAACACGACTGGCAACCCGCGGCGGGTCGCCATGTCGAGAAGCTCCCAGCCGGCTGCGTCTGCGTAGCGGATACCGCTGGCCACAAAGATGCAGACATCGGCCACCGACAGCGCCGCCTCGGCCACCGACCGGCCGTCGTCTCCGACCACCTGCGGCGGCGGAGTGTCCACCAGCACGAGGCCGTCGGGCGGCAAAGGATCGAGCCGCAGACCCCGACCGGCCATGAGCGTGGAGAAACCACCGAGCGTAGGCGGCAATCCTGCCCCGGTCCAGACCACGAGGTCGGTGGTTGTCGGGCGGATGGCGCCGGCGGCCGAGAGCCGGTGCTGTGCCAGAGAATTCAGAAGAGTCGATTTGCCGCTCCCCGATCCTCCGACGATCACCGCCACCAGCGGCCCCTCCGCATCAATGAGCCGCGGCAGCAGATAGTCACGCACCGCCGACCGCGATGCGAGGCGGGAGGCATCCTGCCCGATGAGATCCAGAGAGAAAGAACCGAGTGCATCGGCGGTGTTCCGAAGCACCGGAACGAGCGGCTCCGCAGAGGCTGTCACCATGGGCACTGATTGTGGCACAGCACGGCCGTGCCCGCCCCCCAGTGCAAAATGATCGCCTCGGAGCTGTGGACAACACCACTCTCACAGCAGAGTTATCCACATAGACCACACAACCGGCTAGCCTTCTGTTCTCTCCCCCTCGGTGGGGAATCCGCGGCTTGCACGGGCCGCAAATACCGTTCAGTGGGTTCAGAGAGACTTAACCTCCGCGCAGCGACGGCATAGGACCTCCAGCGCGATGCTCTTCCCCACAGCGAACAGGGACCGATCACGGTGCATAGCCGCCAACAGCGCCTTGGCACTTTCGCGGAGCCGGGCATCGCATCTGCGTTTGCAGGAACAGGCCTCAGTGACATGAGCATCGGAGACCAACGTGTCGCCGAGGCGGTCACCCGCAAACTCGTCGAAGTAACCCGCCTGAGGGACCCTTCCCTCTCCGATCACCTCAATCGAACCGCCGAAGTGGCCTGTGCCATCGGCGTCGAGATGGGATTGGCGATGGACTCCCTCGACCGCCTCTTCATGGCATCCCAGTTGCACGACATCGGCAAGCTTGGGATTTCGGAAGCGATTCTCTGGAAGCCTGCCGGGCTGACCAGCGCAGAGTGGAAGATCGTGCGCACTCATCCCGAGGAAGGCCACCGCCTCGTCGCCGATGTCACCCACCGTGAGGTCGCCGCCACCGTGCTGTACCACCACGAGCGATTCGACGGCGAGGGATACCCATTCGGTATCGACGCCCGCACGCTTCCCCTCATCGCCCGCATAGTGCAGGTTGCCGATGCGTTCGATGCCATGACCAGCGACCGGCCCTATCAGGCTCCGCTGTCCACACCGGCGGCGCTCGCCGAGATCATGCGGTGCTCGGGCACCCAGTTCGATCCGGACGCGGCCAAGGCCATGGCAGCGATCTTCGAAGGCCGAGAGGATCCGAAGCCTCCGGCCGAGCGCATCTACAAGCCTGGTTTTGAAATAGGCGCACCACGGCGGAACAAGCCGGGTGAGATTCCGTCGCTCGTCAGGCTTCGGGAGTAACGAGCTTGATGCCGACGCCGCGCACCGTGCGCAGGTAGCGCGGCTCCGCAGCAGATTCACCGAGCTTGCGGCGCAGCCACGACAGGTGCACGTCGACCGTCTTGTCGGGACCGCCGTACGGCTGATCCCACACCTCGGCCATCAGCTCACGCTTGGACACAACACGCCCCGGCTGACGGGCCAGTGCGTAGAGAAGATCGAATTCTTTGCGGGAGAGGTCGACCACATCCTCGCCGAGCCGGGTCTCTCGCGTCCCCGGATCGACATACAGCTCACCGATACGAACCGGGTCGGCGTGGTTCCTGAGCCGGAAACGCCGTAGCACGGCGCGGATACGAGCATCCACCTCGGCGGCACTGGTACGGGCGGCCACCGCATCGTCGGCCCCGGCGTCCAGCACCGGCACCACACTGCCTCCCCCAGAGAGAACGGCGATCACCGGGTGATCGCCCACTGCGTTGATCATCGACACGAATTGGTCGGGCGCCATGTCGGAAAGTGGAAGCACCATGACGATCACGTCGCACGCTTCTTCGAGAGCTTGCTCGATGCCGGCTATCCCTGTGGCGGCTCCGGCAGCTCCATATCCTCGTTCGCGCAGCTCCGCAACCAGGCGTTGCCGAGCCTCGTGATCGGCGTCGACAACAACCACGTTTTGGGGAAGTGTGGCTCCCAGCACGAACTTGCCATCGGCAGGTTAAGCCAACACCCTGAGTGGAACTTTGCGTCCGGTTAACCACTGCTTGATCCTGCCCGGGATCGCCCGCCGAGGCGCCTCTCAGCCACCGAGAAGGCTGAACGCGGCGCGCCCCTCCTCACACTCGTCGAGCAGAGCGCACCACCGGCACCAAGGGCCCGCAGTACGGGCTAGAGAATCGCCGCTCTCCCACGATGCTCGCAGCAGGTCCACCGCCTCAGCCGCCTGCCGGGCAATGGTCTCCACGCCTTCCCTGGACGGAGCATCCTCGACCCTCTCCCCGGTCCCGACGGACACCGCTTCCACCCTGCCGGGAAGCTCCTGGCGCTCCAGCGCCCACAACAGCGCGTAGAAGCCGAGCTGTGGAAGCGGGTCGCCCAGCGACCCCGTCTTCCAGTCCACAAGACGCACGCCGCCTTCACCCTCGTCGAACACGGCATCGACCGAGCCGCGCAGCGTCACACCCTCGGCGGGCTCCACCTCCAGGGGCACCTCGGCGCCGGTGAAGCCCTCCGTGCCCAAACGCTTGAACCGCTCGTACAGCGCGCCCACCTCCTCGATGACCTGCTGCAGGGTGCTCGGCTTCAGGCCGAGGGCCGCCATCTTCGGGTTCATGGAAGACCCAATCTCCTCGCGGCAGGCAGAGGCCAGCTCGGCCTCCTCGATGGTTCCCTCCCGCAGATGACGAGCAAAGACCCGATGGGCGAGCCCGCCCACAAAACTCGCCCTCGATTCGGGCGGGTACATGCCGCGCAGGCGTCCCGAGGCCTGCTCCGGGCACCGCCGGAACGACACGAAGGTTGTGGCCGACAGCGCAATCGGCTCGCCCGGGCGTACCGCAGGGAATTCGAGCGGCGGATCGATAGCCATGACGGCGATGCTATCGGGCTCCCGCCGAACTCTGCCGGACCCACCACTACAATGACGGATTCCCGAGGTTCCCCATCTCATGAAGCGATCAACTCGCATCGCCATCATCGCCGCCGCCGCGCCGATCGCGCTGCTGCTCTGGGCATCGGCCGTGTTCGCCATGGATCGCGTCAGCAATGGCGGCGAGATACTCGGCGGCGTCTCGGTCGCCGGCGTTGAAGTCGGCGGCATGGACCCAAACCAGGCCCGCCGCCAGCTACAGACCCTTGAAGACGAGCTGCGGGCCAATCCGATCCTCGTCGAGGTCGAGGGCACACGCTTCCAGGTCACCCCCGGCGAGCTGGGACTGGATCTCGACGAAGATGCCATGATCGCCGCCGCGCTCGAAAACGGGCGCGAGGGCGGCATCACCTCTCAATTCGGATGGTGGCTCGGTCATTTCGGAAATCGAGGCAATGCGCAGATCGAGGTCGTCGGCACGTTCGACCGCTCCGCCGTCAAGCCCTTCACCGAAGCCTGGGCCCGGGAGGCCATCGACAACCCGCCATTCGAGGGCGGCATCCAGCTCCAGGACGGCGAGCTTGTCGCCGAATACCCGCGCTCCGGCACCGGTGTCGATCCCGACGTGGCCGCCGACCTCATCGAGGAGATCATCTTTGGCACCGATCGTCCCGTGCTCGCACTCCCCACCGGGCTGCTGACGCCCGAGCTGAGTGAAGAGGACGTCGACATCGCCGTCATCCAGGCCCGGCAGCTCGTCTCCGCGCCCATCGTGCTCTCTCGTCTCAACCCGGACGTGCAGGTCGAGCTGAGCGTCAACGTGCTCACATCTGCCGTGCGCAGCCGTGTTGTGGGCGATACCCCCCAGATTGAGCTCTACTTCGATTCCGAGCCAATCATGACCTTCATCGGCTCCAGGCGCGACCAGATCGAGTTCGAGCCGGTCGACGCCCAGGTGGTCATCAGGCCCGACCTCACCCCCACGATCATTCCGGGCCGCAACGCCCTGATCATCGACGATGCCGGCATCCCCGACGCGGTGATGGCCGCGGCCACCTCGGTGACACACGCCGGCGTCTTCCCCTACCTCGAAGGCGCCGAGCCGGAGCTGACCACCGAGGACGCTGAGGCGCTCGGCATCACCAAGCAGCTCGGCGAGGCCACGACGTATCACCAGCCGCCCAATGGCGACTACAAGGTCGACAACCGGGTCCACAACATCCACCTCATGGCCGACACAGTGAACGGCGCCATCGTGATGCCCGGAGAGGAGTTCTCGATCAACGACTTCGTGGGCCAGCGCACCGAGGTCAAGGGGTACAAGCAGGCCCCAGCGATCATCGGGGATGAGGTCTACTGCTGCGATCATCCGGCCAACTGGGGCGGAGGCGTGAGCCAGTTCTCCACCACGCTCTACAACGCCGTCTTCAAGGCCGGCCTGGAAGACATCGACCACACCCCGCACTCGCTCTACATCTCCCGCTACCCGAAGGGACGCGAGGCGACCATGGGCTGGCCCGACCCCGACCTCGTCTTCCGCAACGACACCGAAAACGCCGTCCTCATCCACACCTCGTACACGGACAGCTCGCTCACGGTCATCATCTTCGGCGACCACGACTGGGAGGTCTCGTGGGAGACCTCGTACGACTACGACTTCACCGACCCCGAGCCTCTCTACAAGGGGGATCCGGAGGTCCCGCCGGGCGAGGAAGTGCCGGATGAGGACGAGACCGGGATACCCGGCTTCACCGTCAGCGTGTACCGCACCATCATCCACCCCGACGGCACTGAAGAGAAGCAGAGCTGGCTCTGGGCCTACCGCCCCTACCCCATCATCATCTACGTGAATCCCTGTGACCTGCCCGAAGACGACGAGGACTACAACCCGGTGTGTCCCACCCAGGTGCCCAACGTCGTGTTCAAGACCACGGCGGAAGCCCAGATGCGGTTGAACGACGCCGGCTACATCATGGTTGAGGGCGCTCCCGTCACCGGGGTCGATCCCGAGTGGGAGGGCAAGGTTGTGGAGCAAACCCCCGACGGAGGCGAATGGCTGGCTCCGGGAGGAACGGTCACAGTGCACATCGGTGTTCTCGCGGAGTAGCACTCAGCGGTTGCAGAGGTGAATGCCGGCGGGGGCGGACTCTACCTCTGCCCCACTCCGGAACCGCCCTCGCCGATGACGTGCAGCTTGAGCAGGTTTGTGGAGGCATCCTGATTCGGAGGTACTCCGGCGGCCATGGCCAGCCGCTCCCCGGGCGAGACCATACCCCTTTCCAGCAGCACCGCCTCCGCCGCCATGATCATGTCGTCGGTCGATTCCTGGCGCTCGAAACAAATAGGAGTCACCCCCCACAGAAGCGCCATTCGCCGATAGGTCTCCGTGGAGGGGGTAAAGGCAACGATGGTGGCCTGAGGCCGGTACTTAGAGACCAGGCGGGCCGTAGTCCCCGACTCGGTGAAGGCAACGACGGTATGCAGGCCCAGGGTGGTTGCCGTCTCGGCCGTTGCCTTGGCGATGGCAGAGGCGAACGAAGCCCGCTCGCCCGGCACCTCGGCTCGGGTCGTCTCCGGGTACCCGGGGCTGGCCTCCGCCTCCCGGCAGATGGCGGCCATGGCCTGCACCGCACCCACCGGATACTGTCCCACCGCGGTCTCCGCCGACAGCATCACCGCGTCGCTGCCGTCGATGACGGCATTGGCCACGTCGGTGACCTCGGCCCTGGTGGGGCGGGGCGAGGTGGTCATCGACTCGAGCATCTCGGTGGCGGTTATGGAGATGGCGCCCACCAAGTTGGTAGCGCGGATGATCTCCTTCTGGATGCGCGGCATGGGTTCATAACCCAACTCCACACCCAGATCACCACGCGCCACCATGGCCCCGTCGGCAACGCTGATGATCTCGGCGAGATTGGCATAAGCGGCCACCCGCTCGATCTTGGCGATGACCGGGGTTTCTCCCACCACCTCCCGCACGGCAGCGATGTCGGCCGAAGACTCGACAAACGAGGCGGCCACAAGATCGACTCCGATCTCGATGCCGAAGGCCAGATCCTCTCGATCCTTCTCGGTGATTGCCGGCATGTCGAGGTGTATTCCGGGAAACGCCGCCCCCTTGCGGTCACTGAGCACGCCGCCGACACGTACCTTGGCGGCGACACCATCGTCGCCGATCTCCTTGATTTCCACCTCGATGAGGCCGTCGGCCAGAAGCACCCTTGAACCGGCCCGGAGTTCGGCACGATGAAGGAACTGAACGTAGATGTGGCTCTCGTCACCCAGCTCGTTGCCATCGAGAAGCTGCACCTTCTCGCCTTGGCGGAGAGTGACGCTGCCGTCTGGGAACGTGCCCACTCTGATACGAGGCCCCTGGATGTCCTGGAGCACGGCCACGGCGCGGCCCTGCTCCTCGGCGGCTTGGCGGACCCAATCGCACCACTGCCTGTGGGTCTCGTGGTCCCCGTGGGAAAAATTGAGGCGCGCCACGTCCATCCCGGCCTCAACCAGGCGGCCGATGTCTTCCCTCGATGCCGTCGCCGGGCCCAGGGTGGCGATGATCTTGGTCTTTCGTTCCACCAGTGCGGAACCTTACCGGCCCGGCTCCGCGCCGCCTAGGCTCCCCGCCGATGCATACCACCCGGTCCGAAAGGCGCTCGATCGTCGCCTTGCCGCTGAAGCCGTTCTCTGCCGGCCTGGGACGGCTTGGGAGTGTGCTCACTTCCGGTCGGCGCGCCCAGCTCAGCCGGGCCCTCGCCGGCCGCGTTGCCGACGCCTGTGTCGCCGCAGGTGCGGAGACCATCGTGGTCACCGGTGATGCAGAGGTCGCCGCCTGGGCCAGCCGGCTCTCGCTGGGCGTTCTTGCCGACCCGCCCGAAGGAGGTCTCAACCCGGCCGCAGACGCCGCCGCTGCGGCCGCCATGGCGCGAGGACTCGGGTGGTGCATAGTGCACGGCGATCTTCCCCTGCTCGGCGCCGGCGATGTGAGACGTGTTCTCGGCCTGCTCGACGAGGGCACCGCAGTACTCGCTCCGTCGCGCGACGGCGGCACCAATCTGCTGGCGGCCTGCCGGCCCCTCGATTTCCGCTACGGGCCCGGCTCCTTCGCCCGCCATCTCGCCTCCGCACGTCACCTGGAACGCCGAATCCTCGTCACCACGGGAACGATCCTGGAGCTCGACACTCCCGCCGACCTGTACGGCGCAGCACACCTCGCCGACGGTGCCTGGCTGACCGAATTCCTATCCTGACCCGACATGAGCGATCTCTACGAAGATCTGCGCGACGAGCCGGAGGATCTACCCGTTCCCGAAACGGCCCTCTGCATCGGCGCCCACCCCGACGATGCCGAAATCGGGGCAGGAGCCACCCTGACTCGCTGGGCCGACGCGGGTACCACCATCGCGCTGCTCGTCGTCACCGACGGGTCCAAGGGCTCGTGGGATCCCAACGCCGATCCGACAACGGTGGCAGAACGGCGCCGACTGGAGCAGAACGAAGCGGCAGCCGTGCTGGGAGCGCGGAACACCATCGTGCTCAACTACATCGATGGCGAGCTCGAGTGCACGATGGCTCTGCGCGCCGAGCTGTGCTACTGGGTGCGCCGACTGCAGCCCGATGTGCTCCTCACCCACGACCCGTGGCAGCGCTACCAGCTGCACCCGGACCATCGTGCTACCGGCTTCAGCGCTCTCGACGCCGTCGTGGCCGCCAGGGATCCGCTCTTCTTCCCAGAGCAAATGCCTGAGGTCGAGCCGCATCGGCCCGAAGCGGTCCTGCTCTGGTCGCCGGACGAGCCCAACCATTGGGAGGACGTCAGCGGCTGGCTGGAACACAAGATCACTGCGCTGCTCTGCCACTCATCTCAAGGCAAAAGCACTCTGGGCGGTGCCGACGAAGATCAGGAACGCGCCGCGGCCTTCGCCGATCGTATCCGGCTGTCGGCGGCACGGGCCGGCGCCCCCATCGGCCTCGCCGCAGCCGAGGCCTTCCGGAGGATCACACCATGAGCCTCATCGTCATACTCGGCAGCGGCATCGTGGGCCGGGCCGCTGCCTGGGATCTGGCCAAACGCGGCCACGAGCTTGTCGTTGCCGACGCCGACGCCTCCGCCGCGGCCAGGGTTGCCGAAGAGGTCGGAGCGGCCCGTCATCAAGCCGCCGATGCGGCCCGGCCTGAGAATCTCGGCCCGCTTCTCACCGGTGCCTCAGTCCTGATCACCGCGGTGCCTTTCCGCTTCAACGCCGGTCTGGCACGCGCCGCCGTGGCCGCCGGCTGCCACTACCTCGATTTTGGCGGCAATCCCACCATCGTCGCCGAGCAGCTCCAGCTCGACGAAGCCGCTCGCCGGGCCGGCGTCGCCGTGGTGCCCGACTGCGGTCTGGCCCCGGGGCTGGTCAACGTGCTCGCCCTCGACTGTCTCCGAGCCCTGGGCCCGGGCCCGGTGGACCGCCTGGCCATGCGCGTGGGCGCGTTGCCTTCTTCTCCGCGCGGCGCCCTCGGCTACCAGCTCACCTTCAGCCCGGCCGGACTCATCAACGAGTACGCCGAGCCCTGCGAGGTGCTGCGCGATGGCCGCCACGCCACCGTTGAGCCCCTCACCGGGATCGAAGAGGTGGACTGGCCCGGCGTCGGCACCCTCGAGGCCTTCCACACCGCGGGGGGATCCTCGTCTCTGCCGCGGCGCCTCGAAGGGCGAGTGAAAGAACTCGACTACAAGACGCTGCGATACCCGGGCCACGCGGCCGCCTTTCGAGCCATGGCCGAGATCGGTCTCTTCGAGCTGGAGCCTCGCACGGTGGGGTCGGCGCTTGTCGCCCCCCGCGATCTGCTGCTCAATCTCCTCGCCGCCAATCTCCCACCGCCGGACGACGACCTCGTGCTTCTTCGAGTCTGGGCCGAGGCCGCCCGCGGCGACGGGCAACGGGCAGCCGGCTTCGAGATCAGCGACCGTAGCGACGGCCGCTTCAGCGCCCTCGCCCGCACCACGGCGTTCCCGGCCGGCGCTCTCGCCCACATGCTCACTGCCGGCGTCATCGACGAACCGGGGGCACGCACCATGGACGGCGCCGTTGGTGCCGACCTGCTGCTTGCCGAGCTCGATGGCTCCGGCATCACCATCAGGCCCTGGCCTTCCTAGGCAACGGCCGAGTATTCACCGGTGCAAAAGCCGCAGATCGGGAGAATCGATCCAAGCCCAGGGCGCTGGTCACAGGTAGCCGGTGCTCCGGCGTCGCCACGTACGGCCGGCATCGACATCGCAGTCAGCGCGCGATCAGTCGCCTGCGTCAGCGGCGGCGGACGATGAGGCGGCTATTCGCCGTCGCCTCCGTTGCCGGCGCGGTAGCCGATACGCTCGCCGGTTTCGGGGTTGAAGCAATAGAGCTTGTTGGTGTTGACGACAAGCCTTGCTCTTGTCCCCGGCTTGACCTCGATTTCCGATGAGATCCGGGAGACGAAATCAGTCACCGATCCCAGAGTCTCGGGAGTGGTCCCGGCGTCGGCAAGCAGCTCCTCGATCTCCGGCGTGATCACCGGCGGCACCGGCAAGTTGAAGTGCACGAGCGTCTCGGAGCCCAAGACCTCGGCGACATCGATTTCAACGGCCATGGTGTTTCCGGGAGCGATCCCGGCGATTCGTTCATCCTCGAAGTCGTCGGGCCTGATACCCAAGACGATCTCCTTGTTGATGAACTTGTCCAGGCCCGGGTGCCTCTCGAGAGTGCTCTTCCCCACATCCAATTCGTAGGGACCGAACTTGAGCTGAACCGTGTCTCCCTTGCCGATGACTTGGGCCATAACCATGTTCATCGGAGGTGTGCCGATGAAACCGGCCACAAACAGATTTGCCGGATTGTTGAACAGCTCTGATGACTTCGCCACCTGCTGCATATTGTTCGGGCGCCGCGGGGTGACGGCCTTCAGCACCGCCACTCGCTGACCCAGTGTCATCGCCTCAATCTGGTCGTGAGTCACGTATACGGTGGTGGTGCCGAGTCGTGCGTGCAAACGCGCCAATGAGGCCCGCATCTGCACACGCAGCTTGGCATCAAGATTCGAGAGCGGCTCGTCCATGAGGAACGCCGCCGGCTCACGAACGATGGCCCGGCCCATCGCCACCCGCTGACGCTGGCCACCGGAAAGCGCCTTCGGTTTGCGGCCCAGGAGCTCGGAGATCTCAAGCGTTTCTGCCGCCTCGTTGACCCTCCGCTTGATCTCCTTCTTTTCCATCTTGCGCAGCTTCAGGCCAAAGGCCATGTTGTCGTAAACAGACATGTGGGGATACAGCGCGTAGTTCTGGAACACCATGGCGATGTCACGGTCCTTCGGCAGAACGTTGTTGATGACCCGTCCGCCGATGCTGATTTGGCCTTCCGTGATCTCCTCAAGACCGGCGATCATGCGCAGGATCGTCGACTTGCCGCACCCAGAGGGCCCCACAAGAACAAGGAATTCGCCGTCGGCTATCGTCAGATCGATATCGCCCACGGCTCTAGTGCCATCGGGATAAATCTTCCCGAGATCTTCCATATTGATCGCGGCCACTGTCTCCTCCTGGAAGAGAAGCTCTGAAGACGACTCGCTGAGCCTACCAAGCTAATCGGTATCATTCCTCACCCAGTCGATCCTAGGAGGGTCGTTGCAGCATCCAGTTGCCGTGCTCGCCGGTGGCACAGGGGGCCTAGGACGGCAGGTGGCGACGCGCCTCGCCCATCGCGGCTTCTGCATCGCCACCACGTATCTGGTTCCCGATGAGGCCGAAGAAGTCGAACAGCTGCTCGGCCTGCCGGAAGAACGCCTCCTTCTGCGACGGGTTGACTGCACCGAATCTGAGGCCGTGGACGCCTTCATGAGTGCCGTGGCGGAGACGTTCGGCCCCATCAACGTGCTGGCCAGTCTTGTGGGCAGATGGGCCGGCGGACGCGACGTCGCCGACACGGACAACGCCCGCTTCGAGCGCATGATCGATCTGAATCTGCGCACTGCCTTTTTTGCCGCCCGGGCCGCCATCCCTCACATGCGCAAGGCGAATTGGGGCCGCATCATTCTGGTCGGAAGCCGCGCCGCGGTTGAGACACCCGCGGGCCAGGCGGCCTACAACATCGCCAAGGCCGGGATCATCGCCCTGGCCGGCTCCATCGCCCGAGAGACCGGCGACGAGGGCGTCACGGCCAACGCGGTGCTCCCCTCCTACATCGACACTCCGGCATTCCGCAGCGCCATCCCCTACGCCGACTACGTGGACTGGCCCACTCCAGACGAGATCGCCGCCGTCATCGATTTCCTCGCCTCCGAGGACTCTGGTGTCATCAACGGGGTGGCACTGCCCGTCTACGGACATGTGTAGGACGGTTCGGACGGACACGACGAGCCTGGCGTGGTAGCCCCGACCGGATTCGAACCGGCGTTACCGGCTTGAGAGGCCGGCGTCCTAGGCCGCTAGACGACGGGGCCGGATCGGCTGTTGATCCGCAGCTCGGGGGGGAGGACTCGAACCCCCAATATCGGGACCAGAACCCGGTGTGTTGCCAATTACACCACCCCCGAAGGGCAGAGGCAGGATACGGACGGCCCCGGGGTAAGGCAAACCTCTGTTGCCCGGGCCGTCGGTTGGCACGACCCGAAGTTGGCACCGGCCCCCGCTTTTGCTGCGCCACGCCAATTCACAGTCCGGCGCTGGCCTGCCGGAGCCTCTCTATGGTGCGTTCCCGGCCCAAGACGGAGATGGACTCAAAGAGCGGAGGACTCACCGTGGAACCGCTGACCGCCACCCGCAAGGGCTGGAGGCCCTTGCTCGCCGACAGCTCCAGCTCGGCGAGCATGCCTCGCAAAGCCACCTCGATCTCGGCGGTGTCCCAATCCTCGAGCGCCTCGAGGAGACTGAGTGCCTCCTCAAGAACCGGTCCAACCTCAGGCTTGGTCATGACCTTCTTCCAGGAGGTCTCATCCATCTCGACATCGGCAAACAGGAACCTCACCTGCCCGGCGACCTCGGTGAGGCGTTTGGCGCGCTCCTGCACCAGCGGCGCAATCTCGGCGAATCGGCCGCGTTCGGTATCGTCCAGCGGGCGTCCCAAATCGTCCTCCACCAGCGGCGTGGTGCGTTCGACGAAGTCGCCGGCCTCGAGCCCACGCAGGTAGACGCCGTTCATCCACTCCAGCTTCGTGGCATCAAACACGGCCGGATTCTTCGAGAGGGCGGGCAGCTCAAAACGCTCCACCATGGTCGTCAGCGGCACCACCTCCTCGTCCTCTCCCGGAGACCACCCGAGGATGGCCAGGTAGTTACACATCGCCTCGGGCACGATGCCCGCCTCGCGGTACTCCCGCAGAGACGTGGCGCCGTGGCGTTTGCTCAGCTTGGCCCCGTCGGGCCCGGTCAGCAGCGAGATGTGCGCGTAGGTGGGCTCGGCGCCGCCGATGGCCTTGGTCAGCAGGATGTGTTTAGGCGTCGATGGCAACAGATCCTCACCGCGGATGACGTGGCTGATCCGGAAATCGATGTCGTCGACGGTGCTGGCCAGGTGGTAGGTAGGCGACCCATCCGAGCGCAGCACGACAAAATCGTCGACGTCGGCGTGGTCGAAGCGCACCTCGCCGCGAATGGCATCCTTCAGCACGGTCTCGCCGGGCCGGGGAACCGCGAAGCGTACGGGAAGGCGCTCCCCCGCACCCAGGCGCTTTGCGGCCTCCTCGGCGGATGCCCGGAAGCGGCCGCGGTAGACCGGCGATCCCCCCGCGGCAGCCGCCTCGCGCCGCAGCTCCTCCAGCTGCTCCGGTGTGGCCAGGTCGTGGTAGGCGGCGCCTTCGGCCACGAGCCGGTCGGTCACCTCGCGATAGCGGTCCAGGCGGAGACTCTGCCGGTACGGGTCATGCGGCCCGCCTACCTCGACGCCCTCATCCCAGTCCATCCCCAGCCAGTGCACGCTGTCCAGGATGTCCCGCTCGAACTCGGCCGTACTGCGCTCGGCGTCGGTGTCGTCCACCCGCACCACCAGCGTGCCGCCGTGCCTTCGGGCGAAGAGCCAGTTGTAGAGAACCGTGCGCGCCGTCCCCACGTGCAGGTTGCCTGTGGGGGAAGGCGCAAAACGAACCCTCACACTCACGAGTCCACCACCCTGTTGCGCAGCACCCCGATCCGCTCCACTTCAACCTCCATGATGTCGCCGGGAAACACCGGGCCCACGCCGGAAGGAGTGCCCGTAAGAATCACGTCGCCGGGCAGCAGCGTCATCACCCTGCTCACGAATGACAACAGCTCAGCTACTCCGAAGACCATGTCGTCGGTCGTTGCCTCCTGTCGCAGGTCACCGTTGACACGGCACGACACCATCAGCCCCTGCGGGTCTAGCTCGGTCTCGATGGCCGGGCCCAAGGGGCAGAACGTGTCGAAACCCTTGGCGCGTGTCCACTGCCCATCGCGGCTCTGCAGATCGCGGGCGGTGACGTCGTTGGCCGCGGTGTAACCGAGGATGTGAGTCCCGGCGTCCTCCGGAGCGACCAGCCGCGAGACCTTCCCCACTACCACAGCCAGCTCGGCCTCATGGTGCACCTCATTCGAATCGGGAGGAATCACCACCGCCGCCTCCGGACCGATCACCGAGGTTGCCGGCTTCGAGAAGATGATGGGCTCGTCTGGTATCTCGCCCCCCATCTCGGCGGCATGTCCGGCATAGTTCTTGCCCACCCCGATCACCTTGGTGGGGATAACCGGCGAGAGCAGCAGGGCCGATTCGAAAGGAATGAGGTTCTCCGTCGGCTCCCAGGCGACAAACGGCGTGCCGCGGAATACCCGAATGCCCTCCAATTCGGCTGCTCCGTAGGCGATCTCGTCCCCCGGCAGGCGCACCCTGACAATCTTCACGGGTAGTACCCGTCCGGCCGGAACCGCTCCAGGCGCCTGCGCTGCTCCTCCGGCATGCCGGCGAGCGCTCGGGCAAAGTGGTCGGGATCGACCGCCAGGTAAAGCGCCTGCGCCTCGACGTAAGGCTCGCCGTCGGGACTCAGACCGATCGATTCCGCCCACAGCTTGCGGCCCTCCCGGGCGCTGAGCCAAGCCTCGCCTCGCACGGACGCGCCCAGCAAGATGGGACGCCTGAAGTTGATCTCGAATCTCGCCGTGACCGCTGGAGCGTCAAAGGCCACCGGCACAAAACCCATGAGATCATCGAAAAAAGCGGCGATGGCACCACCGTGCACCACGCCGGGGCCGCCGGCAAACCACGGGGCGAACTGGATGTCGGCCACCACACGGTCGCCCTCGATTCGCGCCTCCAGGCCCAGGCCGTGCTCGTTCTCCGGTCCACAGCCAAAACACCAGGGCAAGTGGTACGGCGGAAGTGCCGCCCCAGCGGGTATGGCCAGCGCCTCTCCGGCGATGTACCGGTAACTCATGGCGACGCGGCACCACTCGACGCGGCGCGCATCTGCACTTCTCCGGCGGCGGTGGTCAGCAACTCGAAGTCCACAGCCTCCAGCAGATCCCGGGCGCGGCCGGGAGAACGGGCTACGCCGCGAACTGTCGCGGCGGCGCCGGCCGCCGATCCACCGGCGAGTCCGAGAACGATTTCGGCCACGTCGGCATCCATCGCCACCGGGGCCCTGCCCAAGTGCGCCGCCCTGGCCATCATGAGAACGGCAAGAGCAGCGATGGTGTCATCGTCTCGTGCTTCCGATGCCCGCTCGGCGAGCAGCGAGAGGGCGAAGCCCGAATCGGGGCCTGGTATCCCGAAAGCACCGTCCCGGCGGCTCTCTCCCGGCAAAGACAGATCGCCCGGGCGCTGCGGCGACCAGCGACGTGGTGGCGGCGGATGGTGATCCGGCCACGGCAAGAACTCCATCTTTGGTGGCACATTCGGCTGCTGGCCCAAGGGTCTCCTCCCGAAGGTCACGTACCGGGCGTTCCGGCTCTCCGACGCGCAGCGTAGTCCGCTTGGCTCGCCGGGATTACGCCCAGCCCGGCCACCCGTCGCACGATGCTGCTGTGGCTCAGCTTCCGGCGGCACCGCTACGCTCCGGCCGGTGCATCGCCTCATCGCCTCATCGTTCGGGCTCGGGCTCATCCCCGGGCGGCTGTGGCACAGTGATGCCGGAGCCGGCACCTTCGGCGCCGCCCTTGCCGCCGCCGCCGGCGCCGCCGTCATCCTGACCCATGCCCCGTGGTGGGTGACTCTCTTGCTGGCAACGGTCGCCACGGCAGCCTCGCTGTGGTCGGCGGCTCCGTTTGCCCGGGGCGCCGATCCGGGCTGGGTATGCATGGACGAGACCGCCGGCACTCTCATTGCCTTCATCGGCCTGACATCATGGTGGCCCTGCCTGGCCGCTCTCGCCGTAGCCCGTGCCGCCGACATCTTCAAGGTCCTTCCCGGCGTGAAGGCGGCCGAGCGTCTTCCCGGAGCCGTTGGGGTCACCGCGGACGATGTGGTGGCCGGGCTCTACGGCCTGGCAATGGGATGGGCGCTGACCGGCCTGCTCTAGGAGAGATCGACGAACCAGGCTCTGGTCACCCCGCCGACCTGGCGCAGGCCCTCGACCTCTTCCTCCGTCAGCGGCCTGTCGACATTGAGGCCCATGGCGGCCACAGCACCGGTGCGATACGAGCGGCCCACCGCCATATTGGCGATGTTCACCCCCAGCTCACCCAGGTAGGTGCCGACGCGGCCAATAACCCCGGGTACGTCATCGTTGAGGAGCAGCACGGTATTGGCGCTCAGAGGCAGCTCCAGTTCGTGGTCGAGGGCACCGATGAGCACCGGGCCTTTGCGGCCGATCAGCGTGCCGGCAACCTCGCATTCTTCTCCACCCACCATTCCCGACAGCCGGATAACCGAGACGTAGTCGCTCACCGCCGAGGTCGACTCCTCCACCAATGAGATGCCGTGAGCTTCAGCCAGCGTGGGTGCATTCACGTAAGTCACGTGCTCGGCGCTCACCCGGCTCAGCGCCGATTTGAGGACAGCCAGCGACAGCGGCTTGCAGTTCGATTCGGCGAGGCGCCCCTCGACCCGCACCGCAAGCTCGTTGGGCAGGCCGTGGGCGAGCACCACATACAACGCGGCCAGACTCTCGGCGACCGGCAGGAACGGGATCAGCTCGTCGGGAACGTCACGCCCCAAATCGAGATTCACCGCATCGGGCACCAGTTCGCCGCGCAGGGCCGCCACCATCGAAGTCGCCACGTCGATGCCCGCCTTGTCCTGGGCTTCGACCGTGGAAGCGCCGAGGTGCGGCGTCAGCACGACCTCGGGCAGCTCAAAAAGCGGACTTCCTTCGGGTGGCTCGTTGGCAAACACGTCGAGAGCGGCGCCGGCCACACGGCCCGAACGCACTGCCGCGGCGAGGGCGGCCTCGTCGACAATGCCGCCGCGTGAGGTATTCACGATACGGATGCCCGGCTTGGCTGCCGCCAGCGCCTCGGCGTCGATGAGCCCCTCGGTCTCGCGGTTGCGCGGCACGTGCACGGTGACAAAGTCGCTCTCGGCCAGCAGTTCCTCCAGACTCTCCCTGACCTGGGCCCCGATCCGTTTGGCCCGATCCTCGGAGACGAAGGGGTCGTACACGATCACGATCATGCCGAACGCGGCGCCCCGCTGAGCCACGATCGTCCCGATTTGGCCCAGCCCGATGATGCCCAGCGTCTTGCCGAACAGCTCCACACCCTTGAGCCGCTTACGTTCCCAGCCTCCGGCCCGCACCGAACGGTCTGCCTCGGGAACGCGCCGCGCCTGGCTCAGCAGCAGCGCCAAGGTGTGCTCGGCCGCCGACATGGCGTTGGCGGCCGGTGCGTTGACGACCAGAACACCAGCCCTGGTGGCGGCATCGATGTCGATGTTGTCCACGCCGATTCCGGCACGGCCGATAACCTTGAGCCCGGGAGCGGCCTTGATCATCTCGGCATCGACCTTGGTCGCCGAGCGCACGACAAGGCCGGAGGCATCGGCCAAACGCTGCAGCAACTCGCTCCGGTCCACCCCGACGGCGAGGTCGACCTCACAGCACTCGCGAAGCTGAGCGATGCCCGCCTCGGCTATCTCCTCGGCAACAACAACCTTCTGCTCCATCGGAGCGACATTGTGGCCGAGATCGACGCAATCTCAAAGACGGCAAGAGCCGGCGGCGCGTCTCCCCCTCAAGCGAAGGTCAACTCGGCTTCGACGGCGCCCGCTAACCGACGCGGCAGAGCCCTCAAACGCGTCCCTGAGACCGTGCGACAGAACGCCGCCGCCGGGCGTCGGCCACCCATCTAGGAGCCGGCAAAGAACCAGAACCAGGCCCCGGCACACAACAAGGCGCCCACGATGGCGGCCTTGAAGGCCTGCTTGAACATCCCCCAGATGAACACGATGGCGGTTATCACACCGATGGCCACAAGAGTCCACATGAACGCCGGGTCCTCACGGAACCTCTGGGCGATGTCACGGGCCGTCTCCTGGACCTCCTGAACATTCTGGGCTGCCTGGTAGAGGTGGAAAAGCATGCCGACAGGTTAGACCGGGGCGCTGCCAAGGCTTGGCCACCTGCCGCCGTATGCTGGAGCAATGAGCGACGCACATAGGCCCGGCCCTCTGCGCGCCGCGCTCCTTTCGGCGCTCCTCCCCGGCGCCGGTCAGTTCTATGCAGGCCGCCAGCGGCGCGGGCTCTGGCTGATCGGGATCACGTTTGCCCTCAGCATCCCGGCCCTTGTAGTGGTGATCCTTCTGTTTGGGCCCTGGGAGCTGAGCGGCATCGCTATCGCCGTCGACATCATCCGGCCCTTCTTCAAACACCCGGCCCTGCTGCATGTGCTGTTCGCCGCCATCATCGCCCTGCTCGCCTTCAGGGTCTTTGCCGTGCTGGATGCGTTCGCGGTGGCCGATCGGCCCCGGCGGCATGGAGGATGGCGGCGGGCTCTTGTCCTCGGCGCGGTTCTGGCGCCGCTGCTGGCCCTGGTCGCCTGGCCTCACGGCTGGGCCGGAGTGCGCACGCTGGCCCTGCACCAGGGCATCACCCACGACTATGAGACGGACCCACAGCAGGCGGCGCCGCCGCCCACTACCTCCACAACTACCGAGACCACCCTGCCCACCGCCGACGACACCGTGGCGACCACGTCGTCCACAACCACCACCACCGTCGCACCCGGCCCCTTTGTCGGGCCAGGACGGGTCACCATTGCCCTGCTCGGCAGCGACGCCGGCCCCGGCCGCTACGGGGTCCGCACCGACACCATCATCGTCGTCTCCATCGATCCGGATTCCGGCCACACCGCCATGTTCTCGGTGCCGCGCAACCAGGCCCAGTGGCCCATACCCGAGGGCATCCCCGCCTACTCGGCGTTTCCCGACCACCGCTACCCCGATCTGATCTGGGGGGTCTACGGCTACGGCCTCGCCCACCCGGATCTGTTCCCTGGTGGCCCCAACTCCGGCGGCAACGCCATCAAGGCGGTTCTTGGAGAAGGACTCGGAATCGAGATCGACTACTTCGCCCTCGTGGATCTGCTCGGCTTCGTCGAGATCGTCGACGTCATCGGCGGTATCGATATCTACGTTGCCAAACCGGTCCACGAAGACAACGTGGTCCGCCCCGACGGCACGGTGCTGGACGTCGACATCCCCGTCGGGGAGTACCACTTCGACGGCAACATGGCCCTGGACTACGTCCGGCTGCGGCACCAGGACTCCGACTACTACCGCATGGACCGGCAGCGCTGCGTGCTGGAGGCCGTCGCCGCCGGGGCCGATCTCTCCACCGTGGTGCGCCGACTCCCCGCAATCACTTACATCATCGAGGGCAACCTGCGCACGGACGTTCCCGTGTCGGAGTGGCCCGATTTGCTCGAGCTCGTGTCACAGATCGACACCAGCCGGGTGGTGGGGGTGCGATTCATTCCCGGAGCACCTGAGCTGGCCGGCACCGGCAAATCCTACATTGCGGGCGTGGACGCCAATGGATACGGCATGCCCAACCTGGAACTCATCCGGCACACCGTGCAGACGGCTCTCGAGAACCCTCCCGATGAAGCCATGACTCTTCTCGATTTGGAATCGCTCCGGGAGGTGTGCGCCGCCGCCTAGGACGTCTGCGGGTCCGCGCCGGTCGGTTCCATCGCCTCGGCGGCAAAAGACCTGCAGGCGAGAGCACGCTTCAGCTTGTCCTCGGTCTCAACCAGCATCCGGCGCAGCATGGGCCCGGGGTTTCCCCCATCGAGCAGCGCCCCCACCTGGGTGATGGTGGACTGCTCTATCCGATACCAAGGGAAGAAGGCGCGGAAGTAGGCCCAGGCCGCCTCGGCTTCCCAGTCGCGGAACACCCTGGGCAGCTCATCGAAGAGACGGGGAACAAAGGGCTCGAGGATGTCGCGCTGCGAACGATGCCAGAACCCGCGAGCTGCAGCCAGCGTCAGGTGGAGCGAGTCGTAGCCTCCCCCATGGATGCGCTCCCACACCTCCTCCTTGGCCGACGGATCGGGACGGGCCGCCTGCGCCGTCACCAGGGCGCGCTCACCACGGTCCGATCCGTCGCGTACTTGCTCCGACTCGAGACGCTCGCCGGCGCCGTCAAGCCCGATAGCCACCCAACGGATCGCCACCGCCCATCGCATGTCCTGGTCGACGGCAAGGCCGTCCGGAGGCACCTCAACGATGGAGGCCGCCAGACGGGCATCCTCCGCCAGCCGCGCCTGATCGATAAGCGCCCGAGCCCAGAGCACACGCATGTCTCCGGCAGCGGCAGTCTTGATGGCGGAGCGGGCGGCATCGACAAAAAAACGCGACTCCTCGTCGATACGGCCCTCGGGCACGTATCGTGCCACCGCGCCGCTCGCAGTCGAGGTGACCATCTGCACCAGGGCCAGGTCCGGCTCGGGCACAAGTGCCTGCCTGACGAGAGCCAGATAGTCCGCCGAGGTGAGCATCTGGTCGCGCGTCATTTCCCACAACGACACCCAGACCTGCTGCCGCAGCAACACCTCTTCGATGGTGCCGACATTCGCCAGAGCCCACTCGGTGGATGCCGCGTCGAGCGACACCTTGGCGTAGCCGTGATCCCCGTAGTTGGGGAACACGAACACCGGTGCCCGGATCGCCTCCGCCTCACCGACCACCCGGCGCCGGTCATCGATGGTCACCGGCAGAGTCAGCATGGCGCCGTCGGCATCGATAAGGGCCAGATCAACACGATGGGGCCGCAACACCGGATGGGCGGCAGGCGCCGATTGCACCAGCTCGAGCTTGGCGATGCGGCCGTTCTGCTGCTCCCACTCCACCCCAAGCGAGTTGCGGCCGGCCGTCTTCAGCCACCGGGCCGCCCACTGCACCAGGTCCATGCCGCTGCCTTCCTGAAGGGCGGCAAGGAAGTCGGCAAGTGATGCGTTGCCGAACCGGTGGCGCCGGAAGTAGATGTGCATGCCGGAGCAGAACGCCTCGATGCCGATGGTGGTAACGAGCTGCTTGAGCACCGAGGCACCTTTACCGTAGGTAATGCCGTCGAAGTTGAGGAAGGTCTCGTCGGTTGAAGGCACCTCGTCGGCGATGCGGTGAGTGGTGGGAAGCTCATCCTCACGGTAGGCCCACAGCTTCATGCGGAAGTTGAAGTCCTGCCAGATAGATGGGAACTCCCCCATGTCCTCAAGTGCGAGGTAGGCGATGTAGGAGGCAAACGACTCATTGAGCCACAGGTCGTTCCACCAGATCATCGTCACCAGATCACCGAACCACATGTGCGCCAGCTCGTGCATGAAGTACTCGGCACGCCGCATGACCTGGTCACTTGTAGGCGGATCGCGAAAGACGATCGTATCGGTGTAGACCACCGCCGCCACGTTCTCCATACCGCCCCCGTTGAACTCGGGAACAAAGAGCTGGTCGTACTTGCCGAAGGCGTAGGGCTGATTGAAGAGGCGCTCGTAGAAGTCGATGCCCGTTTTGGTCAGCTCGAACATGTTCTCCGCGTCGAGATGCTTGAGCAACGATGACCGGCAGAACAGCCGCAGCGGGATATCACGATGCTCGCCAGCAACGACGGCAAAGGGGCCCGCACAGACGGCCAGCAGATAGGTGCTGAACGGCACGGTCTCGGCGAAGACTCGGCGGGCCCGGCCGTCGGGCAGCTCGTCACGGTCCATCTCAGCGCCGGCGCTCACCACCTCCCACTCCGCAGGCGCCGTCACCGTCACCCGGTAGGTCGCCTTCAGATCGGGCTGATCGAAGCAAGGGAACAGCCGATGGGCCGAGTAGGGCTCGAATTGGGTGTACAGATACTCGGCGCCGTCTTTGGGATCGAAGAACTGGTGAAAGCCTTCTCCGGTGTGGTCGTACGGGCGTTCATAGGAAATGCTGATCTCGTTGTGCTCGGCGAGTGCCGCAGCAGGCAAGATGATGCGCATCCCATCCCACAATGGTTCGGTGGCGACACCGTTGATCTCGAAACTCCCGATCTGCCCGCCGAGCCACTCGAGGAAGGTGTCCCCGCCTCGGTGATCGAAGGTCACGGTCACATTGCCGCTGAAAGTCTTGGCCCCGGCAACAAGATCCAGGTCGATCGTGTACGAGACGGCGGAGATCTGCTCCGCCCGTGCCCGAGCCTCTTCCTCGGTGAGCCTGTCTATGGGTGGTGGCACACACACTCCTTGCGGGTCAAGACGTTACCGCACCAGACCGCCCAACTTCAGTCCCCGGTAATCAGATCCTCGAGTGCAGCCCGCACCGTATCGGGCAAGCCCGTCTCCAGGGGCTCCGGATCGAAACCCAATTCGCGTCGCGCCTTGGAGTCGTCTCCCAGATAGGTCACGCCCGACCCTGCTCGCAGCTTCATCGCCGGGCCGAGAGCCGGCGGCACCAGCGTGCCAACACCCCGGAGCAGGGACGCCGCCGCCCGCACCAGCCACCACGGCACCGGGACCGGCCCGTGGCGGCGTCCCACCAGCTTGGCCGCCAGCCGGAACACCTCGAGCACAGTGTGCGGCGGCCCGCAGATCAGGTAGCTCGCACCGATCTCACCATGTTCCATGGCCAGCACATGCCCTTGGGCCACGTCGAGAACATGGGCAAATGAGCTTGCGGAACGCGTAGGGATAAACGGGAGCCGGCCCCGGAGGAATGAGGTGAAGGCGGCGGCCAGGTCACCCTCGTCTCCCGGTCCGTACACCGCCCCCGGCATCACGATTATCAGCGGAAGGCCGCGCTGCATCATCGGCGCAGCGATCTCGTAGTGCGCCGCCGCCTTGGTTCGGTCGTAGGTGGTGATGTGGCGCCCCTCAAAACGGTAGGACTCATCGACCGCCTTGCCTTTGGTGTCCGAGTTCACCGCCAAGGTGCTCGTATAAACGCCGCGAGCGATATGTAACTCATCGATGAGCTCGAGCACGTTGCGGGTGCCCTCAACGTTCACCGCCTCCATCCGCCTCCTGTCCCTTGTTGCCACATCGCGAATCGCCGCCAGATGAAAGACTCCGTCGGCGCCGGCCATACCCCGGCGCATCGAGCTCTTGTCGAGCACATCGCCCAGATGGGGCAGCACGCCGTACCCGGCCAGAGTCTTGGCCTGCCTGCCGGTGCGAACGAGGGCCGTGACCTCGTCTCCGTTGGCGAGAAGCTGAGAGGTCAGGTACCCGCCGATGAAGCCCGTCGCCCCGGTGACGAAGTAGCGCATCGCGGCATGCTATTCGAATCGCCCGCGGCCAAGAGGCGCCTACGCTGCCGGCCATGACGTTGCCACCTGCCGATCTGTCGCTGAGGATCCACGCCGACGAGGCCGCGTTGCGCGCCGACATCAGGCGCCTGCGCGACATGCTCGGCGGGACGCTCGTCCGCCAAGTCGGGCCCGAGCTGCTCAACCTCGTCGAGGAGGTGTGGAGTCTCACCAGCGTGCTGCGGGAGCGTCCAGACCCGGAGAAGGCCCGGCGTCTCGACAACATCCTGTCCGACCTCGATCTGGACACCACCATTGAGCTCGTCCGCGCCTTCACCGCCTTCTTCTATTTGGCCAACGTCGTGGAGCAGGTGCACCGCGTCGATGTGCTCACCGCCCGTTCCAGGCGCACCGCCGGCTGGCTCGAGGCAACCGTCGATCACATCCTCGAGTCCGGCGTGGGCACCGATGACATCACCGATGTGGTCCGCCGCCTCGAGCTCCGGCCCGTGTTCACCGCCCACCCCACCGAGGCGGCCCGCTGGTCGATGCTCACCAAGCTGGCCACCATCGCCAATCTCCTGGAGCGCCGTTCCGATCCCCGAGCCACCGACGGCGAGACCGCCGAGATCGATGCCCGGCTCTCCGAAATCATCGAGCTCATGTGGCAGACCAATGAGCTGCGCCACGCCCGGCCCACCCCACTCGACGAGGCCCGCAGCGCTATCTACTTCCTCGAGTCGCTCTTCGACGATGTACTGGGCAATCTCTCCGGCCACATCGATGGCCAGATGGCTCGGCTGGGCGTCGAGCTGCCGCCCGACGCGGCGCCAATCCGCTTCGGCACCTGGGCGGGCGGAGACCGCGACGGCAATCCGTCGGTCACCCCCGAGGTCACCCTCGAGGTCCTCGCCCTCCAGCACGACCGCGGATTGCAGCGCATCATCACGGCAGTCGATGCGCTGGCCGCCGAGCTGTCCGCCTCGACGGCCGTGGTCGGAGTCTCCGCCGAGCTCGATCTGTCGCTCGACGCCGACGCCGCGGCCCTACCCGAGGTCCATTCCCACTTCAAGGGGACCAGGAGCGAAGAGCCGTACCGCCTCAAGTGTGCCTATGTGCTGGAGCGCCTCCGCAGCACGAGGGATCGTTATGCCAGAGGTGCAAGACACACCCCGGGTTGCGATTATCTCGATCCCGGGCAGCTGCTCGACGACCTCCTCGTCATGCACGGCTCGTTTGCCGCCAATCGTGGCCGGCTCATCGCCTCCGGCGCCCTGAGCCGTCTCATTCGCCGGGTCGCCGCTTTCGGTTTTGGGCTCGCCGTCATGGATGTGCGCGAGCACGCCTCACGGCACCACGAGCTGCTCGCCGAACTCTGGGCTCACACCGCCGCAGATGCCGACACCCCCTACGGCGAATTCGACCGCGACGAACGCACCCGGCTGCTCTCCGCCGAGCTGAAGAGCCGCCGGCCGCTGGCTCGGCGCACCGTATCGCTCAGCGACGAGGCCGCCGTCACCAGTGCCGTCTTCTCGACGGTCGCCGAAGCCATCGAGCGCTACGGAGAGAGAACCATCGAGTCGTACATCATCTCGGAGACGACGGGCGCCGACGACGTGTTCGCCGCAGTGGTGCTGGCCCACGACTCCGGCCTGATCGATCTGCACACCGGCATCGCCCGAATCGGCTTCGTCCCTCTCTTCGAGACCACCGAGGCGGTGAGATCCGCCGCCGAGATACTCGAGGCCATGCTCTCCGATCCCTCGTACCGGCGGCTCGTCTCTCTGCGCGGCGATCTGCAAGAGGTCATGCTCGGTTATTCGGACTCCAGCAAACACGCCGGCATCACCACGTCGCAGTGGGAGCTGTACCGGGCGGCCCGCGCCATTCGCGACGTCGCCGCCGGCCACGGAGTGCGCCTGCGCATCTTCCACGGCAGAGGCGGCACCGTCGGCAGGGGGGGCGGGCCCACCAACGAGGCCGTGCTCGCCCAGCCCTTCGGGACCGTCGACTCCACCATCAAAGTCACCGAACAGGGAGAGGTGATCTCCGACAAATACGGGCTTCCCGGGCTGGCCCGGCGCAATCTCGAACTCACCCTGGCCGCCACGCTCGAAGCTTCGCTGCTCCACCGCAATCCCCGCCACGACGAAACCACGCTCGAGCGCTGGTTCGCCGCCATGGATGCCATCTCCAATGCCGCCTACCTTGCCTATCGCGATCTCATCGAACGCCCCGGCCTCATGGTTTTTTTCCGCTCCTCCACCCCAGTCGAGGAATTGGCGGCCTTCAAGATCGGGTCGCGCCCGGCGCATCGCCCCGGCCTGAGCGACAAGGGGCTCGAAGGCCTGCGCGCCATCCCCTGGGTCTTCGGATGGACCCAGACACGGCTCATCATCCCCGGCTGGTACGGAGTGGGCAGCGGCATCACCTCCGCCATCGACGCCGGCTGGGATGAGACCATCGCCGAGATGTACACGAGTTGGCCGTTCTTCCGCACATTTGTTGCCAACGTCGAAATGACCCTGGCCAAGGCCGACCTCAACGTTGCCTCCCGCTACGTCGACCTGCTCGTCGACCCTTGCCTCCACTCGTTCTTCGACGACATCCGGCACGAGCACGATCGCACGCTGGCCGCCGTGCTCAGACTGACCGGAGAGACGGAGCTGCTCGGTGCCCATCCCACCCTCAAGCGCACCCTCGAAGTCCGCGACTCTTACCTCGACCCAATCAGCCTCGTTCAGGTGTCGCTGCTGGCCCGGTGGCGCGGCCCCGGCGCCGGCGATCCTAAACTGGAACGCGCCCTGCTGCTGTCCATCAACGGCATCGCCACCGGCCTGCGCAACACCGGATAAGCCCGGCCCGGCCGGTCGTGAACCGGCGCCGGATCAGTTCAACAGACCGAGCAGAGCGCCCGGATCCAGCACATCGACGGGGCCGGCGCCGGCCGCAAGCAAACGTGCCGCCTCGGCAGGATCGCGCACCACCCCCACCACCGACATACCAGCGGCATGCGCCGACTCGGCACCAAGCCCGGTGTCCTCAACGGCCACACACTCCCCGGCAGGAACACCGAGGCGCTGAGCGGCAAGCAGGTAGACATCGGGGGCAGGTTTGCCGCGTTGCACCTCATCGCCCGCCGCCGTGGCGGCAAAGTGGCCGATCAGTCCGCTACGGCTCAACGTCAGGTCGAGCCGCTCCCGAGGGCTGGACGAGGCAACACCGATGGGAACTCCCGCGGCGGAAAGAGCGGCAACGGCATCGGCTGCGTCGGCAAACGGGTCCAGCCCGGCATCAAATGAAGCAGCCAGCGCCTCGAGCAGTTCCGGCCACAGGTCGGCGGCGGCCGGCAGAGTGATGTTCGGATCTGTGGCGGCGAGGTGCGCGTACGTCGGCCCGTACCCAAGGCCGGTGCACGCCTCCACATCGGAGCGCACGGCGCAGTGACCTCGACCGCCCAGGACGTTCAGCCAGGCCGCAATCGAGTGGGGCTCGGAGTCGACCAGCACCCCATCACAGTCGAAGACCACGGCACGCAGCGGGCTCATCGCCCGGTTGGCCCGTTCACCCCGAGGCCCGCTCCTGAATGATCTCGCGCACCTTTTGCGGGTCGGCCTTGCCGCCCGTCGCCCCCATCACCCGGCCCATCAGGAACCCAACGATCTTCTGGTCCCCCCGGCGCAAACGATCGAGCGTCTCCGGATCGGCGGCGATGGCCTCGTCGACGGCAGCCTCGAGCGCCGACGCGTCGGAGATCTGCTTCAGGTCTCGCTTCTCGGCGACCTGACGCGGAGTGCCTTCTCCGTCGAGGACTCCGGTCAGCACGTCCTTGGCTGCCGTGGACGACAGTTCGCCCCCTTTCACCATCGCATGCAGCTCGGCGAGATGGCCCCCGACTAAAGGTGAATCGCCCAACGCCATATGGGCGCGGCGCAGGTGAGCGGTGACCTCGCCGGTCAGCCAATTAGCCGCAGCCTTGGCATCGGCTCCGGCGGCCACGGCGGCGTCGAACGTGTCGCCATAATTCTCACCCTCGGCGACGAGCCGGGCGGAGCGGTTGTCGAGGCCGAGATCTAAATAGCGGGACCGCCGCTGTGCCGGCAGCTCGGGAAGTGATGCCCGGATACGCTCCTGGGCCTCCGCAGAAATGGCCAGTGGAACCAGATCCGGCTCGGGGAAGTAGCGGTAATCGGAGGACTCCTCTTTGCTTCGTCCCGGCTCGGTGCGCTCCGCCCGCTCGTCCCAGTGCCGTGTCTCCTGTGCGATCCGGCCCCCCGATTCCAGGATGCCCACCTGCCGCTCCAGCTCGAAGTCGAGCGTGCGCTGCAACGAACGCAGCGAATTCAGGTTCTTCACCTCCACCTTGGTACCCAGGGCGGTGCTCCCTTCGGGACGCACCGAGACGTTCGTGTCGAGGCGAACGCTGCCCTCCTCGAGGCGGGCGTCGGAGATGCCCAGCGCCAGGATGATGGCCAGGAGCTCGTGGGCGTAGGCCCGCGCCTCCTCGGGACTGCGGATGTCCGGCTCGCTGACCACCTCCATGAGGGGAATGCCGGAACGATTGAAGTCGAGGAGTGCAGCCTCGGCGGCATGAATGCGCCCGCTCTCGCCCAAATGGGTGCTCTTGCCGGTGTCCTCCTCGAGGTGCACCCGGGTGATGCCGATGCGGCGCGCTCCGGCCTCCGTCTCGATGTCGAGGTGCCCGCCGATGCACAGTGGCAGGTCGAACTGTGAGATCTGGTAGTTCTTGGGCAGATCGGCGTAGAAGTAGTTCTTGCGGTGGAACAGCGAGCGCTCCGCTACCCGGCAGCCGAGAGCGAGGCCGAGCGCCACCGTCCACTCGATGGCGCGCTCGTTGGGCACCGGAAGGGCTCCGGGCAGGCCCAGGCAGACCGGGCAGACGTTCGTGTTGGGCTCGGCGCCGAAGTCGACCGGACAACCGCAAAACATCTTTGAGGCCGTCTTGAGCTCGACGTGAGTCTCGATGCCGATAACCGTCTCGTAGCTCATGCCCCAGCCTCCCCCGCCGTCAGCCCGGGCCGTGCCTCGAAGTTCGCCAGGTCTTCGACGGCCCGGGCCACCCGGAACAGAACCGGCTCGCCGAGAGCCGGGGCCAGTATCTGAAAGCCAATCGGGAGGCCCTGCCCATCGAGACCGACCGGCACCGAAATAGCAGGATCGCCCGCCAGATTCGAGGGGATCGTGCACACGTCGCTCAGGTACATCGACAACGGGTCTTCGGTGCGGTCCCCGATACAAAAGGCGGTAGTCGGGCTTGTCGGACTCACCAGCACGTCGGCCTCGGCGTAGGCCTGCTCAAAATCCCTGATGACCAAGGTGCGAACCTTCTGCGCCTGGCCGTAGAAGGCGTCGTAGTAGCCGGCGGAGAGGGCATAAGTTCCCAGCAGCACCCGGCGCGTCACCTCGGGCCCAAAACCGCGGCGGCGGGTGGCCGCCATCATCTGCTCGACGTTGTCGCCGTCGACGCGCAACCCGTAACGAACGCCGTCGAAGCGGGCGAGGTTCGCCGAACACTCGGCGGGGGCAATGAGGTAATAGGCGCTCAGGGCGTGCTCCACGGAAGGCAAGGACAGCGTTTTAATCTCGGCGCCGGCGCCGGACAGCAGCTCGACCGTGCGCTCGAACGCAGCCAGCACATCGGGTTCCATACCCTCCCCGGCCAGCTCCCCGATGACACCGATACGAAGCCCATCAACGCCGCTCTCGAGATCGGCACGAACCTGGGGCACATCGCCGCGGTAGCTGGTGGCATCGCTGGGATCGTGACCGGCGATCGTTTCGAACAGCGTCACCGCGTCATCGACGGTGCGGGCGAAGGGGCCGATCTGGTCCAGAGATGAGGCAAAAGCGATAAGCCCGTACCGGCTCACCAGCCCGTAGGTCGGCTTCATGCCCACCACGCCACACAGCGAGGCCGGCTGGCGGATCGATCCGCCGGTGTCCGATCCGAGCGCGCCCAGAGCCGAGCCGGCGGCCACCGCCGCCGCCGAGCCCCCGGAGGAGCCCCCCGGCACCCGGTTCGTATCCCAAGGATTGTGGGTGACCTTGAAGCTGGAGTTCTCGGTCGACGAGCCCATGGCGAACTCGTCCAGATTCGTCTTGCCCACAATGACGGCACCACCGGCCCGGAGCCGCTCGACAACGGTGGCATCGTAGGGAGGGCGATAGCCGGCCAGGATCTGCGAGCCGGCCGTCGTCTCCACCCCCCGGGTCACCATGTTGTCCTTGACGGCCAGGGGGATACCCTGAAGCGGCCCCAGATCGGTGCCGGCGGCAAAGGCCTCGTCGGCCGCCGCCGCCGCAGAATCGGCTCCCGTCTCATCCATGGCCAGAAACGCGTCGACGATCGGCTCCGTCTCGGCAATCCGCCGGCGCACTGCGTCGAGCAGTCCGGCTGCGCTCAGATCGCCCGAGCGCAGCACCGCCCCCGCCGCGGCGATGGTCAGGTCGGCGGCGCTCACGACTCCTCCAGAAAAGGCGGCGCCCGGAAATACCCGCCGTGGCGCATCGGAGCCGCATCCAGCACTTCGTCCCTATCGAGGGTCTCCTCCACCTCGTCGGGACGAAAAGCGTTGACCATGGGCAGGGAATGGGCGCTGGGCGGCACCGCCTCGGTGTCGAGGGCCTGCACCCGCGCCGCGTGCTCGAGGATGTCGCCGAGCTGGGCCTGGTAGCGCTCCAGTTCGTCCTTGCTGAGCCCCACTCGGGCCAATCGGGCCACCTTGGCGATGTCTAGATCAATCGGCACGGCGAAACATGGTACCGCCGGTGGCTCAGGTGGTGACTAGTGCCGGCCGATAGAGACAGCAAGAACCGGGACGGAGGTACCCCGATAACTGCCCCGGGAGTTGGAACGCGCAGCAGACGGCGCTTGAGCGGCGTCGTCCTTGTCGCGCTCGCCCTCATGGGTGTATCGACGGTGGTGTCGGCCACCACGCCCACGGTGAACACCATACGCGGAGACATCGCCAGCGACGACGCCCTCGTCGTCTTCTACGACTACTCGAGCGCGGCCAACGCGGTGTGGACCACCCAAGCCGAGTTCAGCGCAGGCACCATCATCGACCTCGACGCCACCACGCAGCCCAACAGCCTCGTACTCGCATTCGGCGGCGGCGGCTCGACGGCGCCGTGGTGGAATCCCAGCTGGACGGGGCGCACCTGCTACTCGATAGACCACACCGCCGCCGGGGCATCGAGCGTGACCGAGTATCCCCTTCGAGTGAGGATCGACACCGCCTCACTCATCGCCGCCGGGGAGATGCAGCCCGACGGCGACGACCTGCGGGCCATCGCCTCGGACGCGTCCACCCTGCTGCCCATTTGGCTCGAAGGCCCCATCAACGATTCGGCCACCTCCATATGGGTTCAGGTCGACGCCATCCCCGCCGGAGGCACCACCTCTTTCTGCGTCTACTGGGGCAACCCGGCGGCGGGCTCGGCGTCGGATGCCGAGGCGGTCTTCTCCTACTCGTCCTTCAAACCGCTCTACTACGCCGTCTCCGACCGCTATGACACCGTCGGCGCCGACATATACGTGGTCAGCCTGGTGGACGGCAACCGGGCAACCAATGGGATCCGTACCTCGGGCAACCTCAACGCGGGCCGCTCGTACCGATTCCGCGCTCGTGACAACTCTTCGACAACGGTGATCAGCGCCCGGGGACCGCTGGCAACACGGGGCGACGGCGACGGCTTCGACGCCCTCGTGCCCATCTCCTTCGCCGGAACCCAGTTCGTCTACCCCACCGAACGGCTCACCCAGACGATCTCCATGTACGCCCCCTTCGTCACCGCTACCGTCAACGTGTACAACGGAACCACTCCGGTAGCGGGCTCCCCCTTCACCATTCCGGTGGGCACACCGGTGACCGTCACCGCCGATGTCACCGGGTCGCGTACCGGCATCGTCGAGTCCAACGTGCCCATCCTGCTCACCTACGTCACCAGCAGCGGTGGGGATGCCTACGCGGTACCTCCCGTCAGCAGCGACGATCTCTACGGGATCCGCAGCCGCGACGCCATGCTCGGCATGGTCGCCAGCACATCGGGCACGATCCAGTTTTCCGATGGCACCACCCAAGCGTTCGGCGGCACGCGGGGCAGCCGCCTGACCAGCACCAACAACGGCGGCACCAGTGGCGGCGGACCCGGGGACGGCATGCGCATCATCGCCGATCAGCCCCTCGGAGCGATTCAGCAACGTGACCTCGACGGCTACGAGAGCACCCACTTCACCCCCGAGAGCGAGCTGGGCAACGATTACTACCTGCCCACTGACGCCGACTACATCGCCATCGTCTGCCCCCAGCCGGGCACGGTGGTTCGTCTCGATCGACCTGGCGGCGGAGATGTCAACGTCACCTGTGCCGGACCCCCTGGGGGTCCCGGCTGGGTGACGGACAGCAGCGGCTGGCCCGATCGCACCCGCATCTATTCACTCGGCGGCGAGCCCTTCCACGTCTACTACGAGGACGCCAACGATCAGGACGAGACCAACCTGCACAGCCTCAAGCAGGGCCGCCAATACACCTGGCCGGAGCCGGTGGTGACACCCGGCGGAGGCGGATACGTGCCCATAGGAACCTGGGAGAGCCCCACCTACGACACCGGCGGCTCCGGGGTGTACGGGACCATCTCCTGGCTCGGCAGCCTTCCGGCTAGCAGCTCGATCCGTTTCCAAGTGGCCACCGACAACGTTGATCCACCCGCCCTGTTTGTGGGCCCCGACGGCACTCCAATCACCTGGTTCACCTCGACACCGACCGAGCTGGCGTTCATCCACGACGGGGACCGCTACCTCCGGGTGCGGGCCGAGCTGGCCACGACCGACCCGGCTGTGACTCCCCAGCTCGACGAGATCGTGGTAGGAACCAATCTCATTCCGTTCAACCACATGGTCGGTGCGGCCGACACCATCACCGTGAGTGGGACGGCTGGATCAACGTCACGGCACTACCTGGCACGGGTGAAGACGACCGCGCCGCTGCTGGCCGGCAGTACGGCCACCCTGGAGCTGACCAGCGCTTTGGGGCTGCCCAACATCAGCCTCGCCGACGTCTCCCTGGGCGCATCGCTGCAGGTATCCATCGTCGGTGGCGTCATCATGCAGTCCATCGGTCCCCCACTCGGCTTCGACGCCGCCTCTCACCATTCCGTCATCCTCGATGAGCAGATGACCGGCCCCGGGCTCGGCGCCACGCTGGACCTGCGCTGGCAGGCCAACGTCGCCGGCCTCGGCAGCCCGCTGGTCGAGCACGACCTCGAGGTGGTGATCCTGCCTTGAACGAGCGCGATTACTACGTGATGGTCAAGGCGGCGGTCACCGCCACCTTCATCGTGCTCGCCGTCAAGCTGAGCACCGTCTTCGCCGTGGCCAACATCGAGGACGCCACCCTCCAGCTCCGCTCCTACCTGGGCTTCTTCCCCAACATCGTCGTCGTGGCGGAACGGCCCACCTTCGTCAAGGTGGTGACCTACTCGACGGCGGCGATGGCCGTGGCCAGCGCGCTGCGTTTTGTGCTGCCGGGACTGCGCGGCGGATACGACACCGACATCGTACAGGGGCGGCTCGTCGGCCTTGTCGTCTCCGTGGAGACGGCGGTCTTTGAGATCACCCGACACTTTCTCGCCGGTCCCGTCGTCACCTGGGGCGGTGTGATCGTCACCACCGCCGCGGTGATCATCGGAACCGTGCTCGCCTCCTTGGCCCTGCGCCGCTCTCCTTCGCTCATCCTGGCCAAGGTGGCGAAACGCCACGCCGAGAGCGACGACTCCACTTCACCATGGGACAGCCTCAACCCGGCTCACGTGCCGAAGAGCGACGCCGATTTTCACCGGGCGCTCGAGCACCTCATCGTAGAGCCGTCCGCCATGCTCCTCGACAACGATGAAGAGCTCGAAGATGTGACTAGTTCCTCCGGTGAAAATGAAATGAGCACCGGGTGGGCTTCACATCCAGACCCCTGGGGCCGATAGGACGCACGACGCGCCGAACGAGGAGTAGAGAATGGCGCAGCGTAAGAAGCGTCTAAGCGGTAAGTGGGCTGCACTGATCATCGCATTGCTGTTGATCGCTGCACCCGCGGCTGCGTCGGTCATCACGCAGAACTTCCTGCGGGCCGATGTTGATGCCGTGGCGGCGTGCTTTGTAAAGGCGGAGGGTCCGGATGCGACAAACTTCTCGGATCCCCTCCAGGACCCATACGCTGACCTCGATACTACGGCGACGATCACCAGTGCCAGTGGCGTCACCCTCCTTCAGGAGCTGGTGACGGTCAAGGGCTACGACGGTGATCGAATCACCTATACGGATGTTGTGCGTTATCAGAACAACTGTGACTACGACATTCAGCTCCAGCTTGTGGTCGAAGACGATCCTGCCGGCAACGCCGGCCTTGCGGGAGATTGGTCTGACAAGTCGCTCAGCATGTACCTGTCACTTGTGGCTGGTGCTGGCAGCGACTTCACCGATCCCCTCGAGTGGGATGGTTCCCCAATCGTTGTCAACCTGGGCGACGCAGTTCCGACGAACGGAGCCACCGGCACCGTGACCGTTGCTGCGGGAGACGAAGTACAGGGCGCCTTTGTGATTGAGGTCGACGACGGTGCTACCGGCACCACAGGAATCCTTCGCTACACCGCGAAGGCAACAGCAGTTCCGTAGCCATCTCGGCCGGAGCGAGCGCGACGACACCGCCCCGGGGGGCGGCGTCGTCGCGTTAGGAGGCGGAAACCCGCCCCGAGTTGCCGGACCATCCCGGATGAGACCTGCGGACGACTAGATGAGAAACCGCCGCAGCGCCGCAAAAGCCACTTCGAGGTTCTGCGCCTCTACCGACTCATCGGCCCGGTGGGCCTCAGCCGTCTCCCCCGGACCGTAGTTGACCGCCGGGATCCCCCGCTGCGCCAGGCGGGCCACGTCGGTCCAAGCCTGCTTCCCGGTCAGCACGGCGCCGCTCACGGCCGATAGGCGCTCCAAATGGGCATTGCCCTCGGGAATCGGAGCCGGCGCCGCCCGGTCCACGATCTCCACCTCGTCGGCGGCGGCGGTGGCGGCAAGCAGGCGGCTCTCCGCCTGCTCCAGCGTTAGGTCGGGGGGAAATCGGTAGTTCACGTTCAGATCGAACCGCGCCGGGATCACGTTGCTGGCCACCCCCCCTTGTGCCTTGGTGACGCTGAACAACTCATTGAATTCGAGCTCGTTCACCATCACCTTGCGCGGAGCACGCCGCGCCATATCGACGAGCCAGGCTCCGGCCTTGGTAATGGCGTTTTCGCCCAGCCAAGGCCGGGCGCTGTGAGCGGCCCGGCCCAGGAAACTCACCGTAGCGTTGAGGGTCCCTTGGCAGCCCAGCTGCACCTCCAGGTCGGTCGGCTCGAGCACCACGGCCAGCTCGGCTTGGCCCAACCAGCCGACGGCGTTCAGCACATCCTCGAGCCCGTTCTCGTCGGCCGGACCCTCTTCCCTGTCGTAGAAGACGGCGGTCAGGTTGTAGGGCCCGGCGCCGACGGCGCCGTCCTCGAGAAGGGCGACCATCACCGCCAGCCCGCTCTTCATGTCGGAGGCTCCAACGCCGTGCACCCTGCCTTCTCGGAGTTCGGGGACGGCGTTGCCCTGAGCCGGCACGGTATCGAGGTGGCCGTAGAAGGTGATCTGGGGTCTTTGGTCCGGGCGGCCCACCACCAGGGCGTTGCCGACACGAAGCAGGGCGTCGGCGCCGTAGCGAGGGCTGAGGCGCCGGGCAACGGCGGTGCACAACGCCTGCTCCTCGCCGGTCGGAGACGGCACCCCGATGAGCCAGACAAGATCGTCGGCGAGGCTCACACCTGCACCTCAAACACCCGAAGGGCTTCGTTGAGGGATGTCTTGCGATCGGTCGATTCGGAACGTCTCCCGATGATGAGCGCGCAGGGCAGCTGATAGGTGCCGGCGGGGAACTCCCGAGGCCGGGTCCCGGGGATGACCACCGATCGGGCGGGCACCCGGCCCCGATGCTCGATGGGCTCCGGACCGGTGACGTCGTAGATGGGTGTCGAGGCGGTGATTGTGGTGGTGGCGCCCAGCACAGCACCTTCTTCGATCACAACACCCTCAACAAGAATGCACCTGCTGCCGACGAAGGCGCCGTCTTCGACGATGACGGGCCGGGCCGACGGAGGCTCAAGCACACCACCGATGCCCACCCCGCCCGAAATGTGCACATCCCGGCCGATCTGGGCGCAGGAGCCGACTGTGGCCCAGGTGTCGATCATGGAGCCGGCGCCGATGTGGGCGCCGATGTTCACATAACCGGGCATGACCACCACTCCGGGCTCACAGAAGGCCCCGTAACGAACCGTCCCCGGCGGCACCACCCTGACCCCTGCATCGGCAAAATTGCGTTTGGTAGGGATCTTGTCGTGGTACTCGAATACCCCGGCCTTGGAGGTCTCCAGCTCACGGATACGGAAGAAGAGGATGATCGCCCGCTTCACCCACTCGTTCACCGACCAGGCGCCTCCCCGCTTTTCCGCCACCCGCAGCCGCCCCGAATCGAGACCGGCAATCGTCTCTTCAATGGCGTCGACGGCTTCCGGAAGCAGGCTCAGGTCCTCATAGGCCCGGTCGATCAGCTTTTGGTGCTCAGACACGATCGCAAAACCTCCACGGCTTTTTCACATTCCTCGACGGTGGGCACCAGGGCCAGCCGCAGGTACCCCTCACCCCCGGCACCGAAGGCCGATCCCGGCGACACCACCACACCTCGCTCCAGAAGGCGGCCGGCAGCCGCGGCGTCATCGCCTATCTGCACCCAAAGGTAGAGGCCGGCACGGGAGCACACGACCCGGTAGCCCATGTCTTCAAAAGCCCGGCGCAGGACGGCCCGCTTGCGGGCGAACACCTGCCGTCGCTCGGCGACATGCTCGTCTTCCGACCAGGCGGCTGCGGCTGCCGATTGCACAAACTCAGCGGGAGCCACTCCCACCGAGGCTCGCAGTAGCCGCAGGGCGGCGACGGCAGCGGCGTCGCCGACGATGGCGCCGCTGCGGTACCCGGTCATGCCCGACCGTTTGGAAAGGCTCAGGTAGGAGAGGGCACCGTGGGAGCCCGCACCGGCCGCCTGCAGCACGGACGGCGGCGCCTCGTCTTCGTAGATATCGGCATAACACTCATCGCTCAACAGCAGCGCATCGTGCTCCCGGCAGGCGGCAAGCAGATCGGCCAGTTCGTCGAGCCCGGTCACTGCTCCCGTCGGATTGTGCGGGGTGCAGACCCACACCAGCCGGACCGCCGGCCATAAATCCTCGGGCACATGCCCAGCGCGGAGCACAAAGTCGCCGCCCAGCTCCGAAAAAACAGGGGAGGCTCCGGCAAACCGGCACCCGCGTTCGTAGACCGGATATCCCGGGGTGCCAAATACCACGGCGTCGCCGGGAGCAACAAAGGCCAGTGGGGTGGTGAATATCGCCTCTTTTGAACCCGAGGTGGGCAGCACCTGCGTATCGGCATCGACGACCACACCAAAACGCCGCTCCACGTAGCCGGCCACCGCCGCCCGCAGCTCGGGAAGGCCGGCCACCGTCGGATACTGCGACACATCGGACACGGCGGCCCTCAAGGCGGCAGGGACAAAACTCGGGGTGGGCTCGCGGGGGTCACCGATGGAGAAATCGATGAGCGGCCTGCCGGCGGCCCGCAGCGCCCGGGCCCGCTCCTGTACGGTGGCCATCGGGTAGGCGCCAAGTTCGGTGAGCACCGGGTTCAGCTTCACAGGGGTCACGCTAGCGCCGGTGCCGAAGTCGATCCTGCCGGGTACCCGAATCGGTCAGTCTTGCCGCCTGACTAAACCAGGCAGCAGCGCGCCCCGTCGGCAGCTATGGTGCCCGTCATGGAACACCTGCGCATACTCCGAGTTGGCGAGACGGTCGACATCTCGGCCCGGCTCTGGGCGCGCAACCTCTGGGACCTGATGAAGATCTTCCTCGTCTTCCTGGTGCCCATCACAGTCATCAATCTGCTCGTGGCCTTTGCCGTAGCCGACGATGCCCTGTTTTACGACCACAAGCTGTACTTCTATACCCAGGACAGCCTGAACCTGTACAACACAACTCAGATCATCCTGGCAATCGTCGAGGCCCTCGTGGGACTGCTGGCCCTGGGCGCCTGTGTGTTCATGCTCGGCCAGCGTTACCTGGGACGATCCGCCACCTGGACCCAATCACTGAAAGCCGCGTTCTCTCGATTCTGGCTCTTGCTTGGGGCGACGATCCTCTTCGCCCTGGGCTTCATGGCCGGCCTTATTGCGCTGATCATTCCCGGCATTTTCCTGTTCGTGGCCTGGTGGCTCTACCACGCCGCAGTGATGCTCGAACACAAGGGCCCGGTGGACGCCTTGCGCCGCTCCTACAGCCTGGTGCAGGGGCGGTGGTGGCCGACGTTGGGCGCCCTCATTGTGGGTCTCATCGTCTACGTAATTTTTGCCTTGGTGCCCACCCTGATCCTCACCAGTGTCATTTCGAGCAGCAGCAGTGTGCTCACGTTCTTGGTGCTGGCCGCACTGATCGGACTGCTGTCGTCGTGTATCTCCCAGCCTCTCCTCGCCGCCCTGGAAGTGGTCATCTATTTCGAGCTACGCGTCCGCAAGGAAGGGTTCGATCTGGAGATTAAGGCGCAGCAGCTCGGAACGACCCCACCGGAGCCGCCACCGCCACCCGATGCCCCGCCCCTGTTCGAGGCGTCTCCGCCCGAGGAGCCGCCGTGGCGGCACGCCATAGAAGACCAACCGGAGGAGTGAAGCCCCAGCGGCGCCACACCGTCGCCGTCGCCGCCTTCTGTCTCTTCCTGATCGCCCCCCCGGCCGGGGCCGGCGAGGCAACGGCCGCCGAAGTCGCCCAACTGGCCCGGGGCGCCGCCGACGATCCCGTTGCTCTCGAGCAGCTGCGCCAGATCGACGTCGTTGACGGGCGCGCGACGGATCTCAATGCCGTGCTGGCAACGGACGACGAAACCGCCTTGCGAGCCCGTCTGGACACACTCGCCCGGCTCACCGACACCGCGGCACCGCAAGACCTCGATGCGGCCGCAGCCGCCTCCGCCGCCGCCGCAATCCTGGAGCACCCCCGCTACGGGAGACAAGGCACAGACTCAACCACCCCATCTTCAACTGAGCCGAGTGGGAGCAAGCCGCCGGCCGAGCCGTGGTACAGAGGACTCCTCGACGCCGCCGGCGTCCTCGTTCCGATACTTGCGCTCCTGGCCTTCGCCGCCGCGGTCATTTGGGCTGTGTCTCTGCTGGCGAAGCGCCGCTCCGGCCTTATGGAGCCCAAAACGTCCCGGCTCTCGCCGGGGCAGCCGCTGGAGATGGTCGACCCCGGCGAGCTGGAGCGGCTGGCCGCCGATGCCGAGGCCGAAGGCCGCTTCGACGACGCGTTGCGGTTTCGATTTCGGGCCGGACTGCTGCGCCTCGACGCAGCCGGGCGCATTGCCCTCGAGCCCTGGTCCACCGGACGCCAGGTGGCGGCCGAGCTGTCCTCGGAACCCTTCAATCGCATCCTCTCCACCTTCGAGCCCGTCGTTTACGGCGACCAGATCGCCGTGGATGAAGACGCCGCCGCCGCCCGCCGCGACTGGCAGCACGTGCTCTCGGGACGGACATGACCAAACGCCGTGATGCCGTGCCGGTGCTCGCCATCATCGCCGCTCTTGCTTTTGTCGTGTTCTCTCTAAACCCGCTGACTCCCTCCGGCGACGACTACACCGGGCCCGGCGGCTCGGCCACCACCACCGGTCCGCCGGGCCTGGCCGCCTTTGCCGAGCTTCTAGAGCAAACGGGTCACGGTGTCTCCTACCTGCGAACTTCGTTCGATCGTGCCCGCCTCGACCCGAACTCCACCATCTTCGCGATCGGCGGAACCACCCCCAGTGCCGCCGAAGTGTCGGCCCTCAGGAGGTTCACCGAGAGCGGCGGCCGGCTGGTCATCTCACAGGAAGGCCGCCTGGCCCGGCTCCTTCTGGACCTGCCGCCGACCTGGAGAGGCATACGATCCCAGGATTGTGCGCCGGTGGCACCGCTGCCCACCGTGGCGGGGATCGACCGAGTCACCACCGCCGGAGCCGGGGCCTGGACGGACACCGGCGAAGCGCTGCCGGTGCTTGCCGGCGAGCAGATCATTGCTGCGGTGGCGGTGCTTGGAGAGGGCCAAGTGGTGCTCCTCGCCCAGCACGACATGCTCGAGAACGAGAACCTCGCCGACGCCGACAACGCCCGCTTTGGCCTCAATCTCGCCGCCGGGCGAGACGTCGTGTTTGCCGAGCACCTGATCCACGGCTCCACCACCGGCCTCGCTGCGCTTTCCTGGCGCTGGAAGCTGGCGGGAGCGCTCCTCGTCGCCGCCCTGGTGCTCTGGCTGGCCGCGGCATCACGCCGGTTCGGACCGCCCGAGGAGAAGGAGCGGTCTCTGCCGCCCCCACGACGCGACTACATCGATGCGCTCGCTGCCGGCCTGGCCGGCACTCGGCAGCCCGCGGCTGCAGTGCGGCCTCTGCAACAACGCGCTCTCAAGAAGCTCGAGGAGAACAACAATCCGGCGACGGCACCGGACGAACGCGCCATCATGAGGGCGGCAAGCCGCTTTGGCCTCACCGCGGCCGAAGCCTCCGCTCTGACCGGTGATCCACGATCGGCCTCGGAGGTTACGACGGCGGGCCGAGCGGCGCTGCGGGTGCTGGCACAACGATGGGAGTCAGGATGAGGGATCTTGCGCAACGGGCGAGGGCCGAGGTGGCCAAGGTGGTCGTCGGCCAGGACGATGCCGTGGACGTGCTTCTGGTGACCCTCGCCGTCGGTGGCCACGCCCTGCTGGAGGGTGTTCCCGGAGTGGCCAAGACACTGCTGGCCCGCACCCTTGCCGCCGCCTTCGATCTGCAATTCACCAGGGTGCAGTTCACCCCCGACATGCTGCCCTCGGACATAACCGGGACGATGGCGCTGAGAGGCGGAGACCTCGTGTTCCGGCCCGGGCCGGTGTTCACCAACGTCCTCCTGGCCGACGAAATCAACAGAACCCCGCCGAAGACCCAGGCGGCGCTGCTGGAGGCAATGCAGGAGAGCCAAGTCAGCGTCGACGATGTCACCCACCGCCTCCCTGAGCCCTTTCTTGTTGTCGCCACCCAGAACCCCATCGAGTACGAGGGCACCTACCCGTTGCCTGAGGCGCAGCTCGATCGTTTCCTGGTCAAGATCAACGTGGCATATCCGTCCGCCGCGCACGAGGAAGCCATGCTTCATCTGCCGCACCGGGGGGTCGCTCCGGCAACTCTGGAAACGGTGGAGCGAATAGCCGGACCGGCCGAGATAGCTGCGCTGCGGACACAGGTCGACGAGACGACGACAAGCGAAGACATCATCGGCTACATCTCAGGCATCGTGCGCACGACACGCACCCTGCCCAGCGTTTATCTGGGGGCGAGCCCACGGGCTGCAGTCCATCTGCTGGCGGCGTCGCGGGCTGCCGCCCGGCTCGCCGGACGGGACTACGTCATACCCGATGACGTCTCCTGGATGGCCCTGCCGGTGCTGACCCATCGCCTGCTCATCAACCCCGACGCGCAGTTGGAGAACTACCGTCCCGTTGACGCGGTCCGCTCCGCAGTGGTCAGCGTGCCCGTGCCGCGGTGAGACCGACAGCCCTCTCCGCCGTCATCATGGCCGCCGTTGCCTTGTCGGCCCTGATCCTCCCCCTCAGTTCTGTGCTCGCCTGCGCCGCTCTCGTCCTGATTGCGATGGTCATCGACGCCCGGCAGGTGCACACCCCCGCCGGAATCGACCGATCGGTGCCCCGGCTGCTTTCTCGCGGAGTGGCGGCGCGGCTGGTCGTGCACGTCCAGCACAAGTCGGCGATTCATCTCCGAGTCCGCCAGCCGGTGCCACCCGACCTGCACCTCGATCCATCAGAGGCGGACGGCGGCCTCGACGCCGTCATCACCGCACGGCGCCGCGGCAGGCATCGCCTTCCTCCCGTCGTCGTGCGTGCCGTGGGCCCGCTGCGGCTGGCCTCCACCCAGCACGATGTCGGCACCGAGGAGCATGTGCTCGTCTACCCCGATCTGCCCGCAGCCCAGCGTGTTGCCGAGTCGGTGATCCGCGGCCGGTTCCGGGAGACGGGGCAGATGCCTCGGGGACCACTCGGCCTCGGCACCGAATTCGAATCCATCCGCGACTACCAGCCCGACGACGACATACGTCTGGTCAATTGGCGCGCCACCGCCCGCATGGGGCGTCCCATGAGCAACCGCCACCGCACCGATCGCGACCGTGACATTGTGTTCGCCATCGATGCGGGCCGGCTCATGGCCGCCCCACTGGGCGATCTCACCAGATTGGACGCCGCCATAGATGCCGTTGCCGTCGTCGCCGCCGTCGCCGATGCCGTCGGGGACCGCTGCGGTGTTGTCATCTTCAAGGACCGTGTGGTGCAGCAGGTGCCTCCGCGACGGTCCGGAGGGGAGCGGGTCCTGCGCACCGTGTTTGACATCGAGCCCGGCGACACCGACAGCAATTACGAAGCCGCGTTTCGTGCCGTCGCCGCCGGTAAACGAGCGCTTGTTCTCCTCTTCACCGACCTCATCGACGAGGCGGCGGCTGCAGCAATGCTGGCCGAGGTCCCGGTGCTGCTCCGCCGCAACGCCGTGATCGTTGCCGGGGCCGCCGACACCGATCTGGCTGCCGCGGTCAGCATCGACCCCGATACTCCATTCGACGTGTACCGAGCCGTGGCGGCGTTCGACCTGCTGGATGCCCGCGCCCGGGTCGCCGCCCGGCTACGCCGGGCCGGCGCCGATGTGGTCGAAGCCCCTCCCGGCCAGCTCGGAGTAGCCTGCACCGCTGCCTACCTGCGGGCCAAGGAGCTCAACAGGCTCTGACCGGCCTCTCCACACCACCAGCCCCCAGAAGAGCGCTCCCGAGACGAGACCTATCACGGCACAGGGAACCGCATCAAGGCCTCTGCGGCTGACTATTCCTTCGATGAAACCGGCAATCACCAGCCAGGGCATGGTGCCGGCGACCAGGCCCACGGCTCGCCGGCTCTCGGCGGCGAGAGATGCACCACGGCCCAGGCGACCCGGGGCCAGGATCGACCACCCGATACGCAGCCCGGCGGCGCCGGCGACAACAACACACGAAAACTCCAATACACCGTGGGCCGCCACCAGCTCGACAAGGAAGCCGCCGTTTCCCGACCCGACCAGGATCCCTCCGACGACCCCGAGGATGCTGCCGTTGTAGAAAAGCAGAAGGGCGGTGCCGAGGCCGAAGGCGATGCCAAACCCGAAGGCGAAGAAGGTCACCAGGATGTTGTTGGTGAACAGGTTCCAGGAGAAGGCGGCTTGCTCGGCTGCGGTCAGGCCCAAGTCCGTTCCCTGGACGCCCGGCTCCAGCACATCACGGAACATCTCCGGCACCAGCCCGACCGTGGCCGCCGGATCCACCGTCGCCCAGACCCAGGTGAGCGCGGCGGCGCCAAAAAGCAGCAGCGCCGAGAGCAGCAGAGGAGCCGGCCTCGCCGCGATATCTCGGAAGTAGCCGCGGCTCAGGTAGCGGCACGCCTGAGACACAAACCGGCGGGGAACCCCGACGTAGACGAGCTGCCGCGCCCGCGGCACCAGCCTTTCGAGAAGGTCGACGGCGCCGCTATGCGGGAAATGCAGACGGGCGGCGGCAAGATCGGCGGCCGCCGAACGATACAAAGTCCCCAGACGGCGCAGCCTCTCCGGTCCCAGCCGCCGGGTACGGCTGCCGGCCAAATCGACAAGGCCCTGCAGCTCCGCCCAGGCCTGCTGGCGTTCTGCGATGAAACGATCTACCTTCACGGCTCGTGACCTTCGACGACCGTCACCGGATTATCACACCCGAAGGGGTCGTGCTGGAGATGGGCCTGGCCGGGGTGGGCTCACGCATCCTGGCAGCGATCGTCGATACGGTGATTCAGTACTTGATCATCTTGGGCTTAGTGGCCGTGGCGGTGGCCACCGGCAGCTACGTGGCGGTGACCATCATGGTTTCCCTCTCCGCGGCATTCTTCTTCGGCTACCACATCGCCTTTGAGGTGCTGAACAACGGGCGCACACCGGGCAAAGCCGCCGCCGGGGTTCGTGTCGTCGACGGCGAAGGGGGCCCGGTCCGGCTTGGCGCCTCGTTTGCCCGCAATCTCATGCGCCTCATCGACATGCTGCCGGGCATCTACCTTGCCGGGCTCATCGCCGTGTTGGCCAGCCCGAAGAGCCAGCGGCTGGGGGACATGGTGGCGGACACCTTGGTGGTGTACGAGCGGCGCCAATCAACGCGAGCAAGCCAGCCGGGCCTGGCATTGGCAGGCGGCCGCGGCGCGCCGGCACCCCTCGTAGTCTGGGGCAGGCTGAGCGCCGAGGATCTTGCTCTGGTGCACAGTTTCCTGAACCGGCGTGCCTCGCTTCCATGGGAGCACCGCACCCGGCTGGCCGGCCAGTTGCGGGATCGGCTCGCCGCCAAGGCCGGTGTGCCCGTCGGTGCGTCGGCACATCCGGAAGCTTTCCTGGAGGCTCTGGTCGCGCCGCCACCGGCTCCGGAGCCACTGGGCGCGTGGGACGTCTCAGCCGTCACTGCCGATGATGTAGCCGTTCTACAGGGCTTCCTGGAACGAAGGCATACGCTGGAGTGGGCGGCCCGCATCAAGCTGGCCGACAGCCTCAGGGATCGCCTGGCTACAAGAATCTCGACACCCGGGGATCTCACCAGCATGCCCGCAGAGGACTTCCTGGAGCGCCTGTACCAGCTGAAGACGGATTCTCCGCGCTAGAGCGCTTCGGGACCGATCCGCAGCAACCTTCTGAATCCCGGCTCGTCCAGAACCGGGATGCCCAGCTCGCGAGCCTTCTCCAGCTTCGATCCGGCCGTTGCGCCGGCAACCAGCGCGGTGGTCCGTGACGACACCGATCCGGTGACCCGGCCTCCTCGCTCCTCCACGGCGGCTTGAGCCTCGTCGCGGGAGAAGCCCTCCAGAGTTCCGGTCAGCACAAACGTCATCCCGGCGAGCAGATCCGCCTCTCCGCTCTCGGGCTCGGGGTCGGCAAGGCGCACCCCGGCCCGTTCCAGCTTGTCGATCAGAGTGCGGCCGGCCGGGTCGGCCGACCACTCCCGGACCGCACGCACGATCTCGGGCCCAATGCCGTCGATGGAACCCAGTTCCTCCTCACCGGCGTCGAGGAGCGCGTTCATGCTGCGGAACCGGCGTGCCAACAACCGGGCCACCGTAGACCCCACCAGGGGAATCCCCAGGCCGGTGATGAGCCGGGCCAAAGGGCGATCACGAGCGGCGTCGATGGCGGCCATGAGGTTTGCCGCCGACACGTCGCCCCATCCCTCCCTTCCCACCAGAGCCTCCGGCGGCAGGGTGAAGATGTCGGCGGCGTCCGCCACCAGGCCCTCACGCAGCAGCAGATCGATGGTCTTGTAGCCCAGCCCTTCGATGTCCATAGCGCCGCGCCCGGAAAAGTGGAACAGGTGCTCACGGACCCGCGACGGGCAGGAGAACCCGCCGGTGCAGCGGGCCACCGCCTCGCCTTCGGGCCGCTCAATGGGCGACGCGCAGAAGGGGCACCTCTTCGGCATCACCCACGGCTTCTCGCTCCCGCGGCGCAGCGAGGGCACCGGGCCCACTACCTCGGGAATGACGTCGCCGGCACGGCGCACCACAACGGTGTCCCCGACCCGTAGGTCTTTGCGGCCGATCTCGGCCTCGTTGTGCAGCGTGGCGTTGGTGATGGTGGCGCCGCCGACAAAAACCGGCTCGAGCACGGCAAAGGGCGTCACCGCCCCGGTGCGGCCCACGTTCACCTCTATAGCGAGCAGCCGGGTCGTCTGCTCTTCGGCCGGGAACTTGTAAGCGATGGCCCAGCGCGGGCTCTTGGCCGTAAAACCGAGGCGCCCCTGCTCGGCCAGTTCATCAACCTTCACCACCACGCCGTCGGTCTGATAGGCAAGATCGTGCCGGGCCTCCTGCAGTCGGCCCACGTAGTCGAAAACCCCGGCGAGGTCATCACAGTGCTGCGAAAGCGGGCTGACCGGCAGGCCCAGCAGTTGCAGCCACTTCAGGATCTCTCCGTGACTCGACGGGGCCGAGCCGCCGGACAGGAAGCCGAGCTGATAGGCCCAGATGGACAGGCCCCGCCTTGCCGTCACCGACGGGTCTTTTTGACGAATCGCCCCGGCGGCCGCGTTCCGCGGATTGACGAAAAGACGCTCGCCGGCTTCGGCCTGACTGCGATTCATCTCCTCGAACGCGGCCAGCGGCAGGTACACCTCGGCGCGCACCTCGAGGATCTCCGGCACATCGTCCCCCAGCAGCACCAACGGAACCGCCTCCACGGTGCGCAGGTTGGCGGTCACGTTCTCACCGGTGGCCCCGTCGCCTCGGGTAGCACCGATCGTCAGCCGGCCCTGCTCGTAGGTGAGAGACACGGCCAGGCCGTCGATTTTCGGCTCGCAGGTGTATCCCTCCGGCGCCCCTCCCAGCCGGCGCTGGAGCCGCTTTTCCCAAGCCTCGAGCTGCTCCGCCGATTCGGCATTGTCGAGCGAGAACATGGGCTCGCGATGAACCACCGCCGCGAACAGATCCGAAGGAGGTGCACCTACACGCTGAGTCGGCGAGTGCGGCGTCACCAACTCGGGATGGGCCTGCTCGAGATCGTCCAGCTCGCGGAGCAGAACGTCATACTCGGCGTCGGAGATCTCGGGATCGTCGAGCACGTAGTAGCGGTGAGCGTGATACCGAAGAAGGGACCGCAGCTCGGCCACCCGGTCGGCAACCTCAGCCACGGATCACCTCCACAGCCGGGAAACAGACATCGGCGGACACAGGACGATGATACGGGAGAGGCCGGCGCCGGCCCGGATCACAATCCCACGGCCCCAGCGATGGTTCCCCCTCCGATCACCTCGTCGCCCCGATACAGGACCGCGGCCTGTCCCGGCGCCACCGCCGACTGCCCCTCGTCGAAGAGCACCCTCCAGCCGTCCGGGTCTCGGTCGAGCCGGGCCGGAACGGCCGGAGATCGATACCGCACCTGGACATCGACACGGAGTCCGTCGGGCGGCTCGCCCGCCACAAAGGCCGCCTTCTCCAGCCGGCAACCTGCGGCAAGGAGGTTGGAACGTCGTCCCACCACCACCGTCGAGCTGGCGGCATCTATCTGAGTCACAAAAAGGGGTTCCCCCACCGCAACACCTAGGCCGCGTCGCTGACCCACGGTGAACCCGGCCGCACCGTTGTGGGTGCCCAGCACCGTGCCCCCGCCATCCACGACGGGGCCGGGCTGCAGGGCCTCGGGAAAGTGCGCCGACAGGAAACGGCGGTAGTCGCCGCAACCCACAAAACAGATGTCCTGGCTCTCGGGCCGTTCCGCCGACGACAGGCCCAGGCTGCGAGCGCGGGCCCGCACTTCTTTTTTGGTCATCTCGCCGATGGGAAGCACCACCCGCCCCAGCTGCTCCTGGCCGAGCATGTACAGCACGTACGACTGGTCCTTGCCCCCATCGCGCCCGCGCCGCAGACGGTGCTTTCCGTCGTCTGTCTGCACCCGGGCATGGTGACCGGTGGCAAGGGCCTCGCAGCCCAGGTCGGCGATTCGTTCCAGCAGAGCCCCGAAGCGGATGCGGCGGTTGCACTCGATACACGGGTTTGGGGTACGGCCCGCCAAGTACTCGAGGCCGAAGGGCTCGATCACCGCCTCGTAGAACTCGCCGGAGAGGTCGATCACCCGGTGGGGGATTCCGAGCTCTCCGGCGACGGCGCGGGCGCGCTCGCCGTCGGCCGCCCCGCAGCAGCCGGGGCCGGGACCGCCATGCTCGCTCCACTGCTCCAGTGTCACTCCGACAACATCATGTCCCGCCTCGAGCAGAAGCGCCGCCGCCACACTGCTGTCGACACCGCCCGACATGGCGGCAAGCACCCTCATCTGCCGCCGCCAAGCCGCGATCGGCCGGCCGGCAGGCTCATCAGGCCGCACCCATCTCTGAGGTTCAGTCGCTTCATGGCAAAGCGCAGGGTATCGGACCCCGAAGCCTCACTTCCGCTTCCCTCACAGGTTTGGGTCGTATGCGGGAAGATTGCTGGGGCCACCCGCCACCCGGTCGAGAAAGACGATCAGGGCGGCCTCATACGCCTCGGGATCGAGGTTCCATGCCTCGCCGTGGCCGGCACCCTCGACCCGGTGGAAGTCGACGACGCTCGCCAGCAGCCCGGCCAGCTCGTCGCTCGACCGAACCGGGATCTTGTCGTCGGCATCACCGTGATACAGGAGCACGGGCAGTACCAGACCGGCCGCCCTCTCCGTTAGATCGAGCCGGTCCCACTCGACGCCAAAACGCAGCGTGGCCAGGGCCTTGCCCAGGCCGATGATGAACCCGGGGACGTCGTCTCGCCCGGCCAGATCGTCAACGACCGCTCCTGCGTCGAGAAGCGGTGAGTCCAGCACCAGGCCTACAACCCGCTCGCTCAGATCCGATTCGGCGACAAACACGATGGCGGCGGCTCCCCCCATTCCGTAGCCGACGATAACAACATCTTCTGCGCCCTCGTCCAGGGCATAGCGCACCGCTGCCTCCAGGTCGGCCCATTCTTCGGTGCCGTTGTGGTAGCGGCCGCTCGGATTCTCCGGCGCCGTCTGGTCGTTGCGGTAGGTGATCACCAAGGTGGGGAACCCGGCCTCGGCGACGGCGGGCAGCACACGCAGTGCCTCCCTTCGTGAGGCACCCCGGCCGTGCATAAATACCACCCAGGTGTCGTCGCTCCCGCCGGTCGACCATGCCGGGTAGAAACCGAGTGGCCCCTCATAGAAGACATTGGTGTACTCGACGCCACAATCGGCAGGATTGGACTCCACCGCGTAACGATCGATGACTGCGTTGGCCCCGGGCCGCAGAACCCCGGACTGCATCACAATCTCGCGCGTCACCGTCGTCTCAGTCGTCGCGACGACCTCGCCGACCACGGCGTAGCCGCCGACCCACTCCAAGCCCCAGACGCCCGGAGCCTCCGCCTCTTTCGAGAGCGGAAGAGTGACGGTGTCACTTGTGACCGCAAGCACCTCGAGGTCGTAGGCGACCGGCTGTTCGGATACCTGAAGCAGCCGGCTCTCGATCTGCTCCGACTGCATCCATCCGGCGACGGCGAGCAGCGCAACGGCGACGATAAGCGTGATCGTCGTCGCCCACTTCACCCAGCGCTTGGCACGTCTCGTCATCATCAGGAGGGCGCCGCCGATGGTACCGGAGCCCCAACCGAGCGCCCGCGATTGCCCATCTTCTCGATGTGAGACCGATCGTCGTCTGTGCCGAGATGCCGTTGCCGCCGCATGTTGTCTGGGCCGAGATGGCCCAACTGGAGCGACAGGCAGAGCGGATGGCCGATGCCGATTCCGTCACGATCATCGACGGGCCCCGAGCCAACGCGGGCACCAAGCTGGAGGTGAGGACCCACCTGGGTCCTTTCCGCGCCAAAGACATCATCGAGGTCACCGCCTGGGAACCGCCGGCGCCTATGGCGGTGGTGCACCAAGAGGCCGTTTCCGGCACCGGCGAGTTCCTTCTCACCGAGACGCCCCGGGGCACCAGATTCACCTGGACGGAGCACCTCCGGTTCCCCTGGTTCCTCGGAGGGCGTGCCGGCTTCTGGCTGGCCCGCCCTCTGCTGCGCCGGGTCTGGGCGCGCAGCCTGCAGCAGCTGCGACGCCGCCTCAGCACCCCTTGAATTGGGCCGGGCGCTTCTCAAGGAAGGCGGCTACACCCTCGGCGGCGTCCTCGGCGGCAAAACACGAGGAGAATCCGGCAGCCTCCACCGCCAGCGCCTCCGACAGGCCCAATCCCCAGCCCTCGTTCAACGCCCGCTTGGCCGCTGCCAGCGCCGCCGTGGGCCCGGCGGCAAACTCCCGTGCCGCCGCGAGCGTGACGTCGGCAAGCTCGTCATCGGGCACCACACGATCGGCCAGTCCCATGGCCAGGGCCTCCTCGGCGCCGACCTGCCTGCCCCGGTACACGAGGTCGCGGGCTCGGGCCGGGCCGACCAACCGGGGCAGCCGCTGAGTGCCTCCCGCTCCGGGTATGAGGCCGAGCAGGATCTCGGGCTGCCCCACCCGGGCCCCTGCGGCCAGGTAGCGGAAATCGCAGCCCATGGCCAGCTCCAAGCCCCCTCCCAGGGCAAAACCCCGCACCGCAGCGATCACCGGCTTGGGCAGGCGCTCCAGCGACAGGACCGCCGCCGAAAGGCGCGCCGCGAGCACGTCGCCGCCGCCGGATCTCATGGCCTCCCTGAACTCGGAGATGTCGGCCCCCGCAGCAAAGTGCGGCGCTCCGGTAAGCACCACGGCCCGTATCGCCGGATCACCTGCAGCGACGATGACGGCCTCTAGATCGGTGATCAGGTCGCCGCACAGAGCATTCACCGGCGGGCGATTGAGAGTGAGAACGGCAACGGCGTCCTCGGCGGTGTACTCGACCAGGCTCACGGTCCCTCCTCGACGTATGCGCCGAGGCTACCGTCCCGTGCTCAGCCGGCGAGGAGGCGCTCGGCCGCCGACCATGGATCGATCTCGCCGGACTCCACCAAACTCACCAGATCAATCTGCTCCGGCGAGTCATAGAGCTCGGCGGCACGCCGGGCGGCGGCGGCGCGCAGCGCCGCGGCAAGCTCGCCACGGCGGCGGCGGCGCCGGCGCTCGTCGAGTCCTCCGTCTTCTTCGAGATGGCTTCGGTGCCGCTCGAGCTCCCTGAGGAATTCGAGGACGCCGGCACCCTTTGCCGCCACCGTGGTGAGGATCGGCGCCTGCCAGGGACGGTCCCCACCCATCTCGATCATGGCGCGGAGATCGGCCACGGCCTCGGCCACGCCGAGACGATCGGCCTTGTTCACCACAAAGAGGTCTCCGATCTCGAGGATGCCCGCCTTGGCGGCCTGGATCCCGTCGCCCCAGCCGGGCACAACAACCACCACCGTGGTATCAGCCGCTTCCACTATCTCGACTTCGTCCTGCCCCACGCCGACGGTCTCAACGACAATCATGGGGAATCCGGCGGCATCGAGCAGGGCCAGTACCTTGGGCACAGCAGCCGACAGGCCCCCCAGATGGCCCCGGCTCGCCATCGAGCGTATGTACACCCCCCGATCGGAGGCGTGATCCTGCATGCGCACCCGGTCTCCGAGCACGGCGCCTCCGCTGAATGGACTGCTGGGATCCACTGCGAGCACCGCCACTTCCTCGCCTCGCTCCCTCAGCGCCGCGATGAGGCGATCGGTCAGTGTGCTCTTACCGGCCCCCGGCGCGCCGGTAATGCCGACTCGGTAGGCGCCTCGGCGCCGCTCGTGGGCGGCAGCCAGCACCCCCCCGGCGCCGGGACGATCCTCCTCGACGAGCGTGATGAGACGGGCGAGGGCACGCCGATTACCCGCAAAGGCCTCGTCGGCGAGCCGCTCCGGATCTGCGGTGAGGGGCACCGGCGCAGCTTACCGGCGCCCAGGTCAGATTCGGGCCGGCACATTCGGGGCCATGACGCCCCGTTTCGACCAGGCCGTGCTCGCTCCCGATCCCCTGCGGCGCGGTCTTGTGCTCGACGTTCTCCGAGCTGCGCCGGACGCCGTGGACCCGGCCGAGACCGTGCACCGGCATCTGGACCGTCGTAGCGACCAGCTCGTCGTCGGCGACCTGGCGCGATGTTTCACCCGGGCTGAATCAATGGAGCACAGAGCCGTGAGGATCGCAAGAGCGATCCGGCCGCCTAGACGGCGACGACCTCGGTAACGCCCGGCACCCGGTCGTGCAGGATGCGCTCGATGCCCGAGGTGAGGGTCATCGTGGCCAATGGGCACCCCCCACAGGCGCCAACCAGCTGGAGGTTGACGCGCCCCCCCTCGACGCCGAGCAGCACCAGATCGCCACCGTCCGCCTGCAGGGCGGGACGGATGTACTCGAGGGTGGCGGTGAGCGCGTCGAGGTCTATCGGAGTCTCCTCCGCCTCGGCGGCCTCGATTCCCACGGCGTCGGCCATCGTCTCCATGTGGTGGATTGGCATCATTCTACGGAGGGCCAAACCCCTATCCGGCGGCGGCAAGACCCAAGTCCCGTGCTCCCTTAGCGATCGATTCATCACCAATGAGCCGTCCCAGATCGTCGGCCCTTTCGGGGCGGTAGGCGCGGTAGACGTGGTACCAGGCACCCGCAGGAGCGAGGGTGATTCTCCGCCCGGCGACGTCGACGGTGACGCCACCCTCCCACGGCACGATGCGATATCTGCCATCGATGAGAACCCTCATACAGCCGATGAACTCGACGGTCGTGCCCTCGACGTCGTACCGATACAGCCAGTCGCTGCGGAACAGCAGCGACGACGGCTTGGGCTCCAGCCGGGGCCAAGGGGCGGCCTGCAGCAGAGCACCCGCCTCGCCGGGCATAACAAGGTCGACGTCACCCACCTCGACTTCCATGCCGAGCAGATCGAGCATGGCGCTGCCCCCCACTGCAAACGGGATCCGATTCGCCTGACACCAGGAGGCGGCAGCAAGAAGAGCGGCGGTGGTCTGAGGATCCACGCCGGGAAGCCTCAGCCCCTCTCCCGGCGCACATCGGCGCCGAGACGGACCAAATTGTCGGCAAAACCCTCGTACCCGCGATCGATGTGGTGGGCATCGGTGATCGTGGTGTAACCCTCGGCGGCGAGGCCGGCGAGAGCAAGCGCGGCGCCGGCCCGGATATCACAGGCATCAACCGGACAGCCGCTCAGCGCGGGCACGCCGCGCACGATGATGTGCTGCCCCTCGGTGATGACATCAGCGCCCATACGGTTGAGCTCACCCACATAACGGAACCGGGCATCGTAGATGTTCTCGGTGATCACCGACGTTCCCGATGCCAGCGACATGAGCGCCACCATTTGTGGGTGCATGTCGGTATGGAACCCGGGATAGGGAAGTGTGGCGCAATCGACGGGGCTCGGGCGTTTGGGCCCGCGCAGCCTGATGCTGTTCTCTCCCGTCTCGTGTTCACACCCCGCCTCTCCCAGCTTGCGCAGCTCCATACGCAGGTGATCCGGGACGCAGCGCTCGACGGTGATCTCACCCCCCGTGATGGCACCTGCCACCAGATAGGTGCCCGCCTCGAGGCGATCGGGCACGGCACTGTGACGCGCCGGGGCCAGCTCGGGAACACCCTCGATTTCGATGGTGGAGGTCCCTACGCCGGTGATGCGCGCTCCCATCTTGATGAGGAAGGCGGCAAGATCCTCGATCTCCGGCTCTCGTGCCGCGTTGCCGATAATCGTGGTGCCTCGAGCCATGACCCCACCCAAAAGCAGGTTCTCGGTGGCCCCGACGCTGGGGAACTCGAGATAGACGTCGGCACCCGACAGGCCGTCCGGCGCCGAGCCCCGGAGGATCCCATGGGACAGCTCGAAGGAGGCGCCCATGCGGCCGAGCCCATCGATGTGAAGATCGATAGGACGGGCGCCAAAGTCGTCTCCTCCGGGCAGGGCCACCCTGGCCTCACCACACCGCGCCAGCAGGGCACCCAGGATGAGAATCGAGGCCCGCATCTGCCGCACCAGATCGATGGGCGCCTCGGGCCGCAGCTCCTCGGGGACGTCGATATGGATGGTGTGGTCCTCGCGCTGCGTCGAAGCCCCAACATGCCCCAGCACCCGACACATGGTCTCCACGTCCAGGATGCCGGGAACGTTTTCGATGAGGTGGCGTCCCGGCGCCAGGAGTGCGGCGACAAGGTGTTTCAAAACTGCGTTCTTGGCTCCAAGAACGTTCACGGTGCCGCTCAGAGGACGGCCCCCGGTAACGATGAGTTGATCCATCGCACTGGATTGTATGAGCCGCGTCGCCTTCGGGGCCGACTCGACCGCGGCGAACCCCCGTCGCCGGCTCGATCGCCACTACCCTGCGAACACATGCGCATCGCCATCGCCGCCGATCACGCCGGGTTCCAGTTCAAACAGGATCTGGCCGCCGCCATCGCTGCCGCCGGTCATGCGGTTACCGACCTGGGAACACACTCCGAAGAACCCGTCGACTATCCCGACTTCGCCGCCGCCGTCGCTCATGCCGTCATTGAGGGCCGCGCCGACCGTGGAATCATCGTCTGTGGATCCGGAGCCGGGGCCGCCATCGCCGCCAACAAAGTGAAAGGTGTTCGCTGCTCTCAGATTCACGACACCTACACAGCGCACCAGGCCGTGGAGCACGACGACGTCAATGTGCTCACTCTGGGCAGCCGCGTCGTTGGGCCGATGCTGGCCAAGGAGATCGTATTCGCCTTCCTCGGAGCCGCCTTCAGCGGCGATGAGCGGCACGTGCGCCGAGTTGGCAAGATCGTCGAGCTCGAGAATCGTTTCGGCTGAGCCGAGCTTCAGGCCCCGCTATATGATGTCGATGCCACCGGCGGGCCCACAGAGGCGTTTGCGATGGATTCCCAGTACATAAACCGAGAGCTCTCGCTGCTCGACTTCCAAACTCGGGTCCTTGCCATCGCCGAGAGCCCAAACACCCCCATCCTGGAACGGGCCAAGTTTGTCGCCATCGTCTCATCCAATCTCGATGAGTTCTTCCAGGTACGTGTAGCCGGCCTACGCGACCAGGTTGCCGCCGGTGTCACCAAACCAAGCCCCGACGGTCGCACCCCGAAGCAGCAGCTCGAGGACATCCGCGACCGGTGCGAGTCGCTGCTGGTGCGTATGGAGCGGCTCACCACGACCGAGATCCTCCCCGGGCTCACCGAGTCCGGGATCCATCTCGTCACCTGGGACGGCCTCAGCGAGAAACGCCGGGCCGAAGCGGAGGCCGTGTTCGAGCGGGATCTCTACCCCGTGCTCACTCCGCTTGCCTTCGATCCGGCACACCCCTTCCCATTCATCTCGAATCTCTCGCTGAACCTGGCGGTGGCCGTGCGCAACCCCAAGACCGGCGACGGCCAGTTCGCCCGGGTCAAGGTGCCGCCGCTGCTGCCCCGCTTTGTCCACCTCAGTGGAGACCGGTTCCTGCCCGTGGAACAGCTGGTGGCCGCTCGCCTCGATGCCCTCTTCCCCGGGATGCAGGTCCTGAGCCAGCATGCCTTTCGGGTGACCCGCAGCGCCGAAGCCGCCATCGAGGAAGAAGAGGCCGACGACCTGCTCGAGGCGATGCGGGAGATGCTTCACACTCGGCATCGCTTCTCACGAGTGGTGCGCCTGGAGATCGATGAAACCATGTCGCCGAAGATCCTCGATCTCCTAACCGGGCAGTTGAGCCTCGATTCCTCGGGGGTATACGTCTCGAGCTGCATGCTCGCCCTCTCCGGCCTGTGGGCGGTGTACGGGCTCGACCGCCCCGAGCTCAAGCACAAAACCTGGATCCCGCCCACCCAGTCGGCCCTTGCCGATCCCGAGGATCGCACCATCTTCGACCGTATCCGTGAAAGGGATCTACTCGTTCATTTCCCGTACGGCGCGTTCGGCAGCTCGGTGGGGGCCTTTGTCGGCGAATCGGCCCGGGACGACGATGTCGTCGCCATCAAGCAGACCCTCTACCGCACCTCCGATCCCGACGACCCTGCGCTGGGCGGTGAAGAGTCGATCGTCGAGTCGCTGATGGCCGCAGCCCGCTCCGGCAAGCAAGTTGTGGTGCTCGTTGAGCTCAAGGCCCGTTTCGACGAGGAAGCCAACATCAACTGGGCCCGCATGCTCGAGGAGGCCGGCGTGCACGTCGTCTACGGCGTCACCGGCCTGAAGACCCACGCCAAGCTCGCCCTGGTCGTGCGCCGGGAGGCTGGCAAGCTCGTTCGCTACAGCCACATCGGCACCGGCAACTACAACCCGAAGACGGCACGCCTCTACGAGGATCTAGGCCTCTTCACCACCGACGAGGCCCTCGGCGCCGACCTCAGCGAGCTATTCAACGTGCTCACCGGCTACAGCCGTCAGAAGAAATACCGCAAGCTGCTTGTGGCCCCCACCACCCTGCGGAGGCAGGTCAGGCAGCGTATCCGCCGCCAGGCGGACGCCGAAAACGGCTGCATCGTGTGGAAGCTGAATCACCTGATCGACCCCCAAATCATCGACGACCTCTACCAAGCGTCGGGGCGGGGAACACAGATCGACCTCATCGTGCGGGGAAACTGCTCGATTCGCCCCGGTGTGCCCGGCCTCTCGGAGAACATCCGAGTGCGCTCCATCGTCGGCAAGTACCTGGAGCACTCACGGATCATGCGGTTCGGCAGCGGCGATGCGGCCGAGTACCTGATCGGATCGGCCGACATGATGCAGCGCAACCTCAACAACAGGGTGGAGTCGGTTGCCCCCATCGAAGACCCCGATCTGCGCCGGCGCCTCGAGGAAGTACTCCAGGTCTGTCTGGCCGACGACAGCCTTGCCTGGGAGCTTCGCTCCGACGGCACCTGGACAAAGGTGCCCACAGTGCGGGGCCTCAACGCTCAGGCGAGGCTGGAGCTGCTGGCTCTGGCGAGATCACAGGGAGCCGAGCCCGACCCGGACGGTGCCACCGACATCGCCGACGTCACGGTGGCGTCGGGCGGAGTGGTGAGCCGGCCCGGCGGCAACGGCGAGATAGAGGTTCTCATCGTGCACCGTCCCGCCCATGACGACTGGTCGTTTCCCAAGGGCAAACTCATGGATGGGGAGTCGGAGGCCGAGGCTGCTCTGCGAGAGGTACGTGAGGAGACCGGGTACCGCTGCAAGCTGGGGGCCGAAGTCGGATCCATCGAGTACACCAACACGGCCGGCCGCAAGATCGTTCGCTACTGGGGGATGCGCCCCACCAGAGGGAAGTTCACCCCCAACGATGAGGTCGACGAAGCCCGGTGGCTGCCTGTTGGCGAAGCCCTGTCGTTGTTGACCTATACGCGGGACCGCGCCCTGCTGCGCAGGTTCGTGGAGCTGGGACGCCAATGATCCTGGTGGTCAGGCACGCCGATGCCGGCGACAGGGCCGAGTGGGCCGACGTGGATTCCCTGCGGCCGCTGACGGAGCTGGGGCACCGGCAGGCCGCAGCCCTGGCTCGACGCCTGTCGGCGCCGAAAGTGCGCCAAATCCTCTCCAGCCCGGCGGTTCGCTGCGTGGAGACGGTGCTGCCTCTTGCCGCCGCGGCCGGCCTCGAGGTGATCACCGAGCACACGCTGGCGGAGGGAACGGCACCCGCTCTGGTCGACGGTCTCGTCGCCGGCCTCGATTCCGGAACGGTGCTCTGCAGCCACGGCGACATCATCGGCAACCTCATTGGCTCCTTGGCAGCACGGGGTGTTCCACTCGATGGCCGGCTGTTTTGGCCAAAAGCCTCCACGTGGGTTCTGTCCAGCAAGGGCTACAGCATTGGGGCTGCCCGCCTCGTGCCGCCACCAGACGTGTAGCGGCACCCCGGGGTCATACAGCACCAGGCCTAGGCTGTCCAGTCATGCGGATTCGAGTATTCAGAGACGTCGAGAAGCTGGCTGCGGCCGCCGCCGATGAGAGCGCCCGCTGGCTGCGCTTCGACCTCCCCCACCCCACCATCGGTCTCTCCGGTGGCAATACGCCGCGCCGGACCTATGAACGGCTTCGAACCACCCCGGTGCCATGGAAAGAGACTCATCTCTGGATGGTTGATGAACGTCATGTGCCGCTCAACGACCCAGAGAACAACGGAAGGATGGTTGCTGCGGCACTCGCCGATCATGTCCCCGCCAGCTTTCACCCGGTGCCGTGGAACGAAGAGCCGAATGAAGCCGCCTCCGCCTATCAAGAGGAGCTTCACCGCGTTCTCCCCTCCGGGCCCGGCGGCCCTCAGCCCGGCCTGATTCTCCTCGGCGTGGGAAGCGATGGCCACACTGCATCCCTGTTCCCCGGCACCACGGCGGTGGAAGAGAGCCACCGCGGGTTTGTGGCCAGCAGGGTGCATACGCTCGCAGCGTGGCGCCTCACCGCCACCCTTCCCCTTCTCGTGGCGGCACGACGCACCATCTTCCTCGTTGCCGGTGCGGAGAAGGCCGACATCGTCGCCGGAATCCTTGAGGGCAAAGTCGATTGTCCTGCAGCCCGGGTGAGTCGGTCGGCACGCGACGTGGTGTGGATGCTTGACCGTGCCGCTGCTTCACACCTCAGCCTTGCCGGCTTCTCCTAGGAGCCGATCTGCAGAAGCTGTTCCAGGTAGAGCCGAGCCACAAGATTCTCCGCTTCGAGCTCAGCGGCCTGCTCAATGATGCCGGCCTGGATCTCCAGCACGTCGCAGCCGGCCTCGGTGATGGCCTGGTCCAGCTCTTCACCGCGCTGCTCGAGAGCCACCAGCTCGTTCGGCCACAGAGCCCGGTCCGAGAGCTGGGACGGGCTCACGTTCTCAAGAGCATTCACAAACTCGATGAGCATCTCACCAGCGTCTTGGGAGATCTGAGCGCAGCGCACCTCGGGATCGATCGTTGTGGTGGGCCCGGGAACGGTTGTTGTCGTCTCGCCGCCATCACAGGCGGCAAGAACAACGGCCAGGACCAGAACGATTGTGCGCTTCACCGTGGAGAGGAGCATAACGATCCTCGCCGCGCTCGCCGGCTAGCCGGTCTTCCCTCCTGCCGCAACAATGTCGATCCCCGCAGAGGCACCAATCCGAGTGGCCCCCACCGCGATCATGGCCAGAGCGTCGGAGCGGTTACGGATCCCGCCCAAGGCCTTGACCCCAAGGGGCCCGTTGTCTCGCGCAGGTGACTGCCAGCAAGCCGGCCGTGGCCGTCATTGCTTCCCGTCGCGGTCACAGGCGGAGATCGGCTGCACCAGCACGACGAGCACGGCTTGCCTGCCCGCGGCAAGGATGCCCGGACCGCGGTCAGACCACCTCGTGGGACTCTCCGTCGACCAGCAACTCGTCGACGATCCCCACGATGACCGCGCGGATCGGCGCCGTGGGATCGGAGACCACCTGGCGTGCCGCGTTGCCCTCGTCGATGATCAGCACGGTCTCCCCGTACCCGGCATCGACCGAATCGACGCAGATGAGGTAGTCGCCGGTATCCCGGCCGTCGGCATCGAGCAGATCACACATGAGCAAGCGGCGGTGGTCGTAGACCGGGGCACTGATGGTGGAGATCACGGTGCCGGACACGCGTCCGATCTTCACGATCGCTCCACGTGGTCGACGATCCCCACGACGGCATGATCGACCGGGACGAACGGATCGGGCATCGCCAGCGCGGCCTCCCGGCTCCCCACGATGTAAACCATCTCCCCAGGGCCGGCCATGTGCACTCCGTCGCCGGCCACCACCTGGCGCCCGACCGGGTTCCGATCGCGATCCAGCGGCTGCACTACCAGGAAGCGGACCCCTGCCAAACCCTCACACTTAACCGTGGCGACGACGGTCCCGGTGACCCTAGCGAGCTGCATCCGGGCCTCCTCCCTTCCGGCCGGCCCGCGGCCCGAAGCGGGCATCGCCCTCAAGGTTCTCGGTCATCTCGGGGTGCAGGCTGGGGATGACCGACGCCCGCACCAAATGGCCCTGCGGCACCCGTCCGGCGCCGATCTCCACCGCGGCCTCGACGTCGGGGACCTCGCCCCCGAACAACACATAGCCCTTGCCGCCCAGGCCGTCGGCCATACGCAGCTCCACGATGACGACATCGGCCCCCTTGACGCCCCCGTCGGCGGCCTCCAGTATCGAGGCCACCGAGGTGGTCTCCACAACCCCCAGGGCCTCAATAGCACCGACAATGGTGGTCCCCCGCACCGCCGCCACCACGCCGGGATGGACGTCGGGGAGGAACACGATGTCGAGCATCGACTCGCCGGAAGCGCCCTGCCCGGCGTCGATCGCCTCCTCGACGCTGGCGGTGTCGCCGGCCACCAACACCAGGTAGTGGCCGGGCTGCACCGTGCCCGCCACCAGCGCCGAGATCGGGGCTCGCTTCGCCATGGCGTCGCCGGCGACAATGCCCGCCGCCACCGAGTTGAATTCGAGCAGTGCTAGTGCGGGGTGCATGTCAGATGATCCTCAATGCGCCGACCACGGCGATGCGGCGCTCGCGGGTGAAGGTGAGCGGCCGGGTCATGCCGTCGCCGCTAGGGCTGGCGATGGAAAAGGAGGTGAAACCCTCACCCCCCTGGCCCAGGCCGGCGTAGTTGGGGCCATTGGCGATAAAGATGCTCACGCTGATGGTGCGCGCCATCCGGGTGATGGTGGAAACGTTGGTGGAGTGGATCGAGGCCGTGTGTCGGAAGCCGTGCTCGGCGCGCACCGCCAGATCGATCGCCTCGTCGATGTTCGACGCCCGGACCACGGGCATCACCGGCATCATCTGCTCGGTCCACACCAGGTTGTGCTCGGGGGGCACCTCAACGACCAGCAACCGGGGATCACCCTCGACCTCGACCCCGGCCGCCTGGGCGATCACCCCGGCGTCCTTTCCGATCCAGCGCGGGTTGATCACGCCCGGCTTTGAGGGCGGCCCCATCGAGGAGAACACCAGGCGCTCCACCTTGCGCAGCTCGTGCTCCTTGAGGATGTGGGCCCCGTTGCGGCCCATGGCTCGCAGCAGCTCGTCCGCCACGGAGCGGACGACGATCGTCTCCTTCTCGTCGATGCAGATGATGTTGTTGTCGAAGGAGGCCCCGGCGACGATGTCGCGGCCCGCCTGCTCCAGGTTGGCGGTCTCATCCACCACCGCCGGCGGGTTGCCGGGCCCGGCGGTCACCGCTCGCTTGTCGGTCTTGAGCGCCTCTCGCACCACCCCCGGGCCCCCGGTGACGAGGAGAACCTGGATCTTGGGGTGGTGCATCAGCTCCTGGGCACTCTCGATGGTGGGGACGGCCATCGTGGTCACCAGGTCGGGGGGTCCGCCGGCAGCGAGAGTCGCCCGGTTCAGGAGCCGCACCGCTTCGGCGGACACCTTCTTGGCGTTGGGGTGAACGTTGAATACCACCCCGTTGCCGCCGGAGAGGATGGCGATGGCGTTGTTGATGATGGTGGCCGTGGGATTGGTGGTGGGGGTGATCGAGCCGATCAGGCCGAAGGGGGCCATCTCGGTGAGCATCATCCCGTCGTCCCCGGTCTCGATGATGGGATCCAGATCCTCCGGGCCCGGGGTGCGGGTGGCGACGAGCAGGTTCTTGCGAACCTTGTCCTCCACGCGCCCCAGCCCCGTCTCCTCCTGGGCCATTTTGGCCAGCCGCTCGGAGTTGTCCACCATGGTGCGCCGGATTGAGTCGATGACGGCCACCCGGATCTCCGACCCCTTTTGCTGGTACTGGGCGCAGGCGCGATCGGCGGCGACGACGGCCGCGTCCACGGTCTCGTAGATGCCCTCCCCAAGCTCGATCTCGGGCACTTCGACCGGGACCCGGGGCCTCTCGGGCACGGCTTCGGCCGTGCCTCCCAGACGGAGGCGGACCCGAGCGATGATCTCGTAGATCTCCTCCTGGTCCAAGCCGGTGGTCATGTCAGTCGCGGTACTTGTGGTACATGGTGTCGCCCCCAACCTCCCAGGTATCGACGATCGCCATCACGACGGCGTCGCAGGGCCGGTCCTTGGTGTGGATCGTCTGGCGCGCCGCCGACCCGGTGGCGTACATCACGATCTCCCCGATGCCGGCGCCGACGGCGTCGGCGGCCACCACGTAGGACCCGGTCTCGGTCTCGTCCACATCGATTTGGCGCAGCACGAGGAACTTGAGCCCCTCGAGCGTCGCCTCCTTGCGGGTGGCAACGAGCGTCCCGGCAACGCGGCCCAACAGCATGCGTGCCTCCCGACGCTCAGTCCGCGATCTCGGCTTCGGCCTCCTCGGCTCGGCCGAGCGGGAGTACCAGGTCGATATTGACGTGCGGGCGCGCGATCACGTGGGTGGCGATCACCTCGCCAACCTTCTCTGCGCCGCGGGTCCCGGCGTCGATGGCGGCCTTCACCGCGGCGACGTCGCCGCGCACCACCGCGGTCACATAACCGCCGCCCGTCTTCTCATAGGACACCAGCTCGACCTTGGCTGCCTTGACCATCGCGTCGGCCGCCTCGACCATCGCCGGAAAACCGCGGCATTCGATCATGCCGAGTGCTTGTGCCATTGGCTCTCCTTGCTCCGTCCTTCTGTTCCGAAACCCCTACTCGTCCATGGGCCGGCCGTCCAGCCCCTCCAGGGCCGCCACCGCGGCCCGCCAGCCCACGTCGATGTCCCGCTCCTCGCCGCCAAGGTACACCCGGCCCAGCGAGCCGAAGGAGCGGACCTCGAGTATGTTGATCTCAGCGGCCTTCTCCGCCTCATTGGCGGCGATGGCGGCGTAGGAGGCCGGCTCCATCTCGAGCACGTACAACGTCTGCCCCGGGATCAGCATCTGGCCGTGCCGCATGCGGTTGATCAGCTGCGCCTGGTGGTCGTCGATGCGACGAATGATCTGGCTGCTGGCGATACGGGGCTTGATGCGGCTCTCCTCCTTGGCTTCGATCGCATCGAGGATGGCGGCGCCGGCGGCCCTGGTCTCCGCCTGGTGGGGCGAATGCACCTCGAGCAACCCGAAGTAGCGCTCGACGATCTGCATGCCCGGTCGCACCGTGGTCGCCTTGAGGGCGACGTCGGTGAGACGGTTGATCTCGATCCCCGGGGAGATCTCCACAAACAGGGAAGCCTCTCCGGCCAGCGGGAGGAAACCCTGGGCGACCGTGCCCAGGAACGCGGCGTACTGGGGCTGCAGACTGTCGAGGAACGAATACCCCCGCAGGTCGACATTGTTGCTCACTGAGCCCCTCCCGTCTCGCCGACGATCTCGATTCCGGCCGAGGCGCCGATCCGGGTGGCCCCGGCGGCGATCATCTCCTCGGCGTCCCGGCGGGTGCGGATGCCGCCGGAGGCCTTCACTCCCATCTCCGGGCCGACGGCCTCCCTCATGAGGGCGACGTCGTAGACGGTGGCGCCCCCGGGCCCGAATCCCGTCGAGGTCTTGACGAAATGGGCTTTCGACTGCTTGGCGAGGCGGCTGACGATGACCTTCTCCTCATCGGTGAGCATCGCCGCCTCGATGATGACCTTGCACACCGCTCCGGCCTCCCGGCAGGCGTCGACGACTCCGGCGATGTCCCGGGCCACCAGGTCGTATTCGCCCGATTTGAGGGCACCCACATTGATCACCATATCGATCTCACGCGCCCCGTCCCGAATGGCTTCGCGAGCCTCCATCGCCTTAATCCGCGGGGTGTGGGCTCCCAGGGGGAAGCCGATCACGGAACAGGTGATCACGTCGGAGCCGCGCAGTTTCTCGGCAACCCGCTTCACCCAGGCCGGGTTGACGCAGACCGCGGCGAAGCCATAGGTGATGGCCTCGTCGCACATCCGGTCGATGTCCCCGGAAGTGGCGTCGGCCTTGAGCAGGGTGTGATCGATGAAGCCGGCGAGGTCGGTGGGCACGTCGGCGCCGGCCCCGTTGTAGGAGATGCGGCTCGCCCCGGCCGCCACCACCTGACGCACCTTCTCGGAGGAATGCGAGGCGCAGTCGCCGAAGCACACCAGGCACTCGGCGAAGGCCCCACCGGTGAGTGCCGAGAGCACCTCCCGGGTCACCGCCTCCACAATGGCATCGAAGTCGTCGCTCATAGGGCCGACCGCCCCGCCGGCGCCAGGTACCTTCGCTCGATCTCGCCGATCTTCTTCACCCGGCGGGCGTGGCGGCCTTCGGCCCACGGCGTGTCGAGCCAGGTCTCGACGATCTGCCAGGCCAAGCCCTCGCCGATGAGTGCGGCGCCCAGCGTGAGCACATTGGCGTGGTTGTGCTCGCGGCTGTTGCGAGCCGAGGACAAGTCGTAGCAGAGCGCGGCCCTGATCCCCGGCACCTTGTTGGCTACCATGGCCGACCCGATCCCGGCGCCGTCCACGACGATTCCGTAGGTGCAGGCACCCGAGGAGACCTGCTCGGCCACCGCCAGCGCCAGGTCCGGATAGTCGACGGCCTCGGTGGAGTCGGTCCCGCAGTCCACCACAACGTAGCCTTGCTCCCGGAGCCGGAAGACCAGGCGCTCCTTGAGTTTGAAGCCCCCGTGATCGGCCCCGATGGCGATCGAAGCGGCGGTGCCGGACGCAGGACCGGCGGGAACGGGAGCAGGTGCGGCGACCGGCGCAGCGGCTGAGGATCGATCTGCCAGCACCCCGGTCACCACTCGGGTCACCAGGGCGCGAATCTCTTCCTCGTCTGGAAGTACCGGGCGAGTCACCAAGGCATTATTCCACGAAAGCCACCGCCCGGCGGTGGTCATCGCGCGGCACCTAGGCTGGGGCGAGCGACGCAGGAGCCGACTGTTGGCCGAAGACCCTACATCGATCTGGGAACAGCGGCGCCCGGGACGCGCCCGGCGTATGCCCCGCTCCTCTCCCCAAGCAGCGACCGCGCCGTCTCCATCGCCCGATGAGATCGCCGCCGCGGCGGTCCCGATCGCCGCAGACCGGATCACCCTGCAGGAAGCAGCCAAGCGCTTCGGCGTCTCGGCTTCCACCCTGGGGTCGTGGTGCCGCTCCGGTGAGATCGATGCGGCGAAGCAGCAAGGCCGCTGGATGGTGGTCCCCCGCTCGGTCTCGACGCGCCAGCGAGCCGGCCGAAGCCGCGGCGGCACCGCGCTGGCGGCCCGGAGCGGTCCCAGCGCCGATGGATCGGCGATGCTGGTGCCGCGCCATGCCTGGGACAAGCTGATGGACCAGCTGGGCAACCTCCATCAGGCCGGGCAGCAATTGGCCGAGGCCCGGGAGCGGGCGGCCCGCGCCGAGACGGAGGCCAGGTTCCTGCGGGAACGCCTGGGCGAGATGCGCCAAGAACGGGACACCTTGCGGCGGAGAGTCGGCGAGGAGCCAGCCCCGGCCCGGGGAACAGTGCCGCTGCGCACCCGTCTGGCCCGAATCTTCGGGCGCGGCTGATTCCCTAGGTGTGATAACCGAGGACGTTGTCCCTGGTGCGGCGGTGTGATGGGTTGAGCCCTCCAAACGAGACTGTGGGCTGAGAAGACTCACAACTCGTACATTCAGACGCCGATCATCTAACGACGCGAAGACGGTCTCTTAATCTCGCCGATCCGGTGATCGGCTAGTTTGCTCTCCGTGGCCGACGCCATCATCGCCACCCGCGACCTGCGATTCGCCTACGGCGACATCCTCGCGCTGCAGGATGTCAGCGTCGACGTGCCGCCCGGCAGCATTGGCCTGGTTGGCGCCAACGGCGCCGGCAAGACCACCCTGCTCAAGGTCCTGCTGGGAATCCTCCGCCCGCAGCGGGGCGAAGCCTGGCTGCTCGGTCAGCGAGTGAACCGGGCCACGCTGGAGGTGCGCTCACGCGTCGGCTACATGCCGGAGACGGCCTGCCTGCCTCCGGACCAGACCGCCGCCGATTTCCTCATCTACGCCGCCGAGCTGGCCGGCCTGCCCACCAGGGCGGCCCGCCAGCGGGCCAGCGATGTGCTCACGCTGGTCGGGTTGCACGAAGAGCGGTTTCGCTACATGGGCGGCTTCAGCACCGGCATGGCCCAGCGGGCCAAGCTGGCTCAGGCCATCGTTCACGACCCCGATCTTGTGCTCCTAGATGAGCCCACCGCCGGCCTTGACCCCGAGGGCCGGGAGGAGATGCTGGCCCTGATAGGCCGGCTCGGCAGTTTTGGGATCAACGCCATCATCTCCTCGCACATGCTTCCCGACATCGAACGCACCTGCGATTGGGTGATGATGCTCGACGGCGGGCGCTTGCTGCGTGCCGGGCCGCTCACCGAGTTGTCGGTGACCGGCGAGGTCACCCTCGAGGTCCTCGACGATCCTGCGCCGGTGCTGGCCGCCGTTGCGAAACATGGCGGCAGCGCCCACATCGAGGGCCGCACGATCGTGGTGGAGACCGAGAGGGGCGATCCGTTCGATCTCATCCGTGATGCCCTGGCCGAGACCGGCGCCGCCCTACGCCGGCTGGGCCCGCGCCGCACCACTTTGGAGGACATCTTCCTGGCCGGCGAGCAAATAGCGCCTGCCTCCTCCGACATCAAGACCGAACTCGACGAGGAATCGGCCAAAGGAGATCGAACGTGACGGAAGGCGTCATCTTCGATCTCGGCTACCAGCCTCACGAGGGCGAACGTCTGGGCCGCGCCGGCGCGGTGCGCGCCCTATATCGTGACGGCCTGCGCCGGGTTCTCGGACTGCGGCGCCGCGCCCGCAGCAAGGTCCTCCCCGTCCTGCTGCTCAGCATCGCCGTGCTGCCCGCCTTGTTCTTCGTCGGCATCAGCGTGTTCACCGGGGAGATTGGGCTCGACGAGGTGGAGTTCTTCACCCACGCCCAGTACTTCGGCATGACCTCGGCGATCGCGATGATCTTCACCGCACTCGCCGCCGGGGAGCTGCTGGTCCCCGATCGTACTTTCGGCACTCTGGCGGTGTATGCGTCCCGGCCGCTGACTATGGAGGACTACCTCGTCGGCCGTGCCGCATCGCTGATCACCGTGGTCTTCGGCTTCATGTATCTGCCCCAATTGGTGCTCTTCCTGGGCAGGGCCTGGGTCAGCACCGAGGGCTTCGGATCATTTGTGGCCGGAAATCTCGGCACTCTGTGGCGTACCGCGGCGGCGTCGGCCGTCTACTTCGTAGCCTTCGCCCCGTTGGCTTTTGTCATCTCCGCCTACGCCAAGCGCGCCTCCTTCGCCGCGGCAACTTTCATCGGCCTCATGTTCATCAGCTCGGCGGTGCCCCAGGCCCTTACGGACGCCGGCTTCAAACCCGCCGCCTTTCTGGCGCTGCAGCAGCACCCGGGTTTGGTGCGGGATTGGATCATGGGAGAGAACACCAACCGGTGGATACCCGAGAGCGCCGGGTACGGGCCGATTCCATCTCTGATCATCATCCTTCTCGTCGCCGCCCTCACCATCTTCCTGGTGGTCCGCCGCTACCGGAGGCTGACGTGACCACCGATTCTCCCGCCTGGGTCGCCGCGGCCACGGTCGAAGTCAACGGGATCTCAAAATGGTTCGGGCAGAAGGTGGCCGTTTCCGATGTGAGCTGCTCCTTCGGCCCCGGCATCACCGGGCTGCTTGGTCCCAATGGAGCCGGCAAGACCACGTTGCTGAGGATGGTCTGCGGCCTGCTCACCCCATCCGACGGATCGGTCTCCGTGCTCGGGCAGAACCCACGGCGCCGGCCTCAGGTCTACCGATCGCTCGCCCTCGTCCCGGAGGAGACCGCCCTCTACGGTTTTCAAACGGCACGCCAGTTCGTCAACTACTCGGCGGCGCTGTCCAAGGTCGATGTCGCCCGCGTCGACGACGCCATTGCATCCGTCAATCTCGAGGATGCCGCCGACCGGCCGCTATCCGGCTACAGCAAAGGAATGCGTCAGCGCGCCAAGGTGGCTGCCGCATTGGTCACCGGCGCCGAGGTACTGGTGCTCGATGAGCCGTTGAACGGAACCGACCCCGTGCAACGGAGCCACTTGATCGACATCTTCCGCCGCCTTGCCGCCGCCGGGCACACCGTCATCGTTTCGTCCCACGTGCTTGCCGAGGTGGAGCGAATGGCCGACCGGGTGCTCGCCATCGTCGACGGCAAACTCGCCGCCGCCGGTGATGTGTCCGCCATACGGCGGGCCATGCTCGATACCCCCTACCGGGTCCGTATCGAGGCGGGCGACCCGCGGCGGCTGGCTTCGGCGCTGCTGCAGTCCGAGGCGGTCGAGGCGGCAAGCCTCGCCGGCCGGGCCCTGCATGTGGAAACGTCGGATCTGGTGCAGCTGGGACGCGTCCTGCCGCCCTTGGCTCGCGATCTCGATCTCAGCCTCACCCTGTTCGAGCCCGAGGACCTGTCGCTGGAGAGCGTCTTCCGCTACTTGGTGAGGCGACGATGAGCGCCTTTCTCCGCATGTTCCGCACCGCTCTGCGCCAGCTGCTGGGCGGCAAGGGCGGACTCATCGTGTCCCTGCTGCTTGCCGCCCTGCCCACGCTCGTCACTTTCGTCGAGACTCGGAACGCGGCCCCAAGCCGGGCCGTCGCGGTCTTCCACGACGCCCCCATAGGCATCCTCTTCATCATCGTGCTGCCGGCGGTGTCCCTCGTCTTCGGCTCTTCCGCCCTCGGCGACGAACGCCGCGATCAGACCCTCTCATTCCTCCTGCTTCGCCCCCAGCCCCGGGCCGTCATCTCCGGCGCCAAGCTCCTGGCCGCGTGGACGCTCTCGTTCCTGGTGGTTGGAGGCGCCGCCGCCGCCGCGGCAACGGTCGTCGGAATCCGGAGCGGCGACTGGAGTGTCTTGGGCCCCATCGTGCTGGCCATGGCGATCTCCACGCTCGCCTACACCTCAGTTTTCCTGCTCCTGGGCTACGTGACCAAGTGGGCGGTGCTGGCCGGCCTTGCCTACGCTTTCATCTGGGAATCCGGGATCTCGTTTGCCGTCAGCGGCCTGTCCACCATCTCGCTGTTCCGTATCGGATTCAGCTCGTACGCCGCCCAGGTGGACATCCCCCGAAGCCTCCGCGACTTCCTGGGCACCCTGCAACCAGGCGCCGGCGGCGCCGCGGCGAAAGCAATCGTGATCGCCGGCATCGCCGTTCTCGTCGCCGCCAATCTGCTTCGGCACCGCGACATCACCTGACCCTCGTGCCTGGGCCATCGGCATGCCCCCGCGCCGGGCGACGCCGCGGCTAAGTTGCCTCACGTGACTGAGCCCGGAACGGCCTCGTCCCGACGAGGCCTCTACCGCCAGATGGGCATTGCCGCCGCCATCGTTGCCGGCGGCACCCTGCTGTCACGGGTACTGGGCCTGGTGCGGCAAATCGTCTTCGCCTGGCTGCTCGGGGCCGGGGCCGCAGGCGACGAGTACTTCGTCGCCTTCATAATTCCCGATTTCCTCAACTACCTCCTGGCCGGCGCCTACATGGCGATCACTCTGATCCCCATCCTCACCCGACGGTTCGCCACCGGAGACGACGAGGACGCGTGGCGGGCCTTCTGGGCGGTGGCACGGCCGCTCACCATCGGCTCCGTAGTACTGGTCGCCTTCGCCATGCCCTTCGTCGGCTCAGTGCTGGGCACCGTCGAGCCAGGTTTCACCGCCGAGCAGGTAGCCAACGCCTCCCGCCTCACCCGCATCGTGCTGCCCGCCCAGATCTTCTTCATCCTCGGCCAGCTGCTCACTGCGGTTCAGTTCGCTCGGGAGCGCTTCTTGATCCCCGTCCTCGGACCCATCGTCTACAACATCGGCATCATCGCCGGCGGCATCGCCGGCGGCATCGGACGAGATAATCCCACCGCCGACGGTTTCGCCTGGGGGGCTCTAGTGGGCGCCTTCCTCGGGATCTTCCTGCTGCAGGCCTGGGGCGCATGCCGCTGCGGCCTCAAGCTGCCCGAGGGGTCGATCCGCCGCCACCCTGCGGTCAAGCGCTACTTCGCCCTCGCCATCCCCCTGATGCTCGGTCAGTCGCTGGTGGTCCTCGACGAGCAGCTCGGCCGCACCTTCGGATCACTCTGGGAGAACGGAGGGGTATCGTGGCTCACCTTCGCGCGTCAGACGATGCTCGTTCCCGTCGGAGTCATCGCCCAGGCCGCGGGAGTAGCCACCTATCCGTTCCTGGCCCGGCTCGTCGCCGAGGGCAAACACCGCGAGATGGCCCAAGCCGTCGGCCGCGCCCTGCGCTACATCGTGGTGTTCAGCCTGGCCGCCGCCGCTGGCCTCATCGCCCTGGCAGTGCCGACGGTGAGGCTTCTCTACGAGCGCGGCTCATTCGACGACGCCGACACTCTGGCCACCGCCGGCACCCTCGTCTTCTTCGCCCTCGGGGTGCCGCTGTGGGGCCTGCAGCAGATCCTGGCCCGCGGTTTCTACGCCCGCGAGGAGATGTGGACCCCGGTGATCGTGGGGACTCTGGCCACCGCCGCCGCCGTGCCTATCTACTGGGGCCTGAACGAGGCCATGGGGGTTGATGGCCTGGCGTTGGCCAGCACCGTGGCGATCCTCCTCTACACGGGCGCCCTCGCCGCCATCTGGTACCGACGCACCGGCTGGGAGGAGGCCCGCCCCGTAGGCATCACTTCATTGCGCAACCTGCCTCTGGCGATCGCCGCCGGCTTCGCCGCTTGGGGAACCGCAGGCTGGGTCATGGACCGTTTCCCCATTCAGGGCGAGATCTCGAGCCTCAGCGCCGTCGCCGCCGGAGGTGTGGTGCTGCTAGCGGTGGCACTGCTGCCGCCATCGGTACGCCGCGATCTGTCCTAGCGGAGCAGGGGGCCCGGTGCGTCCTACCATCACAGACACATGCACCTGTCTTCTGCCCTCTGGCGTGCTGCCCTCAAATGGCCCCGTCTGCAACGCCTCGAAGTCCTCGACCTCCCCGAGTTCGGCGCCCGAATCGTGCAGATACCCAAGGCGGGATCGGGCACGATCCGCATGCACGTGCTGCGCCGTCTTCGGGAGGTCTCCGGCAGCGATCTCCCCAAATCGCACCTGTGGCGCCATGTGCGGTTTGTGAAACCGGAGCGCCTTCCCCACCTCAACCCACCCCAATTCACCTTCGCCTTTGTGCGCTCGCCCTACCCGCGCCTCGTCTCCTGCTACCGCCACAAGATCGCGCAGCCCCGCGAGCGGGGGCACCGTATCTCTCCCCTCTTCGCCGTATACGGAGGCACCTTTTCTCTCCGCATGGATTTCCCCGCCTTCGTGCGAGCGGTAGCGAGCGTGCCGGACCGGCGGGCCGAAAAACACTTCCGATCGCAAACCGCGTTCCTCTACCACAACGGCAGGCTGCTCGTCGATTTTGTGGGCCACCTGGAACGGTTCGACGAGGGATGGACCGAGGTATGTCGCCAGACCAATCTGGGCCCGGTGGCACGGGCCTACAACGTCACCGGAGACGCCGACCTTGCCGCCTGGTACAACCCTGAGCTCCTCGGTCTCGTGAACGATCGATACCGAGACGACTTCAACGCCTTCGGCTACGAAGTCACCACAGGACTCTGACCGCCTCTAGGCCTTTTTCGTCTCGGCAAAGATCTGGGCAATCTCATCGTTGAGCGCCAGCAGCTCTTCACCGACGGCGGGATCCATCGACTTCTTGGCATCGCCGGCCTTTTTGGTCGCCCTCCAGAAGAGGTCGTGGAGCTGCGGGAAACGTTCGACGTGGGGCGGCTTGAAGTAGTCGGTCCACAACACCCAGAGGTGATGTTTGACGAGCTCGGCCCGCTGCTCCTTGATGATGACGCAGCGTTGGCGGAACACCTCGTCGTCGGAGTCTTGGTACTTCTAAGCGATGGCCTTCACTGACTCTGCCTCGATGCGGGCCTGGGCCGGGTCGTAGACACCGCAGAACAGATCGCAGTGGGCGTGGGCGACACGACGGGGTCTGAGCAGCATGAGCTGGGTACCTCCTGACTGAGATCGTTCACCCTACACTCGCCCCGATTGCTGTATGGAGGCCGTGATGAAGCGTCTTGCGCTGCTGCTCGCCGGCGTCCTTGCCGCGGCCTATGTGGCACGACGCGTCGTGGCCTACGAGATCGCCGACCGGAGCATGGAGCCCACCTTGCGTCACGGCGACTGTGTCCTGGGCTGGCGCCGGCCGCGCCGCCTGCGCCGGGGACAAATAGTGGTAATCGAACACCCGATGCGGCCGGCCTTCGAGATGGTAAAAAGAATCGCCGCCGCTGCCGGCGAGGATGCCGACGGCCGCACTCTCGGCCCCGGAGAGATCTGGGTACTCGGAGACAACGCCGATGCCGGGAGCGTCGACAGCCGCTCTCTGGGCATCCTCAGGACACGGTGGGTGAGGGCCATGGTGTTTCTCCGCTATCGGCCCTGGCCTCCGCTCGTTCTCGGCACCAACCCCGATCGCTAAGGTAGCCGCATCCGCCACCTCATTCCGGAGGGACACGCATGACAACCGAAACTCCCGCCGAAGCTGGCAGCAAGTCCCATTTGGGCCGCAATCTCGCCATTTTTGTCGGTGGCACACTCGCCGCACTCCTCCTGGTGGGCGGGGCCGCCGCTCTGATGCGCAAGGGCGAGGCGCCCTTCCCCGGTGCCGAGATCATGCCGCCGGATCCCCTCGTGTACTTGCACGTCGACATCTCCGATCCCGACGCCGACCGGCTCATCGCCACGTTCGATGAGGCCAGCGCCGAGCTTGGTGGAGGCCTTGAGGCGATGATCGCAGACAGTGGGCTTCTGGAGAGTCTCGGGATCACCAACGGCATGGACCTGGACACCGACGTGCGGGCCCAGGTCGACACCTGGCTGGGAGAGACGCTCGGCACCGATCTCGAGGAGTTGCGTGATGTGGCCGGTGACGAGATGGCTCTGGGAATCTACAACGTCGATTTTGGACGTTTCCTGGACACAACGAATGCATCCATGCTCATCGCCGTGGAGATGAAGGGTGACGCCGCGGCCTTCCTGGACAAGACCATCGCTTTTGTGGAGACCGAGCAAGACGTCTCCTTCACCGAGACGAGCCATGGCGAAGACGTGATCCACACCGCCGATGATGTCGGCGGTGAGTCCATGTCCCTGACCCTCTCCGACGGCGTCCTCATCATGGCTAACGATGCGGACCTGCTTGTTGCTGCACTCGACGCCCGAGCCGGCGAATCACTTGCCGATGACCCGGACTTTGCGGACGTCCTGGCCGAGCTGCCCGAAGACCGTATGGTCACCGCCTACCTGGCCGTTGACCCCCTCGCCGAGCTGTACGAGCAGCTGCTCGGCTCGCCGCTGCTGGCCGGCACCGCGGTCGCCGAAGACCAGCTGCAGGCCGGCCTCGAAGCAGTGCACGGCGTCGGAATGAGCGTTGTGCTCGACAGCGATTCCGCGCGTATCGACCTGGTGACGATCGACGATCCGGAGGACCCGGAGTTTGCCGCCGCAGGACCCATGGTCGCCAGTGACATGCCCGACCGTCTCCCCGCCGACACTGTGGCCTACGCCGGATTCGGCCCGATCGACCTCGGCATCGATTGGCAGACGATACGAGACGAGATGAGTGCGGCGATCGATGCACCGGAGATGGCGAGCGTCCAGGGACTGCTGGATTGGGTCGAATTCAACGCCGGGGTCAGTTTCCAGGAGGATCTCTTCGATCAGCTCACCGGCGAGATGGCATTCGGCCTCTTCCCGGCAACCGAAGGCGTCATCGCCGCCTCGGGCGAGGCCAACCTCGGTTTTGTGGCGGGTGCAGGGATCAACGACCCGGCCTCGATGGCGGACACCATCGAGGCCTTGCTGCCCATGGCTCAGATGCTGATCGGGATTGAGCCGACGCAGATCGCTCCCGGGCTATACAGCCTCCCCATGGGTGACGGCGGTGGCGTGGTCATCGGAATCGCCGGTGACTACGCGGTCATAGCCAGCCACGAGGACCATGCCAATCTGATCGGAGATGGCGCCGCGGAAGCGCTCTCCGGCTCGCCGGTCTACCAGCAGACCATGAGCGCCCTGCCCGACGGATCGGTGCCCGTCTTCTATCTGGATGTGACCGGACTGATAAATGCCATCGAGGTGCCTGACGATGTTGCAGCCATGCTGGCTCCGCTGCAGTCGGCGGGAGTCTCGATACACAACACGCCCGGCGTCTCCCTGATCACCATGGTCGTGTTCATCGACTACTGATCGGCAGGTTGCTCCGTGCTCGCCGCCGCTTTTTCGGCGCGCACATAGGTGGCGCGGTACTTCTCGGCCGTGCTTTGCCACGAGTAGTCGCCGGTCATGCCGTTGTACACGATGCGATGCCAGGCCTCCCTGTCGGCAAAGGTCTCCAGGGCCGCCGAGATCGCCGAGGTGAGCGCCGCTTTAGTGTGGGGTGAAAACAGGAAACCGCTGCCGGTGCCGGTGCTGGGATCCCACGGCTGCACGGAATCGGCGAGCCCTCCGGTGCGGTGCACCACCGGCACCGTGCCGTACTTCATGCTGTACATCTGATTGAGTCCACAGGGTTCATACTTCGACGGCATGAGGAAGAAGCTCGATCCGGCCTCGATGAGGTGCGCCAACCCGGGATCGAAGTCATGAACGTACCCGGCGGCACCAGGAAACCGATCCTGGAGAGACCGGAACATCGTCTCGTACCGGGCCTCTCCCGTCCCCACGGCCGCCAATTGCATACGGCCCGAAGACAACAGCGGAGGCAGCGTGTCCCGCAGGAGGTCAAAACCCTTCTGCTCGGCCAGGCGTGACACTACGCCGAAGATCGGAACGCCGGAGCGGTCGTCGAGACCAAGGCGTTCCCGCAGGGCAGCGGTGTTCTCCGCCTTGCCGGCCAGGTTGTAGTGGCCGTAGTTGCGGGGGATCCACGGGTCGGTCTCCGGGTCCCATTCGTCACCGATCCCGTTGAGGATGCCGACTAGATCTCCACGGCGTGAGCGCAGCACCTCGTCGAGGCCCATACCTCTCTGCGGAGTGAGGATCTCCCTGGCGTGACCGGGACTCACCGTCGTGACCATCGTGGCCGTGGCGATGCCGGTCTTCAGCGAGTTGATCCGTCCGGCAATGAGATCATCGGCGGGGAAAAGATCCGCCTGTTCGGCGAGGCCGAGCCTGCGCAGATCGGCTGCGGGGAAGATGCCTTGGTACGCCAGATTGTGGATGGTGAACACGGTCGGTTTTGCCGCCCAGTAGTCCCCCGCCGCCCGCAGGTGGGGCACGATGAGCCCGGTGTGCCAGTCGTTGGCGTGGATCACGTCGGGCACCCAGCCCATTGCGTCACACACGGCAGGCACCGATGCGGTCAGCACCCCATAGACGAGATGCTCGTCATCGCCTCCGGCATAGATTGCCCCCCGGTGGAAACGATCCGGCGCATCAATGAGATACACCCAAGGCAGGTCGGGCCCGGGGTCACCGAGCGTAAACACGTCCAGTTTCCCCAGCTCGCCGATGTCAACCCCAGAGACCACCTGGCGCACCGGCAGGTCGCCCGCCTCGAGCACGTCGTAGAAGGGAACAAAAACGCATACCTCATCACCACCGGCGGCGAGAGAGTGCGGCAGCCAGCGGGACACATCGCCCAAACCGCCCACGTGTGCGTGCGGAGCAAGTTCGGCGGTGATGAAGGCGATGCGCATCAGACCTCTGTTCCTGCGGGGATCACCTCGCCGCGAGCCACAACGATGACTCCGTCTCGAATGAACCAGCCCGCACCGTCGGCTTCCCATACCCCGTCCTTGTTGACGAGGCGGCAGCCGTCCCCGACGCGGGAGTTCTTATCGACGATAGCGTTGCGGACGCAGCAATCGTGGCCGATGCCCTGCCCCGGCAGGCCCGGCGGAGGAGCGTACTCAAACTCGTCCGCCCCCATGATCACGGTGCTCTCGATCTCAGAGCCCGAGCGCACCACACCCCGAATCCCGATAATCGATCTGGTCAGACGAGAACCCTCCACCACGGAGCCGTCGGAGAGGATCGACTCGAAGACCTGGCAATCGGTCACCTTGCTCCCGGGAAGGAAGCGGGGCCTCGTGTAGATGGGGAAATCGGGGTCGTAGAGGTCGAGCGCGGGCACCTGGCGAGTCAGTTCGAGGCTGGCCTCGTGGAACGACCTGATGGTCCCGATATCCCTCCAGTAGCCACGGTGGGCGTATCCGTACACGGAGAGATTCGTAACCGCCTGTGGAATGAGATCCCCGCCGAAGTCGTCCCCCTTGTACTCATCCAGCAGGCGCACCAGGATCTCGGTTCTGAAGACGTACATCCCCATGCTGGCAAGCAGCGCACCGGGATCAGCGTCGATTCCGGTGGCATCGATGGTGTCGCTGTCCAGGGCAAGATGGGACATGGCCTCATCGGTCTGGGGCTTCTCGACAAACTCGACGAGCCGGCCATCACGACCGAGGCGCATGATGCCCAGGCCTCCAGCCGCCTCGGCGCTCACCGGCTTGAGCGCGATGCTGATATCGGCCTCACGTTTTCGGTGTTGCTCGACGAATCCCGCCAGGTCCATGAGATAGAGCTGGTCACCCGAGAGGATGATGATCTCGGCGGGCCCCATGTCGACAAGCCGGTGAATGTTCTGGCGAACGGCATCGGCCGTGCCCTGGTACCAATCCCGGTTCTCCAGGCTCTGCTCTGCGGCGAGGATGTTCACGAAGCCTCGCGAGAACATGTCGAATCGATAGGTCTGGGCGATATGTCGGTGCAGGCTGGCGCTGTTGAACTGGGTGAGCACAAAGATGCGGTCGACGCCGGCATGCAGACTGTTGCTGATCGGAACGTCGATGAGCCGGAACTTGCCCGCCACGGGAACGGCGGGTTTGGCCCGATCCCGGGTCAGGGGCCACAGCCGTGACCCCCGGCCTCCGCCGAGGATGGCCGTCACCACGTTTCGCATCCGTCTCCCTCCAGGACACCGGACCGTGCGCTCACCCTACTCCGGGCGACGGCTGTACCCGATAGCATCTGCGCTCATGAACTTGACCAAGCTTGCGCTGCGTTTGTTGGGAAAACGACTTCCCGTCACCTCGGGCCGGATTGAGGTGGAAGGCGTCTCCCAGCACGTCGTCATCCATCGTGATCGATTTGGAATCCCCCATATCGAGGCAAAGACCGACGCCGACGCCTGGTATGCCTTGGGTTTCTGTCATGGCCAAGACCGGCCATTCCAGATTGAGACTCGGCTGCGGGTAGTGCGCGGGACCCTCGCCGAGCTCATCGGAGCCGACGGGCTCGCCATTGACAGGCTGATGCGTCGCATCGGCTTCCGGCACCACGGCGAGCAGCTCGTCGCCGCCCTGGGGGACCGTCACCGGCCCTTGGCCGAGGCATACGCCGCCGGGGTCACCGCCGGCGCCACCAGCGGCCTCTCCCGGCGCCCGCACCCCTTTGCTCTGCTCCGCTCCCGTCCCAGCCGGTACGAGGCAGCCGACACCCTCGGCTTCCTCTGCCTGCAAGCCTTTCTGCTCGCGGCCAACTGGGATGTGGAGCTGGCCCGCCTCCAGATACTCGTTGCCGATGGACCGGACGCGGTCGAGGCTCTGGATCCGGTGTACCCCGAGTGGCTGCCCGTGTGCGATCGGCCCGGCGAAGCCGCCGGTGCGGCCGCCTCCCGTCTCTCCGACGACCTGGCCCGGCTGGCTGCCACCATCGGCGTCACCGGAGCGTCCAACAATTGGGCGCTTGCCCCATCTCGCACCGCCACGGGACGTCCCATACTCGCCAACGACCCTCATCTCGCTCCTCTCCTGCCGCCTCATTGGTACCTCATGCACCTGGAAACCCCGGACTGGTCGCTGGCCGGCGCATCGCTGGCCGGCACCCCGGCGGTGGCCGCCGGGCACAACGGCCACGCCGCCTGGGGCATCACCGCCGCCTTGACCGACACGACCGATCTGTTCCTGGAGGAAATTGGACCCGATGGCCGCAGTGTGCGGCGTGGGGACGAGTTTGTGCCGTGTGAAGTGCGAAGCGAGACGATCCCGGTCAAGGGGCAACGATCCGAGCAACTCGATGTGCTCGTCACCGACCGGGGGCCCATCGTCGGGCCCGCCCTGGAAGGTGGCTTCGAGGCGCTGTCAATGGCCGCCACCTGGCTGCAACCGCGTTCCCTGGGCGCCATCTTTGAGCTGGGACGAGCCCGTTCGTTCTCCGATCTGCGTAGTGCCTTCTCCGATTGGGCCGCTCTTCCCGTCAATTTCGCCTTCGCTGAGGCCGGGGGCACGATCGGGATCCAGGTCGTCGGCAACCTCCCGGTCCGGTGCCGTGGGATAGGCGCGGTACCCCTTCCCGCCGCCGATCCACAGAACTGCTGGGAAGATGATCTACTGCCCTTCGATGAGCTGCCGTCCGTGACTGATCCCGAGGTGGGTTTTGTCGTTACCGCCAACAACCTCCCCTCGACCTCCGCAGCCCATCTCGGATACGACTTCCTCGACGGGTATCGGGCCGCCCGCATCTGCGAGACACTCGACGCGCGCCATGACTGGGACCTGCCCTCCACCCTGCGCCTGCAGATGGACCGGCACTCGATCCCGTGGAGGGAACTGCGCCCCACCGTTCTCGCTTCGCTCGAAGGAGATGCCGAGCTGGGTACCGCCCTCGGCCTTCTCTCAGATTGGGACGGTGAGATCGAGTCGGGCTCGGCGGCAGCATCTCTCTTCGAGTTCTTCGCCGCCGAGATGACGTGCGCCGTTGCCGAGGCCAAGGCGCCGCACAGCGCCAAATGGGCTCTTGGTGAGGGCTTCACCCCACTCGTGCCGCTGAATGCCTTCCTCGTACGCCGCGTCTCCCATCTGGTCCGGCTGCTCAAGCAGCAGCCGCCCGGCTGGTTCGCCGAGGGATGGGAGGCCGCCATTCGCCGGGCGATGCAGAACGCAGTGCGGCGGCTCACCAACACCTACGGACCCGACCCCGAGGGTTGGGCCTGGGGAAAGATCCGACCCCTCACCTTCACCCACCCGCTCGGGGCGCGCTGGCCCCTGAACAAGGTCTTCAATCTGGGCCCCCTTGCACATGGGGGTGACGCCAACACCGTGAATCCGGCACCCGTCGATCCTCGGCGGCCGACGGGTAATCCCGATTTTGCCGTGGCCTCGCTGCGTATGGTGATCGATGTCGGCAAGTGGGATCTCAGCCGGTTCGTGCTGCCCGGTGGGCAATCCGGCAACCCCTTCTCTCCCCACTACTCGGATCAACTGCGGCTGTGGCAGCTGGGCGATGCGCTGCCCATCCCGTGGTCGAAACAGGCGGTGCAGAGGGCCACTTGGTCCACACTTGTGCTCGAACCCGGTGCCCCTGCCTAATCCCACGCACGGCTACCCTTCACCCGCCATGAAACGCCTCCCCATAGTCCTGCTGATCGCGCTCGCCGTCATCTTTGCTGCCTGCTCCGGCGACGATGCCGCCAAGACGCTGGCGGCGGAATCACCGGTCACGGCATCGTCGAGCACGTCGACATCAACGAGCTCGACGTCCACGACGACCACAACCATGGACAAGGGGATCCCATCACCCATCAACGGGCTCCTGGTTTACGACCCCAGCCTGCTGGATCGGCGGGTCATCGCAGTCAAGATCGACAACCACCCCGCGGCGCGGCCGCAGTCGGGGCTCCAAGAGGCCGATGCCGTCATCGAGTACCTGGCCGAAGGGGGCATTGGACGGTTTGTCGCCCTCTTCCACCACAGCGACAGCGAATACCTGGGTCCGGTGCGTTCGATCCGTCCCACCGACTTCACAATTCTTGCCCGCCTCGATGCCACCCTGGTGGTCTCTGGCGGCCAGCAGTGGGTGCAGAACCTCACTGCGGCCAACGGAGTGAGTTATATGGGCGAAGGGATCAGCGGGCTCTTCCGTGTCTCGCTGGACCGCACCTGGGAGCACACTCTCTACGCCAACACCACCGTTCTGCGCGAGAACGCAGATGCCTACGGGTTCGATGATGGACTCGCCGGTGCTCTGTACGGCATCGAAGAATGGGAGGCGCTGCCCGAAGAGCCCGTGGAGAGGGTCAGCCTCGATTGGGCTCCGTATAACACCGTCACCTGGGTCTACGAGGACGGGAGCTACAAGCGCTTCGAGGGCGTCCACGCCCTCGAGTGGATAGACGTTGACGGCAATCGGGGACAGCTCGCCTTCGACGTCCTGATCATCATCGAAGGCAACCAGTACTTTTACTATCCGCCCCCAGGTGATACGACACGGGCGCTGCCGGCGATAGAGACCACCGGATCCGGCAACGTCTACATCCTCAGTGAGGGCCGTATGCTGCGCGGGACCTGGCAACGGGGCAGCATCACCGGCTACTTCAGCTTCTACGACCTCGACGGGAACGAGGTCGCCGTGCCACCGGGTGTCCCGTGGATCTCGTTCTTCCCTGCGGGCCGCTCCATCAGCTTCTCCTAGTCGTTCCGCTCATGCAGCCACCACCTCCCTTCCAGCACAAGCCAGGACATGGCTACGCTGTGCGGCCATGAGACGGTCTTTTCTTGTGCTTGCGGCGGCGACGGTTGTGATCGCCGTCGCCGTGATCGTGCTGGTGCCCGCAGGCGGCGATGAGCCGGCCACCACCACCGTCAACAACATCGCCGGCCCATCCACTACAGGTGGCCCCACCATCTCAACGAGCACAACTTCGAACTCCACATCAACCACCGCCGTGCCGGGACCTCCCTCACCGCTCAACGGGCTACCGGTGGCCGACCCAGACCTGCTCGATCGCCGTGTGGTGGCGGTGAAAATCGACAACTACCCCTCGGCGCCCCGGCCCCAATCGGGACTGCAGGACGCCGACGCCGTTTTTGAATACCTCGTCTACGGCGACTCCACTCGCCTTCTGGTCCTCTTCCACCACAGCGACAGCGAATGTCTGGGTCCAATTCGGTCGATCCGGCCCACCGACTCCGCCCTCCTTGCCCGCATCGCGCCGGTGATCTTCATCTCCGGAGGCCAGGCCTACATCCGTTCGCTGTCTTGGGACCGTGGCGTCGGCATCCTCAACTACGAGCGGTACGGATACTGGATCATCAACGCCCCCGGCCCACACGAGTTCACCAAATACAGCACCACGTCCGGCATGCGTCAGGCCGCCGACGATTACGGCTACGCCGACGAATTCTCCGGATGGCTCTACGAGATCGCCGAGTGGGACGATCTGCCCGAGAAGAGCGCCACCAATATCTCTCTCGAGTGGTCCAACTCATACACCGCCGGCTGGGTCTACGAGGACGGCGTCTACAAACGATATGCCAACGGCGACCCCGACTTGTGGATCGACCAGGAGGGCCTCGACAGGTGGATCCTGGCAGAGGACTACGGAGAATCACTGAATTCGGTGGCCGCCGAGATCATCGAGGAAGGCCATGGGGCCCAGCTGGCCCACGACGTCCTGGTGGTCATGCTGGGGCACCAGGGCTATGCCTTTCCACCGGAGGGCGTCGACGGTTCGCCGGTCCCGCAGTTCTACACCACCGGATCCGGCGACCTGCTCATCTTCTATCAGGGCCGCGTGCTCGAAGGCACCTGGGAACGCAACCTCATGACCGACGAGTTCCTCCTGCTCGACAATGAGGGGAATCCGGTGACCGTCCCGCCCGGCCTTCCCTGGATCTCGTTGTTCCCCGATACCTACTCCATCACCTACTGAGCGCAAGCGGAGGGGACAGACGGGCTCCACGTCTGCGGCGCTCATCCCACACCGACACCCCAATCGTGCACTACGAGTTGCCTCGAGCGCACCCATACAATGCGCTGGCCAGCCAACGGAGGACCACTACGGCGTCACCCGGCAGATGCCACTGCCGTTTTCTCACACCGACGGGGAGATGATCGACGCGTGCCCGCGAAGACCCCAATCTCCGAGCCGAGCCAATCCGCCGGGGAGAACGAGAAGGCCGAGAACATCGATCACGTCCGGATCCGGTTTGCCGGGGACTCCGGCGATGGCATGCAGCTGGTTGGAGCCCGATTCACGGAGGCATCGGCCATCTTCGGCAACGACGTAGCCACACTTCCCAGCTTCCCGGCCGAGATTCGGGCCCCGGCGGGCTCCCTATCGGGAGTGTCCTCGTTCCAGATCCACATTGCCGACCGTGACATCCTCACCCCCGGCGACAATCCCGACGTCCTCGTCGCCATGAACCCGGCCGCGCTCAAGGCCAACCTCGCTGATCTGGCACCGGCCGGCATGCTTGTCCTCAACTCCGATGCTTTCACCGAGCGCAACCTGACCAAGGCGGAGTACACAGAGAACCCCCTCGAGGATGGCTCCCTCAATGGGTACCAGATCGTCAAGGTGCCCATGGAGCAGCTGACTCGGGACGCAGTCAAGGACACCGGCATTTCCGGCCGCAGCGTGCTGCGTTCCAAGAACTTCTTCGCTCTCGGCCTGCTGGCCTGGATGTTCAGCCGTCCGCTGCAACCCACGCTCGGATGGATCGCCAACAGATTCGCCAAGGACCTGGCAACAAAAGAAGCCAACACCCTCGCCCTCCGGGCCGGCTACAACTTCGGCATCGTCACCCAGCTGTTCCGGCACACATTCCAGGTGAAGCCCGCCAAACTCCCCAGCGGCGAGTACACCAACGTGACCGGGAGCCAGGCGCTCTCCTGGGGTCTGATAGCCGGCGCCGAAGCGGCCCATCTGCCCCTGTTCTACGCCTCCTACCCCATCACACCGGCATCCGAGCTGCTTCACGAGCTGGTGCGTCACCAGCGTTTTGGGTTGAGGACCTTCCAGGCCGAAGATGAGATCGCCGCCGCCGGTGCCGCGCTGGGAGCATCCTTCGCCGGCCATCTCGGCGTCACCGGCACCAGCGGCCCCGGGCTTGCCCTCAAATCGGAGACGATCGGCCTCGCCGTCATGACTGAGCTGCCCCTCGTCATCGTCGATGTACAGCGAGGCGGCCCGTCCACCGGGCTGCCCACCAAAACCGAGCAAGCCGATCTGCTCATGGCCATGTACGGCCGCCACGGTGAGGCGCCGCTGCCCGTCTTGGCGGCACCCTCCCCCGCAGGCGCCTTCGATGCCGCCCTTGAGGCGGTGCGTATCGCCGTCAAGTACATGACACCGGTAATCCTGCTGTCCGACGGCTACATCGCCAACAGCGCCGAGCCGTGGCGGCTGCCCGACCTGGCGAGTCTCCCCGGCTTCCCAGCCCGGTTCGCCACCCAGCCCAACTCCGACGGCCGGTTCCTGCCCTACCTGCGCGACCCGGAGACCCTGGCCCGTCCCTGGGCCCTCCCCGGCACCCCCGGCCTCGAACACCGCGTTGGAGGCCTGGAGAAAGAAGATCTCACCGGCAACGTCTCCTACGACCCGCTCAACCACGAGAAGATGGTGCGGCTACGCGAGTCGAAAATCGCCGCCATTGCCGACGACATCCCGGAGGCGGTGCCCGACGACGATGGAGCAGAACTGCTCTTGCTCGGCTGGGGCTCCACTTTCCCCGCCACCACCGCCGCCATGCGTGAGGTGCGCGAGACCGGGAAAAAGGTGGCACGGCTCCATCTGCGCCACCTGAATCCGTTTCCGCGCAACCTGGGTGAAGTGCTGAGCCGGTACCCAAAGATCCTGGTGCCGGAGCTGAATCGGGGGCACCTGCTCCGCTTGATCAGGGCCGAGTTCCTCGTCGACGCCGTCGGATTGTCGAAGGTGACGGGACAGCCGTTCAGATCCGCCGAGATCGCGGACAAGGTCCAGGAGATGCTCTCATGAGCGAAGCCACAACTGCCGCCCGCTACACCCGAGCCGATTTCCAGAGCGGCCAAGAGGTCCGCTGGTGCCCGGGCTGCGGGGACTACACGCTCCTTGCTTCGATGCAGAGCTTCCTTGCCGACCTCGATCTCGACCGGGAGAAGCTCGTCTTCGTGTCCGGCATCGGTTGCTCATCTCGCTTCCCGTACTACATGAACACCTACGGCCTGCACGGAATCCACGGACGAGCCCCGGCAATCGCCACCGGCATCGCCCTCGCCAACCCGGAGCTCTCGGTCTGGGTGATCACCGGCGACGGCGACGGTCTCTCAATTGGTGGGAATCACCTGATCCATGTGCTGCGGAGAAATATCAACGTCAAGATTCTCCTCTTCAACAACCAGATCTACGGCTTGACCAAGGGCCAGTACTCGCCCACCAGTGAGACTGGCAAACGTACCAAATCGAGCCCGAGGGGATCCTTGGCACATCCCTTCAATCCGGTGAGCCTTGCCATTGGGGCCGAGGCTCCGTTTGTGGCCAGGACCGTCGACATGGATCGGGAGCACACCTTGAAGATGCTGCAGCGGGCCTACGAACATCGGGGAGCCGCCTTCATCGAGATCTACCAGAACTGCAATGTCTTCAACGACAAAGCTTTTGCCGAACTCACGGGTCGCAGCGAACGAGTCGAGAACTGCATCAATCTTGAGCACGGCAAGCCGGTCACCTTTGGGAAGGACCACGGGCGCGGGGTGGTCATAGACGACGGAACCGCCCGAATCGAGCAGATCGCGGAGGTCGGTGTCGAGGCCATACATGTGCACGATGAGCACGCGGCACGTCCCGACGCCGCCTTCGCCCTGAGCCGCCTGTCACACGGACCGTACGGGCCAACCCCCATGGGGGTGTTCCGTGATGTGGAACGGCCCTCCTTCGGCGACGGCCTCGAAGAGCGGGTGCGTTCGGCTCGGGAAGAACACGGGCCCGGCGACCTGAACGAGCTGGTTCGCCAGACCGGAACCTGGCTCGTCGAGTAGCACGGCCCACTGCCGCGCCACGCCGGATCTCCTCCTAACAGATCGAGGCGGCACTCCCGGTAGCCTGGTCACGCCGATCGGAGGTAGCCGTGATCTCATTGTTCGTCGTGTTCAAGCGTCTGTTCCAAGCCGCGCGGCGAGGGTGGCGCGACCCCGCCTTCAGAGGTCTGCTCATCCTCGCCTTCACCATCCTGGTCGTCGGCATGTTCTTCTACCGACGGGTGGAGGGCTGGACTCTCCTCAACTCCCTCTACTTCAGCGTGGTAACTCTCACCACGGTGGGGTACGGCGACCTATCTCCTCAGACCGGCGCCGGGCGGGCGTTCACCATTTTCTACGTACTGATCGGGCTTGGCATCATCATCGGCCTGGTCACCCAGCTCGCCTCGAAAGCGGTGGAAGCCCAGGCGGAACGGACCGAACAGCGCCAGAAGAAGCGCAAGACGGGGGAATGACGCTGAGGGACCTCTCAGGCTCCTATGGATGGCCGCCGTTGAAATCCGCTAACGTCTGTGCTCGGACTGCGCGCTACGGAGTAGAACCTATGGCCGCTTCCTTGTTGAGAACCTTCCCACGGCCTCCGTGGGAGGTATTCGATGTTGCCGTCCACTCCGCCCAGGAGTTGGGCCTCGACATCTCCATCGTCGACCGCAACTCTCGTCATCTCTTCTTCCGCGCCCCGCTCCGCCGCAAGCGCCCGCAACTCGCACTTTCGGTCACCGACACCGGCCTCGGGTCTGCGGCTCTCCACGTATCGTGGAACGGCGGCAAGGCCAGAGCTGCCGGCAGATGTGCGTCGCGGCTCTGCCGACAGGTGGAAACCACCTTCAGGTCTATCTAGCTCGACTCCGCCTCCCAGGCGAGCGGAGCGGTTCCGGATCTCCCCACCGACAGGCGTCTTCGAGAACAGGCTTCCCTGATCGCCGCGAGAGCGCCCTGCTCTCAGCGCAGGCCCGCAAAAAGGTCGGCTGCGCCGGCCGGAGCATCGATCCGCGAGAAGGCCAGGATGAAGGCCTCCTCGCCAAACCCCTCGCGTCGCAGATCGTCGGGCAGGGTACGCAGCCACGAGTCCTCGGCTATCTGGGTGTGGTGCGCCAACACCGCCTCCCATTTGCGGTTGAACCAGGTCCGCACATCGAGGCAGGTGGTTATGTGCTCATCGAGAGTGCCGGCCCCCGGTTCCCGCTCCGCCTCTTCGGGTGAGATATCCCCGGTCAGCGCCATAAGGCGGCGGACCCTCCGGGTTCTCTCCCGCGGCCACGTGGTCCAGTAGAGCTTCGACGGCTGCCAGGCTTCCTCACCGTTGTCGGGGGGAAACCGTCCCACATCGGCCGCTCCAAAGAAGGCTGCAGTGCCCACCCGATGCACCTGGATGTGATCGGGGTGCCCGTAACCCCCGTAGGGATCGTACGCGGTGACCACCTCGGGCCGGTGCTCGCGTATGACGCGAACCAGACGCCCCACCGCCTCCATGAAGTCGGCCATCCAGAAAGCATCTGGATGCTCGTTGTCCTTGGTGCCCATCATGCCCGAGTCGCGGTATCCCAGGAACTCCACGGCCGACAAGCCGAGAATCCGGCCTGCATCCCTTAGCTCCTGTTCCCGCAGCTCACCGAGGCGCGAGCCGACGGATTCTGCATCCACATTGTGGACCTCACCCACCTCTCCCCGGGTGGCGGTGACGACGACCACGTGCTCCCCGGCATCGGCGTACCGGGCCAGGGTGCCCCCCATGGAGAGGGATTCGTCATCGGGGTGGGCGTGGAATGCCAGAAGACCGGACATGCGGCGGCAAGCGTAGCCAGGCCCGGCGCCCAGCATGCAGCCCGGTTTCACTCAAGACGCGACGGACACCGTCGGCCCATCCCCGGGTGCCGCATCCTCCTTCACCGGCACCGCCCGATCGGTAAGCAGCGTCACCATGTTCGCCGAGATCTGGAGAAAACCCCCGTGCACGGACAGCTGCACCTGATCCCCGGTAACCGGCGTAATGACGGTGGTCCCCGACGCCAGGGCCGCCATCAGCGGCTCATGTCCGGCGAGCACCCCCATCTCACCCTCGGTGGTGCGGGTGACGAGCATCTCGGCCTGGCCTGCCCACACGATCGCTTCCGGCGACACCACCTCGAGCCGGAAGCCCACCGTCATCAGGTTCCCTCCAGCTCCTTGGCCCGGGGAAACACGTCGTCGATGCCGCCCACCATGTAGAAGGCCTGCTCGGGGAGATGGTCCACCTCACCGTCCACGATCATCTCGAAAGAACGAATCGTCTCATCCAGCGGCACCGAAGCACCGGGAATGCCGGTGAACTGCTCGGCCACGTAGAACGGCTGCGACAGGAACCGTTGGATGCGACGGGCCCGGCCCACAATGAGTTTGTCCGCCTCGTTGAGCTCGTCGATTCCGAGAATGGCGATGATGTCCTGCAGATCCTTGTAGCGCTGCAGGACCTGCTGCACCCGACGCGCCACCGTGTAATGCTCCTCGCCCACGATGCGCGGATCGAGGATCCGAGAGGTCGAGTCGAGCGGGTCCACCGCCGGATAGATGCCCAGCTCCGAGATCTGCCGGGAGAGCACCGTGGTGGCGTCCAGGTGGGCAAACACCGCTTGTGGCGCCGGGTCGGTGATGTCGTCGGCGGGCACAAAAATGGCCTGCAGTGAGGTGATGGAGCGCCCACGAACCGAGGTGATGCGCTCCTGCAGCGCGCCCATCTCATCGGCGAGCGTCGGCTGGTAGCCCACCGCCGATGGCATACGTCCCAGCAGCGTCGACACCTCTGAACCCGCCTGAATGAAGCGGAAGATGTTGTCGATGAAGAGCAGCACATCCTGGCCCATCTCGTCGCGGAAGTACTCGGCCATGGTGAGCGCCGACAGCCCGACCCGCAGGCGCACCCCCGGCGGCTCGTCCATCTGCCCGAAGACGAGGACTGCCTTCTCCATGACGCCCGATCTGGTCATCTCGCGGAAGAGGTCGTTCCCTTCACGAGTGCGCTCACCGACCCCGGCAAAGACGGAGACGCCGCCGTGCTCGGTGGCGACACGGTGGATCATCTCCTGGATGATCACCGTCTTGCCGACGCCGGCGCCGCCGAACATGCCGATCTTGCCGCCTTTCACGTAGGGCTCGAGAAGGTCGATGACCTTGATGCCCGTCTCGAACTGCTCCTTCTGCGCACCCACGTCGGCAAAGGGAGGGGCGGGCCGATGAATGGGCCATCGCTCCTCGAACTCGAGCGAATCCGCGGGAACATCGAGCGGCTCCCCCAGCACGTTGAAGATGTGACCCAGCGTCTGTGAACCCACCGGCACCGAGATGGGTGCCCCGGTGTTGAGGGCTTCGGTCCCTCGCACGAGTCCCTCGGTCGGCTGCATGGCCACGGCCCGCACCCGGCCGCCGCCAAGGTGCTGGGCCACCTCGGCAACGACGGTGCGGGTCTCACCCTCGATGGTGACATCGAAGGTGAGGGCATCGTTGGTCTCGGGGAAATCGTCGGGATGGAACTCGACGTCTACCACCGGGCCGGTGACCCTGACGATCCTTCCCCTCTTCACATCTGCTCCTTCAACCTCTCGCTAAGGCTTCGGCACCGCCGACGATCTCGGTGATCTCGGTGGTTATCTCGGACTGGCGGGCCCGATTGGCCTGCCGGGTGAGAACATGAATCAGCTCTTCTGCATTCTCGGTGGCGGCCTTCATCGCCTGCCGCCGAGCGGCATGCTCGGACGCCGACGCGTCGAGCAGCACGCCAAAAACCATCGCCTCCACGTAGCGAGGCAGCAAGCGGCCCAGGATCACCTCGGCGGAGGGCTCGAACGAGTAGCCGGCCGCGTCCTCGTCGGCCCCCTCCGCGGGAGGCTCCGCCGGAAGCAGACGAAACGTCGTCACGTCCTGCACCAGCGCCGAGTGGTACCGGGTGGAATGCACTTCAACGGCATCGATGATCCCCTCGGCGAAGTCGTTCATGAGCACGTTGGCGATGGCGCGCGCATCGCCGTATCCGGGGGTGTCGGTGACTCCGAGAAAGGTGCGCTCCACCTGGTGACCGCGGTAGCGCAGGTGCGTCTGCGCCTTCCTGCCGACGCAGTAGACCCGGAACCCGGTGCCCACAGCATGCAGCTCGCCCAATCGACCCTCCGCACTGCGGATGACGCTCGTGTTGTGGGCCCCGGCCAGGCCCCGATCAGAACCGACGACGAGCACACCGATGACCCGCAGGTCACGATTGTCGAGGAGCCCATGCTCGATTCCCCCTGAAGCCGCGGCCACCCGACGCACGACATCGCGCAGCCTCTCGGTGTACGGGCGGTTGGCCGCAACCCGCTGCTGGGCACGCACGATCCGAGAAGCGGCGATCAGCTCCATAGCCCTGGTGATCTTCATCGTCGAGCCGACGCTGCGGATGCGGCGCCGGATCAGGCGAAGCTCGGCACTGGCCACGGTTCGCTACCCCTCCTCCGTCGATTCCCGATATGCATCGATGGCCGCCCTAAACGCCTTGGCCTCGGGCATCTCGCCGGTATCGGCTATTTGCGTCAGCAGATCTGGGTGTCTGGACCGCATCCACTCACGCAGGCCCAACTCGAACCGTGCCACGTCGTCGGCAGCCACACCGTCCATAAAGCCGTTGGTCACCGCATAGATGACAAGCACCTGCTCGGCCACCGGAACGGGCTCGTACTGAGCCTGCTTGAGCACCTCGACCACCCGGCGGCCCCGCTCCAGCTGAGCCTGGCTGACGGCGTCGAGCTCCGACCCGAACTCGGCAAAGGCCTCGAGCTCCCGGTACTGGGCCAGATTCAGGCGCAGCGGGCCGGTGACCTGTTTCATCGCCTTCACCTGGGCGGCGCCGCCGACGCGAGACACCGAGATGCCGGCATTCATGGCGGGGCGCACCCCTGAGTAAAAGAGATCGGTCTCCAGGTAGATCTGGCCGTCGGTGATGGAGATGGCATTGGTTGGGATATAGGCCGAGATGTCGTTGGCCTTGGTCTCCACCACCGGCAACCCGGTGAGAGAACCGCCACCCAGCTCGTCGCTGAGCTTGGCGCAGCGCTCGAGCAGGCGGCTGTGCAGATAGAACACGTCTCCCGGATAGGCCTCACGCCCCGGAGGACGGCGCAGCAGCAGGGAGATCTCCCGGTAGGCCACCGCCTGCTTGGACAGATCATCAAAAATGACGAGAGCGTGCTCGCCGTTGTACATCCAGTGCTGGCCGATGGCCGAGCCGGCATACGGGGCGTACATCTGCAGAGCCGGCGAGGACGATGCCGGAGCATTAACCACCACCGTGTATTCCATGGCCCCATTCCCCTCGAGCATTTCCACGATCCCGGCAACGGTCGAGGCCTTTTGGCCGGTGGCGACGTAGATGCACTTCACGCCGCTGTCTCGCTGATTGAGCATGGTGTCGATGAGGATCGCCGTCTTTCCGGTCTGCCTGTCACCGATCATCAGCTCCCGCTGGCCCCGGCCGATAGGGGTAAGGGCATCGATGGCCTTGATGCCGGTCTGCAGCGGCTCGTGGACCGGCTGCCGCTCCACCACCGAAGGTGCCTGTGTCTCCAGCAGACGAAACTCCCTGCTGTCTATCGGCCCCTTGCCGTCGAGTGGGTTGCCGAGCGGGTCGATGACCCGCCCCAAAAGCGCATCGCCGACCGGCACCGAGAGCAACCTGCCGGTCTGCTTCACCGGGTCTCCCTCCTGGACATGGCTCGCCTCGCCGAGGATGACGGCACCAATGGAATCCTCATCGAGGTTCAGGGCAACTCCCAACAGACCCCCGGGGAACTCGAGCAGCTCGCTTGCCATGGTGCCGGGCAGTCCAGATACCCGGGCCACCCCGTCGCCGATGGTGGTGACGTAGCCGACGGTCTCGGCGGCCAGTTTGGGCGACCACCCTTCGAGGTGTTTGCGCAGGGCGGCGCTGATCTCCTCGGGGTTGATGCTGAAATCAGCCATCTGCACCCCCGGCAAGGGAATCGCGCAGCTGCCCGAATCGGTGGCGCAGCGATCCATCGATGACCACGTCCCCGACTCGAGCGACGATACCGCCGATGACAGAAGGGTCCACCACCGTCTTCACTTCGATGTCCTTGCCGGTGGCCCTGCCGAGCGATTCCTCGAGCCGAGCCACCGTTGCGGAATCGAGGCTTTGGGCGCAGCGGACCTCGGCAACCACACGGTTCTCCTCGGCAGCGGCCGACTCAGCGAGGCGGTCGGCGATTGCGGACAGGTCTGTGGCCCGGCCCGTCGCCACGATCAGGTCGACCAGAGCGGCGGTGAGCGCCGAAGCCTTCCCCGACACGAGCTCTCCTATCACGCCCCGCTTCCTCTCGAGGGGAACCCGAATATCGCTCAGGGTCCGGCGCAGCTCGGCCGAGCCTTCAAAGGCGTGGCCAATGGCATAGAGCTCGTCGACAACCACGCCGAGCAACCCCTCGGCACGGGCCAATGCGAGCACGGCGGCCGCATATCCATCGATGCGAGCGGTCACTCGCCCATCTCCGTCACCTCTTCAATGAAACGATCCACCAGATCTTGTTGCGCGTGCTCGTCGAGAGCCTCGGCAACAACCTTCTGCGCCAGCTCGAGGGAGAGTGATGCCACCTGATCCCGCACCTCAGCTCCGGCACGGTCCTTCTCGGCGGTTGCCTCCTCCCGGGCACGGCGGGTGATCTCCCCGGCCTCCCGGCGGGCCCGTTCCACCAGCTCGGACCGCACCGATTCCGCCGATCGGCGCGCCTCCTCGACGATGTCTCCCGCTTCCTTGCGGGCATCGCCAAGCTGCTTCCGGTAGCCCTCGAGCAGCTTCGCGGCCTCGGCCTTGGCCTGCTCCGCCTCGGTGAGGCGGCCGCTGATGGTCTCCTGCCGGTGGGCGATCATCCGGCTGATGTGGGGACGAACCCACACCCAGATGACAACAAAGACGATCAGGAAGGCGATGATTCCGGCAACAAGCTCCTCGATATCGGGAATGATCAGCTTGGCTCCGTCCGCCTCCTCGACGGTCTCCTGGGCCAGGGACGGCAGCTGTGCAAGCAGGCTCAGCATGGCTTCAGGTGAGGAAGAAGAGCACGAACCCGATGAGGGCCAGGGCTTCGGTGAAGGCGATGCCGAGGAACATCGTGGTGCGCACCATGTTCGCCGCCTCCGGCTGACGGGCCATGGCCTGCACCGCATTCCCGGCAACGATCCCAATCCCGATGCCCGGCCCGATGGCGGCGAGGCCGTACCCGATCAGGGCCAGGGCGCCGCTGATGTCTTGCATGTCTTTGATCCCTCCGTTCAGTGTTGCGGGTGCAGCGACGTCTCGATGTAGACCGCCGCCAGCAGCGTGAAGATATAGGCCTGGAGCACTATGACCACCAGCTCAAAGATGAAGATGGCGAGCCCGATGGCAAACCAACCGAGGCCGATAATCGAACGAAATCCGATGTCGTCGACGTGGGCAACAAACACAACGCCGCTGACCAAGAGCAGCGTCAGCATGACGTGACCGGCGACCAGATTGGCGAACAGCCGCACCGCCAGAGTGATGGGGCGCAGCACGAAGGTGCTGACGAATTCGATGAGGCCAACAAGAGGGCGCAGACCCAGAGGGACCGATCGAGGCCACACCACACCGGACACGTAGGCAAAGCCGTTCTTGGCAAACCCGACGGCAATAAAGACCACCCAGGTGAGCAAGGAGAGGAACATGGGGATGGCAATGAGCGACGTGATCGGGAAGTTGATGCCCGGCATCACCTCAAACGCGTTTCCCACCAGGATGAACATGAAGAGAGCCAGCAGGTACGGGAAGTAGCGAACACCTTCCGGACCGATAACCCCGATGGCTATCTCCTCCCTAACGAAGTCGACCATGCTCTCGATGGCCACCCCAAACTTGGACGGCACGAGGCGGGGCCTGCGGTAGGCGAAAAAAAGCAGAGCGAGCGTGATCAGGGCGGCAGCAAAGATCAGGATGACCGAGCGTGTCACGCCAAAGCCGAAGAGCCGAAACACCACCCCGGTCTCAAAGAGCTCGTTGACCGAATCCGGCGTGCAGATGACCTCCTGCGCAGGGTCACAACCCACGGCCAGGATCAACTCGCCCATTCCAGCTCCCTCTCGGCGCCCCTGGCCACGGCGACCGTCTCCCAGGCCAGGAGCACCACATAGGCGGCGACCACAGCGACGCCAAGGGCGAGACGATCGACATCAAAGATCCAGGTCACGGCGAACATGGTGAGGGCAACAAGCCCCAGGCGCAGGAAGAACCCGAAGAGGGCGGCCGCCTGATAGAAACCCAGCGAGACGCGCGCCGCCGCCGAGAGCATGGCTCCAAACAACAGGTAATGGCCGGCGACGATGGCAATCCCGATGACGGCCGCCAGCGCCCCGGGCCAGCCTCGCGTTGCCCCCAAGACGCCGATCAGCACCGGCCCCACAATCGAGGAGCGTCGTGCCGTATGGGCAGCGAGCACAGACTCAACTTCTTTGGTCATGCGCCCTCTCTGCGTATCGCCACATCCTCCAGAAGCCCGTTGCCGAGCCGGCGATGATACCCAGAGCGACCAGTAAGGGCTCGGTCCCCAACAGGTGATCGCCCAACAGACCCAACAGGAGCCCGGAGAGGATGGAGGCGAAGAACCCGGCCGTCTCAGAGCCGGCACCTACGGACGCGCCGATATCGCGGTATACGGACGATCGGCTCATGGGATACGGCCTCTCCGCCTCTGGCAACCGGAAACCGAATCTACCGGTGCCACTTGGCGCACACCAAACCACTCACACATGGCCCGGGAAATCGCGGGGATACGGGGGAAACGCGGCAACAAGCTCCTGCACCTCCTTGGCCACCACTTTGAGGACGCCGGCATCCTCACGCCCCCGGAGCGCCCGTGCCAGGAGATTGGCAACGGTACGGATCTCGGCCTCACCCATGCCGCACGTCGTGGCCGCCGGAGTGCCGATACGAAGGCCACTGGCGTGGAACGGGGGACGCGGATCGAATGGCACCGTGTTGAAATTGAGGGTGATACCGATCGAATCCAGCAGCCGCGCCGCCTCACGCCCGCTGAGATCCTCATCCACCGATCGCAGATCAACCAGGAACAGGTGGTTGTCGGTGCCGCCGCTGACGACCCGCACCTCCTCGGCCGCCATCTGATCGGCCATGGCGGCGGCATTGGCCACCACTTGGTGGGCGTAAACGCCGAACTCCGGAGTCGAGGCCTCGTGGAAACACACCGCCTTGGCTGCGATGTGGTTGTTGAGGGGCCCGCCCTGCGCATTCGGGAAGATGCCCCGGTCGATCACCTTGGCGAAGGATTCCCTACAAAGGATAAAACCGCCGCGCGGCCCACGCAGCGCTTTGTGGGTCGTCGCGGTCACGATGTGGGCATGCGACACCGGATTGGGGTGGGCGCCACCGGCGATTAGCCCGATGATGTGGGCGGCATCAACGACAAGTGTGGCCCCGACCTCGTCGGCGATCTCGCGGAAGGCAGCCCAATCCAGCAGCCGCGAGTACGCCGTGTACCCGGCAACGATCAGCTTCGGTTTCTCCTGCAGAGCAACCCGCCTGACCTCATCCATGTCGACCCGCTCGCTGTCCGGATCGACCCCGTAAGCGACAAACTCGAAGAGGATGCCCGAGAAATTCACCGGGGATCCATGGGTGAGGTGACCCCCCTGATCCAGCCGCATGCCGAGCACCTTGTCACCCGGCTCGAGCAACGCAAAGTACATGCCCATGTTGGCCTGGGCCCCGCTGTGAGCCTGCACGTTGGCGTGCTCTGCACCGAACAGCGCCTTTGCCCTCTCCCTGGCCAGGTTCTCCATCTCATCGACGACGGCACAGCCCTCGTAGTAGCGGCGGCCGGGGAGACCCTCCGAGTACTTATTGGTGAACACGGATCCGCTCGCCTGCATGACGGCGCGTGACACGAAGTTCTCCGAGGCGATGAGCTGCACGTGGGTGCGCTCCCGCTCGACGTCCTTTGCCACAAGGGCGGCCATCTCGGGATCAACCTGGGACAAAGAGCGCATGTCGGTCATGACTTGCCGTTCCTCCTGGAGGGTTGGCCCAGCGTAGCGCGCCGCTCTCCCGGCCCGGCCACCATAAAGGTGGAGACCACAACGCCGAGCGAGGCCCGGCAACGCTCTCTACTCGATCAACCTGCCGACCAGGCGACCGGCCCCGGGCGCAGCACCCGGGCGATGGGACCGGTGAGGTCAACAACCGTGGATGGGGCCCACCCCGACCCGCCTCCGGCCAAGTACACGGCGATCTCGTCACCGAGGGTCGCCCGGGCCCCGGCATCGTCGACCGCCGGCTCGCCACCACTTCGATTGGCGCTCGTCACGGCCAGCGGCCCGGCGGTGGCAAGCAGCGACAGCGCCACCGCGTGATCGGGAACCCGCACCCCTATGGAGCCCCGCTCGAGATCACCCAGCCAAGAGGGAAGACCCGGCGCCCGGGGGAGCACCAGCGTAAGCGGGCCCGGCCAGTACCGCTCCGCCGCCTCGTACGCCCGTTCATCGAATCGGGCCACGCCGGCTACAGCCTTGGCATCGGCGGCCAGGATGGGGAGCGGACGGTCCTCGGGCCGCCCCTTGAGGCAAAAGAGACCATCGACGGCCTCTGCGGAGAAGGGATCGGCGGCAATGCCGTAGACCGTCTCGGTGGGAACACCGACGAGGAGTCCGGAGGAGAGGGCGTCGAGGGCAGCTTGCAGTTCAGGGTTCATCGGTGATCCTCCAAGAATGCAGAATGCACTGGGCAGAATGCGCCTCCGACATGCGGCAGCCTGCTGCATCCCATATTCCGTATCCTCCGCTCGGGGATCTGCCCACAACCGTCACGCGCTCCTCCGCGCCACCAGAATCCGCTCCTTGCCCGCCAGGTCCTTTTGCACCTCACGCTGATAGGCGCCGAAGAGATCGAGCACGGCACCACCCTGCTGCTCTCCAATCTCACACACCAGCCACCCCCCGACCGCAAGCCAGGGGTGCGCCTCTTCGGCAATTCGGGCCAGCATTTCGGTGCCGTCGGGACCGGCGACGAGAGCCTGCACGGGCTCGTGATCACGGATCTCAAGGGGGAGCCGTTCGAACTCGGCCTCGGACACGTACGGGGGATTGCACACCACCAGCTCAACGTGTCCTTGCAGATCGCCTGGCAGCGGATCAAACAGATCACCGTGCAAAAACTCGACCTGGAGGCCGCCGGCTGCGGCGTTCTCCCTTGCCAGCGCCAATGCCTCTTCGCTGGCGTCCGTGCCGTACACCGAGGCGGATGGGAAGGTGTGCTTGAGCGCCAGCGCCAGCACCCCCGAGCCGCTCCCGAGGTCGACAATCGGCGTTCCGACTCCCGCCTGCTGCAGGACGGATACTGCCGTCTCCCAGACCTGTTCGGTCTCGGGACGGGGGATGAGCGCCCTCGCATCTACGTGTATCTCGATCGGGCCAAACGCGACTGTCCCTTCGAGATACTGGAGTGGCTCTCCGGCCAGCCTCCGCGCCACCATCTCCCCCAGGCGTCGCTGCTCCTCTTCGCCCAGCCGTCGATCTAGGGCCAGCCGGGCCCGAGGCCGGCCGGTCACCGCCTGCATCAGACGCTCCATCTCGTGGCGAGGAATCGGCACCCGATCATGTTCGCAGAGACCGGAGAGAATGAATCGCTAGCGTGGGCAACCAAGACGGGAGGACCCATGGTGAACACCGCACCCTTCGGCTCGTGGGAGTCGCCGATCACCACAGATCTGGTCGCCAGCAGCGGCGTCCGGTTCGATGACAGCATCGAGGTCGAAGCCGACGATGTGTATTGGGTGGAAAGCCGTCCCCAAGAGGAGGGCCGCAGCGTCGTCGTTCGCCTCCGTTCCGGCGAAACCACACCCGAGGACGTGACTCCGCCCGGGTTCGACGCTCGCAGCCGGGTGCACGAGTACGGCGGCGGGGCTTACGCCGTCGACAACGGCGAGACCTTCTTCATCAACTTCGCCGACCAGCGCATCTACCGCCAGCGCCCCGGAGAGGAACCGCGGCCAATCACACCAGAACCCGCAATCGCCGCCGGCGACCGCTACGCCGACTTGTGTTTTGGCAACGGTGTCGTCGTCTGCGTGCGGGAGCGCCACAGGGCCGATGCAGAACCCTCAAACGAGCTCGTGCTCCTGCCGCGTGATGGCTCGGCCGCGCCTGAGGTCATCACCTCCGGCCACGACTTTTTTGCATCACCGACTCTCTCCCCCGACGGCCGCACCCTCGCCTGGCTCACCTGGGATCACCCCAACATGCCCTGGAACGGCACCCACCTGTGGATCGCCGCAATGAGGGCCGACGGCAGTATCGCCGAGCCCAAACTCGTCGCCGGCGGCGCAGAAGAGTCCGTGTTCCAGCCGGAATGGTCGCCCGACGGGAAGCTGTACTTCGCTTCGGACCGCACCGGATGGTGGAACCTCTACCGCTACGGCGAAGGGCCGACGGTGCCGGTTGCGCCCACCGAGGCCGACGCCGGGCTGCCTCAGTGGACGTTCCGCCGACGCTGCTTCGCCTTCACCGGTGACGGATCGCTCGCCGTCGCCTACCGCTCGGCGGCGGGAGCCCGCCTGGCCATACACCATCCCGACGGCACCAGCGCCGATTTGCCATCCCCGGGTTCATCACTGGCGCACACATTCGCCGCGGCTGGTGAGAACGTGTACGTCATCGCCGGGGCACCCGACCAAATACCTGCCCTGACCCGAATTCACGCCGGCAGCGGCAAGATCGAGGTGCTCCACACCCCGGCGCACGCCGAGATCGACTCTGCCTTCTTTTCAACTCCCGAGCACATCGTCTTCAGCACTCCCGACGCCAGCGCCCATGCCTACTACTACCCACCAACAAACCCGGGATACACCGGCCCCAAAGACGAACTCCCTCCTCTTGTCGTGTTCAATCATGGAGGGCCCACCTCGGCAACGACCCTCGCCCTGTCCCTCTACATGCAGTTCTGGACGAGCCGCGGCCTCGGTGTTGTCGATGTCGACTATGGAGGGTCAACCGGCTACGGGCGCTCTTACTGGGAACGGCTCCATCTCCGCTGGGGCATCGTCGATATCCGCGACTGCGAGCTGGCGGCCCGACACCTGGTCGACACCGGCCGGGCCGATCCCAAGCGTCTCGCTATTCGGGGAGGCAGCGCCGGCGGTTACACCACACTCGGTGCATTGGCGTTCACCGACACCTTTGCTGCCGGAGCCAGCTACTTCGGTGTCGCCGATCCGGCGCTGCTGGCCCGCGATACTCACAAGTTCGAGTCGCGCTACCTGGACTGGCTCATCGGCCCCTACCCGGAACAGGAGGATCTCTACCGGGATCGCTCCCCCCTGCATCACGCCGACGGAATTAGCTGCCCGGTCATTCTCCTCCAGGGGCTGGACGACCGTGTCGTGCCGCCGGAGCAAGCAGAGATCATGGCAGACACGCTGCGCGGCAACGGCGTTCCGGTGGCTTACATCACCTTTGAGGGAGAGGGCCACGGCTTCCGCAAGGCAGAGAACTGGATTCGAGCCCTGGAGGCCGAGTTCTCTTTCTACGCCCAGGTGTTTGGATTCGAGCCAGCCGGCGACATCGAGCCGGTGGAGGTGGAAGGGCTCTAACGCTCAACCGCTGAGACGGCGGGCCTCATCGTCGACGGTCAGCGCATCGACCAGATTGTCCAGGTCCCCGTCGAGGATCTCGGGCAACCGCTTGATGGTGAGGCCGATGCGGTGATCGGTGACCCGATTCTCCTTGAAGTTGTAGGTACGGATCTTCTCGGCGCGCTCGCCGCTCCCCACCTGGGAACGGCGGTTCTCCGCCACCTCGGCCATCTGGCGCTCCAGCTCCAGTTGGTACAGACGAGCCCTCAGCACCCGCATTGCCTTCAGCTTGTTCTGCAGCTGGCTCTTCTCGTCCTGGCAGGTGACCACCAGCCCGGTGGGGCGGTGAGTGATACGGACCGCCGAGTCGGTGGTATTGACCGATTGCCCGCCGGGGCCGGTGGAGCGGAAGACATCCACATCGATGTCGTGGTCGTTGATCTCGATCTCCACATCCTTGGCTTCGGGAAGCACGGCCACGGTGGCGATCGACGTGTGCACCCGCCCCTGGGACTCCGTCTTGGGCACCCGCTGTACCCGATGCGACCCCGCCTCAAACTTGAGACGCGAGTACGCCCCCTTGCCCTTCACGGCAAAAGTGACCTCCTTGAATCCACCCACCTCCGAAATGGACGAAGAGATGGACTCGATCTCCCAGCTGCGGCGTTCGGCATACCGTTCATACATGCGGAACAGGTCGCCAGCCCATATGGCGGCCTCGTCGCCGCCCGCAGCCGCCCGAACCTCAACGATCACGTCCTTGTCGTCGTTGGGATCCCGGGGAACCAGCATCAGACGAAGCCGGTGCTCAAGCTCCTTCGCATCGGCGGCCCGCTCGGCGGCAAGTGCCTCCAACTCCTCTCTGACTGCCGGGTCGCTCTCCTCGGAGGCGAGCTCGGCTGCGTCCTCAGATTCCTTCTCCGCCTCCCGGCAGGCGGCAAAAGCAGCCACTACCGGCCTCATCTCGGCGTGGTGCCTGGCAATCTCGGTGTACCTCGCCTGGTCTTCGAGTGCGGCGGGGTCCGCCAGCTGCTCCTCGGCCTCGGCCAGCGCCAATTCGACCTCCTCGAGCCGAGCCAGCATCTGCGCATCCATCAGTGGTACTCCGCCTCGAGAGCAGCAGCCGCCACCGGGCCCCGCTGGGCCACATCCTTGCGCTCCTCCTCATTGAGGGCGGCGAGCAGAGCGGTCACGGCGACCTCTATCTGATCGTCCGAAGGCGAGCGGGTGGTCAACCGTTGCAGCCACATCCCGGGACGTGACGCCAAATGCATCCAGCGCCTATCGGCTGCCGCTTTCAGCACCTCATAGGCCAGCCCGGCGATGATCGGGATCCCGAGAATCCGGCTGGTGATGAGCCAGGGCCACGCCGGCCGGCCGAGCATGGTGAACAGAATCAGAGCGATGAGCACGACGAGGAGCAGAAAGTTGGTGCCACAGCGCGGGTGCCTCGGGCTGTAGACCTCGATGGCATCAACGGTTAGCGGATCGCCGGCCTCGTAGGCGTGGATCGTCTGATGCTCGGCACCGTGGAACTCGAACACCCTGCGGATCTCGGCGGAGCGGCCGATGGCCCAGATGTATCCGACAAAGATGGCAATGCGGACGAGGCCGTCGACAACGTTGAAGAGGATCGAGGATTCGCCGAGGAGCTTCTCGGCGCCCTTGGCGACGAGAAGCGGCAGGACCATGAAGATGGCGACGAGAAGCACAAGCGCCATTACGAGAGAAAACGCCATCTGCCGACGTGTGATCTCCTCGCCATCCTCCATACCTGCCTTGCCAGCCGACCACGACAGGGCGCGAAGACCAAGATTCAGCGACTCGGCGAGAACGAGCACGCCGCGCACAAACGGCACCTTGGCCCAACGGGAACGAGCCGAAAGACGGGGCAGCTCATGCGAGACCGCCTCGATTACGCCGTCGGGTCGCCGCACCGCCACCGACCACCTACTGGGGGCGCGCATCATCACACCCTCAATTACGGCTTGCCCGCCGACGGTCGCGCCCGGGGGGCGGCTCACCTATGCCTCCGTGTTGGAGTCGGCCTCGGCTGCTCCTTCGTCGCCCTCGCGAGTGAACGACGTCCGCCCGTAGCGGCGGCGGAATCGCTCCACCCGACCTCCGGAGTCGACGAGGATCTGCTTCCCGGTGTAGAACGGATGACTGGCACTCGATATCTCGACACGCGCCATCGGGTAGGTGTTGCCGTCCTCCCAGTCGATGGTCTCGTCGGTCTCGATGGTGGATCGGGTCAGGAACTTGAAGTCCGACGCCGTATCGACAAACACGACTTCCCGGTACTCAGGATGGATGCCCTTTTTCACACAATCTCCTCTGCGGCCCGTGATCCTACGTCGTTCCGGTACCCGACTTGGCCACGTCGGCGAGGAACTCTGAATTCGACTTGGTCTTCCTGAGCCGGTCAATGAGGAGTTCGAGACCCGCCGCCGGTTCTGCAAGCGCCAGAAGCACCCGGCGGAGCTTCCACACCTGCACCAGCTCGTTGGGCTCAAAGAGCAGTTCTTCCTTGCGGGTCCCCGACGCCTCGATGTCGATGGCCGGATAGACACGCTTGTCGGCAAGCTTGCGGTCGAGCCGCAACTCCATGTTCCCGGTGCCCTTGAACTCCTCGAAGATAACCTCATCCATACGCGAGCCGGTCTCGACGAGGGCTGTGCCCAAAATGGTGCAGCTGCCCCCTTCTTCGATGTTGCGCGCCGCGCCGAAAAAACGCTTCGGCGGGTACAGGGCGGTGGAGTCCACACCGCCGGACAGGATGCGGCCGCTGGCCGGGGTGGCCAGGTTATAGGCACGGGCCAGACGAGTGATCGAGTCGAGCAAGATCACAACATCGGTTCCCATCTCGACGAGGCGCTTGGCCCGCTCCAGGGCAAGCTCGGCAACCTGAGTGTGCTCCTCTGCAGGACGATCAAACGTTGAGTAGACCACCTCACCTTTCACCGAGCGCTGCATGTCGGTGACCTCTTCGGGGCGCTCGTCGACGAGCACCACGATGAGCTTGCACTCCGGATTGTTGTTGGAGATGGAGTTGGCAATCTCCTTGAGCACCGTGGTCTTGCCCGCCTTGGGCGGCGACACGATAAGGCCACGCTGGCCCTTGCCGATGGGCGCAATCAGATCAACGATACGAGCCAAAACGTGATTGGGCTGCCCGTCAACCTCGAGGTGGAGCCGCTCATCGGGGAAAAGCGGGGTGAGATCACCAAACTTGGGGCGCTTGCGCATCTCCTCCGCATCCGCGTTGTTCACACTCAGGATGCGGGTGAGGGCGGGGAACTTCTCCTGGGACCGCGGTGGACGGATGGGGCCGCTGACCACGTCGCCCTTGCGCAGCCCGAACTTGCGGATCTGGCTGGCCGAGACGTACACGTCCTTCTCCCCGGGGAGATAGCCGGTGACCCTGAGGAATCCATACGATTCGGGAAGGATGTCGAGGATGCCCTCACGCACCTCGAGTTCCGACTCGTCGTACTCGCGCGGCCCGCCACCGCCGCTGCGGCGACGGCGCTTCCTCGCCTGGGCGTCGCCGCCGTAATCCCGGGCCTGCTGCTGAGACCTGGGCGGGGCCTTTGTGGTCCGAGTTTCGGCCTCCGCCTTCTCGGGATCACCCGAGTCGGCGTCGGCGGTATCGGCTTTGACCTTCCCGGCCTCGCCGTCGCCTGAGCGCACCTCTTCGATGGCGGGCAGCTCGACCTGTTCCGGCTCGGCGCTCGCATCAAACCCGTCGGCGTCGAGAATGGCTGCGATGAGTTTCGACTTCTGCAACTTCCCGTGGTCCGCCACGTCGAGCCCGGCGGCAATGGCGCGCAGCTCGTCGAGGTTCTTCTCCTGGAGCTTGGATCTGCTCGTCATATGGTCCTTTCGGTGGCCTACTTCTGCAGCGTTTGCTGGTAGACCTCCCAGTCCTGATTGAACCGCTCGACCCCAATATCGGTGAGCGGGTGATTGAACAACTTCTCCATGACGGCGAACGGCATGGTGGAGACATCGGCGCCGATCTTCGCCGCATCGACAACGTGCTGGGGATGTCTGAGGCTCGCCGCCAGCACCTCGGTGGCGTATCCCTGAACGGCGTAGATGTCGACGATCTCGCTCAGCAATGCGAGCCCGTCGCCGCCGACGTCATCAATCCTTCCCAGGAATGGAGACACGAAGGTGGCGCCGATGTTGGCGGCAAGCAGCGCCTGGGCCGGTGAGAAGACGAGGGTCACGTTGATGGGAATGCCCATCTCGGTCAGCTTGGCTCCGGCGGCGACTCCCTCCCGGGTGAGAGGCACCTTGATGACCACGTTGTCGGCGATCTTCACGAGTTCCTGTGCCTGGGCCACCATCTCATCGCGGCCCTCGGCCACGACCTCGGCCGACACCGGTCCGGGAGTGATGTCGGCTATCGCTCTGACGAGGTCGTTGAAGGCAAGGCCCTCTTTGGCGGCGAGCGAGGGATTGGTGGTAATCCCGTCCAGCACGCCCCAGTCGTGAGCGGTCTGGATGTCGGCCAAGTGGGCCGTGTCGAGGAACAGTCTCATAGTGCCTCCATGAACCGGGAGCTGCTGTACCCGTCGAGCCGGCGCATGCACGCGACGGAGGCCGGCGCTTGTCGGGAAACGTGGGGTCGAAGACCCGGCGGTGATTGTAGAACGTTCGGCGACGAGAGCCAAGGCGCGTCGCCAAATTCCGATACCCGGCCGGAGTTGCGGCGCGGCCGCTGCCCCTATCCGGAGCCTATCGGCTCGTATACGAGATAGACCTCGGCGTCTCTCCAGCCCTGCTTGAGCACAAAGAGCAGGTCTTCGGCCTCGGCGATGTAGGCCTCGCGCAGATCGCCTTCCGGCTGCCGGCGGTCGGCTTCGACAAGAAGCATGTACACGACGTCGTCCCCAGGTTCGGGCAGAACCAGGTCGCTGGTGTTGAACCCCCGGGTACTGCAGCCCGAATACCAGCTCACCTGTGCCACCCGATTGGTCATCACCAGGCAATCCCGGCCCCCGGCATCCTCTGATATCTGCAGGGCAGCGCGGCGCATCACCGAAAGCGCCTTGTTGTCGTCGCGGTTGCGTTCACGCCCGAAATCGGTGCCCCCGGCCACCAGCACAAGAACAAGCGCCACCGCCACTGCAGGGCGGCCCAGCGGCGGTAAGGCTTCGGCGGCAAGAGCCAAACCCGGGGCCGCGGCAACCCACAACCAGGGCAGTACCGGCGACAGATAGCGAACCTCACCGTGCAGCACGGTGGCGATGACGAGAAACATGACGAGCCCGATGCCGGCCGAGGTGAAAAAGGCGCCGGCATCAATGTCCCCGCGCCGCGCCCAGAGAATGGCGACAACGATTCCGATGACGGCGATGACGATCGCCGCCGATCCAATGAGGTCCCTGCTCTCGCCCAGATAATCGGCGAAGCCCTGAAACCAGGATCGGATCCGAGACACCCTTGCCGAGAATGGCGATACATCGGAGCCGGTGAGCCAAGGCAAAAACAGAACCGCAGCCACCCCGGAGAAGCTCAGCACGCCGGCAATGCCAACGGGCAGCAAGCTGCGGAGAATGGTTCGGCGGCGCCATATGGCGATGCCGACAAAACCCACAAACATCGGCAGGATCGCTCCGAAGCGTAGGAAGGTGGCCGAAATCACCAGCACCGGCACCGTCAGCACCCACCACGACGCCCGCCGCCCGTGGGTGGCGAACACAAACACGGCGAGAGCGGTGAAGCCAACCGCGGCACCGGGCACATCGGGCCAGAACTGAGTCGTCGCGCCCAGCAGAGCCGGAGTCAGGGCCAGACCACCGGCGGCGATGACGCCGGCCCGCCGGCCGAAGAGGCGCCGGGCCAGAGCCCAGGTTGAGAGCACGAGCAGGAGGCCGAACCCGACGACCACCATTCGCAGGTACGGCACCGTGGGGCCGTTGATCCAGAACAGATGGGCCACCCAGGGCAGGCCGGGAGCCCGGTAGCTCTGCCAGTAGTTGCCCGCGGGAACGCCTTCGTGGAAGGCTTGGGCGCGGAGCGCATACACCGACTCGTCCCAGCCCAGGGGAGCACCGAAACGCACGATGAGCGTGGCGACCAGAAGGAACGCCACCAGGACGAGGCCCAAGCCCCACCACTCCCAGCGCTCAAGGCGTCCACCGATGGAGAACCTGTGATCATCGGCCGTGGTCATGCCGGGCGATGTTATCAATCGGCGCCTCTACCAGCCGAGCCAGGCAGCCAGAGCGGCAATCGATGCCTCGATGACCTCGACATCGGGAAAGCCAAGGAGAGCCGTCTCTGGATCCTTGAGGCCGTGCCCGGTGAGCGTGCACACCACGTTCCCTGGGGGCAGGCGCTCGGCGAAGGCGACAACGCCGGCCACCGATGCCGCAGAGGCTGGCTCGGCGAAGACACCTTCCTCTTCGGCCAGGAACCGGTAGGCGGCAAGGATCTGCTCGTCGCTGACCGCCTCGATGATGCCTTCCGATTCGTCACGCGCCGCCACCGCCCCGTCCCACGAGGCCGGAGAGCCGATACGAATCGCGGTGGCGATGGTCTCCGGGTCCAGCACCGGCTCGCCGCGCACGATGGGAGCGGCGCCCTCGGCTTGAAAACCCCACATGCGGGGCCGCGCCCCCACGGCCTGGTAACCCTTCCAGTAGGCGGTGATGTTGCCGGCATTGCCGACGGGCAGCGCGTGCACCGCGGGCGGGCCGCCCAAAACGTCGACGATCTCCCAGGCCGCGGTCTGCTGGCCATCGATGCGGTACGGATTGAGCGAGTTCACCAGCACAGCGTCGTAGTCGGCGGTGAATTTGCGAATCACTTCGAGAGCGGCATCGAAGGCCCCCCCGACGGCTACCACCCGGGCGCCGTGGCGTATCGCCTGGGCCAGCTTGCCCAGGGCGACGGCGCCGGCGGGCAGCACCACAATGCACTCCAGGCCGGCTCGAGCAGCATAGGCGGCAGCCGCAGCCGAGGTGTTGCCGGTCGAGGCACATGCCACCGCTCGCGCCCCTTCCTCCAGCGCCTTGGAGACGGCCAGAGTCATGCCCCGATCCTTGAAGGATCCCGTGGGATTGACCCCGTCGTACTTGAGGAGCACTTCCCGGCCCACACGTTCGGAGAGCCTCGGCGCCGGTATCAGGGGGGTGTTGCCCTCCAGCAGCGTGATCACCGGGGTGGTATCGCTCACGGGAAGACGGTCTCGGTACGCCTCGATAAGCCCGGGCCAGGCGTTCACTCTTCCTCGCTCTCCACCCGGATCGCGGCCGCCACCTCTCGAACCACGTCCAGTTGTTCCAGCGTGGCCGCGGCGGCGCGCTGCTGCCGCTCGGCGGCGGCATGTGTGATCAGCAGGAGAGTGGCCCAGTCGCCACGGCCCTCCTGCCAGACCGACTTGATGCTGACCCCGGCATCGCCAAACACTGTGGCGATCTGGGCCAGCACGCCGGGCTGATCGGTCACCTCGAGCCGGAGGTACCAGCTGGTCGGCACCTCGGCAAAATTCACCACGGAACCCGGGGCAAAACGGATTCTCGGCGCCACCTGCGAGCCGGAAAGAAGCTCACGGGCCGCGTCGATGACGTCGCCGAGCACTGCCGTTGCGGTGGGCTCGGCCCCGGCGCCGGGGCCTGAGAACAACAGCTCCCCCACCGAGGGTCCCTCGATGAAGATGGCATTGGTGGCACCCCGAATCGACGCCAGCGGGTGGCCGACGGGCACCAGGGCCGGGTGCACCCGGGCGCTCACCCCGCCTTCGCTGCGTTCGGCGATGGCGAGCAGCTTGACCGCGTAGCCGAGATCGGTGGCATGACGAAGATCCACAACATCAAAATCTTCGATGCCTTCCCGGTACACGTTTTCCGGCCCCACCCAGGTGCCAAAGGCGAGGCTGCCGAGTATCGATGCCTTCGAGGCCGCGTCGGCGCCGGAGACGTCGTCGGTGGGATCGGGCTCGGCGTAGCCGAGTGCCTGGGCTTCACCGAGCGCGTCCTGGTAGCTCTGACCGGCCTCGGACATTTTGGTGAGTATGTAGTTGGTGGTGCCGTTGACGATCCCCATCACCTTGCCCACCGGCTCGCCGGCAAGGGTCTCGGCAAGAGGGCGGATGATGGGAATGCCCCCGCCGACGGCGGCTTCGAACAGCAGCGGCACGCCGGAGCGCGCGGCTGCGGCAAAAAGAGCCGGGCCATCGGCGGCGATCAGCTCTTTGTTGGCGGTCACCACCGGCTTTCCGGCCTCCAGGGCGGCCAGCACGAGATCCCCTGCCGGGTGCCGGCCTCCCATCAGCTCGACGACCAGATCGATGGCCGGATCACCGACCACCTCCTCGGGCCGATCGGTCAAGACTCCTTTGGGCACGCTGAAGTCGCGCTTCTTGGAGAGCGACCGCACCGCCACCCGCCGCACCTCGAGTTCGAGCCCGGTCTTGGCGGCCACGGCGTTGTCCTCTTGAGTGAGACGGCGAACCACCGTGCCGCCGACCGTGCCTGCGCCGAGCAACCCAATTCCGATTGCCATCACTCCTCCTGCGCCGATGCTACCGGGCCGGGCCGGGCCCCCAATCGCATCTCGTCCCAGAGCCCGGCGCCACCGCCGGTAGCCGCCTCGGCTACATACGCTCCGGGGCCGAGAGGCCCAGGATGCCGAGCACGGCGAGGATCACGCTCTTGGCCGCTTCCACCAGCCAGAGACGGGCCTGGGTCAGCTCCGGATCGTCGGTCACGATGCGGCAGTCGGTGTAGAAGCGGTGGAACGCCGTGGCCACCTCCTGGCCGTAGGCGGCGATGCGGTGAGGCGCCCGATGCAACGCCGCGTCGGCCACCACCTCACGGAGGCGGTCGGCCTGTTTGAGGACCTCGATCTCGGCGGGATCGGTCAGCAGCTCCAGGTCGACCACATCAAGCTCTCTCCGGACCACCCCCTGCTCAACGGCAAAACCTTCGAGGCTGCACATGCGGGCGTGGGCGTACTGCAGGTAATAAACCGGGTTGTCCATGCTCTGGCGTTTCGCCTCTTCGAGATCGAAGTTGATGGTGGTGTCGGGGCTCACCGCAGCCAGGAAGTAACGGGCGGCGTCGGCGCCGACCTCTTCGATGATGTCGCGCATCGTGATGAACTCGCCCGCTCGCATCGACATGCGTGCCGGTTCACCGGCCCGGAACAGGTTCACCATCTGGGTGATGACGATCTCGAGACGATCGGGATCAAATCCCAAGGCGGCCACTGCGGCCTTGAGCCGAGCAATGTAGCCATGGTGGTCGGCGCCCCACACGTTGATGAGCCGGTCGAAACCGCGCCCGAATTTGTCGAGGTGATAGGCCACGTCGGGAGCCAGGTAGGTGTAGCTGCCGTCGGATTTGACCAGAACCCGGTCCACTTCGTCGCCGAACTCGGTAGTACGAAACCACACCGCCCCGTCATGGCGATACACGTGCCCTCGTTTGTCGATCAGCTTCAGCGCAGCCTCGACCTCACCCTTACGATGCAGCTCGGTCTCGCTCACCCAGGTGTCGAAGGGGATGTGGGCCAGCTCCAGCGTCTCCTCGATGTCTCGCATCGCCCGCTGCAGGCCCCAGGCGCGGATCTCATCGCGCCGCTGCTCCTCAGGCAAGTCGGCAAGATTCTCCCCCACCTCGGCGGCCAGCTCGCTGGCCCACTCTTCGATGTAGCGGCCCTGGTACCCGTCTTCGGGCATGGTTGCCTCACGCCCGAGCGCCTGCAGGTATTTGGCCGCGAGGCTGGCCGCATACCGGTCCATTTGCACCCCGGCGTCGTTGTAGTAGTACTCCCGCTCGACTTCGTGCCCGGCGTAGGCGAGCAGGCGACACAGCACGTCGCCGTAGACCCCCCCCCGGCCGTGCCCGATGTGCAGCGGTCCGTTGGGGTTCGACGACACGAACTCCACCTGGATGCGCTCGGCCGGTCCAGCTTCGCCCGAGACGTGATTGGGGCCTCCTGCGGCGGCGCGGCGCAGCACCTCCAGGTACCAGCTGCGACCCAGGGTGAAGTTCACAAAGCCGGGCCCGGCCACATCGACGGCTTCCAGGTACGGGATCTCGGGCAGGTGGCGCACGATGATCTCGGCCACTTGGCGCGGCGCCATCTGCGCCGGTTTTGCCGCCAAAAGAGCAGTGTTGGCGGCCCAGTCGCCGTAGCTCCGATCTCGGGGCCGCTCGACCACGAAGTCGATCCGGCCCAGGTCGGACAGGTCGCCTGCAGCAGCTGCCGCCGCCAGCGCCGTGTCCACCGCTTGGTAGAGAGTCTCAGGAAACATCTTCGGCGCCGCATCGTAGCCCCAGGGCCAGGCGAGATGGCCTTGATACAATCAACGGCGGCCCTCGTAGCTCAGGGGATAGAGCACCGGCCTCCGGAGCCGGGTGCGCAGGTTCGAATCCTGCCGAGGGCGCGGGAGAGAAGGAATCCAGAATTCCGCATCGGTCCAGCGCGACTCTGAACTCTGGATCCTGGACTCTTCTCAAAACACCGCCCGCACCATCTTCCCGAACCCGATCTCGTGGCCTATGGCGAACAGGTCCATGGTCATGGCCACCGACCAGTGCAGGGCGGCGCCCCAGAGGAACGAGCGCGAACGCAACGCCAGATAGCCGAGCAGGAAACCGGCCACGATGGCGGCAAACGTCTCGGGAGCGGGTTTTCCGAAATGGATCATCACGTAGGGCACCACCATGACCGGGATGGCGTAGTAGCCGAGGCGGGGAAAGAGCCCGAAGAGCAGGAAGCCGCGGAAGAAGGCCTCGACGCCGAGAAACTGGAGCCCGTAAAAGAGCTCGAACCCCCAGTAGTGCCAGCCCCCGGCCACCGCACCCGCGTAGAAGGGGTACTTGGCCTGGAACGACGGGAAGGCGGAGACCCACAACAGAATCGGCACCATCACCGCGTAGAACACGACGTAGGGGCGGATATGGCGCCACTGCCCTTTGATCCGGTAACCCCAGTCCCGCGGTGACTCGCGCAGGGCCAGGATGATGAGGAGCGGCACCAGAACCCTGAAAAGGACCGACGAGATCCCCCAGTACTGGTAGGGCAGCAGGTTGTAGTACTGGGCATAATCGTCGCCGAGGGCATCGGCAACCCGCCGGTGCAGCCACGAATCCTCGAACACCCCGGCGATGCCCCAGTACTCGAAGACGATCAGCAGCACCGTTGCCGAAACCAGCACCACAAGGGCGCGCCGCTCCAGAGCCGGCGCCTCCTGGGGCGGCGGCAGCAAGGGGGCTTCGGTCTCGGCTGCCACGAAGTGCTCTCCGGACGGGTCCGTAAACGCTAGCCGAACCGCCTCCGACGGCTCCAAACGAACGTCAGCCCGGTATGGAACGAACCGGCAAAGGCGCATGCGGACCACCTGGAACGGCCCCGCTGTCAGTCGGCCCCAAGTTCCTCGCGCACGATGCGGGCCACCACGGCGCCGTCGAGGCCTTCAGTGCCGGATTTCATTACATGGCCGGTGACCCGGCCAGCCATCTTCGGGTCGCTGGCGGCGAGCTCGGCGATGGCGGCACGCACGAGCACCCGGGTCTCTTCGTCGGTCAAGGCCTCGGGCAGCCAGCGCGCCAGGTAATCGATCTCGAAAGCGAGCTTTGTGGAGTGCGCCCGGCCCGGTTCCCCGAGCTCGTCGAACTCCTGGCGCGCCTTCTCCATCTTCTTGACGAACGCGCCGATGACGCGCACGTAGAGATCATCGTCGATCTCGCCCTTGAAACCGGGTTCGGCACGCGCCACCGAGACCTCGGTCTTCACCTGCCGAATCACATCCATACGACGTCTGTCGTGCTGGCGCTGGGCATCTTCCAGCTCGGCATTCAGTTCTTCATGTATCGACATCGAGCAGAGAGTACAACGGTGCCGATCGAGCCGGAAAGACCCGGCGTCCTCCGGCCTGCAGAAACCACTTGACCCGCCCAGTAGCAGAGCCTATCTTTTCACGGACTGCTTGTGAATACGTTCACATTCGCAAGCCTGATATGAGAGTGAGACAACGGAAATATGCTGACGATCACCGATTGGCGCGAAATCGCCGCCTGTCGTGATTCCGAGCCGAACCTGTTCTTCCCGATCGGCACTACGGGACCGGCCATCGACCAGATCGAGATTGCCAAGACGATCTGCATCGATTGTTCGGTCCGTGAGGAGTGCCTCAACTACGCCCTGGCCACCAATCAGGAGGCCGGGGTCTGGGGTGGGTACGCCGAGGATGAGCGTCGCCGGTTGCGCAAGCGCTGGCTCGCAGAGCGTCGCCGTCGTGCCAGCTGATTGACCGTGTCCGCCAATGTTTCGGGGCCCGCACCTGCGGGCCCCGAACTCATTCTCTGCCGAACCCGATCCGTTTGTCTCGATCCGGCTCCACCTCGCAGAACACGATCTTGTCGACGACCAGGCCGTATCGTCTCCCATCCAGCTCGGTGATCCACAACACTTGCTTGGATTCGGCGAGCGCTGCCTCGAATGCGGAAATGACCTCTTCGCCGTCTTCGACCTCCAGGTCGAGCTCTCGCGGCACGAAACTCATGCCGATCTTCACCCGCACCCTCTGTACCTCCTACTCGATGACCAGCTCCGGGGGCCGGCGCACCCGGGGCCGGGATTCCACAATTCGAGCGGCGATGGTATCGAACACCTGCGCCGCCTCCGAGTCGGGCGCCGTCATCACAGCCGGCTCGCCGCGGTCTGCACCCTCGCGGAGCGCGGGCACAAGCGGTATCTGACCGAGCAGCGGCACACCAAGCTCATTGGCCAGTGCCGCCCCGCCGCCCGAGCCGAACAGCTCGTAGCGGACACCATCGTCCCCGGTGAACCAAGACATGTTCTCGACTACCCCGGTGACCTCCTGCTCCACCTGCCGCGCCATAAGGGCGGCCCGCCTCGCCACTTGCTGTGCCGTCGGCTGCGGCGTGGTGACGATGACCACTTCCGCGGAGGGCAGGAACTGCGCCAGTGAGATGGCGATATCTCCGGTGCCCGGGGGAAGGTCAACAAGCAGGAAATCGGGCTCGTCCCAGAAGACATCGTCGAGGAATTGCTCCAGAGCCTTGTGGAGCAACGGGCCTCTCCAGATGACCGCCTGGTCCGGACCAACAAAAAAGCCCATCGAGATAACCCTGACCCCGTGGGCCCGGGCCGGCACGATCAATCCCTGCTCCTCCCCGCCCAGAGCCGCTGGTGAACCGTCCACTCCTAGCATGCGCGGTACCGAGAACCCCCAAACATCGGCGTCGACAACGGCGACGTCGTGCCCGGCTTTGGCCATAGAGACCGCCAGGTTCACCGTCACCGACGATTTGCCCACTCCCCCTTTGCCCGATGCAACGGTGAGGACCCTGGTGGATGATCCTTTGCCACCTGGCCGGTTCGGCCGACCACTGCGGAGCTTCTCCACGAGTTCCGACTGCTCGTCCATGCCCATCTGTACGACGTCTATGGCCGCCTCGGCGCCTTTGGAGACGGCGGTGCGAACGGCACGAATCATCGGCTCGGGATCGATGCCCGGCGACGCGACGGAGATTCTTTGCGTGCCATCTGCGGCTACCTCGACAGAGCGGATGAGACCCAGCTCGCCAAGTGTGCGGCGCAGATCGGGGTGCGGCAAAGCCTCCAAGACGGCGAGGATGGCAGCTTGATCGGCCACGAAGCTCCTTAAGAGGGCGGGATTCGGACTATAGCGACGCAGGTCGCTCTACCCTCCCGGCGGTATGGAGCAGCACGATTTCGGGCAGACGCTCGGCGACCTTGCCTCCACGCTCGGCGACGGTACCCGGCGCGGCATCTACATAACCGTGCGCGAATCGGCCCAGCCCATGACCGCGGCCCACATCGCCAAGGCATTCGACATTCACCCGAACGTGGCTCGCCACCACCTCGACCGCCTGGCGGAGGATGGGTACCTCCAGGCAGAAACCTCACAGCCGCCCGGTGATCAGCCGCGCAAGGTGGGACGCCCGGCCAAGGGGTACACCGCCACCAGAAAGGAGATCAGCGTCGCCTACCCGATTCGCCGCTACGACCTCCTTTCCGAGCTTCTCGTGCAGGTGGTCGAGCGCCTCTCCCCAGAGCGTGCCCCCCAAGTGGCCGAGGATGTCGGCCGCAAGTACGGCCGTGAGGTCGCTGCTGCCGTAGGTATGCCCGGTGACAACGGCTACTCCGACACCATGGGCGCGGTGGTGCGGGCCCTCACCGGAATCGGAGCCGGCGTCAAAGACATTGAGGGCCGCCTGGTGACAAGGGACTGTCCTTTCCACCAGACGGCCGCCGATCACCCCGAGATCGTGTGCCGCCTCGACCAGGGCATCATCAAGGGCCTGCTCGACGCGGTGGACGCTGCCGACGGCGCCGTCTTCAACCCCCGCAGCGGACCCGACGACAGCTGCGTCACCGAGATCTAGCCCTCCCGCCGGCATGCTGGTGGCTCTCCGGCGCCGGTATGCTCCAGCCCGGCCTCCAGGAGCCCTCACATGATCGAAGACCCTGCTGTTGCCCGCCAGGAGATCAATACCCCGCTGGGCCGACGCGCCGTCTACCGCCTGGACACCTTTGCCGATCAGGCGGACCTGGACCGGCTCCCCTACTCGATCCGGGTGCTGCTCGAGGCGGCAGCCCGCAACTGCGACGGTGTCGCCGTCAGCTGTGCAGATGTTGTTGCCGCCCTTTCCTATGACGCCGCCTGCGTCGTACCCGCCGAGATCTCCTTTGTGCCCAGCCGGGTTGTTCTCCAAGATCTCACCGGTGTGCCTGCTCTGGTCGACCTCGCCGCCATGCGCTCGGCCTTGGTCCGTATGACCGGCGACAAGGCCGCAGCCAAGCAGATCAATCCCCGCATTCCCGCCGACCTCGTCGTGGACCACTCGGTCCAGGTCGATGCCTTCAATTCGGCACAGGCCTTGGCCATCAACAGCGAGAATGAGTTCACCCGCAACCGGGAGCGCTACGAGTTCCTCAAATGGGGGCAATCCGCCTTCGACAACCTGCAGGTGGTGCCCCCGGCCACCGGCATAGTGCATCAGGTGAACCTCGAGCATCTGGCCCAGGTGGTCACGGACCGTGACGGCATGCTCTTCCCCGACAGCGTTGTCGGCGCCGACTCGCACACCACGATGATCAATGGCCTGGGTGTGCTGGGCTGGGGTGTCGGCGGTATCGAGGCCGAGGCGGCCTTGGTGGGCCGGCCCATTTCCATGCTCCTTCCCGAGGTTGTCGGGTTCCGCCTCACCGGCCGGCTTGCCGAGGGAGCCACCGCCACCGACCTGGTGCTGACCGTCACTCAGCAGCTGCGCCGACACGGTGTTGTCGGCAAGTTCGTCGAGTTCTTTGGACCCGGGCTCACCGAGATGCCGGTGGCCAACCGGGCCACCATCGCCAACATGTGCCCCGAGTACGGCGCAACGGTCGGGTTCTTCCCCATCGACGAACAGACGCTCCGCTACCTGCGGCTCACCGGACGCGATGAGCGCCTCGTCGAGACCGTAGAGATCTACAGCCGGCTGCAGGGCTTATGGAAGGACGATGCCCGCGGCATCAGGTACGGCTCAACCATCGAGCTCGACATGGGATCGGTGCGCCCCTCTCTCGCCGGTCCTCGCCGGCCCCAGGACCGCATCGATCTCGATGCCATGAAGGCCGATTGGGAGCGTCATCTGGACGATTCCTTCGGCTCGCCCCCGCCGGCGCCCACACCGGTCGAGCTGGACGGAGAGCACTTTGAACTCGATCACGGCAGCGTCGTTATCGCCGCCATTACCTCATGCACCAACACCTCGAATCCCGACGTCATGGTCGGGGCAGGACTCTTGGCCCGCAAGGCCCGAGAACGAGGCCTAACCCGCAAGCCCTGGGTGAAGACCTCCCTCGCCCCCGGTTCGACGGTGGTGACCCGCTACCTCACCGAATCGGGCCTCCTGGACGATCTCGAGGCCCTGGGCTTCCACGTCGTCGGCTACGGCTGCACCACCTGCATCGGGAACTCGGGCCCCTTGCCGGAGCCGGTCTCCGGGGCCATCAACGATCACTCGCTGGTTGTGGCCTCGGTACTCTCGGGCAACCGCAACTTCGAGGGCCGCATATCACCCGATGTGCGCGCCAACTACCTGGCCTCGCCGCCGCTTGTGGTTGCTTACGCCATTGCCGGTTCAGTCGCCATCGACCTGACCACCGAGCCGCTCGGCATCGACTCCGATGGCGCCGAAGTGTTCCTGCGGGACATATGGCCCAGCCAACTCGAGATCGACGCCATCGTCGGCGCCTTCGTCTCCAGAGATCAGTTCACCGAGCAGTACACCGAGCTCTTTACGGGCCGGCAGCAGTGGAAAGACGTCGATGTGCCCGCCGGCGACCTCTACGCCTGGGACCCGGAGAGCACGTACATACATGAGCCACCGTTCTTTTTGGATCTGGATAAAGAGCCCGATCTGTTGGCCCCCATCAAGGAGGCCCGTGTTCTTCTCAAGCTGGGGGACTCGGTCACCACCGATCACATCAGCCCGGCCGGGTTCATTCCCCCCGGCACTCCGGCGGGCCGGTGGCTCATCTCCAGGGGGATCGAGCCGTCGATGTTCAACTCGTACGGATCACGCCGCGGCAACGACCTCGTGATGACTCGCGGCACGTTCGCCAACACTCGCATCCGCAATGAGTTGGCGCCGGGCTCCGAAGGAGGTTTCACCACCGATTTCACCGACGGCAAGGTGAAGACGGTCTACGAAGCAAGCCTCTCGTACGCCGCAGCCGGCATTCCCCTGATGGTGCTCGCCGGCAAGGACTACGGCATGGGCTCGTCACGCGATTGGGCGGCCAAAGGAGCCTTCCTGCTGGGAGTGAGAGTTGTGCTCGCCGACTCCTTTGAGCGAATCCACCGATCGAACCTTGTGATGATGGGAGTGCTGCCCTTGACCTTCCCCCCCGCCCTGAGCGCCGATGGCCTCGGACTCGATGGCAGCGAGAGCTACGACATTCTCCTCGACAAAACCCTGGAGCCTCGCCAGCCCGTGCCGGTGCGTGTCACCAGAGATGACGGCACCGAGGTCTCCTTCGATGCCATCGCCCAGGTGGAGACGCCCGTCGAGGTCGAGTACCTGCGCCGCGGGGGCATACTCCACTCGGTTCTGCTGAGCATGGCCGCCGAGCACAAGGCCGAAGCCGGCCGGTAGAAGGCGAACAGGGACGGCCCACTGATACCGTTCCGCCGATGAACGACGAGAAGAGGCACGACCACACCTGCCTCTGGTTTCTCCTGGCGGCAGCCCTGCTGCTGGTCGTGATCGTCACTGTGGTGATTGTGCTCAGCGTCGGCCACGACACGACGACGACAGCAACCACCGATCCGGATTCCGGAAGCGCCACGACGCAGGGTGCTCCTCCTGAGCCGGACCCTGAAGTTGCCCTGGCCCCCGACTTCAGCGTCACCCTCTTCGACGGCACCGAGTTCAGCCTGAACAAGCATCTAGCCGACGACGGCCGCCCCGTGCTACTGAATCTGTGGGCATCGTGGTGCGATCCCTGCAGGGACGAGATGCCGGACATCGACTCTGCAGCCGGTGAGCATCCAAACGTGTTCTTCCTGGGAATCGCCGTCGACGACACGAGAGAGGCGGCTCGGGCGTTTGCCGAGACGATCGGTGTGATGTACCCCCTGGGCGCGGATGATTCCGGCGAAGTAGGTGACGCCTACCCGATACTCGGGCTGCCCGTCACTTTCCTCATCGACGGCGACGGCACCATCGCCGTCGTGGCGTATGGCCAGCTCTCCGCGGATCGGATTGAAGAGCTGCTCTCAACCGTGGGAGACAGATCCTAGAACGGCCAGAACACCGGAGTCAGCGCCACCAGACCACCCACCGTGATGATGGTCAGCGGCAGGCCGAGTCGTGCGTAATCGGAGAACTTGTAGCCGCCGGGCCCCCACACCATCGTGTTGGTCTGGTACCCGATAGGAGTGAGGAACGATGCCGATGCCGACAAGGCGACGGCCACAATGAAGCCACGCGGCTCGACCCCGAGCCCGGCAGCAGCCGCCACCGCGATGGGAAACATGAGGATGGCGGCAGCATTGTTGGTGATCAGCTCCGTCAGCAAGATCGTGGCGAGCACGAGGCCCAAAAGCACCCCGCGCTCGTTGAGGGGGGCAAACCCATCCACGATGATCTCGGCGATCTTGTCGGCGAGGCCGTGTTTGGCCACAGCCTCGCCGATGCCGAACGCCGATCCGATCACCAGCAGCACGTTCAGGTCGATGGCGTTGCGCACCTCCCCCGCAGTAAGCGTTCCGGTGAGAAAGATGGCAAGGGCTCCCACCAGCGAAGCTTCGAGGATGCCGACGAGCCCCGAAGCCGCCGCCACAACAACGCCGAGTGTGATGAGCCCGGCGAACATCGCTTTCTCGGAACGGGCCGGCTCCACTCCACTCAGGCGGGACACCACGAGGAAATCGCTGCGGTCCCTCCAGCGCGGCAGAAAGCTGGAACCGGCCAGCAGCAGCAGCGTGTCACCGACCCGAAGCCGTACCTCGCCGAGCTTGCCCTCCACCCGCTGTCCTGCCCGGTGGATGGCCACCACCGCAGCCTGGTAGCGGGCCCGGAAACCAACGTCCCGAAGCGATCGCCCCACCAGTGGCGATGCCGACCCCACCACCGCCTCAAAGAAGACGAGACGTGCCGTATCGAAACCCTCCATGTCCCCGGCCTCGGCAGTAAGTCCTTTTGTGTTGTGGAGGTCGGCCACGTCGTCGGCCTTGCCGACAAACCGGAGGCGATCTCCGCCGTGCAGCTCGACACTCGGCGACACCGGCGCGATCACTTGGCCTCCACGGTCGATCTGCACCAGGAAGAGGCCGGAGAGATGACGCAAGCCACCATCGCGTACGGTGGCGCCGTCGATTGACCCCCCAGGCACCACCGTCATGTCGACAACAAACTCGCGGATATCGCTTTCGAGATCGCGTCGTGCCGGCCGTCGTATCGGAAGCATGATCGGGGCCAGCACCAGGAGAACGGCGAGCCCGGCCAGGGCGATGGGAAGGCCGGCCTTCCCTATCTCGAAGAACCCGAGTGCATCCCTGCCCGTCTCCTCCAGCAGTCCGGAGATCACCACGTTTGTCGAAGTGCCGATGACGGTGACCATGCCGCCCAGGATCGCGGCAAAAGACAACGGCATGAGGAACCCGGAGACCGAGCGCCGATTCCTGTCGGCCCAACGCGACACCGCAGGCACGAGGGTGGCGACGATCGGCGTGTTATTGAGGAATGCGGAAGTCGCCGCCGAGGGCAAGGCCACACGAGCCAGAGCGGCCCGTTCGCCGAGGGGCTTGCCCAGCACTCGATCCAGCAGAGGTCCCAACAAGCCGGTTCGCTCCACGGCCGCAGCGACGACGTAGAGGGCGGCAACGGTGATGGGAGCCGGATTGCTGAAGCCGGAGAATGCCTCCGCCGGCTCGAGTACTCCGGACACAAGCAGCACCACGGTCGCGCCAAAGATGAGCACCGACGGCGCGGTGATCTCGCGCGCCACGGCCACGATGGTGAGCACAACCACGCCGAGGGTGAACCAGGCTTCCCAGGTCACGAACCACCCCCCAACCTTGAGGGCCCAGGAGCACATTCGGCCAACATTTGCTCCCTAGAGGTTCGGGGCGGCATATCGGTAGCCCGGCACGGCACGGATCTCCCGGCTTGGTCCGGCGAGCATACCGGTCCAGGCTAGGTGCCTGCTACGCCGCGCCGCTGCAACACGCGGCGCAGCGCGGCCACGATCACCGGGTCGTAGTCGTAGGCGGCCCCACGATGAAGAACCTCGAGCGCATCCACGGGCTCCATGCCCTCGGAGATGGCGAGGTCGTAAGCCGCCGTCACCCTCACCACCTGTGCCGCAACGGGCAGATCCTCGTCACGAACTTCCCCCGGGCGACGGTAGCCCCGGTGCGTCTCGCTCACGATCGACGCCACCGGCTCCAGATACGGCGCCTCGGCGATGATGGCCGAGCTCCACTGCGCCACATCACGGTCGGTGTGCCCGCCGCCCGCCACAGCCGGGTCGGCCAGAACAACCCGCCCAATGTCATGCAGGTGAGCGGCAAACTCGATGCGCTCCGTGGCGCCGCGGCTCAACCCAAGCTCACCGGCCACCGCGACCGCGCCGTCGGCCACGCGAGCTCCATGGCCCGGCGGAGTCAGCCCGGCGGCCTCGGGAATCCTGCCCAAGGTCCGGATGGTCTGCCGATACGTCTCCTCCGTTGCCGCCAGGCGGCGCAGCGAGACGTGGGCAAACCCGTAGGGCACCGTCGCCAGAAGCAGGGCCCACCACCCCACGTCCGGCTCGGTGACACCATAGATCGCTCCCGAAGCCAGCAGCACAAAGTGGGCCGGCCAGTCGGCCAGCCCCGAAAAGAACACCAGCCTTCGGGTCAGGCGCTGATGTGTGCCCGACAAAAGCGCCCGCACGAACACCGACATCAGGTACCAGGCGACGCTCGCCGCCACCACTATCGAGAGGTGCGGCCATCCGGCACCGTGAGAGTGCGGCATCCACTCGTGTATGCCGCCAGCCACCGCAATGAACACGCCCAGCCCGGCGAGCTGGGCGGGAAGCAGGTCGTCTGCTGAACGAATGCCGTGGCGAATGCGGATGAACAACCAGCCTGCGGGAATTCCGATTGCACCGGCGCAAGCGAGCGTCGCCATAGAGAAACGCAGTGTCAAGGTCGCCGCCACCGCCACTGCAGAACTCAGCGGCTGCACCCTCGTCACCCGGCTCGGCATAGCGGCGGCATGACCCGCCAGAAAAGCAGCTCCAACGGCAAGAACCGCCAACAGGTCGCCCCACAGTGCCGCCGCAACCAATCCCGCCGCGGGCAATCCCGCCAGCAGAGTCACCCGAAGAAGAGTCCAGCTAGGCACGCATTGCCCTATCTCTCACCAGCCGTTCCACTTCGGCGGCGGTGGCCTCGTCGGGGGACCCGTAGACCTCACCGCGCCCGGTAATGGCCCCGATGAGAGCTTCCACGACCTCGGACCCAAACTCATCCGCATGCTGCCGCAGCTCGTCGAAGGCCTCAGCCTGGGTGACTGCAGCCCGGTACGAACGGGCCGTCGTCAGCGTGTCGAATCGGTCGGCGGCGGCAAACAGCCTCTCCTCGAGTGAACCGTCGGGACGCTCCGCCAGCGTACGGCTTCCGGTGACGATCTCGACCATGGGGGCCAGGAACTGCACGTCGGAGAGCAGCTCCTCCACCACTCTCATATGGCGCTCGACCCGGGCATTCTCATCTGCGGTGAGCCGCGATTCGGTGTGCAGCAGCGAAGGGGGGACCGCCACCCTTCCCATGCCGTGAATGAGAGCCGCCCACCGCAGCCGCTGCACGGTCTCTGGGGCAAGATCGAGTTCGGCAGCGCTGATGTCTATGAAGTAGGCTACCCGCTCACTGTGGCCCCGGGTATAGGGATCGAGCGCCTCCACCGCCTTCACCACACCACGAATCGTCGCCTCGTGCGCTTCCCTCAGCTGGGCGTAGCTGGCGAAGGCGATCTGCCCGACACCAAAGGCGAACACCCCAATCGGAAGGATCACCGGGCCGACGATCAGATAGGCCACACCAAGACCGGCCCCCAGCACGGCAAGCACGGAAAGGGCAAGATGATTGGGCAGTAGCTGCGTCCACGGCCGTACCTCGCGCTCCGGGTACAGGACACTGGTAGCGATGGCAACGATACGAAAACTCAGCCAGTCGTAGACGATGGCGGCTAGGGCGGCACCGGCGATGATCAGCGGCAGGTCGCCGCGTGTGGTCTCGCCGACCGGCAGGAAAAGCGAGAAGACGGCAATGGCAAGTGTCATCGACACCACAAACTGCCCGAAGTTGGCCAAGGCCAGAGCCCATTGCCGCCGCTTCAGATCCTGAGGATGCAGGATCGAGGGCACAACCATGAGCACCGCGGCGAGAACGGCGCTCTCCCGCCCAAAGACAACCGCGCCGGCAAACACAACCATGACCGCCGAAGACACAAGAAGGCGGTCGTTGACCTCCACGGCGGAGTAGTCGAGGGCAACAAAAAAGACGGCAAATAGGGACCACAGCCAAAACGGTTCGGGAAGGTCCTGAACCAGGAAGAGTCCGACGAGCGCGCAAACACCGGCGCCGGCAAAGCCGACCCCTAGCACAGTCCGACGTTGTGCTCTTGTCTCCATATGGGCAGCGGGCGCCCGGGTCGGGCGTCTATCCGATTCTCCAGCAGTCCATGCGGAGAACGACAGGCGCCCCGGGTCTCGCTTTTCCTGCAGATGCGACCATCCGGCTCACCTACCGCTTCCCTTCCAACGGATTCGACGCCGGCGCTAATCCGGCGCCATTCTTCCGCTCCGCTGAGTCGAAGGTTGGCCGTACTGTGACCCGGGCGGCCCCTTCCAGGAGTTCACCCGCGCATGTGCTTCTTCGGCACGTTGCGCGTCGGTCTTCACCGATGCGCGACCTCCCGGTGCTACCCAATCGACACGGGGTCGACTGGCAAAGAGTACCTGGTTCTGTCGCTACGTGCCGGGCGAAGTTGGCTGTGTGACAGATCGTTGCCACCCCGGCTACGCTATGTGGCGGGCACCTCACGGTGGAGGCGGAGCATGGATTACCGCGAGCTAGAGGAGACACTGACTCGTCTCCCCTCGGTGAACGCGGTTCGTGTCAGCGGCGACCGCTCCCGGGTACGCGAAGTGCATGTTCTCGCTGCTCCCGACAAAGCGGCCAAACAGGTGGTCCGCGACGTGCAGACCCTGGCCCTGGCCCGCTTCGGCATCGACCTCGATCGGCGGGTTATCTCGGTGGTGCAGATTGGACCCGACCTCATACGGGCCGAAGAAGACCGCCCCGCCATCATCGGTGTTCACGAGATACCCGAAGGCACCCGTACCACTGTGGCGGTCACCCTGCGCTGGCACAACGAAGAGTACGTGGGAACGGCATCCGGGCCGGCGGCCCCGTCGGCCCGGCTCCGCCTGGTGGGTGAGGCTGCACTTCGCGCCAGCGAGGCCATCATCGCCGGCGATCCCCTCGCCCTCGACGCAATAGGGGCTCCCGGCGTCGGCATGCGCACGGTGATCATCGCCGTGGTGGTGAGCACGGGAACCCGCGGCGAAGAAGTCGCCGTCGGCTCGGCCCTCAGCACCGGCGATGACAGCGAGGCCACAGTGCGCGCCGTGCTCGATGCAGTAAACCGGCGCATCCACCGCCCCGACGGCTAACAACGGGGACCCGGCAGTACAATCGGCGCTGGAGGACACGTGAAACGTTCATCTCTCGCAGGCATCCTTACCGTCGCCGCCGCCGCCGTAGCCATCTGGGTGCTCAAGGATCGCCTTGCCGCCCCCAAACCCGTTGGTTCCGTCGAACCAGTGAGAGTCCCGCCTGCGCCGCCGCCACGGCCCAGGGCAAAAACGGCGGCCGCCGAACCGCCGGACGACCTGACCGTCGTCAAGGGCATCGGCCCCGTATACCGGGCTCGGCTCGCTGCCGCCGGAATCACCAGCTTCGGCGCTCTGGCCACTGCCGACGCGGCGGACGTTGCCACAGCTGCCGAGGTCCCTGAGGTACGCGCCCGCGATTGGATCACCCAGGCAGGCGGCCTGGCCGGGCACTGAAAATCCCGTTGCCGTATCTGACGCCGCCTGAGGATCTGGCGTCGCTGCTGCCGGGAGAGCCGCCCTTTCGGGTCCGCCAGTTGCGTGCCTGGCTCTATCAAACCCCGGTTCTCCACGCCGCCGGCATGACGAATCTGCCCGCGACGCTGCGGGACCACATCGAGCCCACGTTGTGGCCGTTTGCCGTCGAGGAGGAGCAGATCGCCGACCGCGGCAAGACGGTCAAGTGGCTGTTTCGATCCGGTGATGGTGCCACCATCGAGGCCGTGCTGATCGACTACCCCTCCCGGACGACCCTTTGCATCTCCTCGCAGGCAGGGTGCGCCATGTCGTGCGCGTTCTGCGCAACCGGCCAGTTCGGCTTCGAGCGCCACCTCAGTGCAGGTGAGATCACCGCCCAAGTGGCCTACGCCTCAGCATGGCTGCGCAGTGTCGGCCTGCCGAGATGTCCCGACCGTCTATCCAACGTGGTGTTTATGGGCATGGGTGAGCCCCTGGCCAACTATGACTCGGTGCGAGAGGCCATCCGCCGTTTCACCGTGGAGATGGGCATCTCGGCCCGGTCGATCACGGTGTCCACCGTGGGCGTCATTCCCGGAATGCTGCGCCTTGCCGAGGAGCCCTGGCCCCTGACTCTGGCCCTCAGCCTCCACGCCGCCGACGATGACCTGCGCAGCCGTCTCGTCCCCCTGAATCGGCGCTACCCAATCGCCGATTTGGTGGCTGCAGCCACCGCTTTCCACCAAAGCAAGAGACGGAGGGTGTCGCTGGAATGGGCGTTGATCGCAGGCGTCAACGACACCCGAGAGCAGGCCCGAGGTCTGGCCGCAATTGCAGCCGAGCTGCGCGCCCACGTGAACGTCATACCACTCAACCCCACTCCACTTTCCCCGCTGCGGGCGCCGTCGATGCCCGCCGCCCGCTCTTTTGTTGCCCAAGTCCGGGCCGCCGGAGCCAACGTCACTCTGCGCCACACCCGCGGCCAGAACATCGACGCTGCCTGCGGACAGCTGCGAGCCCGCAAGGCAGAGGACGCGGCGGGTGATTCCACCAACCGCGGCACAGTGCACGGTCGCCGGTAATCTCCCCAGCCGCATCTCTGGAGAGGGACAATGACGCTGAGCCCAGGAGACCCAGCCCCGCGTTTTGTACTACAAGACGACGCCGGCACCGTCGTGTCACTCGACGATTTCACCGGCCGGCACCTCGTGGTTTTCTTCTATCCGAAGGCCTTCACCCCCGGCTGCACCACTGAAGCCTGCGACTTCCGGGATCGCCACGAGACATTCCTCGCCGCCGGCTATGACATCGTCGGAATCAGCCCGGACCCGCCGGAGCTGCTCGGCGATTTCCGCCACGAGCACTCGCTCCCCTTCCCTCTGCTGTCCGACCCGAACCACAAGATTGCCTCCGCTTTCGGCGTGTGGGGAACAAGAAGGCGCTACGGCAAAGAATCCGAAGGACTCATCCGCTCCACGTTCATCATCGGACCCGACGGGCTCGTCGAGAAGGCGTGGCGCGACGTCCAGGCCAAGGGCCACGCCGATCGAACCCTCGAGGAAATCGGCTCTCGCTGACCTAGCGGCGGTTCTCTAGGCGCGGCAAGTGTTTCAGGCGCTGGTCGGGCGAGAACAGACGGTGGGAGATACCCCACGCCACCACCGTCGTTGTCGTCGCCGTCGAGGCCAAGATCAGATACATAACCACGACCTGCACAAGCACAGCGTCGACGGGATCGACCCCGGCCAGGATGAGTCCAGTCATGGCTCCGGGCAGGAACACAAGGCCCATGGCCTTGGTCCTCTCCAGCTGCGGCACCAGAGCGTCTCTCGCCGCAGCACGCAAGTAGGGAAGGGCAGCCGCCCGCGCCGTCCAGCCCAGTGCAAGGCGAGCCTCGACCTCAAGCCGCTTGTCGGCCATCTCGGCGACGATGCGCCGGGCCACCAGCACGGTCGCCGTCATCGAATTGCCCACCATCATCCCGCCCAGAGGCACAACCGTTTTGCCCTCGACAGGAAACACCCCGCACCCGAAGACAACCCCCAAAGTCACCGGCGCCGCGATGCCAAATGCGAGAAGGGCGACGGCAAACGCCCCCGGCACCTCCCGCACCCGCCGTCTCACGGTGTCGGCGGCGATGAGAACGATGGCCGCCACCCACACCCACGACAACACGATGGGGCGTTCCGGGTCAATGACGAGAACCAGCAGGCCGCCGACCACAAGCAGCTGGGCAAGCGCCCGCGCCGACGACCACAGAATGCTCACCTCGAGGCCGAGGCGCCGCACTGCCGACACCACCGCCGCCACCAGGACAAGAGCCACCGAGATGGCCAGCCCAATCCAGCCCACCGGACCCGACATCAGGAGCTTCCCATCCAGAAGGCCCGGAACTCGCCGGGAGCGGATTCGAGCGCGTCGGGCGGGGCCGGACCCCAAGTCCTTCCCGACACCAGCACCAGCACTCTGTCCCCCATTCGCCGGGCCTGGGCAAGATCGTGGCTGACCCAAAGAAGAGGCACCCCGTCCTTGACCAGCGCCCGAGCAAGCTGCTCCAAGGCCGATCGGGACTTCTGGTCGAGTGCCGCCGTCGGTTCGTCCATCAGTAGAGTCTCCGGTTCGGTGAGCAGCGCCCGGCCCAAACACATACGCTGCTGTTCGCCCACCGAGAGTTCATCAGCGACGCGGTCGAGGAACGACGGCAACAGGTCCACCCGATCGAGGCACTCTGCCAAGATGTTGTCGGCCGCGTCGGGAGCAGCCGCGTGAAGGTTGTCCCTCACCGTGCCTGGAAAGGGAACCGGCCGCTGCCCCAGCAGGCCCACACTGCGCCGCAGACCCGTGGGGTCGAGTGTTGACACATCCGAGCCTCGATAGCGAACCGTGCCGCTGGACGGCGCTTCCAGCCGATTGCAGAGACGCAGAAGAGTGGACTTGCCGGCGCCGGACGGGCCTACCACTGCGGTGATCCCCCCATCATCGATACGCGCCGTCACCCCGTCGAGTATCTGCCTCCCGGAGTCCACCACGCTCACATCGATGAACTCGAATAGCCCTGGAATGCTCACGTCAGGCGAATGTACCACCTGGTGAACCGCCACAGCCCTGAGCACCGCTTAGAATCGCTGCGGCTTCTCCCATGCTCAGAATCCCACGCTCTCTTCTGGTTATTGCTCTGATCATCACCTCGATGATGCTCATGGTTGGGGTGGTGTTCGCCCTCGACCGCGTCACCAACGGCGGCGAGGTGCTGGGCAGCGTGGTCGCCGGGGACATTCAGCTGGGAGGGCTCCACCAAGACGAGGTCCTCGACGCGCTAACCGATCTGGAACACAGGCTGCTCACGGTGCCGGTAACCGCGACTGCAGCCGGCCAGGAGTTTGCCCTCGATCCGGCCGCCATCGACTTTGATCTGGACGAGTGGACGGTGGCCGCCGGCGCCTTCGAGCAGGGACGGCGGGGCCACCTGGGCACTCAGTTCGGTTGGTGGATGGAACACCTGGGCGGCACCGACTCGGTGGCCCAGCTCCACTTCACCTTCGATGAGGCAGCACTTCGGCAGATCGTTGCCGGGTGGGAGATCGACGGAATCGGCGATCCCGCGTTTCCGGGCGCCGTGAGCGTGGAGAACGGTGAGTTGCTGCCCCAATACCCGGCCGTCGGCACCGGCATAGATGTCGATGAGGCGCTGGCGCTCTTGCAGGCTGGGCTGGTCGACCCGGAGCGGGCTCCGATCGATCTTCCGCTTCGGGTGCTCGACCCACCCCTGAGCGATGCCGACATCGACGCCGCGATCGCCGAGGCGCAGCAGATCGTCTCCACCGATATTCGTCTCGTTGACAGTCGCACGGGGACCGAGCTGACCATACCTGCAGACGCGCTTGCCGAGGCTCTCATCGTTGAGCGCGACGACGGCTCGGCGACACCCACCTTTTCCTACACCTTCGATGCAGAGATCCTTCTCGACCACCTCGGATCGGCCGTAGATGCTATTGCCTCCGATCCGGTGGATGCCGAGCTGTATATCGACGACCTGCGCGACGTGGTCAGGATCTTCCCCAGCAGCCCCGCACTGGAGCTCGACACCGAGGCACTCGACGACGCCGCGGCCACGGCTGTCCTGTCGGTTACCCGCACCGCCGAGATCCCCTACCGCTCCGGTGCCGATCCCGAGGTCACCACCGCCGACATCGAAGCGCTGGGTATCAAAGAACTCATCGGCGAGTTCACCACCTACCACAACTGCTGCGAGAACCGCGTCATCAACATCCAGCTCATCGCCGACGCCACCGAAGGCGCTCTCGTCATGCCCGGCGAGACCTGGTCGCTGAATGAGCACGTGGGACTACGCACGGTCGCCCAGGGCTACGTTCGCGCCGGAGCTATCTGGAAGGGAGAGCTGGTGTGCTGCGACCTGGACATCAACATCGGGGGCGGGACCAGCCAGTGGACCACCACGCTCTACAACGCCTTCTTTTTTGCCGGTCTCGAAGACGTCTCCCATACGCCCCACTCCATCTACTTCTCCCGCTACCCGGAGGGGCGAGAGGCCACCTTGGGCTATCCGGAACCCGATCTGGCCTTCCGCAACAACACCGAGCACGCGGTGATCATCATGACGTCACATACCGACACCTCGGTCACGGCCAAGGTGTACGGAGACAACGGCGGGATTGTGGTGGAGGCGGGCCTCTCCAACCGCTACAACTACTCCAGCCCGCAGAGCCGCACCGAGTACGACGCCGCGCTGGATCCCGAGGTGACGCTGGTGACGGCGGGCTCGCCCGGCTGGTCGGTGGACGTCTACCGCTACATCACCTATCCCGACGGCACCACCACCGAAGAGATGTGGACCTGGCACTACACCGGGGCCGTCGAGGTCACCAGAATGAACCCCTGTCACCGGGACGGGGACGACGCCTGCCCCCCCGAACCCGAGCCGCCATAAGGGACCGAGAGAGACAAGCTCAATCTGCTTGTACTCCGGCACCGGTGTGTTTTGCCGCAGCTGCACTCAGCTCCCCCCGCCCCCGCTCAGCAATGCCCTCAGGCCTCCGATTCGGGTATCTCCACCCGGCCGGTGAGCCGAAGATCGCGGGAGGAACGCCCCACCCGGACCTCCACCTCCCCAGGATCAAGAACCCAGCCGCCGCGTCCCGGGTCGAACCAGGAGAGATCCTCCCTCTCCAGCCGGAAATGCACCTTCGTCGCTTCACCTGGCCCGAGCCGGACCTTGGAGAAGCCCTTTAGCTCCTGTTCCGGATGGTCGCCCCGCCGTGACAACGGAGCCACATAGAGTTGCACAACGTCGGACCCCGGCCGGTCGCCGACGTTCACCACGGTTGCCGACACCTCCAAAGCGTCCCCGTCCCATTGGGTTGCCAGGTCGCGGTAGTCGAATCCCGTGTAGGAGAGGCCGTGGCCGAAGCAGTAGCGGGGCTCAACACCGGAACGGTCATAGAACCGGTACCCGACAAAAACGCCATCGTGGTAGTCGATGTGGCCCGGTCGCTCTACCCCTACCTGCGCTACCGGCGCCTCTCCGAGAACCAGCGAAAAGGTGGTGGGAAGCCTGCCACCGGGCTCACAGGCACCGAACAGAACATCGGCCACCGCGTTGCCCACCTCCTGGCCGCCGTACCAGATTTGGGCCAACGCGGCGGCGTCGCCTGCCCAGGGCATCTCCACCGGGGAGCCGGAGGCGACAAGAACAACCGTGTTGGGATTGGCTGCGGTCACTGCGGTGATCAACTCTTCCTGGGAGCCGGGAAGACGCAGGTCGGGACGGTCAAAACCCTCCGACTCGAAGAACGGTCCGAGCCCAACAACAACCACGACCACGTCGGCCGAGCCGGCCACAGTCACCGCCTCTTCGATCATCTCCGGCCCCGGGGTCGGACTGCACCCCACCTGCAGCTCCCTGCCGCCTGTTCCCTCCACGGTGAAGTATTCCACCACCAATTCGTGAGACTCGCCGGCGGGCAATCCGATCTCGACGGTTGCCACCTCCGCGGCGGGATCCCGCTCTACAAAGAGCACCACCTTGCCATCGAGCGCCACGCGCCCGTGCCCGCCGCGGCAGCGCAGGGCCAAGGTGTGCACTCCACCCCGGGCGGTCTTCAGCGTTCCGGAGAGACGAACAGAACAGTCGCCGTAGACCAGGTGGTGGTCGCCAGTGCTGGGCCAGTGAAACTGCGACCGTGTCGTGGTGAACGTATGAGCGGGATCGCCGGCCAGCTCGCCGTTGTGGAAGTACTCGATGCGCAGACCCGGTGATCCATCCGGGGCGGCAACGATGCCGGCTTCGATTGCCTGAGGATACGGATGTACCACACACCCACGGCGGTAGCAGACCCGGGTGCCCGCACCGGCCCCTGAGATGATGCCCTCCAGCACCGAGGCCTGGTAATGCGGCTCGACCCTGGCACTGCCGCCTCCCGAGATCGGCGTTGCCGCGGCGAACTCGCCCAGCACCACAATCTTGCCGACCGACAGGTCGAGCGGAAGAAGACCGTTGCGATTCTCGAGCAGAACGATGGACTCGGCGGCCACCTTCCTCGCCAGGGCACGGTGTTCGGGGCGGTCCTCGGCATGCTCGTCGGATGGGGCCTCACCTTCCAGCAGTCCGGCCCGATCCAGGAGGCGGAGCATCCGGCGCGCCTTGTCATCGAGCTGCTCTGCCGACAGAGAGCCCTTCTCAAGAGCAGCCCTGACGTGCTCACAAGACATCCACCGCGCCGGGCCCGGCATCTCCAGGTCGAGACCACCGGCTGGAGTGACTTCCCCGTAGGTTCCCCACCAATCAGACATGACCAGACCGTCAAAACCCCACTCGCCCTTCAATAGATCGACGACAAACGGGTGCTCGGCGGCGTAGATGCCGTTGATGCGGTTGTAGGCGGTCATGAGCGACCAGGGCCCCGCCTCGGCCACAGCAGCCCGGAATGGAGCCAGGTACACCTCATGGAGCGACCGTTCGTCGACGTCGGAGCTGATGGTGAAACGTTCCTGCTCGGCGTCGTTGCAGAAGAAGTGTTTGATGCAGGCGCCGACACCCTCCGACTGAATCGCCCCGATGTAGGCCACCGCCATGCGGCTGCTGAGATGGGGATCTTCGGAGAAACACTCGAAGTTGCGCCCGGCCCGCGGATAGCGCTGGATATTCACGGTGGGGCCGAGCAGCACGGAGGCACCCTTGGAGCGGGTTTCGGCGGCCAGCGCCTTGGCCACCTGGGCCACCAGCTCGGTGTCCCAGGTGGAGGCGAGGGCCACGCTCACCGGAAAGCTGGCCGAGCTGGGGCCGTGGTTCCACTCGGAGCCCCGGGCCCCGCTGGGCCCATCCGTGACCTTGAGAGCGGGGATACCGAGCCGCTCGACGGGCACGGTATGCCAGAGATCTCTCCCCGCGAGCAACGAGATCTTCTCATCGAGATCCAACCGGGCCAGCAGTCCCTCGATACGGTCGGAGGCATCAGGCATGCTTCTTCACCTTGGTCGACGGATTCTCAAAGGCTCCACTCGCCTCCAGCCGTGTCGACGGACCGCGGAGTGCCGAAAGGATATCCTCCGCAGCATCCTCCTCGCGCCGGAATCGTCCGGTCTCGGAGCGGTCACTCCGCGCCCAAGCCCACCAGCCGATCGACCACCTCTTCCGGCGGCAAGCCGCCAACATCGATGACCATGTCGGCGATCGGCGCCGTCGTCTCGCGTCGGCGGCGGGCAAGCCGACGCGCCGACTCCAGGTCGAGAGAGCGGCGGTGGTCTCCCCCACCGGCCCGATGCCACAGCACCTCCGCGTCGCCGTCGAGCACCACCAGCGCCACCCCGGGATCTTGCAGCCGCTGGAGCAGGTCGGGCCGGTCGGCGGTGGTGGCCGCCGCGGCCACCACCGCGGTGCCGGGACCACCGAGGGCAGCGAGCAGGATCTCGGCCTCGACCTGATGCAGCCATTCGACCCCGTGCTCTTCGGCAAGCCCACGTCCGTTCTTCCCGAAACGCTCTTCGACCTCAGCATCGGAATCAACAAAACGCCGATCCAGCCGATCGGCGACGAGCCGCCCCACCGTCGTCTTTCCAGACCCCATTGGACCGACCAGCACAACAAAATCCCGAGGCATGGCCGGACAGCGTAGGCCGCGGGATACCCGACGCGCTGGTTCTGCCGCTAGCGGCCGGCCAGGAATTTCATGAGCCTCATGCGCCGCTTCTCGCCGCCGCGTCGTGGAAACCACTGATATTCGCGACGAAGCCTGATCCGGCTCTCCGCCACCGATTTGGCGTATGAAAACCCCCGCAGCCCGTCGGAGGAGCCGGTTCGACCCCATCCAGACGCGGCCACACCACCGAATGGGAGCGCCGGCATGCCGTAATTGACCAGGCCGTCGTTGACCGCAACCGTGCCCGCCCGGATTCGAGCCGCCACCCTTCGCGCCCGCACCGTGTCCCCGGTCCACACCGAAGCGTGCAGGCCAAAAGGCGAATCGTTGGCGCGAGCAACCGCCTCGTCCTCATCGGCAACCCGCATAACCGGCAGTACCGGGCCAAAGGTCTCCTCGGTCATGACCAGCATGGAATGATCGACGTCGACGAGAACCGTGGGCTCATAGTGCCGCTTCCCACGGCGCCGCCCACCGGAGAGCACGCTGGCTCCGGCGGCAACCGCATCAGCGACATGCCGCTCGACCACTTCCATCTGTCCCGGCCCAATGAGGGGCCCGATACCCCGGCGCCGTTCGTCGGATCCCTCAACGTCGCCAAGGGCGCGGACAAGCTCTCTGATGAAGGCGTCGTAGGCGGCGGCGACCACATAGACCCTCTCCACGGCGACACACATCTGCCCGGCGTTGAAGAACCGCCCCCACACCGCCCCTCGAGCGGCCCGCACCAGATTGGCGTCCTCCAGCACGATCATTGGGTGTTTGCCGCCCAATTCCAGGAGAGTGGGAATGAGCCGTTCACCGGCCCGAGCCGCGATCTCCCGCCCCACCTCGGACGAGCCGGTGAAGGCGATGACGTCGATGTCGGCATCGACGAGTGCCTTCCCCGCATCAGCACCACCCTGAACCACTCCAATCAACCCTGGGGTCAAGCCGGCGGCTTCGGCGATCTCGGCAACCAGGGCTCCCGAGCGAGGCGTTGTACTCGACGGCTTCAACACCACTCCACAGCCGGCGGCGAGGGCGGTCATCGTCGGCTGGAAGGAGAGGAAAAAGGGGAAATTCCAGGGCGAAATGACCGCAGCCACCCCCAACGGCTCGTACCGAATCCAGGCGCGCTTGTGCAGCGCCGGGTAGGCCGACACTCGTCGGAGCCTGAGGTGCTTGGCCGTGTTCCGAGCCAGGTAGCGGGCATGGATCGCCGCCGGCATCAGCTCGCCGGTGATGACATCGGAAGGGCTCTTGCCGGTCTCCGCGACCACACTCTCAACGACATGTTCGGCAGAGGCGATGAGGGAGCGCTTCAGGCTTCCGATCGCCCGCTGTCGATCCGCAAGGGAGCGCCGGCCCCACTGCTCCTGGGCCAGCCGGGCGGCGGCAACGGCTGCGCCGATGGCTGGATCACCCATCACACATCTCGAATACCCTCGATCAGCAGCCACACCGCCACCGCAAGGAGCGCGACGGCCACCATCCGGCCCAAATGCAGAAGCACCCGATCGGTCATATCCCGCCGTGGCAACGATCCCAGCAGCCCCAGCAGGGCCAGCGAGACGGCCGCTGCCACCACCGTGGCCCCCACGCCCTCCTGGCTGCCCGTGGTCACGGAGAGCGCCAGGAACTCCGGACCGAGCAGCCGCGGGAACGCGACCGGCCACAGTGCCGGCCACCACCCGCCCGGCACCGGCTCCTTGGGAGGACGGGGCCGGGTCAGAACGTAGAAGCCGCAGAGCGCCAAGGTGAAGCCGGCGGCAATGCGGAAGGTCTCCGGGGTTATCTCGAGCGTTTCCAGAAGCGGCCCGGAGACCCAGGCGAGCCCGGCCACGGCTCCCAGCGCCAGCAGCGACCCACCACCTAGCGGCAGCGCCGCTGCTCTCTGGCGAGACGTCTCGGGCATGCCCAGGCGAGTTCGTGGAGGATTCAGCCCACTCACATAGGCCAAGACAAGGAGTGCGGCGGTCATGGCGTTTCCTTCTCGAGAATCTCCAGTGCTGCCAACAGCGCCGAGATCACGTGCTGCTCATCGTCCAACTGTGAATACTCCCGGTAGAACCAAGCTCCTTGCACAAGGTCGGGCCGTCCATATGCTTGCGCCTCCTCGGCAGTCGCCTGCCGGGACACCATTGTGCCCGCCGTGCACACCAGGCGCTCCTCCATGTTGGCGCCCAGGTCGGCGAGCTCGGGCTCGGCCCGCGACAGGCGCCACAGGGCGCCCAAACCTTCTCCGGCCGTGCCCACGCCGGCCGGCGGCCCCGGGTACCAGCGCAGCCACAGGTTGATGCCGGTTCCCTGCCGCTGCGATTCGAACCGGAGCCGGATGCCGAAATAGCCGGCCAGCCGCCGGGCATAGTCGATCGTGCCCTCATGGTGGAGTTCGGCCGACAGAGATTCGAGCGTGTACGCCGCCCAGTGGTCGGGTATCGGGGCCAGCCCTCCCTCCACCCGGAGCCGGTCCGTTGCCATGTAGTCCAGCGTCCGCAGGGCAGCCCGGCCCCAGCCCTCACCGGGAAACGCCTCGTCGAGCAAAGTAAGCGCCCAGGCCGCCTCGCCCGTGGCGTACGTCCCATAGAAGGCGATCTCACGCCCCTCCCCGGCATGCCAGGCACCGTACATGCGGCCGTCGGGCTGCTGCAGGGCTAGGACAAACCGGCCCACATCCCTCATCAGGCCGTCGTACCGGGTATCGCCGGTAACTTCACGCCGGAGGGCCAGCGCCGCCAGGAATAGGCCGTTGTCCCCCAGCTGCACCTCAGGGGCCGAAGACTGCCATGCCCTCCACCCGTCACCGGCAACCAGACGATCCAGCATGTAGCCCAAGCCCCTGTCGGCGATATCGAGCACATCCGGATCGTGACGCAGCGCCACCTGGTAGAGGGACATCGTGACACCGGCGTGGCGAGCGCCGTTGTAGCCGGGATTCACCACATCGTCGTCCCGGCTGTAGCCGTAGGTGTAGCGGCCATCGGATGCCATGCCGCGTTCGATCCAGGCCACAGCCTCGTCCACGGCCGTCCGTACCTGCTCCACGGTGACGGCCGGACACACTTCGGCAGGAACCACGGCAAGGCGCAGCGCGCCCACCCCAAGAACGAGCAGGGACAGCCGCAGCACCACTCGTCGCAACATCGGCGGCAGGTTAGACGACGGCGCCGAAACCGCCCCAGGAGCTGCGCCTTGCAGGCGCCGAACCTTGCCTGTGGGCCGGGTGCGGCCCACAATGGTGATCATGCACAACAGCCGAGGTCTTTTTCTCTGCGCCGTCGTGTCGCTGGCGGCATCCGCCTGCAGCGGCGGCGGCACCGCGCTCACAACGACTTCCCTGGCGACACCTTCGGACACCACGATGGCCGATTTTCCGGCAACGACCACCCCTGCCATCGATATCAGCGTCGCCCTGGATGGCAGCGGGGACTACTCCAGCCTTGGCGATGCACTGGCGGATGCGGGTCCCGGTTCGACCATCACCCTGGGACCCGGCGAGTTCTTCCTCAGCGAACCACTGATCATCGAAGACCTGGACCTGTTCAGCATCGTCGGCGCCGGCTCCGCCGACACATTCGTCACTGGTGCCGGGCCCGACCACGTGGTGCTCGTTCGAAGCCGCAACGTGAACATCACCGGCATCACTTTTCACTACGAAGGCACCGAGCCGGCCCACGTAGTGGTCGTCGAGGGCGCAGTCACCATGACCGATGTTGCCGCCACCGGAGGCGTATGGGACGGCGAAGCCGTCGGCGGCTCGGGATTCCTCATCAGAGGAGAAGCCACCGCCGTTGTCGATCAGGCGCGCTCCGAGAGCAACGGCGCCCACGGATTTCAGATGGTCGAGCAGGCCTACGCCCGGCTCACCAGAAGCACGGCGGTCAACAACGGCCTCAGCGGCTTCGCCTGGTTCGGCACCAGCGGAGGCCTCGCCAACGGCAACGGTGCGCACGAGAATGGCCAGCACGGCTTCTGGGTCAACGATTCGGCCGGGCCCGCCCTTAACAACAACACAGCTGCCAACAATCTTCGCTCCGGATTCGCCTTCGCCGGCACCGGCCGAGTGGTCACCAGCAACAGCTCCGCGGACAACAACACCGAGTACGGTTTCACCGTCGAAGACGCGGCGGCTCCCTCGCTCACGGGCAACTCGGCGTCCATGAATCAGCAAGCCGGGTTCTCCTGGTGGGACCAATCCGCCGGCACCGCAGAAAGCAATACCGCATCGGCCAACGGCTCCCACGGGTTCGTCATCGGCGGCGATGCCTGCCCCGGCCTGATCGGGAACGATGCCGTCGACAACACCGATGTCGGCTACCTCTGGACCGGCCAGGCCACCGGGGTCGCCGAGGGCAACGCCGCCCGCCGCAGCGGTCTCAGCGGATTCGCCGTTAGCGAGCTGGCTCATCCCGATCTCACCGACAACACGGCGCGGAACAACGGCCAAGACGGCTTCTCCCTGTTCGGCGATGCCGCGGCCACCCTCACCGGGAACAACTCACGCCGCAATCAGCTCAATGGATTTGGCATCGGCGGCGAAGCCGCCCATCTGCTCGAAGGCAACTCGGCATCCAACAACACCATGTCGGGCTTCGCCTTCTACGGCACCACCACCAGCACGGCTCGCGACAACATGGCCGCCGACAACGGCCTCCACGGATTCGAGGTGGGTGAGGCTGCGGCGCCGCTCCTTGAAAACAATGAAACCCGCGGCCACAACAGCCCCGGCGACGACGTCGAGGGAATCGGCATCGCCTATGTGGGCACGGCGGGGGGCCGCGCCCAGGGAAACGAGGTCCACAACAACGACATCGGCATCGGAATCGCTGAAGGCGCCCAGCCCGACATCGGAGACAACATTTTGCATGACAATGCCCGCGACACCGTGACCGGCGCCGAGATCGCCGCCCTCCCCGGCTAGCCGACCGGGAGGCTCCACGTGCTGTCGAATCTGCTTCTCCTGGCCCTCCCGGCATCGGGCAAATCGGAGATATGCCGCTACCTCAGCCACCTCGACGACGAGGTCCGTGCCGCCGACATGGGCCTGGGCCCGTTGGTCTTCCTCGACGACTTCCCCTACGTGTTCTTCATGAAGCGGGTGTCGCAGGAGTTGCGCCGCCTCGGAGCCGATCCCGTGTTCTTTGCCGCCGACGAAGTGCCTCCGGCCGACCCGCGGTTCTGGGGAATGCTGATCGAGCTACTCAATGAGGATTTCCTCACTCTCGGGACGGCACGGGCACCCGGCTGCAGTGCCCGCGACCTACTTGCCCGGATCGAGGCGGCCGGTGCCGCGGTGGGTGCTCCTCCCGGTCTCTTCCGGTTTGAGCCCGAAGTGCTGGCCCGGCTCATCGATGCGCTTGAGGAACCGGCCACCACGTTCGCTCAGACCCGCGTCATCGCTCCTCCCCCACCTGATGCGACCGTCATTTTCGAATTCGCCCGCGGTGGTTCTGAGGGAGCCGACTTCGAGACGCTGGCCCCCCGGGGATACCGCCACTCGCTGAGCCTGCTGCGGCCTGACATCCTGGAGCAGGCCGCCATCCTCTACATCTGGGTGACACCTGAAGAGAGCAGGCACCGTAACCGAGAGAGGGCCCGCTCGGGCGGCGCCGCCTCCATACTCCACCACCACGTCCCCGAAAAGACGATGTATCTCGAATACGACTGTGATGATTTCGCCTGGCTGCTCGACCACTCCGAGCAACCGGGTACGGTGACGGTGACAACCGTAGAGAGAACCTTCCACGTGCCCGCGGCCTGCCTCGACAACCGGGTGGACCGCACATCCTTCCTCCGGGCCGAACCGGAGGAGTGGCCGCCCCAGGCCGTGGCCGGTCTCCACGCCGCCCTGAGCGAGGTGCTGAGGAGCCTGCAGCGGTAGGCGTACCAGGCGCGGGTGTGCCAGGCTCTAGGCCACACAATGAGGAGCGCGATGGCCCGGGAACTACTGATACCCCAAGAGATGGTGGACGGCTTCGAGGACGGGGCCGTGCTCTCCAAGAACTGCAAAGCCGAAGTGGCCAACGCGGTGGCCCACATCTTGCGTGCCGTCGGAGAGGATCCAAGCCGTGAAGGGCTCACCGGAACCCCAGATCGTGTGGCCCGGATGTACGACGAGATCCTGGCCGGCTACAACGCGGACCCGACGGCGCTGCTAAACGATGCCCTTTTCGACGTCGACTACGCAGAGATGGTGATCGTGGGTGACATCGATTTCTGGAGCATGTGTGAGCACCACCTGCTCCCCATCTTCGGGCACGCCCACGTCGGCTATGTCCCCGGCGCCAAGGTGGTCGGTCTCTCCAAAATCCCCCGGGTTGTTGACGCATTTGCCCGACGCCTTCAAGTGCAGGAACGTATGACGCGCCAGATCGCCGAGCTGATCTGGGAGCTCATCAGCCCTCAGGGTGTTGGAGTTGTCATCCAGGCCACCCACCTGTGCATGTCCATGCGCGGCGCCAAGAAGGCCAACGCCCACATGCGCACGTCGTACCTGATGGGCACCTTCCTAGAGAATGAGAAGACCCGAGAGGAATTCTTCGATTCGATCAAGAGACCCAACCCGACTGCCTGAGACCGAACGGCAGCCGCAGCTAACGACTACTGAGAGTAGTTACTTTGGTCTTCCCTGAATTAGTCCGTGTACCGGGTTGCCACCACGGAGCCGCCGCCACTACTCTCTGTTGACACAAAGGGAGTCGGATGCGGGTCGCCCTCAGCGACCCGCCTAGGAAGGGAAAAGGGGGTGCCACCATGGTGTTCAAGGTGGCCCGTCCAAGAACGGCGTCAGTGCTGATCGTGTTCGGACTCGTGCTGGCACTGACCGCCGGAATGTCGATGCTGTTGGCGCCGATGGCACACGCCACTTCCGGCAACATAAGCGCGTCGGCGTACTGCAGCGACGACTGCGTACCGATGATCAGCTGGACCTCGTTTGCCTGGAATGAGGACGGTCCTCCTCACAGCACCATCGACGATTCAATCCGTATCGATCTCCAGGTCGATGCGCTCAGCAATCCTTGGGTCGAGATCGGTCGTGGTGAGTTCAATGCGGGCAACGGCTACGCGTTCAGCGGGACTCTCGACGCATCGGCTTACGCCGGGCACAGAGTCCGTCTCCGGGCCTACTCCGAGCAGGACTTCATCGGGATGACCCATGGAGCCAACACTCAGCAATGGACCGGCTGGATCTACCTGACCGATGTCTGCACCGGATGTGAGGGAACCACAACGACGGTGCCCGCGCAGACCACCACTACGGTCGGCGGCCCGTCGACGTCCGTGACCACCACCACCGTGGTCGAGGGCCCGTCTACAACCCTGGGCGGCCCCACCACGACGGAACCGGAGCTGCCCTACACCGGTAGTACTTCGACCCCGGCGGTCCCCCTTGGGATCGCCGCGCTGGTGATGCTGCTGGCCGGGTTTGGCCTCCTGGTGCAAGCCGAGGCCGTCAAATCTCGCTAGGCAGCGACCAAGGCTTCTGAGGCAGCGTCGGCCGGGCCCACCCCGGGGGAACACCCGACGCTGCCGGCGCCTTTTCGCCCCGGCACCGCGGGCACAACGCCCCTATCACATGTCGGCACACCCGACGTACGGTGACGGTGCCCACCGAGAAAGGCCGAGATGATGCAGTTCCGTGCATCTATAGATGCCGCCACCGGCGAGATGTATCTCCCGGTGGCCGAGCGCGGCAGGCAGCTGCTTGAAGAGCCTTTGCTCAACAAGGGCTGCGCCTTCACCGCCGACGAGCGCGAATCCCTGGAGCTGCGCGGGCTTCTCCCGGCACAGACAAGCACCATAGAGGAACAGCTGCAGCGGGTCCGCCTCCAATACGACAGCAAGCCCAACGAGATCGAGCGGCACATCTACCTGGCATCGCTGCACGATCGTAACGAGACGCTCTTCTTTCGTTTCCTGCTCGAGAACCTCGAGGAGACCGTGCCCGTCGTGTACACCCCCGTGGTTGCCGAGGCCTGCCGCCACTGGAGCCGCATCTTCCGCCAAGCCAGGGGCATCTACATCACCCCCGCCGACCGGGGCCAGATCACCCGTGTGCTGCGCAGCCGGGGCATCCTGGAGGCGGCGATCATCGTTGTCACCGACAACGAGCGGATTCTCGGTATCGGAGACCAAGGGGCCGGCGGGATGGGCATCCCCATCGGGAAGCTGGCCCTGTACACCGTCGCCGCCGGTATCCACCCGTCACTGTGTGTGCCGGTCTCTCTCGACGTGGGAACCAACAACAACGAGCTGCTCGAGGATCCGCTCTACTTGGGATGGCGCCAGCCGCGTCTGCGGGGCGATGAGTACTGGTCTCTTGTCGACGAGTTCGTGAATGCGGTCAAGGAGGTGTTTCCCAACGCCCTGCTTCAGTGGGAAGACTTTGCCAACATAACCTCGTTCCGCAATCTGGAGACGTACCGCGATGTGGTTCCCTCGTTCAACGACGATATCGAGGGCACCGCCGCCATGGTGGTGGGGGGACTCCTTGCCGCATCCCAGCGTACCGGCAGAGCCCTCGCCGAGCAGACCTACGTCATCGTGGGCGGCGGCTCGGCCGGGAACGGCATCTACGACCTTCTCGTCGCCGCCATGGCCGAGGAGGGGCTCAGCAATAGGCAGGCCAAGGAACACATTTTTGTCGTCGACGCCAAGGGGCTTCTGGTGCAGGGAGACAAGGACGTGGACGAGCGCATGCAGCGCCTCGCCGTCAAGAAAGAGGCGGTGAAACGCTGGAAGGTACGCGGAGATCAGATCCCGCTGGAGGAGGTCATCAAACACGCCGGCCCCAGTGTGCTGATCGGCGTATGCGGCAAGCCCTGTCAGTTCACCGAGCCCGTGATCAGAGTCATGGCGGCCAATACCGAGACCCCCATCATCATGCCCATGTCGAACCCCACCTCCAACGCCGAGGCCGTGCCTGCGGACATAATCGTATGGTCCGGAGGCCGGGCCCTCGTCGCCACCGGCAGCCCATTCCCCAGCGTGGTCTACCAGGGCAAGCGCCACCGCATCGGCCAGGCCAACAATGTGTTCGCCTTCCCCGGAATCGGGCTCGGCGTTCTCGCCTCACGAGCACGCAAGGTGACCCAAGGCATGTTCCTCGCCGCGGCAAAAGCCCTCGCCTGCTCACTCGACGACCGGTCTCTCGCCGAAGGCGCCTTGTACCCACCGATGTCGACGGTTCGTGACGTGTCACAAGAGGTGGCCCATGCCGTTGCCGAACAGGCGGTTTCCGACGGAGTGGCCGACCCCATCGTCGACATCGAAGGACTGATCGGCCAGACCATGTGGTACCCGGCCTATCTGCCCTACCGGCCCGCCTGAACGGCGGGTCAACGCCGCCGCAAGCGCCGGTCGCGAGGAGTAAGGTCGCGCCAGCGGAGTGAGGGGCCCTGCAAGGGGAATCCCTTCAGCTGAGCCCCCGGTGGCCGGAGGGTCACCGGGGGTCCTAATCCCGGGAGTAGGGCATGAGGATCCATAGCCTGCATCAACGCCTGGCCGCGCCCGTCGACGAGGTGGCAGCCCTGCTCGACGGCCTGGGCAGCGGCCGGGACCGGCTGTGGCCCAAAGATCGCTGGCCCCCCCTGCTCCTCGATCGTCCCCTGGCCGTCGGCGCCGCCGGAGGGCACGGACCGATCCGCCATCACGTCGAAGAGCTCGAGCCGGGCCGGATCCGCTTCCGCTTCAGCGGCCCACGCGGGCTTACCGGCATCCATGAATTCATCGTCGATGAGGCCGTCGCCGGATGCCGCCTGCGTCACATCATCGATGCGGAGGCCCGCGGCCGCATCCTTCTCAAGTGGCCGATGATTCGCACCCTCCACGATGCCCTCATGGAGGACGCTCTCGACTGCGCCGAATTGGCGGTGACCGGCCAGGTTGCCGCTACGGCAACCTGGCCGCTCCGGGTGCGTCTGCGGCGGCGGTTTTTCAGAGGGCGCAGGAGCGGTCGGTAACGTGATGGGGTGGTGGCCCCGCCGCTAGTCCATCAGCTCAAAAAGTGCCCCGCTCTCACTCAGCACATCAACAAAAAGGGGATCGCCGAACACACGGACCGAAGAGCCGCCGCCCACCCAGCCGGTGATCTCGCCGATGGCGGTTATGACGACGGCAGAGCCCCCATCGACGCTGACGTCGGCACGATCCACCACCAATCCCTGCAGGTCGACGGAGGCACCCCCCGTTGCGACGACGCGCAACTCAACTGTGGCACCCTCGCCGTGAACCTGCGCCCCGCTGCCGACGTTCAGCTCGGTGAGCCCGGAGACGACAACAGAGACACTGCGCCCAGCACCGCCGACCTTGAAACTCTTGGCAGCATCGACAAAAAGTGTCTGTCCCTCTACCTCGGTGCGGACGTGGTCGAGCAGGTTGTCGTCGAACCTCACGATCACTTCGCCGGCGGTGGTCGAGTCGACGCGCAGCTCCACGGACAGCCCGTCGGAGACGTCGATGCAGTTGAACTCGGCCACAAAACGCTGCTCTTCGACGATGACGCCCGACCCGGCCGTGCTACAGGCTGCGAACGCCACTGCCAGCAGCGGCAGCGCCGCCGCCTTCCTCATCCGCACTCGGCTGCCAGCGATTCGCCCTCCGGAGCCCCTTCCTCCACCGCGGCCAGAGTGCTGCGCACCTTGGCCTGCATCAGCTCCGGGTCGACGATCGTCTTGTACTGATAACCAAGCTCCGTGCCGTACGCCTCGGCAAACACCACGGTGGCGATGTCCTCGGCATCCAGCGAGGCGAGGGCCTCCATCAGATCGGGCAGGTAGATGAGAGGCATGTTGGTGGTGGTGCTGTTCCGGAGCGCCTCAACGATCTTGGGGAAACGTGTCATCAGAGTGGCCATGTCGGCCTGGGCGGCAAGGCTGCGAATAGTGCAGCGCGCCCGCCGCATACGGGCCGAATCCTGGCCGACCTCGCGGTTGCGCATATAGGCGAGGGCCTGGTGGCCGTTGAGGTGGTAATAGCCGGGTTCGGGAATCACGACCGCCACCGGATCTTCGCCCGGCCGAGCCGGCGAATACTCGACGTCCATCACCTCCCAGGCGTAGATGTCGATACCGCCGAGGGCGTCGACGAGATCGACAAAGCCGGCCATGTTGACCAGCACGTAGTAGTCGATCTCCAGCCCGAGGGCGATGCTCAGAGTCTGGCTCAGCGCCTCCATCCCCGGGTCGGGGGCCGTGGGAAACGTGTTGATCCAGTTGTGAGTCTCACTCCACAGCCAGTTGATGGGATACGGGTAGCAGTTGCAGCCTTCGTAGGTCTCCTCATCCGGCCGCTCCTCCCCCTCCCGTTCCGCCACGTCCACCGCCACCCTGTAGGCCTGCTCGATGAAGGCGTCATCCCAACCCGAGGGCAAGGGGAATCCCACCAGGTGCCTGAACACGCTGAACAGAACCGCCTTGTTGGTCTCCAGGTTGATGGTGGCCACGATCATGACATCGGTGCGCAGGCCGGACCGCTCCGGCCCGGCATCGCCCCCGACCAGCAGGATGGTGACACGGCTCTTGCCCAGGTGCTGGGCCAGCGGGATGTCGGGAAGATTGATCATGGTCGTCTCGGAGAACATGCCCGGATCCCAACTGTCGCCGTCTTCGGTGAAGTTGTTGCTGGTGTTGGGAAGCGGCGCCGCCATCGTGGTTGTTGTTGTCGTCGTCTCGATCGTGGGCCCCGTATCGACACCCGCCGCTTCCGCTTCCTCCAGACGCGCCGCGTGTTCCTCGGCCGAGACCGGGCCTTCGTAGATGGAATGCAGATCGAGGGCGGCCACAGCTTGGTCGGCAACATAGGCGTGTGGCGCCGCCAGCAGCGCCATCCCCAGGGCGACGGCGACGATATCCGCCCAGATACGGCGCCCCGACGCAGGCCGGCGGCGTCGTTCCAGCCAATAGGCGTCGCCGGCGGCGGCCAGCCGCACCAAAAAGACCAGAAGGTTGCCCACCAGCAGGGTCCACAGCCAGTGAGGACGCACCAGCAGCCTGAGCAGATCAAACTTGTCGAGAGTCGACAGCCAGAGCACGGCGCCGTAGCCGGCGCCGGCCAGACCGAGGAAGAACAGGGCACGGCGCCTCCGGCCGGCAAACCACTGCCCGGCGCCGGGAAGCACCACCGAGAGCAGGCCGCTCAGCAACGGCCGGAGCCAGCCGAGCGCCTCGGCACCCGGCCCGGCACCGCCTGCACTCTCTTGATTGAGGCTCAACCTGATCACCTCCTGACCCCCGGCCACATTATCAGTGGGACGGGGTAATACTTGGATCATCCCTGGGCCCCTCGCCTCAGTTCCGGGACGCCCGTCGGCCAAGCCGATACGGCCCTACACCCGGTGGAAAATGGACGGTCCCCGCCGCCCTTTTGCCTCCGCCGCCACCCGATCGGCCTGCAGAGCAGGTCCCACCCCCGATAGCATGCCCACGGGCCGCGAGGGCGAACCACGATGGCACGCACGACGCCTCATCCACCCGACCGCCCGACCCCCGGGACGGCCCGCCTGTTCATTGAGGAGTGCGACACCGTTGCGCTGCTAGAGCGTCTTGGATCGCCTCTGTTCGTCTTCTCGGAAGCCCAGCTCCGGGACAATTTCAGACGCTTCCGCGACGCCTTTGCCGAAGACCGACCCAACGGGCCCATCGACGTAATGCCGGCGATGAAGGCTCCTGATCCACCCGGAGGTGGGCTGTTTCCACCCCGGCGACTCGGCCCCCGGCAATGGTCCGGCTAGAGGCCGACACCGGCGGGTTCGGAGTTTCGTATTTCCATCAACGTACCCGTCGAATCGTCCGATGAGAACGTGAGACCCCGCACAGCGGACAAGGAGACCGCAGTGCCCTCAAACGACGTAGTCCTTGCCACAGGGCAGGGCGACGCATCGAGCGAACGCCAGCTCCCAAAGGTGGGGTATCCCGGCGCGCCGATGCCCGAGATCGATGAGTTCCAGCTTGTCGATGCCCTCGGCACCGCCTGGAGGGCTTTCACCCTCTACGAGGACCCGCGCCATCTCGAAATCTTCCGTCGCTGCATCGCCATGCTGGCAAAGACACCGCGTTACCCGTGGCGAGCCGACGTGGGCCCGAACGGGTTCACCCTGAACGGGCTCGAGGTCCCCTCCACTCGCCAAGCCACCGAACGTCTTGCCAAACGCATCTTCTCTCATGGCATCGGCGCCATCGTGATCAATGCACCTCCGGACGGCGATGATCTCATGCACATCTTCGATGTGATTTCCACAGGCGTCGAGGCCCTGGAGGCCACCGGAGGCGTAGAGGCAGCACTGGAACGCCGGCGCGTGAAAGCAATGGCACTGCCCCTGCAGGATGTTCTCATCGAGCGTAGCGGTCACCCGGGCCTGCGGGAACGCTCCTCCGAGTGGTTCCTGGGCTACGACGGCGATCCGGAGCCGTTTGTCAACCGCATGCTCGAGGAATCCCGTGACGACACCGAGAAGCTCGCTTCCGAATTCGCCGAGGAGTACTCGAAGGTGTACAGCCTTATCGAGGCGGGGGATCACTGGGGGCGTGAAGAAGTGGTGCATGCCTTTGTCGACGCATTCTTCTACTTGCCTCAAGACCACCAGGCCCAGCTTCTCCAGGACCTGCTCAGCCAACCCGACCGTGAGGAGTTCCTGCTCTTCCTGGACCAATTCAGCAACCAAGAGCTGACCGACATGGTTAAACAGCTGACTCCCGATGCCCACCCGCTACTGCTCGAGTACTGCCGCGTCGCCGCCGACCAGGCCGGGGGCCAGCGACAGGAGGACCTACTCAAGTTCGTCGAGGAGGCCAAGACGCCGAGCAGCACGCAGGAAGCCGTCTTCGAGCGTATCGAAAGCGTCCTCCGCGGCGCGGACGACTCCGAACAGAACGCCGTGGGAGCGATCACCCGGCTCCGTGAGGCCTGCCCCGGCGTCGAGGAACATCTGCTCAAAGGTTTCGATGTGCTCGCCGGGCTTCTCGCCGTCGTCGACGACGAGGATGCTTTCCGCCGCCTCGCCCGAGTCTGGTCGGCACGTGTCACCGGCGCCATCCGCCTCGACCGTCTCGAACTCGCCGACGACTGGTTTGAGGCCGTCACTGCGGCGGCAGAACACAGCGCAGAGCGCCGGAAGACTCTGCTTCAGGTGCTGAGTACCCAAGTCGACTCGGATGTGGCCATGCGACTTGCCGAACTCCTGACGGACGGCGAGACGTCGGGGCCCGGAGCCACCGTGCGCAGAGCGGCGCCCCTATTCGCCGTGGACGGGCTCGTCGAGCAGCTCGGCCTCGAGGAAGATCAGGTCCGCCGCCGCAAGCTGATCGAGGCACTCGTCGCGGTGGCCCAATTCAACGTAGCACCCCTGGTCCGGCACCTCGACGATGCCCGGTGGTACGTGGTGCGCAACATCATCCTCATCCTCGGGCGCTCCCGACATCCCGAGGTTGCCGACCGCCTACGGCCGCTGCGTTCCCACGGCGACCACCGTATCCGCCGCGAGGCCCTCCGCGCGCTTCACCATCTCCTTGGAAACGACATCGTGGACGTGGTGCTCTCCGCTCTCACCGATGCCAATGACGCAGTCCGGCGCCAAGCGCTGCTGCTTCTGCGTGATGCTCCCGACACCAAGGTGGACGCCGCATTGGCGGATCGGCTCAAGGCGAAGATCGGCACTGAGGAGAAGCTGCAGGTCATCTCCACTCTGGCGCAACGTCCCACCTCGCAGGCACGCAGCATCCTCTCGCGAATCGCCTCCAGGCCGTTTGCCATCGCCTCTCAGTCACGTGCGCTTCGGGGTGCTGCCCGCCACGCACTGGGAAGGAAACCATGAATGAGCAGATGGCGCAGGCGACGATGACGGCCCTGCGCCGGGCCCTGAGCCATCGGCGCCTCTACGGCAGCGAGCATCGGCTGGCCCAGATGGGCCGTGCCGAGGTTCACAAAGCGGCCAGCCGTCTTGCCGGAGAGGACGACCAGGTCGTGCTTACGATCCTCGATGACTCGCTCTATCTGAACCAGAACGTGCTGGCCAACACCTCGCTCGAATTCAACGGCCTGATCCGGGAGATGGAGGATCGCGGCATCGAGTCGATCACCTTCCGCAAGCCGACGGCCGAAGGCGACATCGGCGAGCTGATCGAGATGATCGTCGGCACCGAGACCGCCTCCCCCGGCGGGACGGTCGTCCTCAACGAGAAACCCTGGAGCCAGGCCGAGCTGGCCGGCTCGGAGACCGCAGGGCTGCGCAGCTCCTACACGGCGTCACTCGACGTGCTCCGTTCGGTGGGCGTGGCGCTGAACGCCGGACAAGGCCTCGACCTCGACGGGGCCTCTACCGCGGTGAGCGCTCTGCTCGATCAGACGTTCGCCCAGCCCAGCGCGGCGCTGCTGCTCTCCAATGTGAAGAGCCACCACGAATACACCTTCTATCACTCCGTCAACACCTGCATCCTCTCGCTGGCGCTGGGCCGGCTCGTAGGCATTCCCGAGCGTGGTCTGCTGCTCATGGGCACCGGCGCCCTGCTTCATGACATCGGCAAGGTCGGAGTCTCCACCGCGGTGCTGCAGCATCCCGGACGTCTCAGCCCGGAACAATGGAACGAGATCAGGCGGCACCCCCAAATCGGTGCCGAAGCCATACTCGCCGCCGCCGGAGCGGGCCAGGAAGTGACCGCGGCCATCGCCTTCGAGCACCACGCCCGCTACGACGGATCCGGCTACCCACGTCTGATCTACAACGACCACACCCAGGGCGGCCACAAGGGCCCCCAGCACTTCTTCAGCCGGCTCGTGGCCGTGACCGATACATACGACGCCATCACCACTCGGCGCTCATATCGACGGGCTGAGCCCCCCAGTCGTGCCCTCCACGTGCTGCTGCAAGGTTCGGGCACCTCCTACGACCCCGATTTTGTACTCGCCTTCATCCACCTGATGGGCGTCTACCCGCCCGGATCCTTCCTCAGGCTGACCAGCGGCAAGATCGCCATGATCACCCATCCCGCCCAGGAGCCCGACGGCATGCCTGGAGCGGTCCTGGTTATCGACGAGGAAGACCGCCTCATCGATGAGCCCGAGCTGATCACACTCGACCGGGGCTCCGTGGTGGAACCCCTCGCCGCCACGGCCGTCGGGGTCGAAGCGGCCGCGGTGCTGGAGAAGGTGGGGGCGATGACCATTCAGACGGTAACGGGTATACGCCGCTAGCCGTTCGCCGCCCGGTAGGTGCCGAGGTGGTATAGATCCCCCACTGCCGATGGCGGCGGCACAAGAGCCTTCTCCACGCCTTCGGGACCCGGTTCGTGGAGGAGATCGACGTAGAAGCGGTACGACCACGCAGATGTGTCGGGTCGCGACTCGATCCTGGTGAGGTTTGCCCCCCGCAAGCCCAGCTCGGTGAGCACGAGCGCCAGAGCGCCGGGGCGATGCCCGGTGGAGAAGGCAATCGAGCTCTTATTGTCCTCCGGTCCCGGATCAGGATGCCCGGGCGCAAGGACCACAAAGCGGGTGGTGTTGTGAGCGCGATCGACAACATCGGATAGCAGGGTCACCAGACCGTGCGCTTCGCCTGCCGCCGGTGGGGCCAGGGCGGCCTCATTGAGATCACCCCGCTGCGCCACCTCTCTCACCGCTCCTGCGGTGTCGTCGACCGACACCGGCTCCCAGCCCCTTGCTGCCAAGGTCTCCTTCGCCTGGGCGAGGGCCTCGGTGTGTGACAACACCCTCTTGATGCCGTCCAACTGGGCCCCGGGCAAAGCCAGAAGGGCATGACGCACCTCGACAAGGTGCTCGGCCACTATCGAGGCATCGGCACCGGTCAGCCGGTCCAGAACCTCCAAAACGCTCCCTGTGGTCGAGTTCTCGATGGGCAGCACCAGCCGGTCTACCGCCTGGTCGGCCAGGGCGGTGAAGGCAGCGGCAAAGCTCGGCAGGCCCACGGGTTTGGCGTCGGGATACAGCTCCCTCACGGTTCGATGGCTGTAGGAGCCCTCCTCGCCTTGATAGCCGACAAGCATGATCATCCCCTCCTAGCTGTTCGCCGCGGCAGGCTCGCCGGCGGGCCTGCCGTTCGCCAAAGCCCGCCGCTGGGCCTGACGAGAGTGCGTGAGGATCAGCTCGAAGATTTCCCTCACCCAACTCTCATCGATGCTCCACTGCTCGGCCTCCGCCGCCAACGTATCGAGAAGCTCTCTCTCGCGTCGCGACGAGTACAGAGGCATCCCCCGGGCCGCCTTGTTCAAGCCGACCTCGACGGAGTAACCCAGACGCCGGGAGATAAGGCCGAGGATCTCCCGATCGACACGATCAATGTCATCGCGCACAGTGAGGACACCGAGCCGGTGCATAAGATCCTGGAACCCGGCCGCATCGAGCTGCTGCGGCCCATCGGAGAGGGCCTGGCTGGGATCAGGGTGCACCTCAACCATCATGCCGTCGGCGCCGACGGCGCGGCCGGCCAGGCCGAGTGGCGCGATGAGGTCCCGGCGCCCGCTGGCATGACTGGGGTCGACGATCACGGGAAGGTGAGTCAACGCCTTCACTACGGGCACCGCGCTGATGTCGAGTGTGTTGCGGGTCTCGGTTTCGAAAGTGCGTATGCCGCGCTCACAGAGCACCACCCTCTCGTTGCCTTCGGCCAGCACAAACTCGGCGGCGAGCAGCCACTCCTCGATGGTGGCGGCCGGTCCCCGCTTCAGCAGGACCGGTTTCTGACTCCGACCGACGGCGCGCAGCAACGGAGAGTTGTACATGTTGCGAGCCCCCAGTTGGAGCATGTCGGCGTGGGCCGCGACGAGTTCCACCTGGTCCGGCTCCAGGACCTCGGTCACCGTAGGCAGACCGCTGCGGCGGCCGGCCTCCGCCAGCAATCGCAGTCCCTCTGCACCCAGTCCCTGGAACGAGTAGGGCGACGTCCTCGGCTTGAAAGCGCCGCCGCGCAACATCGAGGCACCGCCCTCGGCCACGATGCGGGCAGCCTCAAAAACCTGCTCGTCGCTCTCGACGGAGCAGGGACCGGCAATGACCGGATAGGAGCCGTCGCCAAAACGAACCGGCCCCACCTCTACAACGGCGCCACAATCCCCTCGATGCAGGCTCTTGGGTGTGGATTGTTCGCTCACCGGCTGAGTCCTCTCTCACAGGGCTCCGGGAAAAAGAAAACCCGGAGCCGCGGCTCCGGGTTCGGTTTCCTAGCTGCCTTGATGCTCAGCGCGTTCCCCTAGCCCGGGCCCGAGGCCCGGTAAAGGCGAAGCTGAACTCGTAGGCAGTGCTCATAGCTGTTTCCGAGAATACAGTCTTCGGTCGCCAGGGGCCAAACCCTGACCGGAACCTCGCATCGCACCGCGGCCGGCGGGCGCTACACCAGATCGAGCCAATCGTGGTGTTCCGCCAGTTTTCCGGTGATGGCATCCTCGTAGAGGCGTTGAGCGAGGCGGGTCACCGGACCCGGCTTGCCGGAGCCGATGGCGCGGTCATCGAGTTCTCTGATGGGGGTCACCTCGGCGGCCGTGCCGGTCAGAAACAGCTCATCGGCCTTGTACAGCTGCTCCTGGGTGAGATCGACCTCCCGCACCTCCACATCGGCTTCACCAAAAAGGGTCAGCAGCGTGTCTCTCGTAATGCCTTCGAGACATCCCACCGACAGCGGCGGCGTCAACGCCACACCGTCTTTGACCGCGAAGATGTTCTCGCCCGTGCCCTCCGAAACCAGACCATCACCGTTCAGCATCACCGCTTCGTCGTAGCCGGCTCGCACGACCTCCATCTTGGCGAGCACACTGTTGATGTAGACCCCGGTGACCTTGACGTTGGGAATCGATGCAGAGGAATAGCGCCGCCACGAGGAGACCTTGGCCCGAATCCCGTTGCGAACACCCTCTTCGCCCAGGTATCTCCCCCACTCCCAGGCGGCGATGGCGGTAGACACTTCCGCATCGGTCGTGGCCAGGCCCATGACTCCATCAAAATAGGCGATGGGGCGGATGTACCCGGCCCCGAGCCCATTGGCGAGCAGTACGTCCTTGGTCGCCTGCCGAAGCTCGTCGACCGTCCACTCCAGGGGCAGGCCAATTGCGTCGGCCGAGTGATGAAGCCTCTCGAAGTGTTCGGACGACCGGAATACGGCCGGACCCTCGGCGGTGTCGTACGAGCGAATCCCCTCGAAGATGCCGGTTCCGTAGTGGAGAGCGTGGGTAAGCACGTGGGTGGAAGCGTTCTCCCACGGCACCAGCTCCCCATTGACCCAGATCGACTTCCCGCTAACCATGTCTCTCCCCGTTGTTGGTTGCTCCTGAACCCCGCAGCGATGGCCTGAACCCAGGGCGAAGCTCCTCGTACTCAGTGATCATATGCGCTCGCTCCAGTGTCGCGGCAATGCCATCGATGCCATTGATGAGCGAATGCTTGACAAAGGGGTCGATATTGAAATCGGCATCGACACCGGGTGCCGAAACAGTCTGTGCCTCGAGGTCAACGGTCACGATTGCAGCCGGATCGTCCTCGGCGAGGGCGGCCAAGGCCTCCACCTGATCCGGCGCCAGTTCGACGGCGAGCAACCCGATCTTGCAGCAGTTGGCCCGGAAGATGTCGGCAAAGGACGGGGCGATGATCACCCGGAATCCCCGATCCTGCAGCGACCAAGGGGCATGTTCGCGGGATGAGCCGGAGCCGAAATTGCGGCCGGTGATCAAGACGCTTGCCTGGCGGTATTCAGGACGGTTGAGCACAAAAGATGCGATGGGCTCACCCTCCTCGTCCTCTGCCCAATCGGCGAAGAGGAAGCGCCCAAAGCCGGCGCGCTCGATGCGCTTGAGGAAACGCTGTGGGATGATCTGGTCGGTATCGATGTTCGGGCGCACGAGAGGTGCCATACGTCCGGTGTGGGTCACCATCTTCTCCATCACTGCCCCCAGACCCTCACGTCGACAAAACGGCCGCTGATCGCCGCTGCTGCGGCCATGGCCGGGCTCACCAGATGGGTGCGGCCCGCCGGGCCCTGACGCCCTTCGAAGTTCCGGTTCGAGGTGGAGGCACAGCGCTCGCCCGGGTAGAGCGAATCGCCGTTCATGGCCAGGCACATCGAGCATCCGGCATCTCGCCACTCAAAGCCGGCATCGCTGAACACCCGGTCGAGGCCCTCTGCCTCGGCCTGCGCCTTCACCAGCCCGGACCCGGGCACAACCATGACGCTCACCCCGGGATGCACCTTGCGGCCGGCGGCGGCGGCGGCGGCGGCGCGCAGGTCTTCGATCCTGCCGTTGGTGCAGGACCCGATGAACACCCGGTCGATGCCGATCTCGGTCATCGGTGTGCCCGGCTCCAGAGCCATGTATTCGAGAGCGCGGGCCACGGCCTGGCGCTCCTGTACATCATCGAACTCATCCGGCGAGGGCACCGAGCCGCCGATCGGAACCGCCTGCGACGGGTTTGTGCCCCAAGTGACGTAGGGCTCAAAGCTGGCACCGTCGAAACGATGCTCGGTGTCGAATGCCGCCGCCTCGTCGCTGGCCAGCGAGCCCCAGTACTCCAGCGCCTGGTCCCACCCCTTGTCTTTGGGGGCAAAAGGGCGCCCATTGATATAGTCGGCGGTGGTGTCGTCGGGTCCGACCATGCCGGCCCGAGCGCCTGCTTCGATGGACATATTGCACACCGTCATCCGGCCCTCCATCGAAAGGGACCGGATGGCCGCGCCACGGTACTCGATCACATGGCCGGTGCCGCCGTCTACGCCGATGCGGGCTATGACACCGAGTATCAGGTCCTTGGCGGTCGCTCCCGGTGACAGCCGACCGTCGACCGTGATGGCCATCGAGCGGGGTTTTTGCTGGGGGAGGGTCTGCGTGGCGAGCACGTGCTCGACTTCGGAGGTGCCGATGCCCAGGGCCAACGCCCCCAAGGCCCCGTGAGTCGAGGTGTGGCTGTCGCCGCAGACGATGGTCATCCCGGGCTGCACCAAACCTTGCTCGGGACCGACCACATGCACGATTCCCTGACGCGGGTCGTCCATCCCGAACACCGTGATGCCGTTCGCCTTGCAGTTGGCCATCAGGGTCTCCACCTGCTGTCTGGAGAGGGCGTCGGTAATGCCCCGACCGCGGTCGACGGTGGGTACGCCGTGGTCTGCGGTGGCAACGGTGAGATCGGGGCGCCTCACCGGACGCCCCGCATCACGCAGCGCCTCGAAGGCCTGCGGCGATGTCACCTCGTGCACGAGGTGCAGGTCGATGTAGAGAAGATCGGGCTCGCCGGGCACCCGGGCCACGACGTGATCCTCCCAAACCTTGTCGAAAAGCGAGCGGCCTTGATGCCGCTTCGCGGCCGGCGCTGGTTTCATTGTGATCGCGCAGCGGTCAAGGCAGCGACCACAAGGTCTCCGACCTCTGATGTGCTCGCCCCCATGCGTCCCGCCCGCATCGAATCCAACGAGCCGGCCACCTCGGCCACGGCCGCCTCCAGCGCCGCCCCCGCCTCGGGGTGGCCGGTGTACTCCAGCAGAAACGCAGCTGCGGCGATGGCGGCCAATGGATTGATCTTGCCGGTGCCGGTGTATTTTGGCGCGGACCCTCCGATGGGCTCAAACATCGAGATGCCTTCGGGGTTCAGATTGGCGCCGGCGGCGATGCCCAGACCTCCCTGGAGCACCGCCCCGAGATCGGTGATGATGTCGCCAAACATGTTCTCGGTGACGATCACGTCGAACCGCTCCGGAGCATCGACCATCCAGAGGCAGAGAGCATCAACGTTGGCGTAGTCGCAGGTGAGATCCGGGTGCTCGGCCGCGACCTCGTTGAAGACACGATCCCACAGATCGTGCGAGTGCACCAGCACGTTTGTCTTGCCGCAGAACGTGATGTGCCGATCGGGCCGGGTCTCGGCCAGCTCGAAGGCGTAGCGGACACACCGTTCCACGGCATGGCGAGTGTTGATGGAGGTCTCAATCGCCACCTCGCGCTCGGTGCCTTTGGCGGAGAAGCCCCCGGCGCCGACGTAAAGACCCTCGGTGTTCTCGCGCACCACGACAAAATCGATGTCCTCGGGCCCTTTGCCCCTTATGGGCGTCTCCACCCCCGGGTATAGCCTCACCGGGCGCAGGTTGATGTACTGGTCGAACTCACGGCGCAGCCGCAGGATGATGCCTTGCTCCAGGATGCCGGGCTTGACCTCGGGGTGGCCGATGGCGCCCAGATAGATGGCGTCGGCCAACGCAATCTCCTCCACGACGCTGTCCGGGAGCACCTCCCCCGTGCGTTTGTAGCGCTCACCGCCAACGTCGTAGTGCTCGAGATCTACTGCGATGCCAAAACGCTCGACGACGGCGCCGAGCGCCTTCATGGCCTCGTCGGTCACCTCAGGGCCGGTTCCATCCCCGGGGATCACAGCAATGCGCATCAACTTGCTCCTGACGCCACGGTATCGCTCGAACTCGTCGCCACTCCCCCAAAAGCGGCGGTGAACGCCTTGGCTGATGCCGTCACCAGATCTTCGGAGACGCCGGATCCGCCAACCTCGCTGCCGCCGATACGCACGATCACCCGCACTTCATTCACACTTTCACCTTCCGCCGCCCGTACGTCGTAGCCCAGAAGGGTTGCATGTACCCCAAAAGCCTGGCGTGCCGCGTCGAAGCAGGCCGTCACTGCAGGGTCGGCCTCCGCCCGGCCGTTGTGGCCGGCGGCGGCCGCCGGTACTCCCGACGGTCCTACCTCCCCGACTCGTCCGGCGGCCTGTACGGCGATCATGCGGGCGGTGCGCTCGGCAGCGGCTGCGTCGTATGCCACTGCCCGCATCTCGCTCTCGTCCAGGCGGCCCCGGCGTGAGGCCACGTCCTTGAAGCCGACGAAGGCCTCCTCGAAGTCGTCGCCTTCCAGCTGGATCCTCATCTTGCCCAGCAGATGCCCGAAGGCAGCTCGTCCCGAGTGTTTGCCCAGCACGATCCGCGAGCCTTGCTGGCCGACTGCCTCGGGGTCCATGATCTCGTAGGTGCTCGGGTTCCTGAGCATGCCGTGCTGATGGATACCCGCTTCGTGAGAGAAGGCGTTCCGTCCCACCACCGCCTTGTTGTATTGCACGGGGCACTCGGTCAGCTCCGCCACCAGGCGCGACGTCGCGAAAATCTCCTTGGTGTCGATCCCAATGTCGACCCCGTAGTGGTCAGCCCTCACCTTCAGGGCCATGGCGATCTCCTCAATGGCGGTATTGCCGGCGCGCTCGCCGATCCCGTTGATGGTCCCCTCGATCTGACGGGCTCCATTCGCTATGGCGGCGAGAGAATTGGCGACTGCCATGCCCAGGTCGTTGTGGCAGTGTGCCGAGATCACCACATCTTCACGGCCCTCTGCCACCTCGTCCGCCACCTGCCGTATCAGGGCACCAAACTCTTCAGGAGTGGCATATCCGACGGTGTCGGGGATATTGATCGTGGTGGCACCGGCCTCCACGGCCGCTCTGCACACGGCGATCATGAAATCAACGTCCGAACGAGTGGCATCCATCGGCGAGAACTCGATGTCGTCGCAGTAGCCGCGAGCCCGGGCCACATTCTCCTTTGCCGCCGCCATCACCTCATCGGGGCTCATACAGAGCTGATGCTCCATATGGATGGATGATGTGGCGATGAAGACATGGATTCGGGGATGCTCTGCGCCGCGCACCGCCTCCCACGCTCTGTCGACGTCGTCGGGCACGGCACGGGCCAGGGCTGCCACGACGGGCCCTCTCACCACCGCGGCCACCTTGGCCACGGCATCGGCATCCGCTTTGGACGACGCCGGGAAGCCGGCTTCGATCACATCCACGCCGAGCCTGGCCAACTGCTGTGCGATCGTGATCTTCTCCTCATCGTTGAGAACAATCCCCGGGGATTGCTCCCCGTCTCTCAACGTTGTGTCGAAGATCCTTACTCGGTTTGACATGGCTTTACTCCTCAAACTCCTGTCCGCGTGGGGCGGCTCAAGAAACCGCTGCACCTGCCCGGGGGCCGGCCGGCCTATAGGGCCGCCGGCCCGGTAAGTGTCAGACGGCTCCGCGTCGGATTGAGGAGCATCGCGTTCATGTTCAGTCTTCCGGTGTTTTTGGTGTCAAAAACGGCATCATCGATCGCAGGCGGGCGCCGACCTCCTCGATGGGGTGGGCACGATCGCGCCGACGGCACTCGGTCAGCTTCTGGGCGCCGCTGGCGCTCTCGGCGATCCATTCGTTGGCAAACTCGCCCGACTGCACCTCGGCGAGGATCTGGCGCATCGTCTCGCGTGTCTGCTCGGTGATGATCCGCGGGCCTCGGGTGTAGTCGCCGTACTCGGCGGTGTCGGAGACCGAATGGCGCATCCAGGTGAGGCCCCCCTCATAAAGAAGATCGACGATGAGCTTCAGTTCATGGAGGCACTCGAAATAGGCGGATTCCGGTGCGTAGCCAGCCTCGACCAACGTGTCGAACGAGGCCTTGATGAGCTCCGAGACACCACCGCAGAGGATGACCTGCTCGCCAAACAGATCGGTCTCGGTCTCCTCACGGAATGTGGTCTCGAGCACCCCCGCCTTTGTCGCCCCGATGGCCCATGCGTAGGAGAGAGCCAGGGCATGAGCCTGCCCGGTGGCGTCCTGTGCCACGGCGACGAGCGCCGGGGTGCCTCCGCCCTCCTCGTACATGCGACGCACCAGGTGTCCCGGGCTTTTGGGGGCCACCATGGCTACATCAACCGTCGCCGGGGGCTCGATCTGGCCAAAGTGGATGTTGAAGCCGTGGGCGAAGAAGAGGGCGTCACCCTCCTCCAGGTTGGGAGCAATCGACTCCTCGTACAGGCGGGGCTGAATCGGGTCTGGAACCAGCACCACCAGGAGGTTTGCCCGACGGCACGCCTCGTCGGCGGCAAGAACGGTGAGGCCCGCCGCCTCCGCCCGTTCCCAGGCCGGGGTGCCTTCCAGCTCTCCCACAACAACCTCGACGCCCGAGTCCCTCAGATTGAGGGCATGGGCGTGGCCCTGGCTTCCGTAGCCCAGGATGGCGACCTTGCGCGCCTGCACCAAGGCCGGGTCGGCGTCTGCGTCGTAGTAGATGGAAACACTCACGGCTGCCTCCTAGGCACTCTGCGACTCGGCCTTGGCGTCACGCGCCATAGCGACTCGGCCCGACTTCACCAGATCAATGACACCAAAGGGGCGCATGACGTTGAGGAATGCGGCCAGCTTGCCAGGGTGCCCGACAACCTCGAAGGTGATCGAGTTGACACCGACGTCCACCGTGCGACAGCCGAAGGCCTGTGCCGCATCGATTGCTTGGCGCCTCTTCGTGGCGTCGGCGTTGATACGAACCAGCATGATCTCGCGCTCCACCGACTCATCTGAGCCGAACTCGGTCACCTTGAGGATGTTGACGAGCTTGTGCAGCTGTTTGGTTATCTGTTCCGTCTGGTTGGCATCGACGACGAGGGTGATCCGGGAGCGGCCCGTCTCATGGATGGGGCCGACGGCCAGCGAGTGGATGTTGAAGCCTCGCCGGGCAAAGAGGGCTGCCACCCGGGCCAGCACGCCCGGCTTGTCTTCCACAAGAACCGAAAGGGTGTGTTTCATCGCAGATCCTCCGAGCCCAAGGCCACTTCGTCGTTGGAGGCGCCGGTCGGCACCATGGGGAACACGGACTCCTCCGGATCGACCCGGAACTCGGCCACCACCGGGCGGTCATCGATGGACAACGCCTTCTCGATGACACCGTCCACCTCATCCGGCGTCGTGGCACGCAAGCCGGCACAGCCCATAGCCTCGGCGAGCATCACGAAGTCCGGTGTGTGCTCGTTGAGATCGGTAGCCGAGTAGCGCTTGTTGTAGAACAACTTCTGCCACTGGCGCACCATCCCGAGATTTGTGTTGTTAATCACCGCCACCTTGATGGGGATACCGTGGGTGGAAGCGGTGATCAACTCCTGGCACGTCATCTGGAAGCTGCCGTCACCATCGAAGACAATCACCGTCTCGTCGGGCCGGGCCACCTTGGCACCGATGGCGGCGGGCAACCCGAAGCCCATGGTCCCCAGCCCGCCCGAGGTGACGAGCGACCGGGGCCGGGAGTACCTCCAGAACTGGGACAGCCACATCTGATGCTGCCCGACACCGGAGACGACGACCGCCTCGCCGCCGGTGGCCGCCCAAAACCGCTCTATCACGTACTGCGGCTTGATAAGACCGTCTGCGGATTGCTCATAGTGCAGCGGATGCTCCACCTGCCAACCCTTCACCGTCTCCAGCCAATCGGCGTGCGACCCCAGGGCAATGCCCTTCTTCTCAATCTCGGTGAGCATCTGCTCGAGAACCCTGCGCACGTCACCCACGATGGGCACGTCGGCCCGGCGCACCTTGGATATCTCGGCCGGGTCGATGTCGACGTGAATGACCTTGGCCTTGGGGGCGAATCGAGTCGGATCGCCGGTCACACGGTCGTCGAACCGGGCGCCAAGTGCCACCAACAGATCGGCCTTCTGCATCGCGATGATCGCCGAGTATGTGCCGTGCATGCCCGGCATGCCGAGAGCGAGAGTGTGATCGTCAGGAAACGCACCGCGGGCCATCAGCGTTGTCACCACCGGGGCGTTCGCCGTCTCGGCAAAACGGAGAAGCTCGGCGTGCGCCTCCGCCTTGATAACGCCACCACCCACATAGAGAACCGGTTGCTCGGATTCCTTCAAGAGTTCGATGGCTCGGCGCACCTGCAGCACGTGCCCCTCTTCGGTGGGACGAAAACCGGGAAGATTCACATGTTTGGTGCGGTGCCAATCGACTTCGGCGACCTGCACGTCTTTAGGAACATCGACGAGCACCGGGCCCGGCCGCCCCGAGGAGGCTAGGTAAAAAGCCTCGTGCACCGTGTCCACCAGCTCGTCGGGTTCGGTAACCAGATAAGAGTGTTTGGTGCAATGCATAGCAATGCCGCTGGTGTCGGCCTCCTGAAAGGCGTCGTTGCCGATGGATGCGCGCGCCACCTGCCCGGTGATGGCCACGATCGGAACCGAATCCATAAGCGCGTCCTGCAGCGGCGTCACGAGGTTGGTGGAACCGGGCCCCGAAGTGGCAAAAGCCACACCAACCCGGCCCGTGGCTTTGGCATAACCCTCGGCCATGTGGCCCGCCCCCTGTTCGTGCCGGGCCAAGATGTGACGGATCGAGCTGTCGAAAAGAGCGTCGTAGAGAGGCAGCGTTGCCCCGCCGGGCACACCAAAGACGACCTCGACCCCTTCACGTTCCAGGGCCTTGATGACCGCTTCGGCTCCCCTCAATTTGCTCATTTCCGTCCTATCTCTTCTGTTCCTTCTATCCCGGTAACAAAAAACCCTCCGGCTTTTCGGGCTGGAGGGTGCGCACGCGGCTATGTGCGCGTGCGCTATACGAGAAGCAGAACGATGGCGGGGTTTGGTGTCTTCATGTGGACGCGCAGTATGCGTAAAAAGAATCGGCTTGTCAAGGTAAGGATTGAGGCATTATTCGAAGGTGCCGGCACCGACGCCTCCGCGTAGAGGTTCTTCGTCGTTGCACCAGCCGCCACCGAGCCTCCAAGATCGTGTTGACGGCCCGTACCCGCCACTCATGGACCGGCCACCGGGTCATCGGGTTGCATGGGCCTACAGCCGGCCGGTGACGCCGCAGTTTGGGCCCGGTCCGAGGCCCGCTACCCGGAACCGGCCAAGTGGTCGGGAAAGCGGCGTCTCCACTCGGCGGAAGCTTCCCCAACCACAGTGTCCCGCTTGAGGCCCATGATGATCAGGCCGCCGCAGCCGGCATCGGCGGCGCGGCGGGCAACCGCCTCCAGCTGATCCCATCCGAATGCCCGCTGCTCACCCGGTTCCAGCGAGGCCATACGCTCCTTGCAGGCGGCGGAGGGTTCGATGGAGCCAAAGGCAACAACCCTCTCCACCCACGCCGGGCTGAAAGACGGAATGGCCATGAGAAACACAGGAGAATCCCCCACCCGTAGCCGCAGACGATTCACCTGCTCCTCAACGGTCCCGGGATCGACTACCGGCCCGGCCATAAAGAATTGAGCACCACACTCGACGCGCCGGCGAGATCGCCATTCGTGAAAGCGCGTCGGCATACCCACCTCAAACCGCGTCAGATGCTCCTGGAGCTGCCTCAAGTGCCCCACGATCTCGTAGTGATCGGCCAGGTGATCGACGGCGGGAACGGTGTCCCCGACCACCACCAGGAAGGAATCGACGCCGTTGCCCACGGCCCCGCGTACTTCGCTTTCGATGGCAAGGATGTTGCGGTCCCGGGTGGATACGACAACGGTCGGGTGCACCGAGGGCGCCTCAAGGGCAACACGGGCGGCGTAGGCGTAGGGCGACACCCGGATCTTCCCGAACACGTTGTCGGTGACGAGCACATGGCCCCACTGCCCTTCAAACGAGCGATGGGTCAGGCAGGCTCGGAGGGTTCACCTCGGCAATGTCGATCCAGCCGTGGCTGGCAATGAGCATTGCCCATCCTCAGTTTCCCGCCGCGAAGTACACAGCACCCGGATGGTGGCAGATGAGCGCCGATGTCGTCTGCTCCGGGTGATATTGGTACCCAGTCTCCGGCCCTACGCGCACACCGATCCTGCCCGTATCGAGCAGCGCAGCGACGGTGGCGTTGTCCTCGAGATCGGGGCACGCCGGATAGCCCCAGGAGAAGCGAGCCCCCCGGTATCGCTGACGGAACAGGCTTGCCACCGTGGGCCCATCCTCGTCGCCAAAACCCCACTCGGCGCGAACATGCCGATGCCAGTACTCGGCGAGCGCCTCGGCCATCTCCACCCCAAGCCCGTGCTGCAGCAAGTAATCGGTGTAGCGATCGGCGGCGAAGAGTCCGGCAGCGGCCTCCGAAGGGCCCGGCCCCAAGGTGACGATGTGGAACGCGGCGTAATCCACCTCGTCGGCAGCACGAAAGAAGTCGGCGATACACAGGTAGGGAGCCTCCTGCTGACGAGGGAAACGAAACCGGGCCAGCTCACGGCGGCGGCCGGCGTCCTCCCACACGATGAGCTCGTCGCCATCGGCGTTTACGGCGAAGTAGCCGTAGACCACCCGGGCATCGATATACGGCTCCAGGGCGGAGCGCTGCTCTTCCACCAGAGGGCGCAGGCGGGCACGGAAATCATCGTCACTCTCTCCTCCCTCGGGACGGAATCTCCATTGGTTGCGAAAAAGCGTCGTCTCGTTCACGTAGGCGGCCACCTCATGCAGCGGGATATCGGTGACGATCTGCGACCCGAGAAAAGGCGGCTCATAGACGGGATTGTCGGTCTCGACCTCGGGAGAGCGCGCCGGCGGTGCACCGGCTGCCGCCTCGGCCGGCCTCCGGCGGGCCGAGGACTCTCGTTCCCGGCCGAAGCCGGGGTCGCTCTCGCCGAGCCTCTTCAGCTCACCCAGGCGGGACATCACATCGAGAGCGGCAAAGGCGTCCTTGCCGTGGAAGAGCGGCCCCGGGTAGACCTGCCGCAGATCCTCCTCGACGTACCTGCGGGTGAGAGCGGCACCCCCCAGCAGTACCGGCAGATGATCGAGATCACGACGTGTCAACTCCTCGAGGTTGCCCCGCATGATCAGGGTACTTTTCACCAGCAGGCCGCTCATACCGATGGCGTCGGCGCCGACCTCGAGTGCCTTCTCGACGATGGTGGCGATATCGACCTTGATGCCCAGATTGTGCACCTCGTAGCCGTTGTTGCGCAGGATGATGTCCACGAGGTTCTTGCCGATATCGTGCACGTCGCCCTTGACGGTGGCGAGCACGATGGATCCCCGTCCCGAGCCCTCCTCCTTCTCCATATGAGGCTCCAGCAGCGCCACCGCCGCCCGCATAGCCTCCGCCGACTGCAGCACAAAAGGCAGCTGCATGTCTCCCGACGCAAAAAGCTCGCCCACGGTCTTCATGCCATCGAGCAGCACTTCATTCACCAGGCCCAGCGGGTCCCAACCCGCCTCCAGCGCCTCGTTGAGGTCGCCTTCGAGGCCGTCTCGATCGCCGTCCACGATGCGCCGGGAAAGACGCTCCTCCAGCGGTAATCCGGCCCGGTCTTCGATGGTGCTCGGAGCCGTTTCCGTCTCGGCCAGCATCTCTATGACTCGCTCCAGCGGGTCGTAGCCAGGCCGTCGCCGGTCGTAGATGAGGTCGAGACAGGTTTTGGTCTGCTCCGCGGGGATCTGGTGGAGCGGCCTGATCCGCCCGGCATCAACGATGGCGGCGTCCAGGCCCGCCTCAACACACTCGTGGAGAAACACCGAGTTGAGAGTGTGGCGGGCGGCCGGCTTCAGGCCGAACGACACGTTGGACACGCCGAGCACGGTGTAGGCCCCGGGCAGCTCCTCTTTGATGCGTCGGACCGCCTCGATGGTGGCCACGGCATCGCCGCGCAGCTCGTCGCCGCCGGTGGAAAGTGGGAAGGTGAGAGCGTCAAAAAAGAGATCCGACGGCTCCAGACCGTACCTCGTCGTAGCCAGATCGAAGATGCGATGGGCGATCTGCAGCTTCCTCTCGACGTCCCGGGCCTGGCCCTCCTCATCGATGAGAAGGCAAACCACCGCCGCCCCGTGCTCCCGCGCCAGCGAGAGCACCCGATCGAACCGGGAGCCGGGCCCGTCGCCCTCCTCCAGATTGGCGGAGTTCAGCACCGACCTTCCTCCCAGTCGCTCCAAGCCGGCCTTCATCACCTCGGGTTCGGTGGAGTCGATGACAAGAGGTGAATCGACGGCGGTGCCGAAGCGGGACAGGAGCGCATCCATGTCGGCGGCGCCATCCCGGCCCACGTAGTCGACACACACGTCGAGCAGGTGTGCCGATTCGGCAACCTGGTCGCGGCCCATCTTCACGCAGGTGTCCCAATCGCCGGCCAGTATGGCTTCACGGAACTGCTTCGACCCGTTGACGTTGGTCCGCTCACCGATGAGAAGAATCGAAGTGTCCTGCTTGAAGGGCACAAAGGTATAGGTGGAAGTCGCTCCCGGCTCGGGATCAGCCCGGCGCGGCGCCGGATCGAGATTCCGGCAGCGCTCGATGACGGCGCGCAGATGATCGACGGTGGTACCGCAGCAACCGCCCACCACACTGACTCCCAGACCGCTCACGAATGTGGCGAGGTGAGCAGCCAACTCCTCGGCGCCGAGGCCGAAGTGAACCTTGCCCTCAACCACCTCGGGTAAACCGGCATTGGGCTGGCACGCCACCGGGACACGAGACCGGCGGCAGAGGTGCTGCAGCGGAGTGAACATCTCGGCGGGACCCGTTCCACAGTTGATCCCAACGACTTCGGGCCGCAAAGCTTCGACGGCGGCCAGGGCTGCCTCGATGTCGGTGCCGGGGAGCATCCGCCCGGTCGTCTCGATGGTGACCTGCACCTGGATGGGCACAACACGATCCGCAGCCGCTATGGCCCGACGCGCCCCGATGACTGCCGCCTTGAGCCCGAGAAGGTCGAACTGCGTCTCGATGATCAGCAGGTCGGCTCCGCCGTCGAGCAATCCCGCGGCCATGACCTCGTAGGCGTCCCTGAGATTCCCGAAACCGATCTGGCCCAACGAGGGGAGCTTGGTGCCGGGCCCCATCGAGCCGGCCACCCAACGAGGATGCTCGTTGGTGGCGAAATCGGTGGCCACGTCCTTGGCGATGGCAGCTGCCGCCCTGGACAATTCAAAAGCCCTGTCGGCGAGGCCGTATTCGGCCAGTGGAACGGCGAAGGCGCCCAGAGTATTCGTCTCCACAACATCGACGCCCAGCTCCAGGAACGAGGAGTGCAGAGCAGCGACAACATCGGGCCTGGTGACGTTGAGGATCTCGGGGCAGCCTTCGTACGCCGCGCCGCCGTAGTCGTCGGGACCGAGACCGGCGGCATTCAGTGCAGTGCCGGCGGCGCCGTCGTAGATGACAACACGCTCTTTGGCGGCGGCGACAAAGTCGTTCACCGTCGCACTTCCGAGACCGGGCGGCGATCGGTGAGAGCCGGCTGAGAGTGACTCACCGCCGCCCTCCTCATCCTCTCCCGGCACGCAGGAGCCCGATGATGATCCCCTCCTCGACCGCCTCCAGGGAAGCGGCGATGATGTTGCGATGGAGGCCGACCGTGTTCCAGCTGTCTGTGCTGTTGGAAGTCTCCACCAGCACCCGGACCCGGGCTGCAGTGCCGTCGGAGGAGTCGAGGTCGCGCACCCGGTAGTCGGTGAGCCGAATGTGCTCGATCTCCGGGTATGAGGGGGTCAGGGCCGCCCGCAGCGCCTTGTCCAGGGCGTGCACCGGCCCGTCGCCCTGTTCGGACACGACAAACCGCTGGCCCTCAACCGACACCACAACCTCGGCCTCGACTACCTCCACCCCTTGCTGGTTGCGCTCCGAGGAGATATGAAAAGAGTCAACACTGAAGAAACTCTGCTCCCAGCCCGTGGCCCGGCGCACCAGCAGCTCGAACGAAGCATCGGCGGCCTCGAACAGGTAGCCCTGGTGCTCGAGTTCCTTCACCTGCTCGACCACCAGGCCGGCCGTCTCCGGGTCCAGGTCCCAGCCCTTCTCCTCTGCCCGGGCGAGCACGGTGGCCCGTCCCATAAGCTCGGAGACCACCATCGAGGTGGTATTGCCCACGGTGGAGGGATCGATGTGCTCGTAGGCATCGGGCCTGCGGCGCAGCGCCGAGGTGTGGAGCCCGGCCTTGTGGGCAAATGCCGCGCCACCCACGTAGGGATGGTGGGCGTCGATGGTGGTGTTGGTGATCTCGGCGATGTGATGAGCAACGGGAGCCAGAGATGCGAGCTGTTCACGACTCACCACGTCCCGGCCCATCTTCAGCACGAGGTTGGGGATGATCGTGCACAGGTCGGCGTTGCCGGTGCGCTCCCCGTACCCGTTGACACAACCCTGCACCTGGACCACACCCGCATCCACCGCGGCGAGCGTGTTGGCCACGGCACATCCGGCGTCGTTGTGGAAGTGAGCACCGAGAGCGGCATCGGGGATGGCGGCGGCGACCGCGGCGACCACCGTGGCCGCCTCGGCGGGCAGAACGCCGCCGTTGGTGTCGCAGAGCACCAGGCGTTCGGCCCCGGCAGCTTGGGCGGCACGGAGAACATCCAGGGCAAAACCCCGATTGGCCCGATAGCCGTCGAAAAAGTGCTCGGCGTCGAAAAACACACGCCGGCCCTCTGCCCGCAGCAGAGCGATCGAATCGGCCACCATACGCTCGCCCTCATCCAGGTCGATACGCAAGGCCTCGGTCACGTGGTAGTCCCAGGTCTTGCCGACGATACAGATGATCGTGGTGCCGGCCTCCAGCAGCGCCGTCAGCTGGGGGTCCGAGGCGGCGTCCTCGCCGGCCCGGCGCGTTGAGCCGAAAGCCACCAGCGCCGCGTTCGTTAGCTCGAGCTCGACGGGGGCCCTGGCGAAGAACTCATCGTGCTTGGGATTGGCCCCGGGCCATCCGCCCTCGATGTAGTGGACACCAAACTCGTCGATGAGCCGGGCCACTTGGAGGGTGTCGCTCACGGTGAGCGAGAGCCCTTCTTGCTGTGTGCCGTCCCTGAGTGTTGTGTCGTATATCTCCAGCGTCTTCATGGCTTGCTCACTGTTCGCCAACTGAAAGACCTCCGCCGGGGCGGAGGTCGCTGAGCACACGCCGGGGGCGTGTGCGCCTAGGTAATCATGCAGGTGGTCGTTACTGCCATCTGGCCGCCGAGTATGGCCGATCAATCCAGGCGAGTCAATGTCAGCGCCGGCACGGTCCGGCGAGGCGGCAACGGCAACAAGGCAACAGCCTCGGTACGGCTTTCCTAACATGCGTCTTGGTATCGCCAAGGAGTCAGAATGGCCATCAGGCCGAAGATCGCCAGCAACTCTCAACGGTTTCTGGAACCCGGCGAGCAGATCCAAGCCGTCTTTTCCGCGCAGACGGCGAGTCAGTGGCTGGTCTTTCTCGCGTTCATCATCTTCTTCATCGTCAACCGCTACCGCTGTGTGGTAGTCACCGACCGTCGTATCCTCGTGCTCGACGCCGGCAAATGGACATTGGGCAACCCCAAGTCTGTGGTGCGGGTGCTGCCCCGCTCCACACGTATCGGGCCGGCCTCTGGTCTGATCTGGTATCTCTCCAATACGCTTGGCGAGGTGCTGCGGATTCACAAGCGGTTCCAGGACGACATTGCCCAGGCCGACGCATTGGCCTGGACTCAGCCGCCGACGGGCAGCCTGCCGCCGCCGCCGCCTCCTCCTCCTCCTCCGGGGTATTCGGGCTGAGCCCGCGGCAGCCAGGCTTCAGGCTCGGTCCGGCCCTCTGACATCCGCCCCCATTCTCGAGGAGGAGCCCGCCATGGCAATCAGGCCGAAGATCCGAGAGAACTCGCGGCGGTTCCTGGAACCCAGTGAACAGACCCAGGCCGTTTTTTCCGCGAAACCGCGAGCCCTTGGTATCTCTTGCTGGCTGTGGAACCACCCCTCGCTCTTGTCCTCGTCCCGGCGGAGAGGACCGCAGATCTCATCTTCCCTTTCCTGGGCCTTCTCGGAGCCGCGGCATTCTTCACCGTCAACAGCTACCGGTGTGTGGTGGCCACCGACCGGCGCATCCTCGTGCTCGACGCCGGCAGGCTGACTATGGGCACCCCCAAGCCGCTCCTGCGGGTGCTGCCGCGCCCGACACGCATCGGGCCGGTTTCCGGTCCGGTCTGGTATCGCATCGAAGTGCTTAGTGAGGTCCTGAGAATCCACCTCCGTTTCCACCAGGACATAGGCGACGTCGATGCGCTGGCCTCGACCCCGGGGGATAAATCGCCGCTGGCGTCGCCGCCAGCCGAATAGACCGGCGCAGCCGCAGACAAGAACCCGTGCCAAACCGCGGTGGTTTGGCGATCTAGATGGCGCCCGTTGCCGGCCCTCCCACCAACGCGGCTATATCCTCACGGCCAACGACGACCTCCGCCGCACCATTCTCCACAAAGACGACGGCGGCTCGAGGCACCATGTTGTACCGGCTGGACATGGCAAACGTGTAAGCGCCGGTGGCGAGCACGGCAAGGAGATCGCCCGGACCCGCGTGGGACGACAGCGGCGCCGCCGCGGTGACAACGTCTCCGGCTTCACAATGGCGACCCACCACACGAAACAGCGTGTCGGCCGCGTCGCAGATACGTTCAGGGAGGACCACCTCGTAGGCCGAGCCGTAGATGACCGGGCGGGGATTGTCCGACATTCCTCCATCGACGGCCAGGATGGGGTGCCCCCTATTCTCTTTGCGCACCCCGATTCGATACAGGGTGACACCGGCGTTTGCCACGATGGACCGGCCTGGCTCCGCGATCAACCTGTAGGCATCAACACCGTCCCGGTTCGCCGCCTCCGCGACGGCTCCCGAGACGGCGGCGCAGTAGTCGACGACGGGGATGGGGCGATCGTGCCGCAGGTAAGGCGCCGCCAGGCCTCCTCCCACATCTATCTCAACGACGCCGGGAAAGGCGTCCCGGTTTTCGGCAACAAAGGCGACGAGCTGCCCGGCGACCGCACGGAACGAATCGAGGTCGGTGATCTGACTGCCGATGTGGCTGTGCACGCCGGTCAGCTCGAGATGGCTAGAGGCTTTGATGCGCGCCAGAGCCTCAGCGGCGAGAGCAGGGCTCATACCAAAATGGGATTCGTACCCTGAGGTGCGGACTTTGGGGTGGGTGGTGACGCCAACCTCGAGATCGAGGCGAACGAGCACACGCAGCACGGTGCCGCTCTCGGCGGCCGCGGCGGCGCAGGCATCCACCTCCTCGAGGTGATCCAGCACCAGCCGGCCGACGCCGTGCTCAGCGGCAATCTGCAGCTCAGCCTTGCTCTTGTTGTTGCCGTGAAGGATGAGCCTCTCGGCGGGCACTCCGCCGGCGCGGGCCGTCATGACTTCACCCAGAGACACGACGTCGACCCACCAGCCTTCGGCCGCGATCAGGGCGGCAAAAGTGGGGCAGATGAACGCCTTGGCTGCATAGGCCAGCACGACGTCGCCGCCGAACGCCTCCCGGTACTCGGCAATACGGTTCCGCACGTGGGCCACGTCGACCACGTACAGCGGAGTCCCATGCTCGGCGGCGAGGTCGCCCAGGGCGATGCCCCCGACCTCGGCACGGTTCTCCTTCACCTCCCAAGTAAGCGGAAACACGTCCTTGAGTGATACACCCATGCCCGTCACGCCACCTTCACACCGGCGCGCCGGGCGAGAAACGCCCCGATACGAGTGGCCACCGTCCCCGCGTCGATGAGGAACCCGTCGTGCCCGTGAGGCACATCGAGCACCGAAAGCTCGGCGTTGGGGATCAATCGAACCAGCTCATGCTGCTCCTCAAGGGGATAGAGCACATCGGAGGTGATGCCCACCACCAGGGCCGGGCAGATGATGGCGCCGAGCGCTGTCGCCTTTGAATCGCGGTCTCGGGCGACGTCGTGAGAGTCCATGGCTCGGGAGAGGAGAACGTAGGTGTTGGCGTCAAATCGTTGCACCAAGTCCTCCCCGTGATAACGCAGCCACGACTCCACCGAGTACGTCTGCCCGTCGCCCTCCCGCCCAAACTTGGCCCCGAACGCCTCCGGGCTCCGATACGAGATCATGCCGATCTGACGCGCCACGGCGAGCCCTTGCCGCGGTGGGGCATCAGCGGGGTAGCGGCCACCGGCCCAGTGAGGATCGGCGAAGATGGCATTCCGCTGCGCCTCGCTGAGCCCGATACACCAAGGTGAGTGATCGGCGCCCACGGCGATGGGCACGATCGAAGAAACCATCTCCGGGTACATCGCGGCCCACTCGAGAACCTGCATGCCTCCCATGGATCCGCCGATCACCGTGGCCACGCGCCGCACCCCCAATTCATCGAGCAGCCCTCGCTGCAGACGCACCATGTCCCTGATGGTGACCGGCGGAAAATCGGGGCCCCAGGGCTGACCCGTCGCCGGGTTCAGAGAAGTCGGCCCGGTGGTCCCGTAGCAGCCGCCGATCACATTGGAGGCAACAACAAGGTAGCGGTCGGTGTCGATGCCCCGTCCCGGGCCCACTGCCGCGGCCCACCAGCGGTCCACATTGGCGTCACCGGTGAGTGCATGGCACACCACAACAGCGTTGTCCGCGTCGGCGCTGAGCTTTCCCCAGGTGCGGTAGGCGACTTCGACGTCCAGTTCGGCTCCGCACTCCAGGGTGAACGGCCCGGCGTCCCAGGCCTGGGTGAGTTCATCCGGGCCGTAGGTGATGCCGCCGCTCACCTTGGCGCCCGGGCGGGATCGTCGGGAGTCGGAGGAAGAGATCACAGCTTCCCCCATCTCCGCACCGGCACCTCGGCCGCGGGAGAACCGAGGGGATTCGGGGCTTGTTGGGTCATGTCTTCACGCTCCTTGTGCACACACGTTCGCTCTTGGCGAGTGGGGGAAAGACGCCGCCGGGTCCCGCTCTCGGGTGGTGGCGTCTTAGGAGCGCAGGGCAGATGCTGCGCTCGGGTTTGCCACCCGAGAGCCGGTCATCATGAGCATCTGCTTGCTACCCAACATGTGGCATGAAACGGTAGACGGCTGCACCGCATCGGTCAAGGTCACTGCGCAACCCTGCCTCCGGCGCCCGTATGATCGGCAGAAAGAAGATCGGCCTTTATACTCGCCCGCCTCCTGAAGGGGGATCCGTGGAAAAAGACATCTTGGGATTCGACACTCGAGCCATCCACGCCGGGCAGCAGCCCGATCCGACCACCGGAGCCCGGGCCATGCCCATCTACGCCACGACGTCGTATGTGTTCGAGGACACCAAACATGCGGCCGGCCTCTTCGCCCTGGAAGAGACGGGCAACATCTACACCCGCATCATGAACCCCACCACGGCCGCCTTCGAAGAGCGAATTGCCAGCCTGGAAGGGGGCCTGGGGGCGGTGGCCACTGCCTCAGGGCAGGCCGCCGAGTTCTACGCCGCTCTCAATCTGTGCCGGGCCGGTGATGAGATCGTCTCGTCAAGATCGCTCTACGGCGGCACCTTCACCCTCTTCGACGTCACGCTGCGGCGTCTGGGCATCGACGTCAACTTCGTCGATATCCATGATCTCGACGCCGTTGCCGCCGCCATCACGCCGAAGACCAAACTCATCTATGGGGAAACCATCGGTAATCCCCGCGCAGACGTGCTCGACATCGCCACCGTCGCCGAGGTCGCCCACCACAACGGGCTGCCCCTCGTCGTGGACAACACCTTCGCCACCCCCTACCTGTGCCGGCCGCTGGAGCACGGCGCCGACGTCGTCGTGCACTCGGCCACCAAATTCATCAGCGGGCACGGAACGGTGATAGCCGGCGTGGTCGTGGACGGCGGCAAGTTCCCCTTCGGCAGCGGGAAGTTCCCCCTGCTCACAGAGCCTTCACCCGCCTACCACAACACCCGCTTTTGGGAGAGGTTCCGGGAGGCTGCCTACCTGACCAGGCTGCGGGTGGAGCTGCTGCGCGACATCGGAGCGGCGCTGTCGCCCTTCAGCTCCTTCCTCCTGCTGTTGGGGCTCGAGACGCTGTCACTGCGTATGGACCGGCACGTGATCAACTCTCGTGCCGTCGCCGAGTTCCTGGCCGCGCACAAGAAGGTGGATTGGGTGGCCTACCCCATCTTCGAGGACAATCCGTACACAGCGCTGGCCGAGCGTTACCTGCCGGCCGGGCCCGGAGCCGTGTTTACGTTCGGCCTAGTCGAGGGTTTCGATGCCGCGGTGCGTTTCATCGAGAGCGTCGAACTGTGCAGCCATCTGGCCAACGTCGGCGATGCCAAGACTCTCGTCATCCACCCGGCGAGCACCACCCACCAGCAGGTGCCGCCCGAGGATCGGGAGCGGGCCGGCATCGACGACGGCATGGTCCGAATCTCGGTCGGCCTCGAGAACATCGACGACATAATCGCCGACCTGGATCAGGCTCTCGGCAGCTAGGAGGGTGCCGGCTTGGCGGCCCGGCCCAACCTGACGCGCGGATCGAGCACCGCCTGCAGCACATCGGCCAGGAAGCTGGCCACGATCATGATGAGTACGGCCACGGTGAGGGCCGCGAGCATGAGGTTGTAGTCGCGCTCACGGATGCCCTCGTAGGTCATCCACCCCAGCCCGGGCATGTGGAATATCTGCTCCACAAAGATCAGTCCCATCAGGAGCTGTGAGACACTGGCCAGGATCAACGTCGTCACCGGTGCTATCGCCACCCGAACGGCATGAACCCAGACCACTCGGCGCTGGCTCAATCCCTTGGCCCAAGCCGTCTTGATGAACGGCTCCCGCATGGCATCGGAGAGCTGCGCCTCGAGCAATCGGACCACGTAGGCGGTGACTGCAGCCGACAGCGCCAGCGTAGGGAGTATGTAGCTCCGCCATCCGCTGTGGAACCACGCCACCGACAGCGGGGCGGCGCGGTGCCCCATCAGGGAGAACAACATCGCGGCGGCCAGAAAGACGGGAATGGAGACCAACACCACGGTGGCAAACCGGATGAGGGTCCGAGTGAAAAGCGAACCACGGACCGCCGACACGACTCCTGCCGATATGCCGAGAACCACCTGAGCCAGCAGAGCGACTCCGAGCAGCCGCATCGATATGGGGAGGCCCTGCAACAGCAGGTCCCGGATCGGATCTCCTCTGAGGCTGTACCCGAAATCCCCCTGAAACAGATTCCTGAAGTACACAAAGAACTGCTCAAAGAAGGGCTTGTTGAGCCCGTACCGCTCCTGCAGCGCGTCGTACACGTCCGGAGGCGGAGGGGCCCAGCCGAACATTCCACGAATGGGATCGCCCGGCAGCAGACGGCTGAACAGGAACATGACAAAGATGCCTCCGAACAGGGTGATCACCATCTGGATCAGCCTGCGGCGGAGGAAACCTGCTGTTGTGTGCACGAGCAGACCCTTGGGCTGTTGCCGGCCGTTGCCTGCCGAGGCTACACCCCCCTGTCGGCTCTCTCCGAAGAGCCCCCGCGGCCGAGGGGGCGATTCCTAGACTTCCAGAACATGAGGCGCAGCACCACAATCATCGCCGTCCTACTCTCCATTACCTTGCTCGCTGCTGCATGTTCGGATGACGCGGCGGTGACAACAGCCGCCGCGGAGCCGTCCGAGGTGCCGGGAGTCGTGCTCAACGATGTCTCCGAGCTGGTGCATCAGGTGCGGGCCGGGGTCGTGGCGGTGACCCAGGAGACCATCACCCTCGACGCTCTCATGAGGCCGGTGGCACTGACTGGGTCCGGCACCGGCATCGTCATCGACGACGAGGGCCACATCCTCACCAACTACCACGTCATCGCAGGCGCCGACACCCTCGTGGTCCTCGCCGAGGACGGCCGGGAGCGGAGTGCCGAGGTCATCTTCGGCCACCCGGGTCGTGACCTGGCAGTGCTCAGGGTTGAGGACTCCGAAGGCCTGGAACCGCTTCCGCTGGGCGACAGTGATGCCATGGAGGTTGGAGATCCGGTTGTCGCCATCGGCAACGCTCTCGCCCTCGATGCCACCTCCCTGTCGGTATCGGTGGGAATCGTCTCGGCAAAAGGACGCTCCATCGAAACCGAGCAGGCGGTACTCGAGGACCTCATCCAAACCGACGCCGCCATCAACCCGGGCAACTCCGGCGGGCCCCTGCTCAACGCCGCCGGAGAGGTCATCGGCATCAACACCGCCATCGCCAGTGATGCCGAGAACATCGGGTTCTCCATCTCGATCAACTCGGTGAAGAACGATGTGGAGAACGCCATCGCCGGAATCGGGGTGCCGTATATCGGCATCACCATGATCAACAACAGCCTGCGCCTGGCGGCGCGCTATCGGCTGCCCACCGCCGATGGCGTCGTCGTCGTGAGTGTGCTGCCCACGAGCCCGGCCAGTGACGCCGGCATCGCTCCGGCGGACATCATCCTGGCCATCAACGGAGAACCGGTCGATTCGGTGGCCCAGCTGAACACGGCCATCGCCGACGCGGCTGCCGGTACGGTCTTGGTGCTCACCGTGCAGCGGGCCCAGACCACAACAGAGGTTCCGGTGACCGTGGCAGAGCGCTGAGCCAGGTCAAATGGCGAACAGAGTCAGGTGCCCCGGAAGACGGCGCATCCCGGACCGCCCTCACGACCAGCCTGGTGACACGGACGGGGCTCTCAGGGCCGGTGGTACGCTGGCCCGCGACCGCAGTGGCCGGGTCGAATCGATGGCGTGACCCCGGTCGGCATCGGCCCGGCCACAAATCAGGAGGAGCAGATGCGTTTCGGGCACTTCGACGACGACGCCCGCGAGTATGTGATAACGACGCCAGAGACGCCATATCCCTGGATCAACTACCTGGGTACGGAGAAGTTCTTCAGCCTCATCTCCCATACCGCGGGCGGTTACTGCTTCTACCTCGACGCGCGGATGCGGCGCCTCACCCGATACCGGTACAACAACGTCCCCACCGACGCCGGAGGCCGCTACTTCTATATCAACGACGGCGGCGACGTGTGGACACCCAGCTGGATGCCGGTGAAAGCCGAGCTTGATCGTTTCGAGTGCCGCCACGGGCTGTCCTATACGGTCATCACCGGCGAACGAAACGGGCTCCTCGCCGAGACACTCTATTTCGTGCCGCTGGGCACCGACGCCGAGGTGCACCGCGTCCGACTCCGCAACAACGGAAACGGGACCCGGTCTCTCAAGCTGTTCTCCGTCGCCGAGTTCAACCTGTGGAACGCCTGGGACGATCAGACGAACTACCAGCGCAATCTTTCCGTCGCCGAGGTGGAGGTCGACGGCAGTGCCATCTACCACAAGTCGGAGTACCGCGAACGACGCAACCACTACGCCGTCTACGCAGTGAATGCTCCCATCTCCGGTTTCGACACCGACCGTGAGACCTTCTTCGGCCTGTTCAACGGCTGGCACGAACCGCAGGCGGTGCTGAAGGGCGCTTGCCGCAATTCGGTTGCGAGTGGCTGGTACCCGATTGCCGCTCATCAGATCGACGTCGAGTTGGCGCCGGGAGAGGAGAAGGACCTGGTCTTTGTCCTCGGCTACCTGGAGAACCCGAAGGACGATAAATGGGAAGCGCCGGGCGTCATCAACAAGGCTCCGGCGCAAACACTGCTCGAGCGCTTTCGGACCTCGGAGCAGGTCGACGAGGCGATGGCCGAGCTGCGCCGATACTGGACCGATCTGTTGTCCAGGTACACAGCTCAGACCGGCGACCCGCGGGTGGACCGTATGGTCAACATCTGGAACCCCTACCAATGTATGGCCACGTTCAACATCTGCCGCAGCGCCTCGTACTTCGAGACCGGGGTCGGTCGCGGCGTGGGCTTCCGCGACTCGAACCAGGATCTGCTGGGGTTCGTGCACCTGGTACCCGAGCGGGCGCGGAAACGGATTCTCGACGTCGCGGCCACCCAGTTCCCCGACGGAAGCGCCTACCACCAGTACCAGCCGCTCACCAAAAGAGGGAACAACGACATCGGCTCCGGCTTCAACGACGACCCGCTCTGGCTCATCGAGAGCGTCGATGCCTATGTCCGTGAGACCGGTGACCTGTCAATCCTTGAAGAGGAGGTCCCCTTCGACAACAACCCGGACCACTCGGGTACCTTGTTCGAGCACCTCAAGCGCGCGTTCCACCACGTGCTCAACAACCTTGGTCCTCACGGACTGCCCCTCATCGGCCGGGCCGACTGGAACGATTGTCTGAACCTCAATTGCTTCTCCGAGACACCCGGCGAGTCATTCCAGACCACGGAGAATCGTACGGGCCGTACTGCGGAGTCCGTGTTCATCGCCGGCCTCTTTGTACACAGCGCTCCCGGCTACATCGCCCTCGCCGAGGCCATGGGCTTCGATAAAGAGGCTGAGGCCGCCCGCCGGGCCGCCGCCGAAATGGTGCAGACCGTGACAGAGCACGGTTGGGACGGCGAATGGTTCCTGAGGGCCTACGACTACTTCGGGAACAAGCTGGGCTCAGAAGAGAACCAGGAGGGACAGATCTTCATCGAGCCACAAGGTTTCTGCGTGATGGCGGGAATCGGCCTGGAGGAGGGCTTCGCCCAGAAGGCCCTCGACTCGGTGGCGGCTCGGCTCGATACCGATCACGGCATTGTTCTCCACCAGCCTCCTTTCTCCCGCTACTACCTGGAGTACGGCGAGATCAGCACCTATCCGCCCGGCTACAAGGAGAACGCCGGCATCTTCTGCCACAACAATCCCTGGGTGATGATCGCCGAGACCAGGCTCGGAAGAGGCGACCGGGCCTTCAACTACTGGAAGAAGATCGCCCCGGCATTCCGCGAAGACATCTCGGAGGTGCATCGGCTCGAGCCCTACGTCTACGCGCAGATGATCGCCGGCAAAGACGCCCCACTCAACGGCGAGGCCAAGAACTCGTGGCTCAGCGGGACTGCCGCCTGGAACTACGTGGCCATCGCCCACCACATCCTCGGGGTCAGGCCCGAACTCGATGGCCTGCGAGTGGACCCGTGCCTGCCCGGCGAGCTGACCAAGCTGAAGATCACCCGGATCTGCCGCGGCGCCGAGTACCGGATCACGATCAAGAACAAAGGCACCGGGGAAATCCCCCATCTCAAGATCGACGGCAAGAGCATCGAGAGCACGCTCGTCCCGTACGCCACCCCCGGCTCGACGGTGGCCGTCGAAGTCGAGATGTAGCCGCGGCACGGGTCGACAGCCGCTGCCGGACTGCAGCCGACGTCACTGCTCAGGCGTTCAACCCCAATAGACTTGCTGCGTCAGCCAACGACGGCTCACAAGGAGGAGGGGGATGAAGACACACACCGCGCGCCTGCTGATGGTGGTCATCACCGTTGCCCTCATCGCGGTTGCCTGCGGCGACGACGATGCCGCCACAACGACTGCGGAGTAGATCACGACCACGGAAGCGCCGACCACCACAGAGGCACCGGCAACAACAGAGGCGCCAACAACCACCCGGGCCGCAGCCCCGGAGCTGCCGGAGACTCCGGTCAGCGCGATCATCGATTCCGGCTACATGTTCGGCAACGAGTCCGGAGTGGCCGGCAACGACGACCTGCCGTTCGATCTGGGAAGCGTCACCGCGTCCTGGTATCAGACGGACACCAACTACGTCGTGGTGTACAACGGGCTCAATCTGGAAGAGACGGGTCCACTGTGCCCGGGCAACTCCATCATGCTGCCCACCATGGTGTTTGAGCACATCAGTAACGCACCCACACCGGGCGGCTCCTGCGAGGGTGCTCCGGCCATCGCCGCGGCGCCACTTGGCGTGCACGTGTGCCAGGGCCTGGTGTCCTACGTAACCGAGATCCCGTCCGGCACCGAGGGCACCCTCTACGCCTCGATTGAGATCTACCCCGGAACCGGAACCAACTACGGGGCCACCGGAATGACCGAGGCCGATCCGGCGAACATGCCGGTAATCGATCCCGCCATCCTGGACTGCTAGACGGCCCGGGCGGAAGCGCGGCACGGGTACACAATGTCGTAGCCAGCCACACCGACAGCCGCCGAACTGCGGACTGACGGGCTCCCAGGACCAATGTGTCCTGCAAACGGCTCGTTTCGTCCGCGTGGGAAACCCCGCGGTGTTCCCCTGGAAGGTGAGCACCAAGCGCGTGGAGATCTGCCGGCAGTTTGCCCAGCCCGTCCCGTAGAGTCGTTCCCATGAAGGTACTTCACATCGGCGGAACCGGGCTCATCAGCTCTGCGTGTGTTGCCCAAGGGCTGGCGGAGGGAAACGAATTATGGGTGCTGAACCGAGGCGCCACCCACAAGGTTCCGATCGCCGACGAGGTGCACCGGCTGGTCGCCGATGCGAGCGACCGACACTCGGTTGCCGAGGTCCTCTCCGGGCGCCGATTCGACGCGGTGGTGCAATGGGTGGCGTTCCGCCCCGACCAGGTGGCGCTCGACGTCGACCTATACCGGGACTGTGGGCAGTACGTGCTCATCAGCTCGGCCAGCGCCTATGAGAAGCCGCCGTCCCACTACCACATCACCGAGGCGGGCACGCCCCTCGACAACCCGTACTGGCAGTATTCACGGGACAAGATCGCCTGCGAGCGGGTGGCCCGGCGGGCCTATGGGCAGACCGGGTTCCCGGCCACGATTGTGCGGCCGTCGCTCACCTACGGGCTCTCCCAGATCCCGGTGTGTGTCGGCAGCTGGGAGAAGCCGTTCACCATCGTGGACCGCATGCGTCGCGGGGCACAGATCATCGTGCCCGGCGACGGCACCAGCCTGTGGACCCTTACCCACAACAGCGACTTCGCCAAAGGGCTGACCCCGCTGCTCGGCAACAAGGCGGCAATCGGCGAGGACTTCCACATCACCTCGGATGAGGTGCTCACCTGGAACCAGATCTACAAGCTGGTCGGTGAGGCGGCCGGGGTGAAGCCCGACATCCTGCATGTACCCACCGATGCGCTCATCGCCGCCGATCCCGAACTCGAGGGAACACTGTGGGGCGACAAGGCGCACAGCGCCGTCTTCGACAACACGAAGCTGCGGTCACTGGTGCCCGAGTTCGAAGCAACGGTTCCGTTTGCCGACGGGATCAAGGAGACGGTGGCCTGGTTCGATGCCGATCCCTCCCGGCAAGAGATCGACCCCGAGGCCAACACTCTGTGGGACCGGGTGGCGCAGGTGTACGGCAAGGCGCTGGACCGGGTGCAGGCCGGTGATTGAGGCCTCTCGGGCCGGGCCGCCGGTCCGTCGGTCGGTAGCATCGGCCGCCGTGACCTACGATCGCCGCCCCGAGCCGGTTCCCGACTTGGCCTGGAGCCCCGAACAGGCCCGCTCCCTCGGTGAACACGCCCTCGACATCTGGACCCGGCTGCTGGAAGGCCTCGAGGGAGACCTGCCGGTGGCCCGCCGCGCCGGCGCCGAGGAGGTGCGGGCCGCACTCCCCCTCGATGTTCCCACCGGGCCCATGCCCATCGGCGAACTGGCCGCGGTGCTCGACCAGGTGGTCTTTGGCCACTCCATGTATCCCGGCCACGCCGGGTTTCTCGGCTACATCTCCGGAGCCGGCACGGTGCCCGGAGCCGCCGCCGATCTCATCGCCGCCGCCCTGAACCAGAACACCGGGGGCTGGCGTCTCTCGCCGGCGGCGTCGGAGATCGAGCAGTTCCTCATGCGCTGGTTCGCCCGGCGGCTCGGATTGCCCTCAGGCGCCACCGGGTTCATCACCTCGGGCGGGGCCATGGCCAACATGATCGGCCTCACCGTGGCCCGCACCGCTTGCGCCGGCTGGGACGTGCGTGCCGAAGGCACGGGCGCCGGGCCGCAGCTGACCGTCTACTGCTCGGCCGAGGTGCACGACACCGTAGACCGGGCGGTCGAGATGCTGGGCATCGGGAGCCGAGGCCTGCAGAAGATCCCGGTCGACGGCTACATGCAGATGGATGTTGCCGCACTCAGAGAGGCGATCCGTGGCGACCTGGACAAGGGCCTGCGCCCCATAGCAGTGGTTGGATCCGCCGGCACGGTGGGAACCGGCGCCATCGATCCCCTCAACAAGATCGCCGATGTCTGCAAGGAGCACGGCCTTTGGTTCCACATCGATGGCGCCTACGGGGGCGCCGCCGCGCTGGTCTCGTCGTTAGCGCCGCTGTTCGCCGGCATCGAACGGGCCGACTCGGTGAGTTTCGACGCCCACAAATGGCTCTACACCCCACTGGTCGGAGCCTGTCTCCTGGTTCGTGAGCCCCAGCGCCTGGCCGACACCTTCGCCGTCGACCCCGCCTACACCCACACCGATGAGGAGTACACCGGCTGGGGCATCGACATGTATGCACTGAGCCCGCACTTCTCGCGCAACTTCGCCGCACTGAAGATATGGGTGTCGCTTCTGGCCCACGGCTGGGACGCCTACGAGCGTCGTATCGCCCACGATGTCGAGCTTGCCAAGTACCTGCACCTCCTAGCTTTGGAGCACCCCGAGCTGGAGGCCATCGGTGCACCAGCGCTGTCGATCACCTGTTTCCGCTATGTGCCCCCCGATCTTGCCGACGGTAAAGGCCGCGAGGAGTACCTGGATCAGCTCAACGAGCGTCTGCTCCTCGATCTCCAGCTCGGCGGCCAGGTGTTCCCCTCCAATGCCCGGGTCGACGGCCGCTTTGTGCTGCGCACCTGCATCGTCAACTTCCGCACCGAGGCGGAGACGCTCGAAGGCCTCACCGAGGCCACCGTGGAGATCGGCAGGAGAGTCGATGCCGAGTTGCGTCCCGACTCGCTGCGCTGAGTCTCACATCAATGACAGCGGCCAGGGCCTCTACCCCTCGGGTTTCGCCGGCGACGGAGCCTGGCTCGGATGCCGGAATCCCTCGATGGGAACACCCAGCATGATCACCAGCGACACCACCTCGGCCGCGAAGAACCCCCACACCACCCGTGCCAGAGCGCTTCCCGGGCCGACCAGGCACCACACTATCCACACCACAAATGCCGCCCCCCAAGCCGTGGGCACAACGGCGACGCGCGTGCCTGCCACCAGCACAAGCGTGTAGAACAGCGCGGCGAGGGCGACCAGGCTGCCGGCGGCGACGACGGCCACCATGCCGCCGGATAGCTCGATATCGGGCCCAAACACCAGCCGGAGGAATCCGGGACCGGCAAGCCAACCAAAAGCCGCCGCGGCCGGTACCCCGGCGGCGCAGGTGACAATGGATGCCCGGCGCAACTTGCGGAGCTGGTCGTGCCGTCCACCCATCACCAGCCGGGTCAGTGCGCCGGTGATGTAGGTCGCCACACCCGTGGCGATCATGTACGGCGCCCGGAAGATAGCCAGAGCACTGAATACCGCATTTATCTCGGCTTTTGTGCCCTCCAGCGCTGCCAGGACAACCGGCCCCCCGGCAAGCACGATCTGCGCCAGAAGGGTGCCTCCGGCCACCGTCCCGACAAAAGCGAGCGGTGGCATGTCGCGAGTGGCCGGCATTTCCCCCCGGAACACCATGCTCGACGGCCACCCCAGGGCGACAAGAAACCCAAGCAAGATGCCGAGCCCAAACACTTCCACGCCTCCGCCCGTTACAGCGACGAGAGCGGCCACCACCACTCGGATGAGATTCTCCCCGGCGATGGCGGCGGCGGTAGCGATGAAACGGCCCCGCCCGGCGAGGCTTCCCCGAGTCAGCCCCATCGCCACCGAGCCGAAGGGGATGCTTGCCGTCAACAGCGGGAACACCAGGCCGTCCTGATGAAACAAACGCTCGCGGGCAAACCATGAAACCCCGCCAAAAAGCGCCGAGACGACAACGGCGGCAAGAAGGATCAACGGGATGGCGTTGCGCACCCGCCCCTCGCTGCCGTCGGCCGCCATGGTACGAATCACCCAGTGCATGACGGGGAAGGTGAAGATGGCCGCACTCATAAACCAGAACGTCCACAGCGCCGAGACCGGAGCAAAGTCGTCGCCAAAGGATCGAGTGCCGATAACGATGTAGGCGTAGGCCGCCAGACCGCTGACGCCTGCCCCCACCGCCAGGATGATGGAGTCACGCCACGCCGTGGCCCGGCTCTGCTGTTGGCTCTCCAAGAATGCCTCGCTTCGTCGTACTCTGGCGTGCCCACACTCCAGGCCGCACGCCGGAGGCAGTGTAGGGAGCCCCATCGGCAGGCCCCTGCACTGCACGCCGCCAACCCCCCTCCCCCAACCGCCCGAGGCCCGTCACTGTTATCTTTCGCCGGTCGCCGGCCCAAGGAGACCGCCATTTCGGTTTGCCGCCGCCCCAGTCCCGCAGGCGGGCACCAAAACACCAAGCGGAGCCGCCCCGCTCCGGCGCGGAGCCGCCCCGCTCCGGCGCGGATCCGCCGAGTGGGCCGCGCCACCAGCCCAACTCCAGCGACGATGGGTCCGACATGCCGCCGATGACAGCGCCCACACCCCCGACCGCCGGAAGACGGCTGCCCGATTTTGTGATCGGGGGTGCGCCGCGGTCGGGCACAACCTGGCTGTACGTGCTGCTCGAGAAGCATCCAAATGTCTTTGTGGCCAAGCCGCTGCGCCCCGAGCCAAAGTTTTTTCTCGTCGATGAGATCTACGACCAGGGCATCGACTACTACTGCAACACCTGGTTCGCCGATGTTCCTCCCGGCGCCGTTGCTGGCGAAAAAAGCTCCAACTACCTCGAGAACCCCATCGCCGCCGCCCGCCTTCACGAACACATTCCCGGCATCCGCCTCGTCTTCATCCTCCGAGAACCGGCCCACCGAGCATGGTCCAATTACCTGTGGTCGAGAATGAACGGGCTGGAGGATGAAGATTTCGACACGGCCCTGAAACTCGAAGATGAGCGCGAAGCCTCCTGTCCGGAGCGCTTCCGTTTCGCCCGGCCTCACGCCTATTACTCCCGGGGCCTGTACGCAGAAATGCTCGAGCCCTACTTCACCTTGTTCGAGCCCGACGCCATCCTCGTATTGCGCTACGAGGACATCATCACCGCCGCCGGCCCTCTCGCCGAAAGGCTCCACGGATTCCTCGGGGTGGCCGGCCGCCCTCACGACGCCGAGTTGATCGAGGTGGTCAATCCATCGTCGGGCGGCGAGCCCCCGCCACATGTGATTGCGGAGCTGCGCCGGCGCTACCGGGAGCCGAACCGACGGTTGCAGGATCTGCTAGGACAATTCCAGCTATGGGAGGACAAGTGATGGGTGATTCCCCCGGCGGAGGCCGGCCTCGAGTCACGGTGGTGACCCCAGTCTTCAACGAAAAAGATGCGCTCGAGGTCTACGCGGCCGAGGTGCAGAAGACACTGCTCGAGCACCCGGACACCGAGTTCTCGGTGCTTCTTGTCGACGACGGCAGCAGTGACGGCAGCTGGGAGGTGATTCAGGACCTGTGTGCCCGCGATGGGCGTTTCACCGGAGTGCGCCTTTCGAGGAACTTCGGCTCGCACACCGCCCTCGCTGCCGGCTTCAACCACGTCGGCCCCGACGCCGCCGCGGTGGCGACCTTGGCAGCGGACCTGCAAGACCCACCAGAAGCGGTGCTCAATTTTGTGGAGGAGTGGCGCAAGGGGGCCAAGATCGTTTGGGGGAAACGGGCCAACCGGCGCGACTCCCGTTGGCGGGTGGCGGCCAGCAAACTCTTTCACAGATTGCTGCGCCGCTACGCCATGCCCAAGGACTCGAAGTTCACCACCGGCAGCTTCTTCCTGATAGACAGGCAGGTGCTCGAGGCCGTGCGCCGATTCGAGGAGGCCAATCGCATCACCTTCGCCCTGGTGGCGTGGACGGGATTCGATCAGGCAGAGGTCCTCTACAACCGCAGAGAACGTGCCGCCGGGGCCTCCGGCTGGAAGTTCAGCGGGATGATCAAAGCGATGTACGACGCCTTCATCAGCTTTTCCGAGCTGCCCATCCGGGTGATGCGCTGGGTCGCCATCATTTCGATGCTGGCGGCGATCGGCCTCTTCGGGTACTTCCTTGCCATCGGCGTACTCGGCACCAGCGCGCCCGGGTGGGCCAGCCAAATGCTGCTGCTGTCGCTGTTTTTCGGAATCCAGTTCTGGCTGCTCGCCACCATCGGCGAGTACCTGACCAGGATCCACCGTGAGGCGGCGCGCCGACCGCTCTACTTTGTCAGCGACACCGCCGGAGACGTCACCAACGAGTCGATCGACTAGGCGCCTCCTGCCCAGATCTCAAGACACGTGTGCCGGGATGGCGACCGTTTGCTGCGCCGCCGGCCTCCGGCGCACTCTTGCCTAACGCTGCCGATGAATGTTGCCCTCTTTGTCCATGTACACGGTCTCGGCCGAACCCGACGGCCACATCAGCACAGCGCCAACAAGAGCCACAACCACCAAGATGGCGGCAAGGTAGATGCCAAGCCTCAGCTCATAGCCGTCATCGCGCAGGTTGCCCATCTGCCACAGAACGCCCGCTCCCAAACCGATCAGCAGCAGGGCCGCCGCCACCAGTGATCCCCGCATCCCGCGCCGGCGGTACAGTGCGCCGATTCCGTACTCCCCTTTGAGCCGAGCCCGGTAGGAACGCTTCGCCGCAGAGCCGACATCGCGAGAGCGCGGAGCCAGGGCCCGAGCACCAGACAGGGCGATCACAGCAACGATGATCGCCCCGACAATGAAGGCAGGCCAGGTAAGTGCATATGCGAGCCCATGTTCGCCCCAAGCCAACGATGTGACCTCGGCAGCAGCTGCAAAGTTGACCAGGATCATGGCGGCAACGGACGCGCCAAAAAGCACCTCTCCCAACCTCGTCCTGGCCGACCCCACTATGCCCTCACGGATCTCGCCCACGGGAGCCGAAGTCCCCGAGGAGGCCTGGGGAACCGGCGGTGGCGGGGCGGGCACGGCACCCGCTTCCACCGGGGCCGGGGCCGGCGCAGGAGCGGCAACAAAACTGAACCCGCAATAGGGGCAGAACACGGCATCGGCCTTAATGACTTCGGCGCAGTCCGGACAGTTCTTGGTCGACGATGACTCGGCCGTCATAACACGATCTCCTGCTCATCCGGCCGACGTTCCGCCAGCAGAACGGCGTGCAGACACGGGCAAGAGCCACAGGTATTTCGCAAGGCCTGGCGTCGGCCGGCACCCACATGACCCGAAGCGGCTCATCCGTGCCGGGTCCACACTCCGCCTGAGAACATTCTCGCGCACCAATTCTCCTGATGTCGGGCGCACATGACCGGGCGTCCGTCCGGCGGTGCAATGCATCGGCGGGCTTGAAGTGCAGAAGAGCCGCCCGTAGGTTTTGGGATACCGGCCATCGGCAGGAGATGAATCGTGACGACCGCCGATCGAACACCGCGACGACTGCGTCGCTTGTCTGCCTGGCTCGCCTGGCTGGTTGTGGCCAGCGTCCCCGCCGTTGCCACCCTCATGTGGTTCTTTCGGCGCTCGGCACTGCAGAGCGGGCTGCCCTGCCAGACCCAAGGCCTCTACGACTGCGGCTACGACGCCGACTTGGCCGCGGTCTACGGCACCATCGTGGGGCTGGCCTTCGCCGCCGCAGTCGGGGCAGCGTTCTTCCTGAGCAGGCGTCTCCCCCGCCTTGGGGCCGCCCTCGCCGGCACCGGCGTAGTGATCTGGGCGATCGTGGCCACCAACCTCATCAGGGCCACCCTCACCTAGCCGTCGCACGGCCCCGGCCACGCTCACACCTTCTTCTCTCCGAGAGAACACAGGTGTCGGTGCCGGGCCCGCCGTGGGCCACGTCTTCACCCTCCCCGCCGTCGAGCGAGTCACGACCGGGCCCGCCCTGCATGCGATCCTTGCCCGGGCCGCCGAAGAGCCGATCGGCGCCCCGGTTGCCGCGCAGGCGATCGTCGCCCTCCGCTCCGTAGATGAGGTCACGACCGTTGCCACCGGCGATGTCGTCGTTGCCGGCCTCCCCGTCGATGACGTCGCCTCCGTTGCCTCCTCTGATCACATCGTTGCCGTCGCCACCACAGATGTGATCGTGGCCACCGCCCCCGAAGATCCTGTCGTCACCGCCGCCGCCGAGGATGAGATCCGACCGGTGGGTCCCCACCAGCACATCGTCACCCGGAGTGCCGATGATGACCTCACCGTTCAACGTATCGGGGTCCACCATGGCCCGGCAGGTCTCGGAGATCGGAGACCCGACCAGGTTCACCAAAACAGGCACGTCGGGCGTGGCAGCGGCGCTCGGCGCCGGCCCCCCATCGAGAGAGGTATCGCCTGCCTGGCGCACGTAGGCGGTGCATTCGCCTTCAGCGACGTCGACAAACAGGGTCTCCGCCACCCTGCGGAAGCCACCGGTCTCTCCATCTATGCCCTCAAAACCCACGACGACGCCGGCCTGGATCTCGCCGCTTGGGTCCGGTTCGAGGTCTTCGGGGACAATGACCGAGGCACTCACCCGGCCCAAATCATCGGCGATCACCGGCTCGGAAGCCAGGCGGCGCTCGTCTTCAGTATTGGCATGGAGATACAGGGTCACCTGAGATCCCGGAGCAAACCCCGAGCCTTCGACGATGAGCTGCTCGCCCGGCGCCGCCAGGTTGGAGCAGGTGGCGTCGCCCCGCCTGGCCGACAGGCCGCCGATCTCGGCAAGCCCAAAACGCATGGCGGCGATCTCGGCCATGTCGGCGGTGGTGAGTCCTAGCTCTGCTGGCGTGGGCAGTGAATCGACGTTCACCTGCCGGTAGGGAACAGGTTCGGCGTCGTCGAACAGAGCCGCGCTTTCATCGGCTGAAGTCGCATCCGGGTGGGCCCCTCCCTCGGCGAAACCTTCGGTGGCTGCGCCCGGGTTGAGAGGCAGGCCCGCCGGGGTGAGCGGCCCGCCCTCGGCAACACGATCGTTCAGGAACTCGCTGAGCAGGCGGGCGTAGGCCACGGCCCCCATCGCGTTCGGGTGGAACGAGCCGTCTCCGGTCAGCTTGGCCGAGGTCTCGTGCCCCACGATCCATTCGCCGTTGTCGTTCCAGCCACCATCACACACCCGATGGTCTCTGAACTCCGGGATGACATCGATGAACCAAATGCCTGACTGAGCAGCTGCCCCTTCCAGAAGGTCGCTAAACAAACGGGCCCGATCGTTGAGCCAGAGGCGCTCGCTGCGCTCAAACACAAGGGCCTCCTTGCATCCAAAACGCAGGGCAATCCCGTCGTCGAAGAGTTCCGGGTAGCCCATGGCAACAACGGCGGCGTTGTCGCCGGTCCGTTCACGAGCGGTGGTGAAGAAGCTCTCCGCCTCGGGAAGAAACAACACAAGCCGGGCCAGCAGGAACTCATCGGCAGACAGCACACGGCCCGACGTGAGCGGCGCAAACCCGTCCTCCCAGCAGTCGAATTGGGTAGCACAGTGGGTCATGATCTGGGCGAATCCCAAGTCGTTGCCGCCGATGGTGAACACGGCAAGATCGACGGAGGCATCGAGCCTGCCGGCTTGGACTATGTGGGTCTCGCCGCGGGCATTCTGTGACACGGCGAGCAGATTGGGCAGCACCGCGCCCGAGCAGGCCACGTACTCCAGGGTGATGCTGCTTGAGATCCCGGGGATCTCGAAGCCGGTGGTGCCGAGCAGGGTTGGATAGCCGATGGTCGATTGATGGCATCCGTGTGCCGGGCCCGGAACATCGGCAAAAGGCGTGATGCCCTCACCGGCCGAAAAGGAGTCACCCATGGCGACTATGCGCGTCGTGGTCTCGGCCGTGAACGAGCGTGAAGACGAGGCTTCGGTGCCGTCGGTGTACTCGACCGTCACCACGATCTCGTGTGTACCCGGTGACAGGTACACCTCGGCGGCAAAGTTGCCCAGCGGATCGACACTCGCCTCCACCGCGGCGCCGCCGTCGAGCGCAACGGTCACTGAGGCAATCGAGGACGGGCCGCCGGTGATGTCGGCGGTCAGAGCGGCAGGATCGGGGGCGAACACACACTCAGTTCCACCGGCCCGGGCGATGGAATCGAGCGTGCCGCCGGGAGCGCAGCCGTCGGTGGCCGGACCTATCGCGAAGGGATGGACCTCGACCCCGGCGGCGGTGACCCGATCAAGGCTGGATTGCGCCACTAGCCCGACGCCGTCGGTGAGGAAGAACACCAGTCGGGCACCCGGCTTGCCGTCCAGCACATCGAGTGATGTCGCCAGAGCGGCACCGAAGTTGGTGCCCGAACCGACCAGACGGACGTCAAAGAGAGAGACATAGGCCTGATCCAGAGAAGCGGCAACCTGCACGATGTCGGTGGTGCGATCGCGCCCATCCCCGTCCAGGTCGTCGGTGGGTGCCACAAAGTCCTGCTGGCCGGCGCCGCCTCCCACATCGGCAACGGCGGCGTCGTTGCCGAACGGAACGATGGCCACATGCACCCGGTCGGCCGATCCCGGAATGGCGGCCAGCGATGTGTTGAGAGCGATAAGCGCGGCGATCTCACAATCGAGCATCTCACCGAGTTGAGAGTCGCCGTTGAGATCGTCGGCCGCGTCCACGGTGCCGGAGCCGTTGCAGTCGAATCCGGCCGAGGCAGTGCTGCCGCTGACATCAACGACGAACACGACCCAAATGTCATCGGCCGGAGCGGCGCCTATCTGCCCTCGTACCGTGTACAGGCCCTGGTCGACGATTTCGCCCGGGCCGGGAGCGGAGATCTCGGGAGCCGCACCCGACTGCGCCACCGCGACATCGGCCGCCACAGCGGCCAGCACGAGCGCCAGGGCGGCGCTCCAGATCCCTTGTTTCCCACACATGTGAACCCCGTTCTGGACAGCGTGGGCATCGTGCGGAAGGTCACCGCCCGGCACAAGGGCTTGACACCATCCGGCGCCGTTCTCAACTCAGATCTCAGGGACCTCCCACCGCCGGAGGTAGACACTCGCCGGGGTGCCTCCCCCAGAAGGGAGAGGGCTGCCACCCGGCGCTCTGCCCCAGCCCGATGTGGTCGCCACCCTCCGCACGGTTGGCCGTTCGGCCCTGGTCGTCGGTGCGACCAGCCGGCACCCTGAGGTCGGGCAGACGGAGAGGTCGCATGAGACGGATTCTGGCGGCGGTACTGGCCATCACCTTGTTGGGAGCTGCCTGCGGCGGGTCCCAGGGACTCGGCGCCACCACAACATCGGCGCCGACCACCACCACGACGACAGTGGCAACCACCACCACCCTGTCCCAGGAGGAGCAGGACGCCGCCCTGGCGGTGGCACTCTGGGAGGGGTACACCGACGCCTGGGCGGAAGGTCCCGAAGCGGCGGCTCACTACATCGTCGACCACACCTACCCCGGGATGGAGGCAACCTACGAAGGTTGCCTGGACGCGGACCGGCCTCGGGGATACAAGAGCTACATTCCCAACCCAAGCAGCATCGCTCCCGACCCGGGTTGGGAGCCGTCGGAGGTTGACCTGAGTGTGAAAGGCCGCATCTACACAATGGATGTGCTGTGCCGCACCGGCGTCGGCAACGATGCCGAAGAGGAGGTCAAGAGCCTCCACTTCGCCGTTCGCGACGGTGAGGCGTTCCTATTCGTCTCGTGTGAACCCCCGCCCGCTCCCACAACCACCATCGCTGCCAACGCGCTGGCCTATCGCTTCCCAACCGGTGCCGCATACGCCCAGCGTGTCACCTTCAGCAACTACATCACGGAAGACCAATCCCCGGCAGGAGGAACGGTCCGCACCGGCACGGAAACCTGGACGCACTACGTGTCGTTTGAGGCCACCGGCATTACCGACCAGGGCACACCGCGCCTGACGATGACGTTCGACCGTGTGATCTGGGAGATGTTCAGCGCCGGTGTTCACCGCAACGGTTTCGACAGCGATGTGGACGATTCCGAGTGGTGGTACGCGTACCACGGTGACCTGGTTGGCGATTCGACCACGCTGACCGTGGATCCCGACGGGCCCCGAATCGGTGGAGAGACAAGCCAGTCGTTCCTTACCCTTCCGGCGGCGCCGGTCGCCCCCGGCGATGCCTGGGAGGGCGAGTGGGCGCTGGGTGATCCCCGACTGTCCGGCACCATGACCATCACCGCCACCGAGGTCGGCGACGATGTGGTGTGGGTCAGCTTTGCCGGCACCGGCTCGGGTACCCGGGTCGTCGACGAGATAGTCGAGATCGACCTCGAGTACCTGACCGAGGGCGAGATCACCGGCACCGCGGTCATTGACGCAGGCACCGGGTGGATTCGCTCGATGACCATGGACATCAACGCAGAGGGAACCATCGAGGTCACCTCGACCGGCTTCTGGCATGAGATCCGTCCTCTGGCCGGCAGCAACGAGCTGGAGGTCGGCTTCCCGATGCCGGTCACGTACGTCATCCACATCGAAACGACCACAACTGCCGGGTGACGGCGCGGCGGAAGGCAGAATCCATCATCTGACTTGGAACATCATCAGGGGGCAGAATGCCTTGCAGAGCACTTCGCGTCATGGGCACCGTGGCTGCGGTGCCGGCCATGCCGAAACGGGATACCCCAAGGGGCTTCTCCCCGTCCGACGTAGATCGTCTCGCAGCATTCGTACGGAGCATTGCCATCGATTTGGACTTCCCGCCCACGAAGGAAGGCGAGTAGAGAAGCCTGACATGGCCACCAATGTCTACATCGACGGATTCAACCTCTACTACGGAGCACTGAAGGACACGTCGTACAAGTGGCTCGATCTGAAGAAGCTCTGCCGCCGACTCCTCCCAAAGGACGACGTCAGGCGGATTCGCTACTTCACGGCGCTAGTGTCCGCACGTCCTGGGGATCCCCAGCAACCGCAGCGCCAACAGATCTACCTCCGGGCCCTGGCGACACTCGAACTGGTGACAGTCCATTGCGGGCACTTCCTCACGCACGCGGTGCGTATGCCCCTCCCCAATCCACACCGCGGTCGGCCGCGTACCGCGGAGGTTCTGCGGACTGAGGAGAAAGGCTCAGACGTCAACCTCGCTTCGCATCTGCTTCTCGACGCATTCCGGGAGGACTGCGATGTCGCAGTCGTTGTGTCGAACGATTCGGACCTTTGTCTTCCCATCCGGATGGCTGAAGAGCAATTGCATCTGAAGGTCGGCGTGGTCAACCCGCAGGCACCGGAGGACAGAAGCCGTGCGCTTCAAGCCACGTTCTTCAAGCAGCTCCGGACGTCGATCTTGGCCGATTGCCAGTTGCCTGAGGTATTGCGCGACAGCGATGGGGAGTTCCGGAAGCCCGCAACCTGGTGAACCACGCAAACGCAGAGACCCGCCGAAGCGGGTCTCGCACCCAGCCACCGAAGCGACTGGGGGGATACGAAGACATTATCGCCCACTGAGGGCTATTCCTCAAGTAGCTCTGGAGCAGCTGCATTTGACGCCCGCTGAACACGACCTCCCTCCCAACTCCACGAAAGGAACCCCCCAGGCCGATGACCTGTGGGGTTCTCCGTAGCGGGGGGAGGGTTTGACCTACCACTCTGCGCCGATCCAAAGGATCGGCACCCTGGAGGATGAACGTCGAGACCGAATAGGGCTCGACGGAAGCCGACCGTCGCCAAAGGCGACCTGCAAATCCTCCCCCTGGAACGACAAGGACCCGACGCCATACCGGGCCCGCATCTTATGTGGTGTCGTCGGGTGCCACTCAGTGCCGCGGAGCAGGCCGTTTCCGGGTCCTTCGTGCGGTCCTGTCCGTTTGGTGTCGCTCCGTGTCTGGCCCGCACTGTCCGCTCGGCGTCCTGCTGGTCCTCAATCCTCAGCAAGTGATCGGCTAGTTCGTCGAGGCTGATCTCTCCGTCGTCGTATTGGTCGGAGTATCCCAAGTCGATAGCGACGCCCCCGCTCACACACTGCTCGAGCGCGTCACCGCAGCGCCCCGATCCCAGAACGAACCACCCAGGCAGTTCAGCGACTACGAAGTCCTCGTGAAGAAACAGGACCGCCGGATGCGGTCACATTCACCAGCCTCGCATGAGTCTCCAGTGGCGTCGCGCCCGGTCTTCGGGCCGGGCGGAGATTGAAGACGACGCAGAAGAGCCACATTCCGCCGAACAGAGCCTCCGCTACTGGTCCCGAGCCTTGGACGCGGCACGACACGCACGCTCATACTCACAACCCGCCCTCCAGCCGCAATCTCCCCATGACGTCCGCCTGCTGGTGATCGAGGGATCGGGCCGTCGCCTGCGAGCATCGCTACCTGTGACCATCGCAAACATCGACACCCTTGGTCGAACGCAACTAATCTCCGATGCAAGTCCGCCCAAGGGGGAACTCTCTTGCCCCATCCTGGGTCCATGCGTTCGATACTGCTGCGACCCATCCCGAAGTTCCTTCTGTGGAAGCTATACCGACCGTTCATAGACTTCCGGTTCAGGAGTTACCTACGCAAGCGACTTGGCGTACATATCCGCTCGGCAAAGCCCGCACCGACGCCACCCAAAGAGCTTGTACTCGATATCGCCGCAGCCAATCGAGAAAGCTTCGAAAAGATGTTCAAGAGAGGTTTCGGTTTTGCGGATCGTTATCACACGCTGGCCAAACTCGAGTTGTTGAGATGGTTCCGGCAGTTGGAAAAACACGGCTTCAACATACGCACAATGGGCACGGTCCTAGAGTTTGGTTGTGGTACCGGTCGCCTGATACAGCACTTTCGCAATATCAAGGGCTTACGACTCATCGGCACAGATACAAACCCGAAGGTGTCTGAGTGGTGTTCAGACAACATCCGAGGCATTGCGTTTCACCGGAATGGATTGGAGCCCCCGCTGACCTTCGCGGAAGACAGCTCCATCGATTTGGTATTTGCCTATTCGGTTTTCACCCACATACCGCTGCATCTTCAACGGCCCTGGTTACAAGAGATGCGGAGGATTCTACGGCCAGGTGGATTCCTTCTATGTACGGTTGCAGGCTTCTGGTTGGAGAGGCAATTCCTGAACGCCGAAGATACCGAACGGCTGAAACAAGAGGGTCATGTGCAATACACGTCGGCGGACAAAGAGGCCTCCTTGTCGACTCAGGTCGGCGGCTCCGGTTGGGACATCTATCAATCCCGAAGCGAGGTCATCCGAATATTCGGTTCTGAACTTCGCCTGCTTGACTACCTTCCCGGGCGCCAAGACGTACTGATACTTCAGAAGCCTCGCGAATAACGTAGGTGTGTCTGACGACGTTTTTGTGACGTTGGTCAACCACCTACATGCGCGGGAACCGTTCAAGGACGATCCAATAGGCATGTCTGGGACCGTGAACCTCTAACGAATGACCCATCAGACTGGAGCACCTGCCCGATCGTCGACGCATGATCCGCACCAGTCAGACGTCAGGCCAGTCTCGAGACCCGGCGCACAGGCAGCCAACGCAGAGCAACTGGCCCCGAAACACCATAGGGAATCTGATCGGAGGTTCGATGTCACACCAGAAGCCACACCGTATCGGTACCGCCGTCGCGATACTCGCGCTCGGTCTTGCGGCAGGCGGTGGAGGACCCGACCCGGAGACCATCCAGGACAACTGGGTGCTCGAGGCCGTAATCCTGGATGGCGAGCCCTACGAGCTCCCCTTCGAGTATGCAGGAAGTGATGGTGTCCTCACATCAGCCCGATTCGACGAGAACGGTGTCTTGTGGTTCGAGGGTCCCTGCAACGATGGCCGAGGGGACTACGAGTTCGACGGTCGAGAGCTGATTCTGACTGGAATGATGCACTCGGCGGTCTATTGCGTCTACCCGGGCGGTTCGGTGGATCCACCCGAGTCAACGCTCATGGATGCCGAGGAGGTCGTCTTCGTAGTACTCCGGAACGGAGTGCTCAACGTCACGTTCTCCGGGGTGGATTCTGAGTCAATGCAGATGACGGCAAACGGAACCGTGCTGACCTTCCATAGAGAATCAGAAGACTGATCGATTCTCACACGCAATCTGAGAGCAAGAAACCCCCCGTCACCAGGGGGTTTCTCCGTAGCGGGGGCAGGATTTGAACCTGCGACCTTCGGGTTATGAGCCCGACGAGCTA
>CAZTJO010000002.1:0-10124 GCA_964614095.1 uncultured Acidimicrobiia bacterium
TACGACGATTTCTACGAGATGGTGGGCGCGATACTCGACGACCTGGTGGCGGAACAGGGGCGTTTTGTGCTGCTGGATCTTCACTCCTACAACCACCGGCGTGATGGCGCGAATGAACCTGCTGCACCGGAGCGGGACAATCCGGAGATCAACGTGGGCACCGGGACGCTGGATCGGGATCGTTGGGGCCGGATCGTGGACCGTTTCATGGGCGATCTAGCAGCCCACGATTACCTCGGCGGGCACCTCGACGTGCGCGAGAACGTGAGATTCCGAGGCGGCAACCTGGCCCGCTGGGTGCATGAGAGGTATCCCCACACCGGCTGTGCCCTCGCCATCGAGGTAAAGAAGATCTTCATGGACGAGTGGTCGGGGAAGCCTTTTCTAGAGGCCGTGGAGGCGATTGTGGGAGCACTCAAGGCATCCATACCGGGGATCCTCGAGGAACTGGCCGCGATGTGAACAAGACCCCGGCACGCCCTCGGATTCCGGAGGAGGTCTTTGCGGCGGCGCGGGAGCGTATCGCCGGCAACCTTCGCCTGCGCCGCACGCTGCCGGTGTGGGGCCGTCTGCACATCGACCGCCAGGTGCCGTACCTGGTGGTGTACCGCCGCCCCAGCCGGCCCGATGAGGGAACAAGCCACCTGGCCACCGGGCATGCCTCGTACCTCGCGGCAGCGACCGATCGCTCACTGCGCAGGGATGTCCGGGCTCTGGCCGCAGCTGCCGCCGAGGCGCTCTCCGAAGCTTTTGGCGCCTGCCTCGTCGTGGAGTTGTGGTCGATGCCTGCAGGCCCGGATCTGATCGTGCAGCCTCCCCACTTCCGGGTGGTGGCCGGCCGCGGGCCCGGGTCTGCCGAGTATCTGGATCGCCTGGAGCGGGAACTCGGCCGCATACGCCTGGCTAAGCAGGTAGCGGAGGTGGAGGTGGTCCAGGGGCGTCCCGCACCTCCGGGCCTGCTTCCGCTGCTGACTCCCGCCGAGGCGGCGACCGTAGGGGTGAAGCTGGTCGGCATCGAGGTGGCCGCCGTCTATCAGAGTGAAGACGGCAAGACGGAGTTCCCGCTGGTGCGCCGGGCTTTGCAGCGCGAGATGGGCCGGGCGCTGGGACGCACTTTTCTTCGTTTCGCTCGGGAGGAGACCACCTATCGGCCCCGGACCTACCACGCTTTGGGCCGGCGTGTTGTGGTCAAGGCGGTCTGGGAGATCGATCGTGAGCTGAGCGACATCAGCCGTTCTTTCGATCTGCTGCTACTGGTGAGCCCAGCAAATACCGAAGCCGCGTGGACGGCCTTTCGACGCTCGCGCTATGAGAAGGAGCCGGTGCTCCGCTACCGGCCGCTTCCCTTCGATCCATCCCAGATGAAGCGCCGGCTCTGGCAGATACGCATCGATCGGGTGGAGGACCCCACGCTCGAGCTGCTGTTCAACGAGCAGCGGCACTACCTGGACCGTCAGATCGACATGCTGGCAGGACGGGAGACGCCGGCGTTCCTGCATGACTCGGCGGCGCTGTACGGCGACGTGGACGGCGACCTAATGGCACTGGCGGCTGATGTGCTCGATAGGGTGCCGCCCCGGCGCGCCGGGGGAGGAAGGGCCCGCTCTGTAGACGCGCAGCAGTTCGCTGCCATCGCCGATGCCGAGCTGGAGCGTTATAGGGCAGACGCTCCCGACCTCGTCACGACGGCGGAGGTCAGGGACGACGTGTCGACGCTGATGGTCTCCCGAGGGAAACTGCTGGTGGGGAGTCGTATGCGGATCCCGGCCCGACGCATCGACGCACTGATCCACCATGAGGTGGGTACACACGTGGTGAGCCATTACAACGGATTGCAGCAGCCGCTGCAGCAACTGGCGACGGGTCTGGCCGGGTACGAGGCGCTGCAGGAGGGTCTTGCGGTGCTGGCCGAATACCTTGTGGGCGGCCTGGACCCGTCGAGGCTGCGCGTCATCGCCGCCCGAGTCATCGCAGCGCACAGTGTCGTTCGCGAGGGGACATTCATCGACACTTTCCGGCTTCTGACTGAGGAAAGGGGTCTCGGCAAGTACGCCGCCTTCATGGCGGCGATCCGGGTGCATCGCAGCGGTGGTTTTGTCAAGGACGCCATCTACTTGCGGGGACTGGCCAGTGTTCTCGAGTACCTTGGGGATGGCGGTGACCCGGGCGTGCTTCTATCCGGGAAGCTGGCTCTCGAGCACCTGCCTGTGGTGCTGGAGTTGCAGCGCCGAAAGATCCTGCGCCCTCCCGTACTACTGCCTCGCTATCTTTCTTTTCCAGAAGCACAGCGGAGGCTGGAGAGCTGCAGGCAAGGCTTGTCCGTCGGAGCCTTGGTGGAAGGGATGATTCATTGAGAGTCGGTTTCCTGGTCAACGACATTGCCACCGAGCAACCCGGGTACACCACGACCCGCCTCGCCATGGCGGCCACCAATCGGAGCCATGAGGCTTGGCTGCTCGGAGCCGGTGATCTCATCTACGACACCGACGAGAAGGTGCACGCCACGGCCGTCACCGTGACCCGCAGCGGCTACAAGTCCTCGGAGGTATTCCTCAACGATCTGCGGGGGAAACGCAAGCGGGAGGAGCGCATCACCATCGACGACCTCGATGTGCTCATGCTCCGCAACGATCCCTCGGCCGACGTCGAGCGCCGCACCTGGGCACAGTCGGCGGGGGTCATCTTCGGCCGTGTTGCCATGCGCCACGGGGTCGTGGTGCTGAACGATCCCAACGGTCTGGCCAAGGCCATGAACAAGATGTATCTGCAGCACTTCCCGGAGGCGGTGCGGCCCCGGACCCTCATCACGCGGAACCGGGACGAGATCAAGGAATTCGCCCGCCGCGAGGAGGGTTCCATTGTGCTCAAGCCGCTGCAGGGATCCGGAGGCGAGGGAGTGTTCCTCGTGCGCCAAAACGACTTGGCCAACCTCAACCAGATCATCGACGCGGTAAGCCGCTTCGGTTACGTCATCGCCCAGGAGTACCTCCCGAAGGCCACCGAGGGCGACACTCGCCTATTCATGATGAACGGCCAGCCGCTGCGGCACCGAGGCAAGTACGCCGCGTTCCGCCGGGTACGGTCGGGCGAGGACATGCGCAGCAACATCCATGCCGGGGGCAAGCTGCGAGCGGCCGAACTCGACGACCTCGCCTTCCACGTCGCCGAGATGGTTCGGCCCAAATTGGTCGAGGACGGGATGTTCCTGGTGGGACTCGACATCGTCGGCGAAAAGGTGATGGAGATCAACGTCTTCAGCCCTGGTGGGCTTGGGAGCGCCCAGAAGTTCGAGGGCGTCAACTTCGCCCATGCCGTGATCGAGGCTCTGGAGCGCAAGGTTCAGTACTCGGAGTTCTACGGCCGCAGCTTCAACAACAACGAGATGGCCACACTCTGACCGTCCGAGCATCCGTGGAGGGCACTACTGGAGTTGGGCGGACCGGCGAGCGCGCAGTTTTTCCGGAGAGTGAGGCATTGGATACCGCGGTGAGACCAGGGAGGTACGAGATGCTGCGGTCGGTTGGCGCGTTGTGCTGCACGCTGGTGATGCTGGCGGCCTGTGGTGACGGGGCTGCCATGTCGACCGATTCGTCGGTTGACGCCGTCTCCTCCTCAACCACCAGCGTGTCGAGCGTCCCGACGACGGCCACCGTCGGTGTGGCGGTGGAAGTGGCTCCGTGCGACCTGCTCACCGCAGAAGAGGTCTCCTTGGCCACCGGGCTCAATGTCGAGGAGGTGGTCGAAGATCCTCCTATCACATGCATCTTCGACCTTGGAGTGGAAGCCGGGGTCGATGTCTTCGTCGCTGTGGATGACGGGCAGGGACGCGTGGGCGGTCCGGCGGCGGTGTTCGAGGCGTACACCGCTCTGATCGAGGACGGTGAGGCGGAAGCCGTCGCCGACCTGGGCGAAGGGGCCGTGTACGCGCCAGGATTCCGGGGACTTGCCGTTGATGCCGGCGGTGGGCGGTTCATCGGCCTGGGGATCAACGGTGGCTTTCAACACCTCCAGGATCCGCGAGACGTGCTAATCCACTTGGCAGCCGCGGCTCTGGAACGTCTCTGAGCGTCGCCCGTGGCCGGCGGTTCCCGTGGTTGAGCGGGTGCCCTCAGCCAGCGATTGCTCCGAAGACCTGACCCGCGCACACCGGTTCGGCCGCGGGCCTCAGTAGCCCTCTAGGCACATTTCCGTGCTCTCGCCCAGGCCAGAGTGGCCTCATAGGAATTACCCACTGGCGTTTCCCGTCGTGAAGTCTGGGACGGGCGCCGGCTGCGGCGTCGTCTGCCGGCTGTCCCGTGGGGACTCGCCGAAGTGGATCTGGCGGCGGCGCCGCTACTCCCGTGTTCACCTTCCCCGGCTCGGAAGGGCTCCAGTCCTCTACCTAGGATTCACCGATGGACCGTCGGGCGATCGTCGGGCTGCTGGCGGCATTCATGCTGACCCGGCTCGTCATGCTCTACTACGCCGACCACCCCGGCTCGTACCCGCTGTCCCACGCCACCTTCGCCGAGGACGTGGACACCGTGTACCACGGCGCAGCCCAGCGGATCGTCCACGACGGCGAGGACCCCTACACGGATTTCGATCTCGAGTACCCGCCCGGCCTCGTCCCGTTCATCCTTCTGCCCGAACGGGGGTGGCCGGACTCGGGCCACTATCGGACCGAATTCATCATGCTCATGATGCTCGTGGACGTCGCCGGCTTTGCCGGGGTCCTGCTGCTGGCGTCCCGATGGGGCTCGATGGCAGGGCCATGGCTCTGGGTGGGGCTCATCGCACTGCTCGGCCCAGTGGTGTATGTGCGCCTCGATCTCGTTCCCGCAGTGGCGACCGTGTGGGCGATCGAGCGGGCATCGGTTGCAGGGTGGTTCGCCGCCGGCGGGTGGTTGGGCTATGGAGCCGTCGCCAAGCTGTACCCGGTGCTGCTCCTGCCGCTCGCTTGGATGGCGAGCCCTCGCCGGTTGCGGCTGCTCACCGGGTTCCTGGTGGTTGCCGTCGCCACGGTCGTGGTCGTTCTCGGTGTTGTGGGCGGGAGCCCGGCGGAGGCATTCGGCGACTCGGCGCTGGGCCATCTGCGCCGGGGGATCAACTTCGAGAGCACATGGGGGTCCCTCCTCATGGTCGCCGGGCGGTTTGGTCTCTCGTTGCCGGAGGACTACAGCTTCACTACGTACCACTTCGTCGGAGGCGTGGCGAGTGTGCTCAAGCTGCTGGCTCTCGTCCTCACTTTGGGCGTGGTAGTGCTCGGAGCTCTGGTGACGAGGCGCCCCGACGAGGACGACGACAGCGGCCTGGCTGCAGCCGGATTCGCCACACTCGCTCTGGTGCTTGGTGTGGGCACGGTCTTCTCCCCGCAGTACGTGGTTTGGCTCGTTGCCCTGGGCGCGGTCGTCATGTGTGAGCGCCATCCACAGGTGGGCCGGGCCGCCTGGCTGCTCCTTCCGATCGCGGTGTTGACCCAGTACATCTACCCGTGCCAGTACTTCCGGGTGATCGAGAGGCAGACCATCGGCCTGATCGCCCTGGTCGGGCGGAACCTCCTGGTCATCGCTGCCGGCGTCGCCGCCTTTGTGGCGATCATTCGGCGGCAAGGACCGTCCGGCCGGGTGCCCCGTGTCCTACGCAGGCTCCGGCGCGCCGCGGCGGCGCAGGAGAGCGGCTAGGCGAGGGCACCTGATCGAGCAACCCTGAGTAGAGGTCGGCGTCGCTCGTTGGCGCCGCCGCGGCGGATGCGCCAGGTCCCCGGGAGATGAACCTTGCTCAGCTCTCCTGGCTGGGCGTGTCGTCCAGGGCGGCGTCCACTGCGGCCAGGGCGTGCAGACGGGTGCTGGGGAAGTAGAGGCAGGAGAGGTCTTCAGCCCGTACCAGGTTCTCGATCTCGGTGCATCCGGCGATGACGCCTTGGGCGCCCGCAACGAGTAGCCGCTCGATGATCTCCAGGTAGCGCCGACGCGATTCCTGTCGCACCTGCCCCTGGGCCAGCTCGTTGTAGATGACATCGTGTACCACGGTGCGATCTGATTCACCTGGGATTAGGACGGTGAGGCCTCGCTGCTCCAGCCGTTGGCGATAGAAGGGCTGCTCCATGGTGAAGCGGGTGCCCAGGAGCGCGACCCGCTTGATCTTGGCGGAGCACACCGCGGCGGCAACGACCTCGGTCAGGTGCAGAAAGGGCACGCGGATTGCCGCTTCGATGCTCTCGGCTACACGGTGCATGGTGTTGGTGCACAGGAGGACGATCTCGGCTCCTGCCTCCTCGAGCTGCAGGGCGTCGGCGGCGAGAAGGCGGCCGGCGGCTTCCCAGTCGCCGGCATCCTGCAGCGCCTCCACCGCAGCAAAGTCGTAGGAGCGAATGATCAGATCGGCTGAGTGCACGCCGCCCAGGCGGCGCCTCACCTCGGTGTTGATGATCCGTTCGTACTCGATCGACGACTCCCAGGTCATACCGCCGAGCAGCCCGATGGTTTTCACGGTGTCTCCCAGTTGGTCGGTTCATGCTGACACAGGCGGGGCTCATGGGGGTTTTCTGACAGAGTCCAGCGTTCAGAATGGGTAATGCGCTGTGATCTCGACTCTGGACTCTCAACTCTCCGCTGTGCACTCTGCATCCTGCTTTCTGCATCCTCGGCCCTGCCGTATCGGCCACACCTAGCTGCGCTCCAGCCGCACCACCGGCCTGCCCCGCATACGTGCCACCTCCTCGAACCCCGCCGTTAGGAACATCTGCAGCGATCCGACAAACAGCGAGCTGGAGGTGGCCTGCTTCGTCTCGGGGTCGACGGGATAGGCCTCGATGCGATCGGCACCTTTCTCAAAGGCGAACCCGATGGCGGCATGCAGCAGAGCCTCGGCGACTCCGTGGCCCCGTGCCTGTTTGGCCACAAAGAAGCAGTTGATGACCCACGACGGCTCCTCGTCGAGGGGGCGGAAGGCCGTCGAACGTGGCGACATCAAACGGGCGTAGCGCTGGCGTGGCCCCACCGCGCACCAGCCCACCGGCTCACCACCGTCGTAGGCCAGCAGGCCCGGTTCGGCCCCTCCGGCGAAGAGCGACTCCAGCAGGGAGCGCCGTTCCATCGCCGGTGTGGTGTCCCACTCCTTGGCGCTGAGGATCCACCAGGTGCACCAGCAATTGGAGTAGGCGCCCGACGGTCCAAAGAGCTGAAGCAGGTCCTCCCAGCGGTCCGAGGTCGCCGGCACGACGCGGAGACTCATCACCGGGGCAGCGTACCGGCACCGGCAGCGGCCCGTCGGGCCGGGAAAAGGGAGACGCCCGGACCGGGGCCCGGGCGTCTCGGATATTGAGTGTGTCCGGTCAGCTCAGGAGGGCGGCCAGGCGGTCGATGAGGTCCACAACTCGATTCGAGTAACCCCACTCGTTGTCGTACCAGGCGAACACCTTGACAAGATTGCCCTTGCCACCGCCGAGCACCTTGGTGAAATCCGCATCGAAGACGGCCGAATGTGGGTTGCCGATGACATCGCTCGACACGATTGGGTCCTCGGTGTATTCGACGTACTCCGCCAGCGGGCCCTCGGCGGCCGCTTTCACCGCGGCGTTGACATCGGCGGCGGTCACCTCTTTCTCCAGCTCGACCACCAGGTCGACCAGAGAGCCATCGGTCACCGGGACTCGAAGGGCCACACCGTCGAGCTTGCCGTTGAGCTCCGGAAGCACCACGCCCACGGCCCGGGCCGCGCCCGTGGAAGTGGGGATGACGTTCACCGCGGCGGCACGAGCTCGCCTCAGATCGCTGTGCGGAGCATCGAGGATGATCTGATCGTTGGTGTAAGCGTGCACCGTGGTCATCAGACCGTGCTTGATGCCGAAGGACTCGTGCAGGATCTTGGCGATGGGAGCCAGGCAATTGGTCGTGCACGATGCGTTGGACACGATCTCATCGTCTTTGCCCAGGGCGTCGTCGTTGACGCCGAGCACCACCATGGCATCGATCTTGTCCTTGGCCGGAACGGTGAGGATGACCCGCTTGGCGCCCGCTTCGAGGTGTTTGGCCACGAGCTCTCGGGTGCGAAACACACCGGTCGACTCGATGACGACGTCCACCTTCAGTTCCTTCCATGGTGCCTCGGCAGGATCACGCACCGTGAGGATCTGAGCTCGCTGGCCACCGGCGACCAGATGGCCGTCCTCGACGGCGACATCGCCGCTGAACGGGCCCATGACGGTGTCGTACTTGAGCAGGTGGGCCGTCTGTGTCTCGTCGGCGAGGTCGTTGATCGCCACGATCTCGATGTCCGAATCTGCGCGCTCCGCCACCACCCGGAACACCGAGCGACCGATGCGGCCGAAGCCGTTGATTGCCACCCGCGTCATGTCTCTATCCCTTCTTCGTCCAATGGTTGCGGTCCCTTGCCGGCGCGCCACAGCGCACCGCCCGGGTTTGCCGGCGGTAATCCTACGGGTTTTTCGTCGTTTGCCGGTTCGTGCGTGATACCGTCTCCCGCCATGACATTTTCCACCCCGGATCGTGACCTTGCCATCGACCTTCTGGAGGGGCACGCCGATGCCGACGCTCTCTTCGCCGAGGCGCGTCGGCTCAGGAGTGAGGGCAAAGGCGACGTCATCACCTACTCGGCCAAGGTCTTCGTTCCGGTGACCACACTCTGCCGCAACAGGTGCGAGTACTGCACGTTCTACCGGTCTCCGAGGGAAGGCGGCCGCTACCTGGAGCCCGATGAGGCGTTGGAGGTGGCCATCGCAGGCGGAGCGAAAGGCTGCACCGAGGCGCTGCTGACCCTTGGTGACAAGCCGGAGCTTTGCTGGGTCGAGGCCCGGGCCTTTCTCGACCAGCACGGGCACGCCACCACCATCGAGTACGCCGCCTATCTAGCCGGACGCATTCTGAGACAGACATCACTGTTTCCCCACGTGAATCCGGGAGTTATGGATGACGAGGCCATCGTTCTGCTGCGTCCGGTGAGCCCATCGATGGGCCTCATGCTCGAGAACATCTCGAAGCGGCTCACCGAACCCGGGATGCCCCACGGGAGATCGCCGGACAAGGATCCGGCCGTGCGCATCGAGACGATCCGCGCCGCGGCCCGGCAGCGGGTGCCCTTCACCACCGGTCTGCTCATCGGCATCGGCGAGACTCCGGCAGAGATTGTGGACAGCCTTTTTGTGCTCGCCGATCTGCAGAAGGAAACGGGAACAATACAAGAGGTGATCATCCAAAACTTTCGGGCCAAGGCAGGCACGCCGATGGGCGACGCCCCGGAGCCGACCCCCGACTTCGTGGCCACGGTGGTTGCCCTGGCCCGCTGGATCCTCGGGCCTTCCGTCAACCTGCAGGTGCCGCCCAATCTCACCGAACATTTCGAGCGCTACCTGGACGCGGGCATCAACGATTGGGGCGGCGTCTCCCCGGTGACTCCCGACTGGATCAATCCGGATTTGCCCTGGCCGCATCTCCAGAAACTGCGCCTCCGCACCGAGGAGGCCGGATTCCGCTTCGTACCGCGCCTTCCCGTCTACCCCGAGTTCATCGACGAGAAGTGGATCGACCCGGCGCTGCTGGAGAGGCTGTGGGCTGCTGCCGACGACGACGGATACGCGCGCGAGCCCTCGCTGGCCCTGCCGTGATCACGTACTGCCGGGTAAGGCCGGCGGACTCGGTGAACGGGGCCTGGGCCTCGACCCGCCGCCGCCAAGGCACCACAACCGTCGAGATGCCTTCCGCGTCTCCGGATGACGTTGCAGCCGCACTGGGGGCGGGCCTGCTGCCGGTGGCATCTGGCCTCGGCGACGACAACCTTGCCGCCTGGGTGGTCGGCGCAGCGGGGGCATTGGCCCTTGCCGAAGCCGCCGTGCCCGGCTGGCGCATCACCATCACCCAGGGCAACAACGACGCCGAGTTGTACGGGGCGCTCGTCTTGAGCGGAGCGCGCTTCCTGCGCACGGGCCGCAGCCGTGTGGATGCAGCCGCAGCCGTTGCCGGCCGGCCCGGCGTCAATGCTGTGGTCTCGGTGTTTGTCGACGGCGTCGAAGACGCTTTGGCGGCGATCGAAGCCGGAGCCGGGGACCTGCTGCTGCGGGATTGGGACACAGAGCGCCTCGGGGAGCTTCGCTACGCCCTGCGCGGCCAAATCCTCGCCGAGCGCAG
>CAZTJO010000002.1:10224-128414 GCA_964614095.1 uncultured Acidimicrobiia bacterium
TTGAGCTGGAGTTGCTCTTCGGAGCACGCGGCTCCGAAGTGGAGGCGGTGGCAGCGGCCGCCGACGAGCTCCGAGCCCGCAGCGCCGGCGACACGGTCACGTACGTGGCCAACCGCAACATCAACTACACCAACCAGTGCACCTACCACTGCGGGTTCTGTGCGTTCTCGCAGGGGTCTCGCCACGCAGCCGGCCGCACGGCTCCCTATCTGCTCGACGTTGATGAGGTAGCCCGTATGGCGCAGGACGCCTGGGAAGGTGGCGCCACCGAGGTCTGCCTGCAGGGCGGGATCCATCCCCGGTTCACCGGTGACTTCTACGCCTCACTCGTTGAATCCGTGAAAGCCGCTGCTCCCGGGATCCACGTTCACGCGTTCAGTCCGCTGGAGATCTGGCAGGGAGCTCGTACGGTGGGCTCGAGCGTGGCCGACTACCTCCTTCGGCTCAAGGATGCCGGCCTGGGGAGCCTTCCCGGCACCGCCGCCGAGATCCTCGACGATGAGGTTCGTGCCGAGCTGTGCCCCAAGAAGATCAACACCGCCCAGTGGTCCGAGGTTGTCTCCACCGCTCACGAACTGGGTATTCCATCGACGGCGACGATCATGTTCGGCCACATCGATTCTCCCCGGGCCTGGGCTAATCATCTCGAGGTGCTGCGTGGAATCCAGGAGCGCACCGGCGGCTTCACCGAGATCGTGCCGCTGCCGTTTGTGCACATGGAGACGCCCGTCTACCGGAGTGGGCGTGCTCGGCCGGGTCCCACCTGGGACGAGACGGTGCTCATGCACGCCGTCTGTCGCATTGCCCTCGACGGCCTGGTCGACAACGTGCAGGCGTCGTGGGTGAAGCTCGGCCTCGACGGGGCGAGCCGGCTGCTGGAGGCCGGGTGCAACGATCTGGGCGGCACCCTCGCCGAGGAGAACATCTCCAGGGCGGCCGGGGGTGAACACGGGCAAACGGCAACGCCGCGCTGCCTGGAGGTGACCATCCGCGCTGCCGGCCGCGTCCCGGCGCCTCGCACCACCCTCTATGAGATGCTGGCGCCGGCCGAAGGGCCGGGGGGGAGTAGGCCTTCCGCCCGGAAGGGCGGCCGTGGGCGCTAGGTCGGTGCCTGAGGTTGCAGGGCCTTGGCCGGGACCCACCCTTCGATCTCGCCGGCGGCGACAACGTGCGCCCAGCCTGCGATCTCACGTTTGATCAGGTACCAGGTCCCCGGCTGCAGCGTCGCCACAATTGTGGAGTAGTCGTCAAGGTGCAGGACGTCGATGTCTGCCATGACGTAGCCCCAATAGGGCACACGGGGTGGGGCGGCCGGCTGCGTCTCGGCCGCCCGGGTTTCGCTCTCGAGGGCCTCGGCGATGCTGAGGTCGGGCTCGTATGTCTCGACGGGCTCCGATTCGAATGATGGCTCAGGCACCGGTGCAGCAACGCGGGGAGCTCTGGGGGCGCCGGTGTAGCGGGGCCGTTCGCGCAGGACTATGTAGAGGGCGAGAACCAGGCCTAGCAGGCAGGCAATCAGGACACATACGCCCAGGGATGGGTAGGACAGCTGGAGGCGGCCGAACTGCTGGCCGAGAAGCGCAAAGCCGATCCCGGTGGCGACGCCGCCGACGGAGGCGCCGTAGACGAACCAGCTCGGCTGCGAAGCCAGGGCGCGCACCTGAACAAAAAGGCCGGCGACGGCGAGGGCGGCGCCGATGAGCCCGACGAGCGTCATGAGGGGCAGACGGCCGCTCACTCGCAGCCAGGCGGAGACGCGGCAATTGTCGGTGGTGCCCCGCACCTGGAAGAGGCCTATGGCGTAGGCACTGGGGTCGCCGAGAGGCATTGTGACGAAAAACTCGTTTTGAGCGGACCCATAGGTGGTGGTGCCCTCGTCGATGGTGAGGGAGGCAAGGACTATCTCGACTTTTGCCGATTGTGTGCCCAAGTCGTCGGTGCCCGAGAAGACGAGGACGTCGGTGTCGCCGAGTTCGAGTGGCGACTGGATTGAGTCGATGCGACCGACCTCGATCCCGTTGATGGTGACCGTACAGGACCCGTCGACGTCCGCGGCCGCCGGCGCGGCCGAGGCCAGGATCCACAGGAGCAGGCCGGCAACGCAGAACGCCCGTCGTCGCATGAACCGACGATACCAAGGCGGTCTTGCCGGCCGCGTTTCCACGAGGGACGCCGATCGGCCTCGGGCGCAGATACCCTGGTCCCGATGCGCATCGTCTTTGTCTCCATGTTCCCCGAGTTCTTTGAATCGCCTCTGGGCGTCGGTGTTGTCGGCCGCGCCGTGGACGCGGGTCTGCTGGAGGTTGAATTGGTGGATCTCCGCGGGTTTGGGCTGGGTCGGCACCGTCAACTCGACGACGCCCCCTTTGGGGGTGGCCCCGGGATGGTCATGATGGTCGAGCCGTTGGCAGAGGCCCTAGAGCCTCTGGAGGGAACCCACCGGGTTCTGCTGACCCCTGCAGGCACCCCCGTGTCCCAGGACACGCTCGATCGATGGTCGAAGCTGGAGGCGTTAACGCTGGTGTGTGGCCGCTACGAAGGGGTCGATGAGAGGGTGGCGGAGCACTTCATCGAAGAGGAGGCATCTTTGGGCGATTTTGTGCTTGCCGGCGGCGAGGCGGCGGCCCTGGCGATCGTCGAGGGTGTGGCCCGCCTCCAGTCCGGCGTGCTGGGCAATCCGGAGTCGTCGGCGACGGAGAGCTTCCGCCATGGGCTTCTGGAAGAGCCCCAATACACCCGTCCTGCCAACTTCCGCGGTTGGGAGGTTCCCGAGGTGCTGCTGTCCGGCGATCACGGCGCCATTGCCGAGTGGCGACGCAGGCGGCGCATCGAACGTACCCGCCGGCGCCGCCCTGATCTGCTGCCCCCTGAGTTAGCAGAGCCCACGAGGGGTGGCTAAACTTCCGCAGCCGAACGGCAGCTTCCGCGCGTTCACTCCTGTAGAGGACCTCCGATGAATACTCTTGACCAAGTTGAGGCCGCCCATCTGCGCGATGACATCCCGCGTTTCGGGCCGGGCGACACCGTGCGTGTGCATGTGCGTGTGGTCGAAGGAGGACGCGAACGTGTGCAGGCTTTCGAGGGCGTTGTGATTGCTCGCAGCGGAGGAGGTCTGAGGGAGACCTTCACGGTGCGCAAGGTGAGTTTCGGCGTCGGGGTCGAGCGGATCTTCCCGCTTCATGCTCCAATCATCCAGAGCATCGAGGTGGTGCGACGCGGCGACGTCCGCCGGGCCAAGCTGTACTACCTGCGCAAGCGGGTGGGCAAGGCCACCCGGATCAAAGAGAAGCGGGACTGAGCGATCCTGCTCGGATTCCCACCGGTGCGGTAACGTCGACGCCGTGACCATTCCTCCCGATTCTTCCGGTCGCTACGAGGTCCAGGGTGGCGACGAGACTGCCGATACGTCTTCTCCGGCTTCCTCCGAGGAGATGATCAGCGACGTGTGGGCCCAATACGAGCCGACCGAGCCCTCCGACTACCTGGCCCAAGCCGCATCTCCCGACGAAGAGGACGAAGCCGACCCACTGGCCGATCTGGACGCTGAGACGGGTGTGGACTCCGACGCCCAGGCCGATGCCGGCACCGCGGTTGAAGGCGATACCGATGCGGTCGCTCACTCGCTTCCGGCAGACCCCTTTGCCGACACCGGAGCCAGCGCTGCCGGGAGGCGAGAAGGCGATGCTGAGGAGAGCATCGAGGTGCTGCGCACACGCTCGGAGGAATCAGAGCGCAAGAAGGCCTCGCGACGCTCCTTCTGGAAGGAGCTACCGATCCTCATTTTGGTGGCGCTCGTCGTCGCCATCCTCATCAAGACCTTCCTCGTCCAGGTGTTCTCCATTCCGTCGGGGTCGATGGAGCCCACCTTGCGGCCGGGCGACCGGGTGATGGTCAACAAACTCGCCTACCGGTTCGGAGAACCGGCTCGCGGTGACCTCGTCGTTTTCCAGAATCCGCTGGTGCCGAGTGACGACGGGTCGATCGTCGGCTCCGTGGTGCGCCACGTCGCCGAATCTCTGGGCATCTCTTCACCTGATGATGCACTTATAAAGCGCATAGTCGCGCTTGAGGGTGAGACCCTCGAAATGGTCGACGGGGATCTTTTTGTCGATGGGGTGCAGATTGATGAGCCGTACATCGCCGACGAGAACTGGGACAACACAGACTTCGGTCCGATCACCGTGCCCGCGGATCACGTGTTTGTCATGGGCGACAATCGGCGAAACAGCAAGGACGGCCGAGTGTTTGGGCCCGTTGCCGAGAACACGATCGTGGGCCGGGCCTTTGTCATCGTGTGGCCCCGCAGCCGCTGGGGCGGCCTCTGATCGCACCCGTCACACCCATCGGCTAAAGAGAACGTCGACGCCGTCGGGTCCGGGAACCAGGGAGAGGTAATATCGCCGGCACCGATCAGCACCGGCCCTCAGGGCCGGTCAGGAAGCAGGAGACCTCATGAGCGAAGAGGATCTCGAGCGCTACGAGACCGACGTAGAGCTGCAGATCTACCGTGAGTACCGGGACGTGCTGCCCATGTTCCGCTACGTCATCGAGACGGAGCGGCGCTTCTATCTCGCCAACGATGTCGACCTGCACACCCGGGAAGCCGATGGCTCGGTGTTTTTCGAGATCGAGCTGAAGGACGCATGGGTATGGGACATGTACCGGCCGGCCCGGTTCCTCAAGCACGTTCGTGTGCTCACGTTTCGCGATGTCAACATCGAAGAGGTGGAGCACCCCGAACTGGAGATGCCCGAGACAGGCTCCGCGTAGGGGTCCTCGGCGAGGCGCTGGCCGAACGTTTTCTTTGTGCCCGCGGGGCGCGGGTGGTCGCCCGTAACCTCCGCCTCTGGCCGGGTGAGATCGATCTGCTGGTTCTTTTTGGACGGCTGTTGGTGGTCGTCGAGGTGAAATCGCGCCAGCGAGAGGATCCCGCCGACGAGTTCACCTCCGAAAAAGCCGCCCGCCTCCGGAGGGCCGGGGCCCGGCTGCAGCCGCCGCCGCAGCGCTACGACCTGGTGACGGTGCGTTTTGGCGCCGCGGGCGTCGATGTGCGCTGGCTTCCCGGCGTGTGCTGATTCAGCGCCGCCGGCCCCAGCGGCGCCGCAGCTCCCGATACCAGCAGCCGCGGTGCCAATGGCGGCGCAGATCGGGGGCGCAGTCCGGAACGACCACAAAGTGCCCTTCTCCCGCTTTGACCAGCCCCTCACATCCAGGACAGCGGTATGACTTGCGTGCCGCGTAGGGCTGCACCAGGGACACGACCTCGGCGTGCGGGTCGCTCACGCTGCAGTGGCCGCGGCCTGGTGGCGGCCACGGATTAGCGGGCGGGACGGCAAGAAGACCATCGGCGGCATGGTAGGACTCGTGGTGGGTTCGGGCTGCTCTTCGGCGCCGGCATCACTGCGTGAAGAAGAGACGCTCCGGCGGGCTGCCACTCCGGGTAGGGTCCTGCCCAGGGAGGAGAGAAGAATAACGGTCAGGGTGGTCACCGACAGCGCCGCGGCGCTCGGCGCGGCCACCGCTGCCGCTTGGGGCATCCTGGTCGTGCCCACTCGGCTGGTGGTCGGCGAGGAGCACTACCTGGAGGGCGAGCTCGCCGTCTTTGAACTCCTGGAGCGATTCGACGAGGGCGTTTCCACGTCCGGGCCTACTCCCGGCAGTTTTTCGGATGCGTTTGCCGAGGCCGGCGGCGAGGTGGTGGCTCTCACCGTGGCGGAGAGGCTGAGCAGCTCCTATCAGGCGGCGAGAGTGGCCGCAAAAGACTCCTGGTCGCGGATTCGCCTGCTCGATACCGGCACCGCCGCCGGGGCTCAGGCCCTGGTGGTGCTGGAGGCGGCCAGGGTGGCCCGGGAAGGCGGCAGCCTGGATCAAGTCGAGGCTGCCGCCCGGCATGCTGCCGAGCAGGTGCGTTTCTTCGCTGCCTTCGAGACGCTCGAGTACTTGATCCGGGGCGGCCGCATTGACGGCGTCGTGGGCGGAGTTGCCGAGCGGCTGGGGATTCGTCCCTTCCTCGAGATCAGGGCGGGCGGGCACCTGCAGCGGCTTCGGCCGTCCTTCTCCCGCCGGGCCGCGCTCGATCGCATCTACCGCAGATGGCGCAGGTCCCGGGTTGAGGGAGCGCTTCTCCATGTGGTTGCCGCCCACGTGCTTGCCCCCGACGACGCCGAGGCGCTGCTGGATCGGGTTCGGGCCGAAGTGGAGCCGGCGACTGCTCTTGTCTGCGAGTTCGGCCCGGTGATGGCCGTGCACACCGGGCCGGGCCTTGTTGGGCTCGCCTGGTGGTGGCAAGAGCAGACCTGAGGCCGGTGCACCTCGGCTCGTCACAGGGGCCTTCTACGTTGTCTTCATGTTCGCCGCCGTCACCTCGATCGCTCTTGTGGGCGTTGAGCCGCGCCCGGTGCGGGTTGAGGTGCACGTGGGGGGCGGCAAGCAGGCTTTCCATCTCGTCGGCCTTCCCGACACTGCGGTTCGTGAAGCCAAGGAGAGGGTGCGCTCGGCGGTTATCTCCTCCGGGTACCGCTTTCCCTCCAGGCGCCTCACCGTCAATCTCGCCCCGGCGGAGATTCCCAAGGCGGGCTCGGCCTACGACCTTCCCATCGCCTTGGGCGTTCTTGCCGCCTGCGGGGCGGTGCCGCCGGGCGTAACCGAGGTCGTGGCGCTTGGGGAGCTGGCTCTCGACGGCACCCTTCGCCAGGCCCGCGGAGGGCTCGGTGCGGGCATCGTGGCCGCCCAGGTGGGCCTCCCCTGCCTGCTTCCACACGCTTCCGCCGCCGAGGCCGCTCTTGTGGGGGGGGCCGATGTGCGGGCGGTTCGGTCTCTGCCTCACGCCGTTGCCACATCACTCGGGGAGGATCCGGGGGATATGCCGCCGGTTCCGGCGGCGGAAAGCACGGTCCCGGCGGTCGACCTGGGCCAGGTGCGGGGGCAGGCGGTGGCGAGACGCGCCCTTGAGGTGGCCGCCGCCGGGGGACATCACCTTCTTTTCGTCGGCCCCCCAGGGGCCGGCAAGACCATGCTGGCCCGTTGCCTTGCCGGGATCCTCCCGCTGTTGACCCGGCAAGATGCGCTCGAGGTCGCTCAGGCCTGGGCGGCTGCGGGACGGCCCCGGCCCAGCCCTTCGGTTCCTCCATTTCGCAGTCCACACCACAGTGCCACTCCGGCGGCCATCGTCGGCGGCGGCAGTGGTGTGCCCATTCCCGGCGAACTGACGCTGGCGCATCATGGGGTGCTTTTCCTGGACGAACTGGGCGAATTCCCGCCGCATCTGCTCAATGCCTTGCGCCAGCCCATCGAAGAGGGCCGAGTACACATCGCCCGCAAGGGAGTGTCGGTCACTTTTCCGTGTTCCACACAAGTGACGGCGGCCAGCAATCCCTGCCCATGCGGATATGCCGGCGATCGCCTCATCGTGTGCCGGTGCAGCCCGCGAGCGATCGATCGGTACCGGCAGCGGCTCAGCGGGCCCTTGCTCGACCGGTTCGACATGCAGGTGGCGGTGCCGCGCCTCGATGCCGATGAGCTGGCCGGCGCGGGGGGCGAGCGCAGCGACCGGGTGCGCCTGAGGGTGATGGCGGCGCGCCGGCTCCAGAACGAGAGGGGATCATTGAACAGGACGCTCGGGCGTGAGCGCCTTGATCAGATGGAGTGGGGGGAAGGCGCTCATGCACTGTTGAGGTCTGCGGTCGACCGGCTCGGGCTCAGCGGCCGGGGCTGGGACCGGGTGCGTCGGGTCGCATGCACCATCGCCGACCTGGATGGCTCACGGCAAATCACGGCGGACCACATGGCCGAAGCGCTCACCTTTCGCGCGGGCACATGAGCCGGCCTGCTCGCCTCCGGCTGGCCTTCTGCGGCCTTCACCCACTGAGGACGTCGCGCCTGATCGCTGAGTACGGAACGGCTGAAGGCGTGCTCGATGCCATCGCCCGTCGGCGGATCGAGGTGCCGGAGGCGGCGCGGCAGGCTGCCGCTCGGAAGCCGGGCCGGTGTCGGCAGATTCTCGACCGGCTGGGCGTAATGCCGGTATGGCGGGGCGACCCCGGCTATCCGGAGCACCTGGACGGTGTGCCCGACGCCCCGGACGTCCTGTTCGTGCGCGGCTCGCTGCCCCTGGTGCCCGGGGTGGCGATAGTGGGTACTCGGCGCTGCACCCGGTACGGCCTCGGCCTGGCCCATGCCTACGGCCGGGCCTGTGCCGAGGCCGGGTGGCCTGTGGTGAGTGGCCTGGCACGGGGCATCGACGGCGAGGCTCATCGCGGGATCGTATCGGGCGGCGGCATCGGCGTGGCCGTGCTGGGCTCGGGTCCCGATGTGGTGTATCCGGCCCAGAATCGTGATCTCTTCAGCGATTTGATCGCCGGGGGTGGGGCCGCCGTCACCGAATATCCGCCGGGCACCCCTCCCGAAGGCTGGCGATTTCCCCCGCGCAACCGCATCATCTCCGGACTGGCCGCGGCGGTTGTTGTGGTGGAGGCCGCCGAGGTGGGTGGTGCTCTCATCACTGCCGGCCTGGCTCTGGAGCAGGGGCGACCCGTCTTTGCCGTTCCCGGCGATGTGGAGCGGGAGACGTCGCGAGGGTGCAATCTGCTGGTTCGCGACGGAGCGGTGCCGGTGCTGGATCCCGATGATCTCATTGAGGCGCTCTCGCTGGTGGCCAGCCTGGAGCTGCCCCGCCCGAGCCGGGTGCCGGGCGCGCAGAACCGCCATCCGCTGCTGGAGCATCTCGGCCCTTCGGGTGCCTCCCTCGAGGAGCTGGCCGGTGTTCTCGGCGTGGCCGTCCCCGAAGTATTGGCTCAGGTGGGCCGCCTCGAGCTCGCCGGCTTACTGCGCCGGCGAGGCGGGCTTGTTCTCCCTCTGTAGTAGCCGATTGTTGACCTGGTGGCCCGCCGCGGGCACGATGTACCCGTGGCCGGCATTCCTGCTCCTCCGGATTGGGCGGCGGGTGTGGTCTCCGATTACCTGGACCGCCTCGATGGCGAGAGAGCCCTCTCGCCGCACACCGTCGACGCCTACAGGCGCGATCTGGGCCAATTCTTCGATTTCTGCGATCGCCTCGGGCACTGCCGCATCGACGACGTGGACCGGCGTGCCGTACGGCGTTTCACGGCCCAGCTGGGAACGCGCGGCTACGGGCGTCGCTCGGTGGCCCGCAAGGTGTCTTCGGTTCGTGCCTTTTTTGCAGATGCGGTCCGGCGCGGGGCCGCCGCCCAGAATCCGGCCATCGGGGTGGCCTCACCGAAGCGGGGGCAACACCTTCCCCGGGCGTTCCCGTCGGCGGCGCTGGGAGCACTGCTCGACGCCGTCGAAGGCGACGACCCCATCGCGGTGCGTGATCGTGCTCTGCTCGAGACGCTGTATGGAACCGGGCTCCGGGTGTCGGAGGCGGCTTCGCTGACCGTGCCGGCCGTGCGTAGTGTGGATCTCGTGCGTGTTCGCGGTAAAGGCGAAAAGGACCGGGTGGTGCCACTGGCGGGGCAGGCCCGGAGGACGCTCGATCGTTACCTGGACGAGGCACGGCCGAAGCTGGCCGGGTCCGGAGCCGGCGATGCCTTGTGGGTGGGTTCCCGGGGCGGGGCACTCGATGTCAGGGGCATACGCCGGGTGGTACGGGCACGCCTGGGAACCTTCCCTCATGCCCTCCGTCATTCCTTCGCCACCCACCTACTCGAGGGCGGGGCCGACCTGCGAACCGTGCAGGAACTCCTCGGCCACGTTGAACTGGCCACCACCCAGATTTACACTTCCGTGACCCGCCACCACCTCAAGGCGACTTATGACCGATCCCACCCGCGCGCCTGAACCCGACGAGCACGAGATCGAGGACTACTGGCGGCGGTTCAAGAAGTCGAACGATGAGAAGGCGCGCGAAGGGCTCATCCTGCACTACTCACCGCTGGTGAAGTTCGTCGCGGGCAGGGTTGGTGTGGGCTTGCCGCGCAACGTCGAGCACGCCGATCTCATCTCCTACGGCATGTTTGGCCTCATCGATGCCATCGACAAGTTCGAGCCTGAGAGGAATATCAAGTTCGAGACGTACGCGGTGAACCGTATCAAGGGCGCGATACTCGATGAGTTGCGCGCCCTCGACTGGGTGCCGCGTTCGGTGCGGGCCCGCGCCCGAGAGATCCAGCGGTCGCTTGGGGAGTTGGAGCACCAGCTGCAGCGGTCCGCATCGGACGAGGAACTGGCCGGTCACATGGGCCTCTCGGTGGGATCCCTGCAGGATCAGCTGGGGGAGATTGCCGCGCTCGGCTTTGTGGCTCTTGATGAACTCATCGAGCCGGGCGAGCGGACGTCGGCCGCCGTCGGTGATCTGATCGCCGATCCCAGGGCTTCCGATCCGGGTGGCTCCTTCGAGCAGCAAGAGACCCGGTACGTGCTCACCGATGCCATCAATCGCCTTCCCGAACGTGAGCGGCTGGTGATAACCCTCTACTACTACGAAGGTCTCACCTTGGCCGAGATCGGGTCCGTGCTCGGTGTCACCGAGTCGCGCATCTGCCAGATTCACACCAAGTCGGTGATGAGCCTGCGCAACCGGCTGCTCGAGCCGGGCCAGCGCCCCGGCTAGGTCCGCGTTCCCCGCCGCCCTATACTCCGAGCCGATTTCACACGCCTGCCGCACCCTCCAGCGGTCGGGACGGGTTTTCGTCCTGTGGAGGCCAAAGGGCGGGCGGAGGTACAACCGGAATATGGAGGAGGCCCTAGTGGCCAGCGTCACAATGCGGCAGCTGCTCGAGGCTGGCGTGCACTTTGGACACCAGACTCGACGCTGGGACCCCAAGATGCGTCCTTACATCTTCTCGGAGCGCAACGGGATCCACGTCATCGATCTCAGACAGACTCTCGGGGCCTGCGATCGTGCCTACGAGTTCGTGCGCGACATCGTGATCAACGGCGGCAGCGTGCTTTTTGTAGGCACTAAGAAGCAGGCGCAGAACGTCATCGGCGAGGCGGCGGAACGGGTCGAGATGCCCTACGTGAATCGTCGCTGGCTGGGCGGCATGCTCACCAACTTCGCCACCATTCACAAGCGGATCCTCTACATGCGTGAGCTGGAACGTATGGACGAGTCCGGGGAGATGGAGGCTCTGCCCAAGAAGGAGCGGCTCCGTCTCCGCCGCGAGCTGGGCAAGCTGCAGGCGGTGCTCGGCGGGGTACGCGAGATGCATCGGGTGCCCGACGTGCTTTTTGCCATCGATGTGCGCACCGAGGAGATTGCGGTGCGCGAGGCCAATCGTTTGGGCATCCCGGTCGTTGCCGTCGTCGACACCAACTGCAACCCGGATCCCGTCGATCTCGTTATTCCCGGCAACGACGACGCCATTCGCTCCGCTCAGCTGATGAGCGGGATGATTGCCGATGCCGTCGCCGCCGGCAGGGACATCGCCGAGGCGAAGGCAAAGGATGCCGCCAAGAAGAAGAAGGCGGCTGCCAAGGCCAAGAACGAAAAGGGCGGAGGCGCTGGTGAGTGATATCACAGCCGCGGACGTGGCAGGTCTGCGCAAGGCAACGGGCGCCGGCATGATGGACGCCAAGCGGGCGCTCGAGGAATCGGGCGGCGATACGGAGAGCGCCAAACAGCTGCTTCTGGAGAAGGGCATTGCCGATGCCCGCAAACGTGCCGGCCGGGAGGCCCAGGAAGGGGCAATCGGCCACTATCTCCACCACCAGGCGGATCGTCCCGTCATTGGTGTTCTCGTCGATCTTGCCGCGGAGACCGATTTTGTGGCCAAAAGCGAGCAGTTCCAGGAGGCGGCGCGGGACATAGCCATGCATGTGGCGGCTTCTCGTCCCCAATGGGTGCGGCGTGAGGATGTGCCCGAGGAGGACCTGGCCGCCGAGAAAGAGCTTTTTGCGACGCAGGCACGCCATGAGGGCAAGCCCGAGCACATCATCGACCGTATCGTTGAGGGACGGATTCGCTCGTTCTACGAGGAGAAGGTCTTGTACGACCAGCCGTTCGTGAAACCCGAGAAGTTCGATGGTACGGTCGGCCAGATGGTCGAGGCCTTGGCGGGCACGTTGGGGGAGAACATCTCAGTGCGGCGGTTCCGCCGTCTCGCCATCGGCGAAAGGGACGTTTAGATGGGCCGCCGGGTGGCCCTCAAGCTCTCCGGCGAAGCGTTTGCCGATCCGAAGTTCGGCTACGGCATAGATCCCGAGACGGTACGTCAGGTGGCAGGGGAGCTGGCCGAGGCGCGCCGCGCCGGGCACGAGATCGCCATCGTCGTTGGCGGGGGCAACATCTTTCGTGGCTTGTCGTCGGCGGCGGCCGGTATGGATCGATCGAATGCCGACTACATGGGCATGCTGGCCACGGTGATCAACGCTCTGGCGTTGCGCGATGCATTGGAGTCGGAGGGCTGCCCAACCCGGGTGCAGACCGCTCTTCGGATCGAACAGGTGGCCGAGCCCTACATACGGCTGAGGGCGATACGCCACCTCGAGAAGGGACGCGCTCTGATCCTGGCGGGTGGCACCGGGAACCCGTTCTTCTCGACGGACACCACCGTGGCGCTGAGGGCCGCCGAGATCGGGGCAGAGATAGTGCTCAAGGCAACCAAGGTCGATGGGATCTACGACGAGGACCCCGTATCCAATCCCGATGCCCATTTGTTCGATGACCTCACCTACATGGATGTGCTGGGCAAAGGTCTTCGGGTGATGGACTCGACCGCCATTACGATGTGCATGGAGAACGATCTGCCGATCAGGGTCTTCAACATTTCGGTTCCCGGCAACATCGTCAAGGCGGTGGCAGGGGAGGTCGTGGGGACGCTGGTCCGCTGAGAGGAGACACCGGTGATCGAGGAGTACCTCGACGAAGCCGACGTCAAGATGGATCAAGCCGTGGAGCATGTCCAGAGCGAGTTTGCCACCGTGCGCACCGGCAGGGCCAATGCCGCCATCCTGCACCGGGTTGTCGTCGAGTACTACGGCACCCAGACCCCGCTCCAGCAACTGGCGTCCTTTTCGGTTCCTGAGGCTCGCCTGTTAATAGTCCAGCCGTACGACAAGTCGACGATCGGCGGGATCGAGCGGGCGATCCAGGCTTCGGAGTTGGGGCTCAACCCCAGCAGTGACGGCAACGTGATACGGCTCGCCTTTCCGCCGCTCACCGAAGAGCGGCGCAAGGAGCTGATCCGTGTCGTTCATCACATGGCCGAGGAGGGCCGCATCGCCGTGCGCAACGTCCGCCGGCGCACGAAGGACGGCGTGGAGGCCATGGAAGGCGAGGTGTCCGAAGACGTGATCCGTCGAGCGGAGAAGGAACTGCAGGACATCACCGACCGCCACACGGCGCGGATCGACGAGCTGCTCGAGCACAAAGAAGCCGAGCTGCTCGAAGTGTGATCCGCCGATCGCGGCCGACGAGGGAGGACCGGTGAGCCGCAGGCGAGAAGGCGAAGGCTTCGAGCCTCACGAGGGTGACCCCTGGCACCCGGAATGGGATTCCGGTGTCGAGCAGCAGCCGGAAGACGGCCAGGAGCTATCCGCTGAGGAGACCGGCGATGTTGTCGGATCTGTTGCCGAGCTCGCCGCCGAGGCGGTCGCGGAGCTCGCTTCCGATGCCGGGCCCGAGGTCGTCCCCACGGCGGTTCCTGATCTCGTCTCGGAGCAGCCGGACGAACTCGTGTCCGATGTTGCCACCCCCGGGGCGGAAGCTCCGGCGAAGCGTCATCGCCGACGCCGGTTGGGCAAGCGGCGAGCGCAGGAAGATGCCCTGCCGCCGGAAGCAGCACTCCCAGAGGCACCTGGGCCCCTAGTCGAGCCCATCGAGGCGGCCGAGCAGTGGGATGAGTCGATCTTCATGCCTGAGGCTCCACTCGAGGATGTCGACGAGGAGGAGGTTGAGGAACAGACCACAGGCGAGGTGGTGACGGGGGCTCCCACGGGTCCGCTCGCCGAGGCTTCGGCGGAGGCTCTGCCGGCGTGGTTGGCCGAGGAGATGGCCGAAGACATCACAACGTGGGGGGCCGCGGGCGTGGAGGCTCAACCATATGCGCCTTCGGAGCCGGGGATCAAGGAGGTGAGCGACGGCGACGCTCCGGCCGAGGATGTGATGGGTGTTCCCCTGCAGATCACCGATATGGATCAATCGGCTGTCGGCGAACCGAAGGTGGCCGAGGGACCAAACGGCGCGACTCCTGCTCCGGAAGAGCCCATGGCGACGGAGGACGAGGCCGGCCAAACCGAACTGCGTCTCGATGAGCCGGCCGTGGATGAGGCGGTGGTGGGTGAGCCGGCCGTGGATGAGGCGGTGGTGGGCGAGCCGTTGGTGGATGGGGCGTTGGTGGATGAGGCGTTGGTGGACGAGCCGGTGGTGGACGAGCCGGTGGTGGGCGAGCCAGTGGTGGGCGAGCCAGTGGTGGGCGAGCCGGTGGTGGATGAGGCGGCCATTGAGGCGCTTGGAGGTCTTGATGAGCAGGCCGCCGAGGACTTGGACGAGTGGAGGGCCTACGTCGAGGAAGCCCCGGAGATCGTCGATGCCGGGTCGCCGGCGATCGTCGTCGAGCCGGGTCCGGCCGATCCATTTGTTGTAGAGGCGCCTCCGGAGAAAAGCGGGTTGTTCGGCCGGCGCCGTCGTCGGGTGGATGAGGTACCAGAACTCGCTGCCATGGAGGACGTCCGCCTGGGCGCCGACATTGCTGCGGCGCCATTACCGAGCGATGACCAGGCCGAGGCGCAGCCTCCACCCTGGGAGCCACCGCAGGTGGCGCCGGCGGAGGCGGAGCCCGTGCTTCCAGAGGAGGCCGCCGCCTGGCAGCGGGAGGCCGCCTCGGTGCCGCAGGCCTGGTTCTCCGATATCGACGAGGATGTGGTGCAGGTGCCGCCGGCCTTGCTGCCGGAGCAGGAAGAGGGCGAGCCCGTTGTGGGATCAAGGGCCGAGGCACCCCAGAAGGCACCGCCCGGTGGGCCCGAAGGCCCCGGCGAGTTGACCGGCGATATCTTCACCGGCGCGGTGACAATGGAGCACCGGGGCCTGGCCGAGGAGATGCTCGCCGCCGAGGGCACGGACACCGAGTTGCAGGCTCTTGCGGCGCCGATGGCCGGGCTGGACACCGGAGTGGTCGGTTTTGCAGACCTGGGCGCTGAGGAGATGCGCGTCGAGGCGGTGCACTCGGACCTCGGGCTGCGAGTGATCACCGGCGTGGTGCTCATCGGGCTGCTGCTGGGAGCGCTCTGGGTAAGCGGCGAACTGCTGGCCGGTTTCATCGGGGTTCTGGCCATGCTGGGTCTCGTCGAGTTCTACGGCACACTGCGAACCCGGGGATTCCAGCCTCTCGCCCTGTTCGGCTACGCCGGCGGCATCGGGCTGCTCGCCGGAACCTGGTTCTACGGCCTGCAGGCCATTCCTGCGGCGGCTATCAGCACGACGGTGATCGTGTTCTTCTTCTACGCCTTTGCCCCGAATCGCCGGGATGCCCTGACCAACGGTGGCCTGACCGTGCTCGGGGTTCTCTGGGTAACCGGGTCGATCGCATTCCTTTTCCCCATCATTGCGGCCGAGGATTTCCGGATTCTCGTTCTGGCGTTTGCCGCCTCCACGGTTGCCATGGATGTGGGCGCCTACTTCTTCGGCAGGGCTTGGGGATCGAGCAGCCTGGCTCCGGTGCTGTCTCCCAACAAGACCGTGGAAGGACTCGCCGGCGGGGTCATCCTGGCCATCGTGGCCGCCGTTGCCATGGGCTACCAGTTCGAGCCACTGGATACGCGGTCGGGCGCCGTGCTCGGCCTCATCGTTGCCGTGGTGGCACCCCTTGGCGATTTGGCCGAATCGATGCTGAAACGAAGCCTGGGCGTCAAGGACATGGGATCGGTGCTGCCGGGCCACGGCGGCATCCTCGACCGCATCGATGCGTTCCTCTTCGTGCTGCCGGCGACATGGGTGCTCTACCAGGCTCTGGGGCTGCTGGCCTGAGACCCGTCGTCGTACTCGGAGCCACCGGCTCGATCGGCCTTCAGGCGCTGGAAGTTGCCGCCCGCCTCGGTGTGGAGGTGGAAGCCATCGGAGCCCGGCGCGGCTCGGATGAGCTTCTGGAGATGGCGCGCCGGCTCCCTGATTCGCTGGTGGGGGTGGCGGCTCCGACGGCCGAGGAGCGCGATCGCTTGAGCGCGGAGCTGGGAAGCCGAGTGGAATACGGCGCCGGGGCGATCGAGGGGCAGGCACGCCTTCCCGGGGTCACCGTTGTCAACGGCATAGTTGGCTCGGCGGGGCTGCCGGCCTCGGTGGCGGCCCTCGAAGCCGGCAACCGTCTGGCCCTCGCCAACAAGGAGAGCCTCGTGGCAGGGGGTCCGCTGGTCGAGAATGCACTGCGGAAAGGTGGGGGTGAACTCATCCCGGTCGACTCGGAGCATTCGGCCATGTTCCAATGCCTCGCCGGAGAGGAACCCGGCTCGATCCGTCGTCTATTGCTGTCGGCGTCCGGCGGGCCGTTTCAGGGCCGCAGCATCGAGGAGATGGCGGATGTCACCGTGCAGGATGCTCTGGCCCACCCAACCTGGGCCATGGGCCGGCGTATCACCATCGATTCGGCCACCCTCATGAACAAGGCCTTTGAGGTCATCGAGGCCCACTACCTCTTCGGTGTCGCTTATGACGACATCGAGGTTGTGGTGCATCCCCAGAGCATCGTCCACAGCCTCGTCGAGTTCGCCGACGGATCGGTGAAGGCACAGCTGGGCCAACCCGACATGCGGGCCCCAATCCAGTACGCCCTCACCTATCCGGTGCGGTCGGGGCCGCCGCCGAGCACACTCGAGCTTGCCGGGCGGTCTCTCACTTTCGAGGCTCCGGATCTCGATGCATTTCCCTGTCTCCGCCTTGGCTACGAGGCGGGGCGGGCCGGGGGCTCGGTGCCGGCGGTGCTCAACGCCGCGGATGAGGTGGCGGTGCAGGCCTTCCTCGATGGCCGGATCGGGTTCACGTCGATCGGCGCCATCGTCGAGAAAACCTTGAGCGAAGCCGAGGTCCGGCCGATCGGTACGATCGCGGAGGTCATGGCTGCCGATGCGCAGGCGCGTGCAATTGCCGCGAGCCTGGTGGGAAGCTCGTGCTAGCCATGATCCGCCGGTAGCGTGTCCATGAGTCACCGAGAGCTTCAATGATCAGCGGATTGATCGTTATCTTCGGGATCGTCGCCATGGTGATGATCCACGAGGCCGGCCATTTTGTCGCTGCCAAGGCGACCGGCATGAAGGCGACAGAGTTCTTCTTCGGATTCGGGCCCAAACTCTGGTCGGTTCAGAAGGGCGAGACCGAATACGGCATCAAGGCCATCCCCCTCGGCGGGTACGTGCGCATCGTCGGCATGAACCTGTACGAGGAGGTGGACGCAGAGGATGAGGGCCGCACCTACCGGGAGAAGCCGTTCTGGCAGAAAACGGTCGTTGTCCTCGCCGGCGTGGCCAGCCACTTTGTGATGGCCTACCTGCTCTTTTACTTGGTGCTCGTCGCCACCGGCTACGACGTGATCAGCGATGCCAACGTGGTGGGCAGCGTCGAGCCGACCTTGGTGGGCACCGACACGCCCACCCCGGCCGCGGAGGCCGGTTTGCGGGAGGGTGATGTCGTCATCGCTCTCGATGGAGTGGCGACTGCGACCTGGGGCGAGTTGGTCGATGAGATTGCGGCCGCCGGGCCCGGCGAGACGGTGACACTTGCGGTGGAGCGTGACGGCGCTCTGCTGGCCGTTGTCGTGACGCTGGCGGAGAACCCGCGTGACGAGACCTTGGGCTACCTGGGGGTCGGCCGGGAGGTGGTCCGGGAGCGGGTCGGGGTGCTCGCCGGCGTCGCCGAAGCCGGTGCCGAGGTGGGGGACGCAGTGGTAGCGAGCGCCGAGGGTATGTGGAAGCTGTTCAGCGGCCTCGGCGATCTCGTTGGCTCCATTGTGGGTGGCGAAAATGTCGCGGACGAGGTGCGTCCGGCGAGCCCGATCGGCATCTACAACCTGGCCGCGGGCGAGAGTATCCCCTTTGCTCTGCGGCTGCTCGGTCTGGTGAACATCTTTGTGGCCCTCTTCAACGTGATCCCCATCTACCCGCTCGATGGCGGGCACTTCGCTGTTGCCGCCTACGAGAGGATCAAGGGCCGCCCCGCCGACGTGAGGAAGCTGGCTCCCATCGCCGCCGCGGTCGTCATTCTGTTCATCTTGCTGGGTGTGCTCGCCATCTACCTCGACATCGCCGACCCCTTCACCCTGCGATGACAAGGCGCCGCGCCACTCGTCGCATCTTGGTGGGGGACGTTCCGGTGGGCGGCGGCAGCACGGTCACGGTGCAGTCGATGACAACGACAAGGACGGCCGATGCAGAGGCCACGCTGGCCCAGGTCTATGCTCTTAGCGCCGCTGGCGCCGACATCGTGCGGGTTACCTGCAACGACGTGGAGGCGGCGCAGGGTCTGGTGGAGATCGTGCTCCGGTCGCCGGTGCCCATCGTTGCCGACATTCACTTCCAGCACCGTCTTGCCTTGGCGGCTCTGGAGGCAGGGGTGGCCGGTCTGCGGCTGAACCCGGGCAACATCCGCAAACCCGAGCACATCGAGGCGGTGGCACGCAGCGCCGGCGAGCGTGGGGTTCCCATAAGAGTCGGCGTGAACGCAGGATCCCTGGACCGCGATCTGCTCGAGAGGTACGGAGGTCCGGTGCCCGAGGCGCTGGTGGCTTCGGCCCTCAAGGAGATTCATCTGCTGGAGGACCTGGGCTTTGGCGACATAAAGGTGTCGGTGAAACACTCCGACGTTCCGGCCATGGTTGAGTCCTATCGCCTGCTCGCGGAGAGGGTCGATTACCCGTTGCACCTGGGCGTTACCGAGGCCGGTCCGCCGCCGGCCGGGCTCATGAAATCCGTCGCCGGCATCGCCACGTTGCTGCTGGAGGGCATCGGTGACACCATCCGCTTCTCTCTGACTGCCGATCCGGTCGAGGAGGCCGAGGCGGGCCGACGCCTGCTGGAGCAGCTCGGATTGCGGGAGCGCAGCGGACTGGACCTGATCGCCTGTCCGTCGTGCGGCCGAGCCGAGGTCGATGTGATCGATTTGACCCAAGAGGCGCAGCGGCGACTGGAGGAAGAGGGTTTGCCGATTCGGGTGGCGATCATGGGATGTGTGGTCAACGGACCGGGTGAGGCGCGGGAGGCCGACATAGGGATCGCGGCAGGGAAGGGCAAGGGGCATCTGTTCATCAAGGGCCGGGTGGTCCGGGTGGTGCCGGAGGAAGAGATGATCGATGTGCTGGTCGAAGAGGCACGCCGTTTCGTCATGGAAGGGGCGGAGGCGCGGCTTGCCGCCGCCGATTCGGCAATCGAGGATCAAGCCGCCGCGGAGGCGGCGCAGGTGCTCGCCGAGCAGGGGGATGCCAACCGTGTCGCCGATCGTCGCGCCGCCGTGACCAAGGCGGCAACGGGCGATTGACGACGTAGGACTATTCTCCCGCCGACCGAGGAGTCACCATGCGCTGGTCGCGGGCTTTTATTCCTACGCTTCGCCAGGACCCTGCCGATGCCGAGGCGGCAAGCCACCGCCTGCTCATTCGGGGCGGATTCATCCGGCAGCTTATGGCGGGGTCGTATTCGCTGTTGCCGCTGGGCATGAAGGTGGCGGCCAAGGTCTCGGCGATCATTCGCGACGAGATGAACCGCATCGGCGGCCAGGAGTTCCTGCTTCCTGTGGTGAATCCGGGCGAGGTGTGGAAGCGCACCGGCCGCTGGGACGACGTGGAAGGCATCCTCGTCAAATTCCAGGATCGCCGGGGCGCGGATTTGCTCCTGGCGATCACCCACGAAGAGATCTTCACCCTCCTCGCCACCGAGATGTCCTCGTACCGGGATCTGCCACAGCTCTGGTACCACCTGCAGACGAAATTTCGCGACGAGCCCAGGCCGAAGGCGGGCCTGTTACGCGTACGGGAGTTCGTCATGAAGGATTCCTATTCCTTCGATCTGGACACCGCAGGGCTCGATCTCCAATTCGACAATCACTACGAGGCGTACACCCGGATCTTCGGCCGCTGCGGGCTGCAGGCCATCCCGGTACAGGCTTCCTCCGGGGTGATGGGTGGCAACGAATCGGTGGAGTTCATGGTGGAGAGCGACGCCGGCGAGGACTCGGTCGCCGTGTGTCCCCAGAGCGACTATGCCGCCAACTTGGAGCGGGCCGAATCGAGGCTTGAGCCGATCGAGGACGAGCTGTGGAGCGATGCCCCGGAGCGGTTCCCCACTCCCGACATCCGCACGATCGCCCAACTTGCCGAGGCGCAAGACTTTGCCCCAGCCACCAGCCAGATCAAGACCATGGCCTATGTGATCGACGGCCGGCTCACGTTGGTGCTGCTGCGCGGCGATCACGAGTTGATGGAGCAGAAGCTCATCGATGGGTTGGGGACCCAGGACGTGCGTCCCGGAGATGCTGCCGAGATTCGGGCGGCACTCGGCGCCGATCCGGGCAGCTTGGGCGCGGTGGGTGTTTCCGGCCACCGCATCATCGCCGACCCGTCGCTGCAGGGTCGGTTCAACATGGTGACCGGCGCCAACGAGGACGATTGGCACTTGCGCGGCGTCGACGTGGACCGGGACATCTCGGTGGACCGCTGGCTCGATGTACGGCGGGTCGGAGCCGGCGAGGGCTGCCCCGCGTGTGGATCGCCGCTTGAGATGCGCAAGGTGATCGAGGTGGGACACATCTTCAAGCTGGGCACCAAGTACAGCGATGCCCTCGGCGCCACTGTGCTCGACACCGAGGGCCGGGAGCAGCCCATGGTCATGGGGTCCTACGGCATCGGCGTGGGGCGCACCGTCGCCGCTATCGTCGAAGCCCATCACGACGATGCCGGCATCTTCTGGCCGGTGAGCGTGGCGCCGTACGAGGCGGTGGTCACCGTGGTCAAGACCGACGACAAACAGGTCGTTGCCGCGGCCGAGGAGATTTACCGCGTCCTTCAAGAGGCGGGTGTGGACGTGATTCTCGACGGTCGAGCCGAACGGCCCGGCGTGAAGTTCGCCGATGCCGAGCTCATCGGCATTCCCTATCGGATCGATGTGGGCCCGAAGGGTCTCGCCGCCGGCGTGGTGGAGGTGGTACGCCGCCGCGATGCCCACGTCGAACGGGTGCCGGTAGGCGACGCCGCGGTCTGGGTGGCCGGGGTCATCGCCGCAGAACGGGCCTGAAGCACAGATACCCGGCGTGTGTGCGCCAGCGGCCGCGAAAGGGCGCACTGGTATACTCCGCACAACTGAGTGGACGCATCAAGTGGGCGCTCATGTGCCCACTTTTTCTATGAAGGATGAGGAAGATGAGCGACACCAACGGGCGGCTCTGGGGGCTCGTGGAGTCGTACCTGGCAGCCGAGGACATCGAACTCGACGATCTCGTCGTGAGCGGTGGCCTGGTGCGGGTCACCGTCGACGCCGAGGGTGGCGTCGACGTCGATCGTATCGCCCGGGTATCGCAGGGCCTTTCGCACCTGTTCGACACGGAGGATCCGGTGGCGGGGTCGTATCGTCTCGAAGTGAGTTCGCCCGGCCTGGAGCGGAACCTGCGCCGTCCCGTCCACTACAACAAGTCGATCGGGCGTGAGGTGGTCGTCAAGACCGGCGAGCCCGTCTCGGGTGAGCGGGTGCACAAAGGTGTGCTTGAAGCGTGTGACGGCAAGACGATCACGGTCCGCGTAGCCGACCAGGAGCGGCTGGTTCCGCTCGGCGCGGTCAAACAGGCGCGTACGGTGTTCCGGTGGGAGAGAGCCCCGAAGCCGGGGCGCAAGTGAGGTAGACGATGGAGTTCATGGAAGAGCTGTTGGCTCTGGAGCGCGACAAGGGTGTGCCCGCAGACGCCATTCTCGATGCGCTGGCCAATGCGCTTGTGTCGGCATACAAGCGCACCCCCGGAGCCGCCGAAGAGGCGCGTGTCACCATCGATCCCGATACCGGCGAGATCAAGGTCTATGGCCAGGAACTCGACGAGGACGGCAATGTCGTTTCCGAGTGGGAAGACACCCCGGAGGATTTCGGCCGCATCGCCGCACAGACGGCGAAGCAGGTCATCGTGCAGCGTCTGCGCGATGCCAAACGGGCCCAGGTGTTTGATATCTACGACGGACGGGAAGGTGACCTGGTAACCGGCATCGTCCAGCAATCAGACCACCGCTACATCATCCTCGATTTGGGCAATGCCGAGGCAGTGATGCCATCGGGTGAGCGGATTCCCTACGAGCGCCTCGAGCGGGGCGCCCGGGTGAAGGCGCTGATACTCGAGGTGCGCGGTGAGACCAAGGGCCCTCAGATCGTGGTGAGCCGCAGCCACCCCGATTTTATACGCCGGCTCTTCGAGCTGGAGGTTCCGGAGCTGGTAGAGGGGGTCATCGAGATCCGGGCCATCGCTCGTGATGCCGGACATCGCACCAAGATCGCCGTGTCCTCCACCGATCTGAACGTGGATCCCGTTGGCGCGTGTGTGGGCGCACGAGGATCACGGGTGCGGCAGGTGGTCAATGAGTTGCGCGGTGAGAAAGTCGACATCGTGGAGTGGCGTGACGACGTTAGGCAGTTCATCGCCGAGGCCTTGGGACCGGCGAAGGTGCGTCAGGTCATCCTCAACGATGAGGAGATGGAGGCCGTGGTTGTGGTTCCCGATCACCAGCTCTCGCTGGCCATCGGGAAAGAAGGCCAGAATGCGCGGCTCGCCGCCCGGCTGAGTGGCTACCGCATCGACATACGGTCTGAGACCGAGTATGCCGGAGGCACGTTGGAAGCGGGTGAGGCCGCTGCCGAGGCGGGAGCGACGACCGATTCCAGCGAGGAGCCCGAGGCCGGCCCCGACACAAAGCTCGAGGACGAGTCGGCGGGGGAGGCGGAGGCCGAGCCGGAGCCTGCGGACGAGTCGGTGGAGGAGCCGGAGGCGGAGGCCGAGCCGGAGCCTGCAGACGAGTCGGTGGAGGAGCCGGAGGCAGAGACTGCGAACGAGCCCGAGGACCAGCCCGAAACGGACGAGAAGAAGGCCGATGACTCGCCAGAGGATTAGGCGAGTCGTGGCACAATGAGCTCCCGAGGAGCCTGAGGAACAATGCGCGTATACGAGCTGGCGAAGGATCTGGGTCTGGAGTCGAAAGACGTCCTGGCGCGGGCCGCCGAGCTCGGCATAGAGATCAAGACGGCCTCTTCAGGGCTCGACGACGACTCTGCGGCCCTGATTCGGTTGTCATACGAGGAAGAGGGCAAGGTTGCGCCCGCCGAGGCAGAGCCGGAGGAAGCGGTCGAGGAGCCGGAGAAAGCGGCGCCGGAGCCGGTCGAGCCGGTCAAGCGCAAGATCAAACTCACCGAGGGCATCACCGTGGCCGAATTCGCCGAGGTTGCGCACCGGCCGGTTGGCCTCGTCGTCAAGACGCTCATCGAACGCGGGCAGATGGCAGGAGCGTCCCAGCCCATACCTGTTGACCATCTGGCGGCGGTCGCCGACGCCTTTGGCTACGAGGCCGTCATCCAGCAGGCACCCGAAATAGTCGTCGTGAAGGAGCCACTGGTACGCGCCAAGCAGGTGCACAAGGACGATCCCTCGGATCTCGAGCCGCGTCCACCCGTCGTCACCGTCATGGGACATGTTGATCACGGCAAGACCAAGCTGCTCGATGCCATCCGCCGCAGCAACGTGATCGCAGGTGAGGCCGGCGGCATCACCCAGCACATCGGCGCCTATCAGGTGCACCGCGGCGGCAGAAAGATCACGTTCATCGACACTCCGGGTCACGAAGCTTTCACCGCGCTGCGTATTCGCGGTGCCGAGGTCACCGACATCGTCGTGCTCGTGGTAGCGGCCGATGACGGTGTCATGCCGCAGACGATCGAAGCCATCAGCCATGCCAAGGCTGCCAATGTGCCCATTGTGGTGGCCATCAACAAGATCGATCTTCCCACTGCCAACGCCGGTTCGGTGCGCGCTCAACTCACCGAATACGGGTTGGTTGTCGAGCAGCTTGGCGGTGAGGTGGTGAGCGCCGAGATCTCCGCACTCAAGGGCGATGGTGTCGAGCAGCTCTTGGACTACATAGACCTCGTTGCCGAGCTCGAGGAGTTCTCGGCAAACGCGAAGGCCCCGGCGTCGGGGACGGTCATCGAGGCCCAGCTCGACAAGGGCCGGGGCCCGGTGGCCACCGTTGTGGTTCAGCGCGGCACCCTGCGCCGTGGTGATGCCCTGGTCGCCGGCGCGGTGGCGGGCCGGGTACGGGCCATGTTCGATGAGAACGGGAACCAGGTGCAGGAGGCCACCCCCAGCACACCGGCGCTCATCATGGGCTGGGACGACGTTCCCCAGGCCGGTGACTGGTTCGAGGTTGCAGACGACGATCGCGCCGCCCGGGCCATCGCTCAGGAGCGTGAGGCGGAGATACGCAGCCGCGATCTTGTTGTTCCCACCGCGGTCGAGCGCCTGCAGTCACTTCTGGACGATCTTCGGACGGCCGACGATGCCGAGCTCCGGCTGATAGTGAAGGCCGATGCCCACGGCTCGCTGGAAGCTATCAAGGACGCCGTTGGCAAGGTGACCCCTCGGGGGGGTCGTATCACCGTGGTGCATTCGGCGGTCGGCGGTGTGACCGAGAACGACGTTCTGCTCGCCGAGGCGACCAATTCCATCATCTTCGGGTTTGGTGTGCGTCCCGACGCCCAGGCGCGACGCGCCGGCGAGGAATCCGGGATCGAGGTGCGCACCTATCGGGTCATCTACGAGCTGCTCGATGACGTCGAGGCCATGCTCGTCGGCCGCCTCGCTCCGGAGGAGATCGAGCAGGTCCTGGGCGTGGCCGAGGTCCGGGCCACCTTCCGGGCCCCGCGCTTTGGAATGGTGGCGGGCTGCTACGTCACCGAGGGGGAGATCCCGAGGAGCTCCCGAATCCGCCTCGTTCGCGACGGCATCGTCACCTACGACGGCTCCGTCGGGTCGCTGCGCCGCTTCAAGGACGACGTGCGTTCCGTTGCGGCCGGTTTCGAGTGCGGTATCGGGCTGGAGAACTTCCGCGACATCAAGGAGGGCGACGTCTTGGAAGCGTATGAGATCCGCGAGGTCGCCCGCAGCTAACCCATGCACGCCGCTGCGCTCAGACTCGAGCTGCGTATCCCAGCGGTCCGCTCTCTCAAAGAGAAGCGGAGGATTCTCAAGGCCCTGATGGGCCAGCTCAGCTCGACGTTTCCTCTCACCCTGGCCGAGGTGGGATTCCAGGATCAGTGGCGCCGGGCGACTGTGGGCGCGGCGCTTGTGGGCGCGCAGTCGGGTCACCTGGACCGGATCATTCATGCCGTGCAGCGGGCGGTGATGGAGCACCCCGATGTGGAGCTGCTCGAGATGGGAGTGTCCTACCTGGAGGAAGAATGACCAGGGGATCGCGTATGCCGCGGGTCGACGAGCTGCTTCGTGAGGTCATCGCCGATGAGGTGGAGCGGCTCAAGGACCCCGGCCTCGGGTTTGTGACCATCACCGGGGTCGACACCTCACCCGATCTGCGCCGGGCCAGGGTCTACTATTCGGTGCTCGGCGACGACGCCCAGGCCGAAGAAACCAAGGCCGCGTTCCTGAGAGCGGCCTCCCGAATACGGGCCGTCTTGGGCAGCCAGGTTCGGCTCAAGTACCTGCCTGAGCTGCATTTTGAACCAGACACCGCCATCGAGCAGGGGATGCGGATCGAACGCATCCTGCGTGAGCTAGGAGAAGAGCGCAGTGAAGGAGGCGACGAAGGGAGCCCTGCAGAGAGCGGCTGAGGTGATCGCCGCCGCCGAGGAGCTTGCGATCACCTGCCATGTTTCGCCCGACGGCGACGCCCTGGGTTCGGTGATCGGCATGGCACATGCCGCCTCCGCCGCCGGCAAGCAGGTGGTGGCGTCCTTCGGGTCACCGTTTGCGGTGAGTGAGGCCTACGACTTTCTCGATGTGAGCGCTCTGGTGCCTCCCCGCGAGTTTCCCACGGAGCCGGAGGTTATGGTCGTCTTTGACGTCGCTGCGGTCGATCGGCTCGGCGAGCTGGCCGAGACGGCAGATCGGGCCGGCACGCTCGTCGTCATCGACCATCACATCACCAACGAAGGATTCGGCGACGTGGTTGTTGTTGATGCCGAGGCGGCGGCGGCGGCTCAACTTGCCTTCTACCTGATTGGTGAGCTGGGCTGGCCGCTTGGTGAGAAGGCGGCCACCGCTCTGCTCACCGGCATCGTCACCGATACCGGTCGTTTTCAGTACTCCTCCACGGATGCAGAGGTGTTCCGTGTCGCCGCCGCGCTTACCGAAGCCGGCGCCAGGCCTGAGCAGATAGGTCAGCATCTCTACGAATCGGCACCGTTCGGGTACCTGCAGGTGTCGGCGGCCGTGCTGGGCCGGGCCCGGCTCGAGCAGGATCTCAGTCTGATCTGGTCGGTGCTGTACGAACACGATCTGCGCAGCGCCCAGGTGGGCTCGGAGGATCTCGACCCCCTGATCGACCACTTGCGCATCGCGCGCGAAGCCAACGTCACCGCCCTCGTCAAACAACTTGACGTGGGGTGGAAGGTGAGCCTGCGCTCTCGAGGCAGGATCGATGTCGGCAGCATCGCCGCGATCGAGGGCGGCGGCGGCCATCACAACGCCGCCGGATACAGCAGCGACCAGGAGCTCGAGGACATCATCGCCGGCATCAGGGCTCATCTTCATGGCTGAGGGGTTCCTCCTCGTCGACAAGGCGGGCGGGTGGACTTCACACGATGTAGTGGCCCGCGTGCGAGGATTGTTGGGGGAGCAGAAGATCGGTCACGCCGGCACCCTCGACCCGCTGGCGACCGGCTTGCTGGTCCTCGGCATAGGGAGGGCAACCAGGCTGCTGCGATATGCTCAGCAGCTTCCCAAGACCTACGTGGCCCACATGGTGATGGGTGTCGCCACTGACACCCTGGACGCCGATGGCGCGGTCCTCATGCGCCAGCCGATGCCGGTCAGCGAGGAGGAGATCCACACGGCCTCGCGTCGCTTCGTCGGGACCATTCAGCAGATACCGCCGATGGTTTCGGCCGTGCGTCTGGGAGGCCGGCGACTGTACGAGCTGGCCCGGGAGGGCCGGGAGGTCGAGCGGGCGGCTCGAATGGTGCAAGTGTTCGATCTCGATATCATCGATTTTTCGCCGTGTGACTACCCCGAGGTCACGCTGCGGGTGCGCTGCAGCTCCGGCACCTACGTGCGGACACTGGCCGACGACATAGCCCGCGCCCTCGGTGGCAGGGCGCATTTGACCGCCCTGCGACGTCACCGCATCGGTTCACTGGCCGTCGACGAGGCCCACAGCATTCCCGATATCGAAGAGGCCGGCAGCAGGGGAGTGGCGGAATCAATGGTCATCAGCGCCGCCGACGGCCTGCGCGACCTGCCCGCCGTGCGAGTGAGCGGCGAGACGGCGCGTGCTGTGTGTCATGGAGCCGTCTTCCCGGCAGCGGCCCTCGGGTTTCACAGCCCGGTCTCGGGCCCACACCGGGTACTCGGCCAATCGGGCGAGTTGATGGCCGTGTACGACCTCGAGGGTCGGCGGGCCCGTCCCGAAGTGGTCCTTGGATGAAGGTCCTGCGCGGCCCCTTCACGTCTTGGGGGAAGGGGACACGCCGTCGGGCACTCAGCGTGGGTGTGTTCGACGGCGTGCACCTTGGCCATCGGCAGGTGATCGACCTGCTGCGGCGGCAGGCTGGCGAGGACCGGGACGCCGCCATTGTCACGTTCGACCCGCACCCTCTGAGCGTTGTGGCGCCCGGGTACGCCCCGGAGCTGCTCACCACGCTCGATCACCGGCTCGAGTTGTTCGCCGAGCTCGGCGTGGACATGGTCGCCGTTCTTCCTTTTGATGATCAGGTGCGCGCCATGCCGGCGGCGCAGTTCGCTACCGAAGTGATTGTGGGTGCCATGGAGGCGGAAACGGTTGTGGTGGGTGAGGACTTCCGTTTTGGGTATGGGCGCCTCGGAGACCTCTCCGCGCTCGTCGGGCTTGGAGAGGTCTGCGGTTTCACCGTCGGGGTGGTGCCTCTTGCAGGTGGGCCGCAGCCACTCTCGTCTACACACATTCGCCGCGCCATCGCCGGCGGAGAGGTCGCGGCGGCGGCTACCGCCCTGGGGCGCCCACACGAGGTGCGCGGCGCCGTCGTCACCGGCGAAGGTCGCGGGCGAGATGTCGGTTTTCCCACCGTGAACGTGGAGCTTTCCTCAGGCATTGCAGTGCCGGCGCGTGGGGTGTACGCGGTGCGGGTGGCGCCGCTGGGAGAGACGCTGGGCCCGGGTGTGGCCAACCTCGGGGTCAGGCCCACGTTTGGCGGAGGCGAGCAGGTTCTCGAGGTGCATTTGCTGGGCGGCGAGACGGATCTCGGCGGGCGGAAGGTGCGAGTGGCGTTCATCGATCGGCTGCGGCCCGAGATCCGCTTCTCCGGGAAGCAGGAGCTGGCGGCGCAGATTCGCTCGGACATCGCCACGGCGCGGCGCCTACTGGGGGATTAGGCCGGCAGAGAGGGCGTTCTGGGAGAGCGACCTGCTACACTCTGCGCCCGCCGGGCCATCCCCGGTTTCCGTATGGATACCCAGACGATCATCAGCGAATTCGGCACGCATGGTACTGACACCGGTTCTCCGGAGGTCCAGATAGCTTTGTTCACCGAACGCATAAACCACCTCACCGAGCACCTGAAGATCCACAAGAAGGATCATCACAGCCGGCGTGGGCTGCTAATGATGGTCGGCAAGCGGCGCCGCCTGCTCGACTACCTGAAAGCTCAGGATGTCGAGCGGTACCGAAACGTCATTGCACGTCTCGGCTTGCGACGCTGAGGGGCGAATAGCCGCCTCTTGGTTGTTGCGGGAGCCTGTTGCGCCCGGGATAGAACACAGGCTCGGGGGAGAGTCCGAACCAGTTGCTAGTTGCCACTTCTTGAGAAATCGAGGTGTGACCACTGGTAATTGGCTCGTTCTCTTCCTCCGAAGAAGGAGCTGAGAACGTGTCGGAACACACTGTTCGAGCCACCGTGGGCGACGTTGAGATCGTCTTCCAGGCCGGCAAACTTGCCCCCCAGGCCGACGGCGCCGTTGTTGTTGCCATGGGTGGAACGGAAGTCCTCGTTACGGCGACTGCCGCCAGGCAGCCGCGAGAAGGCGTCGACTTCTTCCCATTGACGGTCGACCTCGAGGAGCGGATGTATGCCGCCGGGAAGATCCCGGGATCATTCTTCCGACGTGAGGGCCGGCCCACTGAGAAGGCGATCCTGACGGCGCGCCTCATAGACCGGCCGCTGCGGCCGCTTTTCCGTGATGACTATCGATGCGAAACGCACATCGTCGCCACCGTGCTGTCTGTGGACGACGTGCACCCCTACGACGTGGTTGCGCTCAACGGTGCCTCGGCTGCGCTGAGCATCAGCCCGATCCCCTTTGAAGGGCCCGTTGGGGCCGTGAGCATGGCGTATGCCGACGGCAAATGGATCCCCTTGCCGACATTTCCCCAACTCGAGGAGGCCGTCTTCCTCATGGTTGTTGCCGGGAAGCGCAACGAGCAGGGCAACGTGGACATAGCCATGGTCGAAGGGGGCGCCACTCCCGAAGCGCTGCGCCTCATTGCGGGCGGCCAGGCTCCCATCGACGAAGCTGCCGTGGCCCGGGGCCTCGAAGATGCCAAAGGCTACATCACCAATCTCATTGATCTGCAGCTCGGCCTGCACGACGAAATGGGGGAGATCCCGAAGGTGGAATGGCCCGCGGTGATCGACTACAGCGAGGAGTTGCTGGCCAAGGTCGACGAGGCGGCAAGGCCGCGTCTCGCCGAGGTCATCATCATCGTCGGCAAGCGGGAGCGCCAGGATGCCGAGGCGGCGGCTCGCGAGGCAACTCTTGCCGAGCTGGGCATCGACGAGGACCACGAAGACTTCGCCGCCGCCGGCCGCTGTTTCCGGGCGGTGTCCAAGAAGATGATGCGGGAGCGCATCATCGCCGAAGGGACGCGTCTCGATGGCCGCGCCGTGAACGAGGTCAGGCCCATAAGCATCGAGGTCGGTACGGTGGCCCGGGCCCACGGCTCAGGGCTCTTCCAGCGCGGTGAGACCCAGGTGCTCAACGTGGCCACTCTGGGCATGCTGCGTATGGAGCAGATGTTGGACACGATCTCCGCCGAGGAGACCAAGCGCTACATGCACCACTACAACTTCCCGCCGTTCTCGACGGGTGAGACCGGTTTCATGCGCGGGCCGCGCCGACGCGAGATCGGGCATGGCGCACTTGCCGAGAAGGCGCTGCTTCCCGTTGTGCCCACGGCCGAGGTGTTCCCCTACGCATTTCGCCTGGTCTCCGAGGTGCTGTCGTCCAATGGCTCGTCGTCGATGGCTTCGGTGTGCGGATCGAGCCTTTCGCTCATGGACGCCGGGGTGCCGGTGGCGGCGCCGGTTGCCGGCGTGGCCATGGGTCTCATCGCCCACGATGAGGGTTTTGTGACGCTCACCGACATCCTCGGTGCCGAGGACGCTCTGGGCGACATGGACTTCAAGGTGGCCGGCACCGAAAACGTCGTCACCGCGTTGCAGCTCGACACCAAGATCGAAGGCCTTCCCGCCGACGTGCTCGTTGGTGCTCTCGAGGAGGCTCGGGTGGCGCGGCTGCACATCCTCGGCAAGATGAACGAGGTGATCGGCGAGCCCAGGGCGGAGCTCAACCCGTACGCTCCCCGCATCGAAGCCGTGCAGATTCCTCGGGACAAGATCGGTGAGGTCATCGGCCCCAAGGGCAAGATCATCCGCGAGATCGAAGAGGAGACCGGGGCCACATTGGAGATCGAGGACGACGGAACGGTTCGTATCGGCGCTACCGACGGTCCGAGCCTCGCCGCGGCAAAGGAGCGGGTGATGAGCATCGCTTTCCCGCCCGAGGCCGAGATCGGCGCGACCTACGAGGGCGAGGTGGTGAACATCACCGCCTTTGGTGCCTTCGTAAACATCCTTCCAGGGCGCGACGGGCTACTGCACATATCGAAGATGGGCGGCGGCAAGCGGGTTGACCGGGTCGAAGACATCTACAGCCTTGGTGACAAGGTCGAGGTTGTGGTGCGGGAGATCGACCGCAACGGGAAGGTGAGCCTCGAGCTTCCGGGTGCTGCCGACTCCGGCGACGGAGGCGGCGGTGAGCGCCGTTCCTCCGATGGTGGCGGCGGGCGCGGTGGTCGTGGCCGTGGAGGCCGCAGCGGTGGCGACCGTGGTGGTCGTGACCGTGGAAGCCGCGAAGGCGGCCGCGAGCGCAAGCCGCGTCCTCAGAGTGACAAGCCGGGCCGCAAGGTGGTGTCCTTCGAGGACGACTACGAGAAGGGCCTCTAGCCGTTCAAGCCGGTAGGCGGCATTTTCGACTCCGGGTGGGCTACGCTTGTGTTATCGAACATACGTTCGATACAATGCGAGGCCCATTATTGGAGCGTTGGGCATGCTGGAGCGGGTGCGGGCGGTGGGTCGTGTAACTGCGCCGTTTGTGGCTCCGGGCCGGGTGCTCGGACTGGTCGGTTCTCCGGGACTCGGGCTCACCCGCCTCGGGCTGGCGCTGCTGGCCGATCCCGCCCATGGCGCCACGGTGGCGTTTGTCGACGTGCGGGGCTGGCTGTCACCCCTTTCCGCTTGGGAGGCGGGTATACCCCCGAAGCACCTCATTGTGGTGCGTTGTCCCGGACGGGATATTTGGGGGCAGGTGACCGCCGCTCTCCTCGAAGGGCTCTCCGCGGTGTATGCAGAGGTACCGGCCGGCGTCGACGGCAGTGTGCTGCGGCGCCTGGGCGCTCTGGCGCGGGCCCGTCGCGCCGTACTCATCCTGCGCCCGTTAAACGGCCGCCTCCCTTCCGGCTTGGCTCATCTCAAGCTTGTTGCCGAAAGGGTGCACTGGGAAGGTGCCGACTCCGGCCACGGCCGCATCGTGCGGCGCCTGCTGACTCTGCGCGCCGCCGGCAAGGGGGTAGGAGGTATCGAGTGGCTCTACGAGGTGGAGGATGAGGGCACGGACGTTGTGCGTGTGGTTTCCGAACTGGCCGCTGCGGAGGCCGGACGCGCCGCCGGATAACCCCTGCCAGGTGGTCGGCGCCGACGGGGTGGTGACTGCGGCCAACGATCTCGCCTTTGCCGGCGGTGTTCGAGTTGGCATGCCGCGCCGCCGCGCCGAGACCCTGTGTCCGTCGGTCGTTACCCTGCCCGCCGATCCCGGTGCAGAGGCGGCCGCTTTCGAGATGGTGGCGCGAGCTGTGGAAACGGTGGCCCCCGGTGTCGAGATTGCCGAACCGGGGCTGCTGTTCCTCAACGTCTCTGGAGCTGTGCGCTATTACGGGGGCGAGGAGCCTCTTGTCGTCCGCGTCGGTCAGGCGGTTGGGGAGGTGGCTTCCGGGGCCCGGCTCGGCCTTGCCGATGGTCCTTTTGCCGCCCGCATGGCCGCGGCCGAAGGCGCGGCCATAGTCACCGACACCGATGGTTTTGTCGCCGGTCTCGACATCAGCACACTCGGAGTGCCCGAGATCGTCGGCACCTTCCGCTGGCTGGGGGTTACCACGCTTGGAGACCTGGCGGCGCTGCCGCGTGAAGCCGTGGCGTCGCGTTTTGGCCAGCCCGGTTTGGAGGTATACCGGCTGGCCCGTGGCGAGGACCGGGAGGTGTCCCCCCAACCGGTGCCACAGGATATGGAGGCCGAGGAGCGTTTTGATCCGCCGCTGCAAAACTTGGAGCAGGCGGCGTTTGCCGCCAGGTCGCTGGCGCACCGGCTCCTTGAAGTCGCCGCTCCGGGAATTCCGCACCTGGTAGTGGTGGAGGCCACGTCGGCGGCAGGCGAGGTTCGATCCCGCACCTGGCGCAGCGCCGATCCTTTCACCGAGGGCGAGATGGCGGAGCGGATTCGCTGGCAGCTGCGGGCCTGGGTGGAGGGGGGCGGCATTCCCGGGGGCATGGCACGGCTGCGCCTCGTTCCCGGCGATCGCTCCGATTCAGGGCGCCAGATGTGTTTTGGTGAGGATGTCGCCGCGGCGGCGGAGTCTCGGCGCGCCCTGGCTCGCGCCCAGGCGCTCGTTGGTCCCGATGCCGTGCTGCAAGCAGTGCCGCAGGGAGGCAGGGAGCCGGGTGAGCGGGTCCGCTGGTATCGGTGGGGCGAGCCGGCGCCGCTGCCGATACACGACCCGAAGGCGCTGTGGCCCGGCCGCCTGCCCGATCCGGCGCCGGCGCTCTTGCCTCCGCCGCGCCGGGTGGAGGTGGAGTGGGATGGAGAATGCCCCGTTCGCATGCGGCTGGGGAGCCGCTGGGAGAAGGTGCACAATTGGGCCGGGCCGTGGCGGCGCACCGGTCGCTGGTGGGATGGGGAGCAGCACGCCGACCGCTATCAGATCGTCACCGGGGCCGGCGCATTCCTCTGCGAGCTGCACGATGGGGACTGTTACCTGGTCGGCATCTACGACTGACCGGCGATTCTGCCCGCTACTCTCCGCCCTTGTGGATCGGAAGAGATGGGATCAGCGCCATTGCCAGAGCGATTATGTGACCGCGGCCGAGCCGAATAGGTTCCTGGCCGAGACGGTGGCCGCATTCGAGCCCGGTCGGGCCCTCGACCTGGCCGCAGGCCAGGGCCGCAACGCCGTTTGGCTGGCGGAGCAGGGGTGGGCGGTGACGGCGGTCGAGTGGTCGGGCGTGGCCGTCGAGCGCGGGCGCGAGCTGGCGGAGCGTCGGGGAGTATCCGTCGATTGGATCCTCGCCGATCTGCGGGAGTGGAAGCCGCCCCTGCAGGCTTTTGAGCTTGTGGTGATCTCCTATCTGCATCCACCCAGGGCGGAGCAGCGAGTCCTCTGGCTGATGGCGGCGGGAGCGGTGACGGCCGGGGGGCACTTCGTTGTGATTGGGCACGACCTGCGCAATCTCAGCGACGGTGCCGGCGGGCCCGGTGATCCTGAGCATCTCTATACGGCGGGGGACGTCGTCGAGGCTCTCGGCGGGGAGTTCGAGATCATCCGTGCCGAGGAGGTCCTGCGTGCCGTCGAAGGCGCGCCGTCTGCCATCGACAACATTGTGGTGGCGAGGCGGTCTTCGGCCTAGCGGCGCCGAGCCGAATCCTGGTGGCGAATACGTTCGTGGGTGGCGCCGACTATCTCATGAACCCGGGAGCGCAGGGCGTCGATGTCGTCGGAGCCGAGGCCGGCGGTGGGAATGGGCTCGTGGAACACCATCTTGGCCCGGCCTCTCCGGATGATCTTCGATTCAGGCGGCCAGATCTCGTAGAGGCCGGCGATGGCGACGGGAAGCACCGGCATGCCGTTGTCGATGGCGATGCGGAAGGCTCCTTTCTTGAATTCGTGCAGCTCGCCATCGCGAGAGCGGGTGCCCTCCGGGTAGACGATGAGCGACCGCCCCATCTCCACTACCCGGGCCACCTGTTCGTTGATCTTGCGGTGGGCGGCGGCACGGGCTTGGCGATCCGTCTCCACCATGCCGATGGAGCGCATGGCGCGGCCGAATATGGGGATCTTGTACAGCTCCTTCTTGGCAAGGAAGCGGATCCCGACGGGCACAAAGGCGAGGTGGAACGGGGCATCCAGGTTCGAGATATGGTTCGAGACGAAAACGTAGGATTGGGCGGCGTCCACGTGCTCGATGCCTTCAAAGGTGGCCCGGACCCCGCAGGCGGCGCAGAAGACTCTTCCCCAGCTGCGCGCCACGGTATCTACATGTGGTGAGGTGGGCCGGAACCTGGTGAACACGATGAGATAGCTGGAGACGGCAATGGTGTACAGCACCGCGATGGTGAGTCCCACTGCGGTGCGGATGGCCGAGCCGACGGTGCCCAGGGTCTTGAGCATGCAGTTAGGCTACCCCGGCCGTACGAGGGAAGGCCGCACCGGGCATGGGCTGCGAATGGAGTAGGACGAGGGCGGTGCTCGTTGTTCGCGCCGAGCCGTCGGCGCCCTCCGGATCATGAGGCGAATCGATCTGCAGCGTGCCCGGCGGCTGGCACTCGGCGCACAGGGGCTTGCCGAGCCCCGCCCCTCGGGCCGGGTCGATGTACGCCATCTGCGCCGGCTGATGCGCCGCATCGGGGCGCTCCAGATTGATTCGGTGAATGCCATCGAGCGGGCGCACCACCTCACCTTGTTCTCCCGGCTGGGAAGCCACGACCGCAGCCTGCTGTGGCGCGCGTTTGAGAACCACCGGCTTCTGTTCGAGTACTGGGGTCACGAGGCGTCGTTTCTTCCCATCGAGGACTACCCGCTGTTCCGGCACCGCATGGACGAGATGCACCCGTGGGTCAGGGTGGATCGGCTGAACCGGGAGCACCCGGGCTATGTGGAGCGGGTTCTCGATGAGGTGCACGAGGTGGGTCCGGTGGGCGCCGCCGACCTCTCCGACCCCGGCGAGTGCAAAGGCCCGTGGTGGGGCTGGAACCGCGGCAAGGTGGCCCTGGAGTGGCTGTTCGCCACCGGCAGGCTCGCCATCGCCGGGCGGCACAATTTCGCCCGTCGCTACGACGTGCCGGAACGGGTGATCCCGCCTGAGTATCTCCAGGCACCGCCGGTGCCACGCCCCGAGGCACATCGGCGCCTGCTGTTGATGGCGGCGCGCGCCTGTGGGGTGGCTACGGCCAAGGACCTGGCCGACTACTACCGGATTCCCCTAGTGGCGGCGCGCCTCGCTCTCGCCGCCCTGGCCGAGGAGGGGACGCTGGAGCTTGTGGAAGTCGAGGGCTGGCGGCAGCCCGCCTACGTGCATCCGGAGGTGCCGGTGCCGCGCCGGCCGAGTCGGGCTGCCCTGCTGTGCCCCTTCGACCCGGTCGTGTGGAACCGGGAGCGGGTGGAGCGGGTCTTCGGCTTCAGCTACCGGATCGAGATCTACGTGCCTCGGCCCCAGCGCCGCTGGGGCTACTACGTCCTCCCGTTTCTGCTTGGGGATCGGCTGGTGGCCCGGGTTGATGTCAAGGCCGATCGCAGCCGCGGCTTGCTGCTGGTGCCCGGGGCCTTCATCGAGTCGGGGGAAGAGCCGGGCCGAGTGGTGCCGCCCCTGGTCGCAGAGCTGGAGCACCTGGCGTCCTGGCTCGGCCTCGAGGCGGTGACGGTTGGCGAATTCGGAGATCTGGCCCCGCCGCTGCACCGGGCATTCCCAGATCGGCATGTATCACAGGACTAGCCTCGGCCGAGGAGAGCGCGGCGAGTCAAGGAGGTCGGGGATGATCGAGTTCCAGGACCGTGTCGCCATCGTCACCGGTGCCGGGCGGGGGCTCGGTGCCAGCCATGCCAGATTGCTGGCTTCCAGAGGAGCCGCCGTCGTCGTCAACGACTCCGGGGTCGCCGCCGATGGGAGTGGCGCCGAGACCCGACCCGCCGACGAAGTGGTTGCCGAGATAACCGAGGCGGGCGGCACCGCCGTTGCCGACTACTCCTCGGTAGCCGAGCCGGCCGGCGGCGAGGCCGTCGTGGCCACGGCCGTCGACGAATACGGGCGGATGGACATCCTCGTGAACAACGCCGGCATACTGCGCGACAAGGCCTTTCACAACCTGGAGTGGCCCGATGTCGATGCGGTGCTTGATGTACACCTGAGGGGCTCCTTTTTTGTCACCCGGCCTGCTCTCAGGGTCATGCGTGAGCAGTCGTACGGACGTATCGTCATGACTGCGTCTAATGCGGGCATCCTGGGCAATTTCGGTCAGTCGAACTACGGCGCGGCCAAGATGGGCGTCGTCGGCCTCGCCAACGTTCTCAAGCTCGAGGGGGCCAAGTACAACATCAGGGTCAACGTGCTGGCTCCTGTGGCCCGCACCCGGATGACCGAGCAGCTTCTGGGACCGGTGGCGGAGAAGCTTGATCCCGAGATGGTCTCGCCCGTGGTGGCGTTCTTCTGCTCCGAGGAGTGCGCGTTCACCGGAGAGATCTGGTCGGTGGCCGGCGGCAATGTGAGCCGCTTCTTCATCGCCCGCACCACCGGCTACTTCAAACCTCCAGCGGAGGGGCCTCTCAGCGTTGAAGACGTCGCCGCCAACGTGGACCGAATTCGTGACGAGGCCGACTATTCGGTGCTCGGGTCTGCCACCGAGGAGCTGCAGGCTCTGGCGCCCCGGCTCTTCTCGTAGCCGGTGTTGCGGCCAGCATCCACAGCAGGCAAGGCCGAGTGGCGAGAGTGGGGGCGCGCCATACGATCCGGGCTCGACCTGCACGCCATCTCGATGCATATCGTCGGTGGACTGCGCCGCTGGGGAGGCCTGCCCGGTGCCCGAGTGCTGCTCTATCAGCCTCTCCCCGATGAGCCGGATATCACCGCACTCCGCTTCGAAGCGGCGTCGTTCCTGACCCGTACCCCCGAGCGTGGTGAGCTCACCGTGCATCCCTTCGCGGGCCCGATGGAGCGGCACCGCTTCGGTTTCTTGCAGCCGAGGGATTCGGCGCCCGTGGTGGACCCGGCGCAGATCGATGTAGCCCTGGTGCCCGGCGTCGTATTTGATGCTCAGGGGGTGCGCCTGGGGCGGGGGTCGGGATACCTCGATCGGTTCCTGGCCCGTCTCCGCCCCGACGCGCTCCGCATCGGAGTGGCCCCCTCGGAACTCGTTGTTGATCGGTTGCCCGTCGCCGAGCACGACGTCCCGATGACCCACCTCGCCACCGAGGCGGGTGTGGCGGCCGTAGGTGATGCGCTCGGGGCGGCGCTTCCGGAGGAGCTGCTGGTGAAGACGCGGGCCTGGATTGCCGGTGATCCCGACCCGGAGACCCGGGCGCAGCTGGAGCGCCTCATTGCGCTCGGCGCGGTCGACGAGCTGTCGGAACGTATGGCGGGCAGCCTCGAGTTCGGTACCGCAGGGATTCGTGGGGCGGTGGAGGCCGGCTCGAATCGAATGAATCGGGCCACGGTGATCCGAACCACAAAGGGATTGGCCGACTACCTCATCGAATTTCGGCCCGAGGGCGGGCCGGTGGTAGTGGGCTACGACGCCCGGCTCAGCAGCCCGACTTTTGCCGCCGACGCCGTTGCCGTGCTTGTTGCCGCCGGCATTCCCGTGCGGTATTTCGAGGAGCCGGTTCCCACCCCGCTTGTGGCCTACGCCGCACGTGTCTTCGGAGCCCGGGCTGCGGTGGTGGTGACGGCCAGCCACAATCCGCCGCGGGACAACGGCTACAAGGTGTACGACGCCAACGCCGCTCAGATCATCCCGCCGGTGGATACCGAGATTGCCGATTCCATCGAACGGGTGGGGGCCGCCGCCGATGTCCCCCGCTGTGAAGGAGCGCTTGAGGGGGAAAACGAACAGGCCGTGCCGATCGAGCCGGCGTGGCAAGAGAGATACGTCGACGATCTCCTCGGGATCCGGCCACAAGGTGAGGCCGACCGCGATCTGTGCATCGTCTACTCGCCGCTGCACGGCGTGGCCGGACACCTGGCCGAGCGGTCGCTCGCCGCCGCCGGCTACCACGAGGTGCACACGGTCCCGGAACAGGCCGAGCCCAACGGCCGTTTCCCCACGGTCCCTTTCCCCAATCCCGAAGAGCCCGGCGCTCTAGACCTCGCCCTCGGCCTCGCCGGCGACGTCGGCGCCGATTTGGTGCTCGCCAACGATCCCGACGGTGACCGGCTCGCCGTCTGCCTCCCCGGCCCGGAAGGGTGGGTGCATCTCACCGGCAACCAGACCGGCATCGTGCTCGGGGACTTCCTCCTCGAGAAGTATGCGGGCGAGGCTCCTCCACTGGTGATCAGCAGCATCGTCTCCTCGCCGATGCTGGCGGCCGTCGCTGCTGCTCACGGGGCTCGCTACGAGTCCACCCTCACCGGGTTCAAGTGGATCGCCAATGCCGCTCTTGATCTCGAGGAGGCCGAGGGGCTGGAGTTCGTCTTCGGGTACGAAGAGGCCATCGGGTACACGGTGGGCCGGCTGGTTCGGGACAAGGACGGTGTCTCCGCCGCCGTGGTCTTTGCCGATCTGGTGGCACAGGATCGGGCACGGGGAAAAACGGTCTTTGATCGCCTGGAGCGCCTGTACCGGCAGCATGGGCTCTGGGTCGGCACCCAGCTCAGTGTGATGCGGCCTGGTGAGCAGGGGGCGGCCGAGATCAATGCCGCCATGGACGGGTTGGCGGAGCACACCCCGGCGGTGCTCGGCGGATTTGAGGTCGATGCGGTTCTCGATTTTCGCGCCGGCGCCGAGAAACGTCCCCGGTGGCTGCCGGCGGCGGCGCTCGTCGTTTTTGATCTCGGGGCGGCGGGCCGGGCCCTGGTCCGGCCCAGCGGCACCGAACCCAAACTGAAGATCTACGTCGACCTACGCCGTGAGCTCGGGGCCGGCGACGAGCCGAGCGGCGCCGAGGCGGCGGCCCGGGACCAGGCGGGACGGATTGCCTCGGATCTCGCCAAGTTCCTCGGATTCAGCTAGCGAACGGCGACTGGTTCCCCTCATCGGACAACAACCGACCTAGCCGCGGTGTTGTCGGGCGGTGGCGGGGGCGATCGGGGCTAGCCTGGTTCCCTCCCCACGAGAAGGTCGAGGTGACGCAGAAGCGTCCTGCCCAGAAGCGGCCGGGGCCGGCAACTGCAGTGCCGCAGTCGGGTTCTGCCGCCGGTTCGGTATGGGTGATCCTGCCCACGTACAACGAGGCGGAGAACCTCGCCGAAGTCGTGGCGCGCGTGCTGGAGCACCCCTATTCCGTTCTTGTCGTCGATGACAACTCAGCGGATGGCACCGGTCGGCTCGCCGACGAGCTCGCCGCCGCGGAGCCGCGCCTCTCCGTGCTCCATCGCCCCGCCAAGCAGGGTCTCGGCCCGGCCTATGCCGAGGGTTTTGCTGTGGCCCTGGCCGCGGGCGCCGAGACACTCTGCGGAATGGATGCCGATCTCTCTCACGATCCGGCCCAGCTCCCCACGCTTGTTGCCGCCATCGACAACGGGGCCGATCTCGCCATCGGGAGCCGGTTTGTGCCCGGCGGAGCCATCGAAGGATGGCCGCGCCGCCGGCGTTTCCTGTCCCGCGGGGGCAACCGCTACGCCCGTTTTATGCTTGGTACTCCGATGCGAGACCTCACCAGCGGCTTCCGCGCCTTCCGGGCGGACGCGCTGCGGCGACTCCGGGCCGATACCTGCCGTTCGGCGGGTTATGTCTTCCTGGTGGAGATGGCGTGGCGGGCGCATCTGCTCGGCTGCAAGGTTGTCGAGGTTCCGATCACGTTCCGGGAACGATGCCGAGGGGAATCCAAGCTCGACGGGCGCATCATTCGGGAGGCCATGTGGCTGGTGACCCGCTGGGGAATGGGAAGGCTGCTGCGGCGGCGGCCTGAGGGTTTTGCGACGTGAGTGCGGTCCCGGCGCCTTGGGGCGGGGCGGCTTGCCGGGCCGGTTTCGGGTAGAGGCACGGCGGTGAGTTCCGCGTCAACAGCGTCCGGGCCGGGTGCAAGTGGCGGCCGTTCGCTGTGGGGGCGGCTCGGCGACGTTCGGCAGGACGGATGGGGCGGCGCCGGGCCGGGGGCAGCGGTGCTGCGGCTGGCCAAACGTATTGGGGCCCCGCGGCTCATCCTCGCCGGAGTGATGATCACGTGGTTCATCGTTTTCGCCGTGCTCGTCTTCATGCGGCATGACCGTTTCGGCAGCTTCGGATTTGACCTTGGCATCTTCGACCAGTCGATCTGGCTGCACAGCCGCGGCGCCGGTTTCAACACGGTGCGCGGGATGCAGACGCTCGGCCACCACGGCTCGTTCGGGTTCTTCCTGCTGGTTCCGTTCTATTGGCTTGGCGCCGGTCCCCACTTCCTCAACCTGTTCCAGGTAGCTGTTGTTGTGCTCGGAGGAGTGCCTGTGTTCATGGCGGCAAAGCGTGTGCTCGGCAACGAGTGGCACGCGCTGATCCCGGCCATCGCCTTTGTCGTTAACGGGGTTCTGCAGTGGCATTTCCAGGAGATGTTCCATCCCGAGGTCATTGCCATCACGCCGTTCCTCTGTGCCTATGTGGCGGCTCAGCGCCGGCGCTGGCTCCCGTACGCCCTGTTCCTCGCCCTCGCTGTCTGCTGGAAGGAAGACGTTGCCTTGGCTGCGCTCATGCTGGGCGTCCTGCTCCTGTGGCGGGGGCAACGCAAGGTGGGCCTGCTGACGATGCTCGGTGCCGCCGCCTGGTTCGCCTTCGTCAACCAAGCGCTCATCCCTCTCTTCAACAGCGAGGGGGCGTTCTACGGGCAGTTTTTTGGTGATCTGGGCAGCTCGCCGATTGAGGTGATCGGTTCGGTGATCACCAACCCGGGCCTGATCCTGGAGCGGTTGTGGGAGGCCGATATCCTGTGGTACCTGTGGTATCTGGCCGTGCCCTTCGGCCTGCTGTCGTTCCTCTCTCCCGGGGTGCTGCTCATCGGGCTGCCGCAAATCCTCATCAACCTGCTGTCCGTCAATTCGTTCACCTGGGAATATAGGTTCCACTACGCCGCCCTTCCGGTGCTCGCCTTCACCATCGCCATGATCGAGGGCCTGGGGAAGTTCAGGCGCCTGCCGACGCGCCGTTTCGCTTTAGGCCTCATTGCCGTTCTGGGCCTGTGTTCCGTTGTTGTGATCGGCATCTCCCCGGTCAGTACCCACTTCCGAGACGGCCATTGGCCACTCGCCGGGAACCAGAGGCAGCAGGTTATGGAGCGTGCCCTGACGCTGCCGGGACCGGACGACACCGTCTCGGCCACCTACGGGTTTGTGCCCCACCTCACCCATCGGCACGAGATCTATGAGTTCCCCAACCCGTGGATCCCGTACAACTGGGGGGTCAGGAATGAGAACCAGCGTTCTGCCGAATCGGTGGAGTGGCTTGTCGTCAACGAGTGGTCGATAGGGGAAGAGGATCGTGCCCTGGTCGACACCATCGTGGCCGGGGAAGGGTGGGAAGTGGTGTTCTATGAGGAGGGCGTGCTTGTGGCGCAGCACAGATGAGTGGGGCCGGAGCACCGGGCCGGCGGCAGGGCTTCGATGACTGAGCCTGCCAACGGCACCCGGAGCCGGGCGGACTCTCGGATCGACCCTCGCCTCCTGGCGAAGAGAGATCCTTTCATCGACGTCGTGCGGGTGGCATGCATCTGCATCGTTGTGTTCGGCCATTGGCTGACCACGACTGTGGTATGGGCCGACGGCGGCGTCGACGCGGTCAACGCGCTCGAAGTGATCCGGGCCGGCCGGCTGACCACTTGGCTGGTTCAGGTGATGCCGCTGGTGTTTTTTGTCGGCGGGTTTGCCAACGCGGTGAGCCTGTCTCGTCACCGCGGGTACCTGCCCTACCTGGAAGCGCGTTTGGGGCGGCTGCTGCGCCCCGCCTACGTGTTTCTTGCGGTGTGGCTCGCCGTTGCCGCCATCATCGAGATTGTGGACCCCGGCGCTCCGGGTAAGGCCGAGGCGGCGGAGGTGGCGGCGCTGCCGCTGTGGTTCCTCGGCATCTACGTCGTGGTGGTGGCGCTGGCGCCGGCGGCGTGGAGGCTGCACCAGCGGGCCCGCTTCACCACCATCATCGCCCTCGGTCTGGGCGTGGCCGTGGTGGACATCGTCTCCCTTGGAGGCGGGATGACCGACCTGGGCGGTCTCAACTACGCCCTCATGTGGATCCTGGCGCATCAGATCGGCTTTCTCTACGCCGATGGGACGCTGGGGCGTCTGGGTTGGCGCGGGGCCGCCCTGCTTGCCGGTGCCGGCCTGGCCGGGCTTGTCCTTCTTACCACCGTCGGCAATTACCCGGTGAGCCTGGTCGGGGTGCCCGGGCAGGCTCGGTCGAACGCGCAGCCTCCCAGCGTTGCCATGGTCGCCCTCACTGTGTGGCTCCTGGGCCTGGCTCTCCTGCTTCGCCACCCCGTCCGGCGGCTGTTGTCCCACCGCTGGTTCTCTAGTGCGGTGACTCGAATCCACGCCGTGGTGCTGACGATGTTCCTTTGGCATGTGACCGCCATCTCGGTGGCCGGAGGGGTTTGGCACTCCGTGGGCCTGCCTGAGCCGGAGATCGGCTCCCTGCAGTGGTGGGCGCTGCGTCCGCTGTGGCTGCTGATGGCGGTGATTCCTTTGGCGGCGCTGCTTCTTGTGTTCGGCCGCATCGAGAGGCACCCGGAGGGCAAGCCGGGAGGGCTCTCGGCCGGGCGGGCGGCCGCGGCCGGCTTCGGCGTGTTTGCCGTCGCCATCGGCGTGCTCGGCTTCGGCGAAACGGGTTTTTTGCCGCTGGCGCCTGCCCAGGGTGAGGCTCTGCTCATGTTCGACCTGAATCCGCTGCAGAACGTCTTTCACCTTCTTGTAGGGACCGCCGTGGTACTAACGCTGCGGCGCGGGAGGGCGCCATCCGCCGCGGTGGCGCTGGTCGGAGCCCTACTTTTTGTGGGTTTTGGGCTGCTGGCGATCTTGGGCTGGGGAATCGTCGACCCGCTCGGTATGGACGGATTCACCGGCGACGCCCACATCGTCGCCGGGGGCGCCGCTGTGCTCTTGCTGCTCGTGGTGCTGGCGCTGGAACGAGTCAGGAGCTGAGCCCGGCCCCGCCGGCGGAAGTGGCGGCGACGGCGCTCGTCAAGGTCGGTGAGCGGCCACAATGGGGTGGGCGAGCCGGGAGCGGGATGCACGACGGGTTCGATCCATGGGCCGATGACGAGCGGGCCGAGGCTTCCGCGCCGGAAGCGGCCGATATCGAGCTGCTCGCCATCGAATTCGAGGACGGCCTGCGCGCCCAGGAGGCCCTGATCGCCTCGCTGCGGCTGCACCGGCGCGGGGCTATTCGCCTCGACGACGCTGCCATTGTGGTAAAGGACCCCCGAGGCAAGATCCGTATCCACCAGACCAAGGATGTGACCCCGGGCCAGGGGGCGATGGCCGGAACCTGGCTGGGCATGCTGGCCGGCCTGTTCTTTCTGGTGCCGTTTGTGGGTGCAGCACTCGGGGCGGCCATCGGGGGGATCTGGGCCAAGCTGCGGGACATCGGCATCTCCGACCGGCAGATGAAAGAAATGGGCGAAGAGCTGGCGCCCAAATCGGCGGCACTCTTCCTTCTCCTCGATCCGGCGGCGCCGACAACCCTGGTACGCGAGATGCGGCGTTTTGACGGCAGGGTGCTGCACTCCACGCTCGACGAGGGCCTCACCTCCGAGATCAGGGCTGCTCTTGATGAGGTGGTGTAGTCGATTCTCGGAGAACAGTGACGCCGCCGGGCTCGACGGCTAGGCGTATCGTGGTACCCGGCTTGGGGGCGCCCCGCAGCAGGGCTTCGATGACAATGTCACCGGTTTCGATCTCGACGAGATAGTCGGTGCCTCTGAAGAGCCGGGAGCGCAACACTCCTTCGATGGGGCCTCTGGGATCGACGGACAAGGCCTCTGGGCGAATGACCAGGCGGGCTGGCCCCTCGGCGGCATCACGGGGGGCCGGGATGACGCCGAGCGGTGTGGTGGCCCAGCCGCCCTCGATGGTGCCCGGCACCAGGTTTTGCTGGCCGAGGAATCTGGCCACGGTTTCGTTGGCCGGGCGGGTCCAGACACCTTCCGCGGTCCCTATCTGAAGTATGGAGCCTTTATCGAGCACGGCGACACGGTCGGCGAGGGTGAATGCCTCGGTCTGATCGTGGGTCACGTAGAGGGCGGTGATGCCGAGACGGGTCAGCAGAGATCTCAACTCGATGCTGAGACGCTCTCGCAGTGCCCGGTCCAGTGAGCCGAGGGGCTCGTCGAGGAGGAGCATGCGCGGTCCCGGGGCCAGGGCGCGGGCCAGGGCAACTCGCTGCGCCTCGCCACCGGACAGTGTGCCCATGCGGCGCTTCTCAAAGCCGCGCAGCTCAACCCGTTCCAGGGCTTCGGCGGTGCGCCGCCGGCGCTGCTCGGCGGGAACACCCTGCATGCGCAGTCCGAAGGCCACATTGCCGGCCACGTCGAGGTGGGGGAACAGGGCGAAATCCTGGAACATGAGCCCGAAGTTGCGCTGATGGGTGGGCACGGTGGTGAGATCCTCGCCGTTCCAGGTGACACTGCCCGTGTGCAGCGGTTGCAGGCCGGCGACGGCGCGCAACAGGGTGGTTTTGCCCGAACCGCTGGGCCCGAGCACGGCCACCACCTCGCCGTCGGCCACCGATATGGAAACGTCGTCGAGGGCCACGGTCTCCGAGAACCGGACGTTGGCGGTGAGCACGGCGAGCATCAGAACGTCCCCAGTCCCGGGGTGCGAAAACGTTCGATCAGGAAGATCGAGATGGCGGTGACGATCATCAGGATGACACTCATCGCCATTGCCCGGCCGAAGTTGAACGCTCCCGGCTGGCCCAGGAAGCGGTAGATGGCCAGCGGAAGCGTCTGAGATGTCTGGGGCCGGGCTACGAGTGAGGTAGCGCCAAATTCGCCGAGTGAGACGGCAAAGGCGAAGCCGGCTCCGACGGCGGTGGCGCGCGCCACGATGGGCAGATCTATCTCGCGCCACACGCGGTGGGGCGGGGCGCCGAGCACGGCGGCCGCCTCGCGCAGGCGCTGGCGCACCGAACGCATCACCGGCACCACGGAACGCACCACAAAGGGCACGGCCACCAGGGCATGGGCGAGCGGGATCAGGATCCAGGAGGCGCGCAGGTCGATGGGGGCATCGAGGGCGACCAGGAAGCCGAAGCCGATGGTGACCGCGGAGGTCCCGAGGGGCAGCATTAACAGGGCGTCGAACCAGCGTGAAAGGCGGCCCCGCCTGCGGGCGATGACGGCGGCGGCACAGAGGCCGACGAGCAGCGCGATACCAGTGGCGACCACGGCGAATGAGGCCGAGTTGCTGATGGCCTTGATGGGATCGGCGATTTGGGCTCCGGTGCGGGTGCCCTCGCCGAGATCCCGGTAGAAGCCGAAACCGTAGCCGGCCTCGCCGTGCAGCGATCGTTCCACCAGCACGGCGATGGGCCCGCCGAGCAGGAGAGCCATCGAGGCGAGCACACCGGCGACCAGGGCGCGCTGGCCGCGGGTGCGCGGCCGGGTCGCTACCTCGGCGGCGGGTCGCAGGCCCTGCTCTACCGCGCTGCGCTCCTGATACCGGGAATAGGCGGTGAGGATGGCGGTGACCCCGATCATCTGGATGATCGCCAACACGGCGGCCGTGGGGAGATCCAGAAGCTGTTTGGCCTGGCGGTAGATCTCCACCTCCAGCGTGGCCAGCCCGGGCCCGCCGAGGATCAGGACCACGCCGAACGAGGTGAAGGTGAAGAGGAAGACGATCGAGGCGGCGGCGGCAATGGCGGGACGCAGCAGGGGCAGGGTGACGCCGGTGAAGGCCCGCCACCGGCTGGCTCCCAGTGAGCGGGCCGCCTCCTCGAGGGCGGGATCCAGATGGGACCACAGGCCGCCGACGGTGCGCAGGACGACGGCGTAGTTGAAGAACACATGGGCGGCGAGGATGGCCCAGATGGTCCCGTCGAGATCTACGCCCAGCAGTCCGTTGCTCCCCACGAGTGCCAGGAACGCGGTGCCGACGACAACCGTGGGGAGCACAAAGGGCACGGTGGCCGCGGCCCGCAGGAAACGTTTGCCGGGAAAGTCATAGCGGGCGAAGACGTAGGCGCCGGGAAGGGCGACGATGAGGGTGAGCACGGTCGAGGCGGCGGCCTGCCACAAGGTGAACCAGGCTACGCCGAGCAGGTCGGCGTTGGTGAGCACCTCACGCAGCGATGTGAAATCGAATCGGCCGCCGGGGGAGAGGCTGGTGAAGATGATCGAGGCCACCGGCCATATGAAGAACATGGCCAGGAAGGCCAACGGAATCGCGGCCAGCGCCGCAATGGCCCAGGAGAATCGCCTCACCGCACCACTATTGTCGTCCACTCGTCGAGCCAAGCCTCACGGTTGGCGTCGATTGTGGCCGGGTCGATGGTCAGGGGGCTCCGGGGCACCGAGGTGTTCTCCAGAAACTCGGCGGGGAGATCGGCTTTGGCGTTGGCCGGGTACATGTACATGTTGAGCGGGATGTCTTCCTGGAACCGCTCCGAGAGCATGAAGTCGATGAGCAGCGCTGCGCCTTCGGGATTGGCGGCGCCGCGCAGGATGCCGGCAAACTCGATCTGACGAAAGCAGCCTTCGCTGACAACAGCGGTGGGCGCCTCCTCGAGGGGTTCCTCGGCGTTGATGATCTCGGCCGGAGGCGACGAGGCATAGGAGACCACGATAGGGCGGTCACCGGTGCCCGAGCCTCCGGAGAATGCTCCGTAGTAGGCGGTCTCCCACCCATCGGTGACGAGCACGTCGTTGTTTCTCAGATCGGCCCAGTAGTCGCGCCAGGTGTAGTCGGCGTCCTCGGGGAAAGTGGCGATGGTGGCGAGCAGGAAGGCGAGGCCGGGAGAGGACGTTGCCGGATTCTCGACGACGAGTTTGCCCGCGTAGGCCGGGGCGACCAGATCCAGGAGAGTTCCGGGCGGGGCCAGAGCGTCGAAAGCCTCCTTGTCGTAGTTGAGGCAGACGTCGCCGTAGTCAATCGGGGTGGCCCGGAACTCCGGGTCAAGCTGCAGCTCTGCAGGCACATCGGCCAGGCCGGGACTCTCATAGGGGACCAGGACGTCGTTGTCGAGGGCGCGCGAGAGAAAGGTGTTGTCCACTCCAAAGATCACATCGGCAAAGGGATTCCCTGCGGTGAGTATCGCCTGGTTGAGCACCAGGCCGGCGTCACCGGCGGCGAGGATCTCGACCTCGAAGCCGGTGGCGGCGGTGAATTCGTCGAGCACTGCCTCGGAAACGAGGAACGAATCGTGGGTGAGGAGGCGCACGACGCCGGCCGGCGTCGAAGAAGAGGTGGCTTCTTCAACGCCGGCGGACGTCGTTGGTGCCCCACCCGTTGCCGTGGCGTCGTCACCGCAGGCGGTGGCGGCAAAGACGAGAACCGAAAGCGCGGCAATCCGTGCCCTCACATCTGCCGCCCCACTCGGATGACGATGAGCACTCCCTCGTCCACGATGATCGTGGCCGAGTGACCGGTCAATTCGTTGCTTACCCCCCGAGTGGAACCTGGTGAGAGAGTCTCGCTGGCCAGGGGCCAACGGAGATTGTTTGAAGAGACGCCCTGGGCGGGCCCACCGGCGGCAAGGAGGGTCACTTTGTCGCCGGGCTCTCCCCGGAGTACGACCCGGTCGTGCACGATGGCCACGTGCGCTCCCTTGACCCACCAGCGCGGACGAAGGCCGGCAAATCGAGGGGAGGCAAGCAGGAGGGCGTTGGCCAGCAAATGGTCGATGCGGTCCCATCCCGCGCCCCCCACCACGATTGCAGGAGAGAGACCGCGGGCAGCTGCGGCCTCCAGTGCCAGTTCGAGATCGGAGACGTCCTTGTCCTCCGGATGGCGCTCGATTTTGGCGCCCGCTTCGGTTGCTGCGGCGAGCTCGGCCGGATCGGCCGAATCCAGGTCACCGACGACCAGATCCACGTTGACCTTGAGGCCGATTGCGGTGTGGAGGCCCGAGTTGGCGGCGATCACGAACGCATCGCTCGGAAGCATGGGGGACACGTCGCGCGTCACCGGATCGCCCCCGGCGAAGATGATGACTGGCGTCTCCATGGCTCCCTCCGCTGGAATTACCCAGATCAGGTTCCGCGGGTCGGTGACGTTGCCTTGCGGCCGGCCACCCTCTCAGCTCGGCTAGCCCGAGCTCCCCGGAGCCCTTCAATCGTACCACTGGGGCTGTGGACAAGTTCGTGGTAGGGGGGGCCGTGCCTCAGAAGGCGGTGCGGCTTCGTCGAATAGCGATGCTGAGCGCGGCCCGGAGAGCGGGCAGCGTCTCCTCGGCGAGGACGCGGTGCCCCTCGTCGGAGGCGTGGAACAGATCTGCGGCAAAGAGTGAGGGGTCTTCCCAGAAGGCCGTGGAGATGGGTCCACGGGTGTATACCTTCACCGTTGTGGGTCGGGAAACGGCGATGGATGCGCAGATGTCGTCGAAGACGCGTGCTCTCCACGACAGAAAGGGGCGAAGGGCGTGAGGGAGTCGGGGGATGGAGCCCAGGTCGCCGATGCCCGTGAGCACGGTGGCGCCGGCGCCGTGCTCAAGCCGGGAGATTATGTGAGCCATCGACGTTCGATAGGCCCGTGTGGGCGTGGCGCGGATCGCGTCGTTGGCTCCGACGGCGACGAGGGCGATGTCGGGGCGTAGCGCTACCGCCTCTTCCAGCTGGCCGTCGACGACATCCTGGACTCTCGATCCGCCCACGCCGAGCGAAATCAGCTCGACGCGATAGTCGGTGGCCAGGCGGGAGGCAAGCCGTCGTACCCAGATGTTGTCCAGGTGGGCCAGTCCGGGTCCGGTTAGGGAGCTGTCTCCGAGGGCAACAAACCGCAGCGGCGGCGATTCGGGATCCCCAAACAGCCCGGAGGCATCGGCGTTGGAGAAAGAGGGCAGGTCCTTGCGATTGGCGGCGCGAAGTACTTGCGAGGCGAGATACCCGGCAGCCGTCAGTGGCAGCGCTGGGACGGTGGCGAGGAGGCGTCTGGCCATGGGGGGCGAGCCTATCAGGGCGGAGCTATGCCCGATCTCAGCGGAGCCGACGGTCGGTGGCAGCCATGTCGGCGGCGTACCAACACAGGCCGGCGATGAGAAAGGCAACGCCGCCGAGAATGACGGCGAGAAACGAGGCGAATACCGTCGCCCAAAAAACGAGGCCCGACCCGGCGAGGGCGGCAATTATGCCGAGTGCGCCGGCAGGTCGGGCCAGCCAGTCGGGGAGGTCGGCGAGCATCTTTGGACTCTACCGTGCCGGATCAAACGTATTCACCCGGCCAGGTTCTTGTCGGCTCTCGACGATCGTGGTGTCGGGTGGATTGCGGTAGCGTGCGGTTTGATGTGCAGTTGCCTTCTGGCCGGGGCCGGTGCCCGATCGGCGTCAGCGCTCGGTCGGACCGGAGGAGAGAAACCGGATGGGCATGGCACGGCGCGGCCCGGAGCCTGCGGCGGCGAGATTCCGGGCAGGACCGCATGACTCGCCGCATTGCCGAAGCCGTGGAGCGTGGCGACCTCGACGAACTGGTCGGGCTGGTCCATTTGTTTTGTGGTGAGGGCGATTGGGGAGGGATCGTGGAGCTGCGGGGCCGTTGCCGACACGCCCTGGAGCGAGGCCTGCAGCTGTGGCCCGCCGCCGAGTACGCCGAGTACCGCCTTGCTCTCGAAGCCCCCGCCGATCTTGCCGGCTCCGTTGTCGTCGAAGGCGCCGGCCGGTTTGCCCTAGGGCCCCTCTGGGAGGTGGCGGCCAGCACACATTCATGGGCAGAGTTGGCGCCACACCTGGCCACCGGCCCGGCCCGATCGATGGCGGCTCACGAGCGGGTGGTGAGAGGCGAGGATCTGGAGGACGATACGAGCATCGATCGCAACGTGCTCGAGGTTCCGCTGAGACTGCAGCCGTGGGAGCCCCGCTACGTGGTCGCCGGCTACCACTCCGACAAAGCCGATTTCCCGGCGCCCGCTCGGCCGCGTCTGCGGCATCTTCGGCTTTCGGCACCAGGCCGGCCGCTGGACGACGAGGAATCGGTAGCGGCTCTTTTCGATCTGGGCCGGGTGTGGGCCGAGCAGTCGAACGGAGCCATCGACGTCGCCGTCGTCGCGGGCGACGCCTCGGCGGCGATTGCCGCCCTCGGCCATCGAGAGGTTCTCGCCGCCGATCTCGATGTCGCCGGCGCTCTTGCCTGGATGGGTTGGGCCGGAGCCAGTGGGGGCGCATACGGGCGGCGCCGGGGCACTCCGGCGGGCCGTTTTGCCGCTTGGTGGGCGGTGGCGTCACTGGCCGATCTCGGGTGGCCGGCGGCGCCGGAGGTGCTCGGAGAGTCGGCCGGCCGCATGCGCTGGATGCTGTGGGAACCTCACGATCTGGCCGCGGGCTGGGGCCTGCACCTGGCCGCCGAGTGTGAGGGGACGGCCTTTGCTGTAGCGGCCGTGGATTCACACCGTGAGGAGGATGAGGAGGAGGACGAGGGAGAGGACGAGGGCGGCTAGGCCGTCGGTTCGTATCCGAATCGTCTCATGGGCCGGCTGCAGATTTGCTCCACTGCGGCGACGTGCTCGGCGGCGAGTTCCTCCTGCCAACGGCCTATTGATTGGCTGGACAGCTCCGTGCCGACGAGGCGGGCGTTGTTATGGCGAGTGTGCAGGATGCTCGCCTTGGAGTCCCAGTACCGGCGCACCTCGTCGCCGTAGTCGAGGTCGAGCATTCCGAAGATGCGCTCGTACTGCGGCTCGGGATCGTTGACCAGATCCTCATAACGCACCGCAGCCGTGCGCCTGGGGTGCAGCAGGCTGAATCGCCAGAACCGATTCACGTAGTCCCTCCAGTGTTCCGCAATCTGCGGAACCGAGCGCTCGAAGCCTCGAGCGAGCTGCGAGGTGACGATATCGCGCGGGTCACGGGCGATGAGGACAAAGGCGCTGCCGGGGAAGTTGCGACGGAACACGCCAAAACGTGAGGTCAGCACCTTGCATCCGCTGAGGGCGGCACTCTCCTTTTCCCGCTTGCACTCGACCACGGCCATGGCGAGCCGGGCCTGGTCGCGCATGGTGCGAACCTCGGTGGTGCCCTCGGCGATGAAGCGGCGGAGGATGCGCAGGAGATCATGTCCATTGAGCCGAGCCCAGCGTGAGTGAATCAGGTACGTTCCCACGTCGTAGGTGGCCTTGTGGCGGCGGAGGGCCCGCTCGGGACGCTCTTTTTCCCGCTGCTGCACCGCCTTCTGCAGCGCTTCGAGAGCGCCGGGCAGATCGGAGAGGGGCTGCATCAGCTCGTAGCCCATCGAGATCTGCGGGTGCGCGTCGAGGATGGTGGTGAGCAGAGTCGTCCCCGAGCGCGAATACCCGCAGACAAAGACGTGTTTCATACCACTAATGATGGCAGGCGCGCCGGCGAAGCCGCGCGGTAGGGTGGCATGGTGGCCGTTCCCGTCACCCTGGCTGATGTTGAGGAGGCCCTCGATCTGATATCGGGCCGCCTGCACCGCACACCGCTCGTCTCCAGTCGGACTCTGAGCGAGTTTCTGGGGACCCGGGTGTCACTGAAGCTGGAGCTTTTTCAGAAGACCGGATCGTTCAAGCCGCGGGGGGCCTTCAATGAGCTGATCCATCTGTCCAAGCAGCAGCGGAAACGGGGTGTGGTCGGTGTCAGCGGCGGCAACTTTGCCCGGGGTCTGGCATTCGCCGGCGGGGAGCTTGGTGTGCCCACGAAGATACTCATGCCCAAAGGCACACCGGACCACTCCATTGAGGCCACCCGGGCCTACGGTGCCGAGGTCGAGATAGTGCCCACCATCGCCGAGGCCTTCAGGCGTGCCGAGACCGGCGCCGAGTCGGGCCTCTCCCTTATGCACCCCTTCGACGACCCGCACATGATGGCGGGCAACGGCACTCTCGGCCTTGAGGTAGCTGCAGACGCCCCCGATGCCACCGATGTGTTTGTGAGCATCGGCGGAGGCGGGCTCATGGCCGGCGTGGGCGTTGCCCTGAAGGGACGCTCCCCGGACGTCCGCATCTGGGGCGTGGAGACCGAGGGTGCCGACGCCATGCGGCGTGCTCTGGATGCCGGCAAGATCGTGGAGATGCAGCCCACCTCGATTGCCAAGACCTTGGCCGCACCCTGGGTGTGTGAAGGGACTCTGAGCGCGGCGCAGGAGCTGCTCGAGGACGTTGTTGTTGTGCCCGACTCCGCCGCCTTCGCCGCGCTGGTGTTCCTCCTCGAGCGGGCCAAGGTGCTCACGGAGCCCGCAGCGTCCTGCACGCTGGCGGCGGCGGAGGCGCTGCGGGGGCGTCTCGGCGAGCACGTTGTTCTCATCCTCTGCGGGGGAAACGTGTCGGTCGGCGAGATAGAGGCCTGGAAGAAGAGTTTTGGGTAGGGCGTTCCTCAGTCGGAACCGGCTGGACTGCTAGTCCAGCACGGCCACTATGGCTGGGATCGTGGTTGTCGGAGGTGCCGGTGTTTGCCTGCGGGAGGTGCAGGTCGACATCAGCATGAGCAGAAGCAGGGACCCGGCGGCCAAGACGGCAATGGTCCCGAGCACTCCGCGCCGGCGCAGCAGGGGGGTGGGGTAGTACTCCTTTTCATCGGGATCGGGCCCCATAGCGGCGAGGTTAGGGGTCCCAAGATTCCATAGTCGGGTTTGAGTGTGGAGGTTGTGCCGTTCGGCTCCTCGCGGCACGATTTCCTGCAGGATGCTGAACAGCCGTATAGACTATTGAACATGAGTTCAACTCCTTCCGGTTCCGGTCGTGGTGTGTCGGTGGACGACCGGACGGCCAGAGCCCGCATTCGGGATGCCGCAGTCGGTTGTTTTGCCGAGCACGGCATCGCCGGGACGACGGCCCGTAAGGTTGCCGCTGCTGCCGGTGTCTCACCGGGCCTGGTGATGCATCACTTTGGCTCGATGGAGGGCCTGCGCCGGGCCTGTGACGAGTACGTGACCGACACCATCCGCCGGGAGAAGCAGAGAGCGCTGGCGACCGGCCCCGGGCTTGATGTGCTGGCGGCGCTACGCGACAGCGACGCGGTCTCGCTGATGGGCTACCTGGCCCGGGTGCTGGCCGATGACTCGCCGGCGGTGGCCCAGTTGGTCGACGACCTGGTGGCCGACGCGGTCGACTACCTGCGGCAAGGCGAGGAGACGGGAATGCTGCGTCCGGCCCCCGACCGGCGGGGACGTGCGGCCGTGCTCACGCTCTGGTCGCTGGGGGCGTTGGTGCTGCACCGCCACCTGAAGCGCATCCTGGGGGTCGACCTCGTCAACCCAGAGGCCGCTACGGGTCCCGCCATCGCCTCTTACCTCGGGCCGAGCTACGAGATCCTTGGCGAGGGTATCTTCACCGAGGCGGTGGCGGCACAATTGAGCGCCGCCGTTGCGGAGATTGAGGGTGACGATCTGAGGGTTGGGCCCGCAACTCCGAGAACATGAAGCAAAGGAAACCGATGACAGATCAGATCTCCATCCACACTGAGGGCTTGACTAAACACTACGGAGACGTCCGGGCCCTGGTGGACCTGGATCTCGATGTCCGCGCCGGTGAGGTGTTCGGATTCCTCGGGCCGAACGGTGCCGGCAAGACGACCACGATCAGGACCATCCTCGATGAGATCAGGCCCACCTCAGGACGGGCCTCGATCCTGGGGATGGACACCCACCAGGACTCCGTGGAGATCCGCCGGCACATCGGATATGTGCCCGGCGATCTGGCCATGTACCCCAATCTCACCGGCCGGGACACCCTGACCTACTTCGCCAACCTTCGAGGTGGTGTCGACTGGTTGTACGTCGACGAACTCGTTGATCGTCTCGATGCCGACTTGACCAAGAAGATTGGTGACCTGTCGTCGGGGAACCGCCAGAAGGTGGGGCTGATCCAGGCCTTCATGAACAAGCCCGAGGTGCTGATCATGGATGAGCCCAGTTCCGGGCTGGATCCGCTCATGCAGCGTCAGTTCCAAGCGATGATGCGTGAGGTGGCCTCCGCGGGTCGCACGGTGTTCCTCTCCAGCCACACCCTGTCCGAGGTGCAGCGGATCGCCGACCGGGTCGGGATCATCCGCCACGGCCTCCTCGTGGCCGTGGAATCTGTCGCCGATCTCCGGTCGAAGGCGATGCGGCGTGTCGAGTTTGAGTTCGCCTCGCCGGTGGACGCCGCGGTGTTCGAGGCGGTCCCCGGGGTGCGGGATGTCACCGTGCAAGATCACCGGGCCGTCCTGTCCTACGACGGCAAGATGGATGTTCTCCTGAAGACCGTCGCCAGTCGCTACGACGTGGTGGACATCACGACGCAGGAAGCCGATCTCGAGGAGATCTTCCTCACCTACTACCGGGATGAGGAGGAGTCGGTCTGATGCTCGCCAACGTCTACACCAAGACGATCCGGGACCGCTGGAAGGGCATGACCATTGGTGCCGTCAGCCTGGCGACCATGCTGTTGGTCGGGATGGCCGTCTACCGCGACATCGACATGTCCATTTACACCAGCATGCCCGAGGCATTCCGGGCGCTGATGAACATCACCGCAGACACCGATGCGAGTGGCCTTGCCTACGGCGCCATCTACAGCTCCTATGGAGCGTTGACGCTGGCCGCGTTGGCCCTCTCTATAGGCGCAGTCTCCATTGCCGGAGAGGAGCGGAACGGCACCATCGGTCTGCTGTTGGGCAATCCGCGCAGCCGTACCCATGTGCTTCTCTCGAAAGGGGCGTCCATGGTGACGCTCACGGGGTTTGGGGCCCTGGTCCTGTGGGGCGCCGGGCGCGCCGTCCCGGCGGTGTTCGACGTCGACGTAAGCGGGATGCACGTTGGTGCACTGGTCCTGCACATGTTTGTCATCTCGATCTTCTTTGGCTTTCTGGCGATGGCGATCGGCGGCTGGACCGGCAATCGAGGCTTGGCGTCGGGGTCGACCGCGGGGATACTGGTCTTCTCCTTTTTTGCAGTCGGTCTTCTGCCCTTCATCGAGGGATTGGCAGGCGCCGCCAAGGCGTTTCCCTGGTACTACTACGACTCGAGCAAGCCCATCTCGAACGGAGTCCATTGGGGCCACCTTGGGTTGCTCCTAGGTGCCTCGGCGATCCTCGGCGCGGCGGCGGTGTATGGGATCAATCGGCGTGATCTGAAAGAGCAGGGGGTTGCCGTCACCCTGCTCGACCGCCTGCGCAAAAACCCACGGACTCAGAAGCTGATGGAGCGGCTTGCCGGCTCGGCCCGGGTGTCACGGGTCTCGGTCAAGACCACCTCAGACCACCAGCGGCTCGTGATCATCGTCGGGTACATCGTGCTGCTGGTGGGCGTCATGATGGGGCCCTTCTATCTGCTCATCGACGACGCTCTCAAGAAATTCGCCGACCAGTTCCCTGAAGCTCTTCTCGCCATGATCGGGTACGCCGACATGGGAACCCCGGAGGGCTGGTACCAGACCGAGAACTTCAGCCTCACGCTCCCGATCGCACTCATCGTCGTCACCACGGTGATGGGGGCGCGGGCCTTGGCCGGCGAGGAAGCCGGTCGCACGATGGGGCTCCTTCTGGCCAACCCGATCAGCCGCACCTCGGTGGTTGTCGAGAAGGCGCTGGCGATGCTCACAGCCGCGGGAGCGCTTGGGGTGCTGACCTTCGCCGGCACGGCGCTGGGATCGCTGCTCGGCGGTCTCGACATGAGCATGGTCAACATCACGGCCGCGTCGCTGCTGGTCACACTGCTGGCTCTGTTGTTTGGGGCGCTCGCTCTGGCTTTCAGCGCGGCCACGGGCCGGGTGAACGTTGCCGCCTCCGCCACGGCCGGGCTGGCCCTGGCGTTTTATGTCCTCAACTCGTTCCTGCCCCTGAACGACGGCCTGGCCGGGTATGCCAAGTGGTCACCGTTCTACTACTACCTGACCAGCGACCCGCTCAACAACGGGATGCCCTGGGGTCACGCCGGGGTCCTCACCGCTCTTGCGGTGGGGCTGGTTGCTCTGGCGATCCTCCTCTTTCAGCGTCGTGACCTGCGGCAGGTGGGGTGACCGTCGGCAACCTCGAGCGAGGGTGGCGGAGTGGTCTGCGGGCTACTGCCCAATCTTGTAGGAGAGGCCTTTGCCTCCAGAGGCGGTGATCGTGAGCCGGTCTCCGTCGATCTCGGCGGTGAACCCGCCTTCGAGCACGGTGATGACCTGACCGTCCTGCCATTCGATCTCGCCGGGGCACTCGCCTTGGGCGCGGAACGAGGTGAACTGCACCGTGTCGCCCGACACGATGTACTCGCCGGAGAGGTCGCGGCAGCCGGTGCCGCCGGTGAAGGTCCCGTCGGCGTTGAGGAGCAGCATGGCGGGGTCGGCGCCGGCAGTCGTCGAGGTGGCGGCTTCGCCCTGGATGATGGTGTCGAGCACCCACGTGGGTCCGATCAGCTCGGCGGTGGGCACGGGCGGGAGCAACTCGAACGTGTACTCGACACCGTCGCCGCTGAGCAAGGCGGTGTCACCGGACCGAATCGCGGTGGAGACCCCGAGCAGGCCCTGTAGGAAAGCCGACTCGATCTCCATGACGGCCGGCTCACAGGCCATCTCGGTGTGGGAGATCTCTCCGACGGAAAAGGAGTCGTTGGTGATCGAGACGGAACCGCCGTAGCCGTTGCACGCGGCCCGTCCACCGATCTCGGAGCCGTCGATCGTCATCGTGACCCGATACTCGTCGTTCAGCGACAGAGACACCCCGTCGACGATGGCGGCAACCAGCACCCAGGTACCGTCGAGGGGCGGGCCGCCGGTGGGTTGCTCGCCGGCAGAAGTTCCAGACGGATACAGCTCATCGTCTCCACAGGCGGTGAGTGCCAGCACGACGACCACGAGGAGCAGCACGAAGTGACGCCTTGCAGGTCTCACGCCGATCAGACGTCCGATTCCACTCACACGGTTCCCGGGGCTGCGGTTCTTGTCCTCGTTCGGGAGTCTCAGATACTGCGGGATTTTCGGGTCGTCGGCATCAAGCACGGTGGCGCACCAAGCGCCACAATCCGGCGACGAAGTTCCAGCCCGGCACACGCTCCATGTACTCGAGGTATTCGTCGCCGAATTTGACGATGGCGAGAGCGTCCACACTACGGAAGTCCACACACGCCAGCACGAACGCCACCGCGCCCATGATGATGACCACCGGGTGCTGTGACACGAGCGCGACTGCGACGGCCATCAGCGGCCAGGCCACATACTGCGGATGGCGCACGATCGCATAGAGTCCGGTATCGACGAGCCGGGTCGTTTTGACGTAGCTGTCACCCTTGGCGACGCCGCCGCCTCTTCTGAACTGGTAGATGGGCACCCATCCGAAGACGGCCGCAAGCGCCCATAGAGCGAAGCCGATGTAGCGGAGCCAGGCGATGTCACCTCCGCCGAACACGATCAGCAGGACGATCTGGCCCATCACGAGTCCGGTAGCGATCCACGACGCGATCCACTTGGGCCGTTTGGCCACAACGATCACCCCCGTTGCCAACCTACCAGTTGGCGGGCGCTCTCTCCGGTCTCGGCGTGCCGTACCAGTCGGCGCCCGATCCGGCACGCTCGCCGGGGACTTCGAATCACGGCTGAGGCCCGGCTCGGTGACACTTACTTCGGCTCGAGACGGCTGACCCCAGTGTGATCGAACATATGTTCGACTACACTGGAGGGTTCCATGACTCGTTATGCCGAGCTGCATTGCCACACCAACTTCTCGTTTCGCGACGGGGCCTCGCACCCGCACGACCTGGTGCGGCGGGCTGCCGATCTCGGCTACGAGGCGCTGGCCGTCACCGACCACAACGGCTTCTACGGCGCCCCCAAATTCCGCACTGCGGCGCAAGAGGTGGGGCTGCCCACCGTGTATGGGGTCGAGGTGGCGCTGGACGCCCCCGAGGGCGAATCCCTCGAGCACCTCGTGCTGCTGGCACCCGACCCGGCGGGCTACGCCGCCCTCTGCCGGCTGGTCACCCGGGCCCAATTCCGCGGCGGGAAGGAGCATCCCGTCTACGACGAGGGCGAGCTGGCCGAGGCCTCGTCCACCGGTCGCCTCGTCGCCCTCACCGGGTGCCGGCGGGGAGCGGTGCCGCAGGCCGCGCAGGACGGCGACCTCGATGCGGCGATGCGGGCCGCAGTCCGGCTGCGCGAGATTTTCCCCGGCCGTCTCTACGTGGAGCTGTGGCACCATGCCATGCCCGAGGACGATGCCCGCAACGACGTGCTCGCCGAGGTGGCCGCCCGGCTGGGCCTTCCCTTGGTGGCCACCAACAACGTGCACTATCACGACCGCTCCGAGGCCGATCTCGCCGAGGTGCTCGCCGCCATAGGGGGCCGGCGTTCCCTCGACGGCGGGCACGGGTTCTGGTCGGCGACGGACGAGCGCTACCTGAAGCCGCCCGGCCAGATGGCGCGCCGCTTTCTCCGCTATCCGGGTGCGGTGGAACGTGCCGCTGATCTGGGGGCCGCCCTCGCCTTCGACCTTTCCCTAGTGGCGCCGCGCCTCCCCGACTTCCCCATGCCCGGGGCCTTCCTCAATGAGATGGAGTACCTGCGCCACCTGACCTTTCAGGGTGCCGTCGAGGTGTACCCGGGCGACGGGCCCGGCGGCATCGATCCGCGGGCGATCACCCGCCTCGATCACGAGCTGGGGGTCATCGGAGAACTCGGCTTCCCCGGCTACTTCCTCGTGGTGTGGGACATCGTGCAGTTCGCCCGCCGCCGGGACATCTACTGTCAGATCAGGGGCTCGGGCGGCGATTCTGTGGTGTGTCGCTGCCTCGGGCTCACCCGGGTCGATCCTCTGCGCCTTGCTCTGCCCTTCGAGCGTTTTCTCTCCGCCGAGCGAGGCCGCCCTCCCGACATCGACGTCGACTTCGAGGCAGAGCGGCGTGAGGAGGTCATCCAGTACTGCTACGAGCGCTACGGGCGGGAGCGGGCGGCGATGGTGGCCAACGTGATCACGTACCGGGCCCGCTCCGTTTTGCAGGACGTGGGCAAGGCCTTTGGGCTCACCCAGGCCCAGGTGAACGGCCTCACCAAGTACCTCGACAGCCGCAGGACAGAGGCGATTCCCGAGTTTGTCGACCTGCCGGAAGGGCTCAGCGGCGAGCTCATCCTCGACGCCTGCCGCCGCCTCGACGGTTTTCCCCGCCACCTCGGCATCCACTCGGGAGGCATGGTCATCGCCGACCGGCCCCTCTGGGAGGTGGTACCTCTGGAGTGGGGGCGCATGGAGGACCGTTCGGTGTTGCAGTGGGACAAGGACGACTGCGCCTCCATGGGCATCGTCAAGTTCGATCTCCTGGGTCTGGGCATGCTCAACGCTCTCCACCTCACCGTCGACCTCATCGCCGACGTGCACGGCGTCGACGTCGATCTGGCTTCGCTGCCACAGGAGCCGGTGGTCTACGAGATGCTGACCAAGGCCGACACGGTCGGTGTTTTCCAGGTGGAGTCGCGGGCCCAGATGGCAACGCTGCCGCGTGTGAAGCCGAAGACTTTCTACGACCTCGCCATCGAGGTAGCCCTCATCCGTCCCGGCCCCATCCAGGGGCACTCGGTGCATCCGTTCTTGCGCCGGCGCAACGGCGAGGAGCCGGTGAGTTACCCCCATCCCACTGCCGAGCCCATCCTGTACAAGACGCTGGGCATTCCCGTTTTCCAGGAGCAGCTGATGGAGCTGGCCCGGGTGTGCGCCGGCTACAGCGCCGGGCAGTCCGATCGTCTGCGCCAGGCGATGACCCACAAACGCTCCGAGGAGGAGATGGCCAAGCTCCGGGCAGAGACTTACGTCGGCATGGCCGGCAACGGGATCACCGGCTCCGCCGCCGACGAGATCTGGGAGAAGCTCCAAGGGTTCGCCTCGTTTGGCTTTCCCGAGAGCCATTCGGTGTCGTTCGCTTACATCGTGTACATGTCGGCGTGGCTCAAGTATCACTGGCCCGCTGAACTGCTCGCCGGCCTCCTCAACGCCCAGCCCATGGGTTTTTACAGCCCGAATTCACTCGTTCAGGACGCCCGCCGGCACGGGGTTATCGTGCTGCCTCCCGACGTGAACGAGTCTTCGTGCGACTGCACGGTGGTGCCGCATCCCGCCGATCCCGAGGACACGGCCACTTACTACGGGATGACGTGGCGGCGGGGCAGAGGGGCGCACGACGACCCCATTCGACTGGCGACGGCGGTGCGTATGGGGCTGCGCTACGTGCGCAACTTGGGCGAGGCCGAGATTGCCCGCATCGAGGCCGCCCGGTTCCTCGGGGGGCCCTTCGCCGACATGGTCGATCTGGCGCAACGCACCGGGCTGGCGGTGAAGGGGCTTGAGGGCCTGGCCGCCTCCGGTGCCCTTTCCTCGCTGGGTGTGGAACGCCGCCGGGGCCTGTGGGCGGCCGGGGCACTGGCCGGTATGGGTCCGGGGCGGCTTGCCCTGGCCGAGGGGGTCGATGCTCCGGCGCTGGAACCGATGACCGAGGTCGAGTCGACCCAGGCCGACCTGTGGTCGACGGGGGTCTCGGTTTTTCATCCCGTCGAGTTCCTTCGCGAGTGGCTTGAGGGTCGGGGGTGTTTGTCCATCGCTTCCGCCCTCGCCGGCGGCAACGGAAAGCGGGCGGCGGTTGGAGGTGTCATCACCCACCGTCAGCGCCCGATGACGGCCAAGGGGGTGATCTTCCTCAATCTCGAGGACGAGACCGGCATCCTCAATGTGATCGTGCTCCCTGAGGTGTGGCAGGCATATCGCGAGATCGCCCGGCGCGCCGTCGGGATTGTGATCGAAGGGGTGCTCGAATACCGGGACGGGGTCACCAACCTCGTTGCCTTCCGTTTCCATCCCTGGCCGCATGAGGTGAAGGGCATCCACTGCCGCAACTGGGCGTACTGGGGGCGCAGGAGCTGAGGGGCCTCAATCGTCGAAACGAATGTCGCCCGAAGAGATGCTGATCAGGGTGTCGTTGCCGTCGTGTCCCCAGAGGACGTTGTTGCCGCTGCCGCCTTCGAGAGTGTCGTCGCCACCTCCGCCGTAGAGGAGATCGTTGCCGGCGTCGCCGTAGAGCAGATCGCCGTCGGTGCCGCCCTCGAGGATGTCGGCGCCGTCCCCGCCCCATACCGTGTCGAAGCCGGTGTCACCGTGGAGAACGTCGTCGCCCCTGCCGCCTTCGAGGGTGTCGCCTCCCGTGCCCCCGGCAATGTGGTCGTTGCCGTCACCCCCACAGACGACGTCGTCACCGCCGTGGCCCCAGATGGTGTCGCCCCCGGCGCGCCCGACGATCACGTCGTTGCCCGCTGTGCCGACGAGGAGGTCGGAACTGTAGGTGCCGGCGATGGTGGCGATGCGGCCTCGGCACAGCAGTGCGGGCCAATCCGCTGGTGTAGTGACGGCGTTCTCGAACTGGGTCAAGTGGCCCAGACTACGTTCTCGCGAGGCCTGCAGCTCTGCCTGCCAGGCGCCGGCGCCGTGGGCGAGTGTGTAGTCGATGGGCAGCACAGTCTTGTTCACCGGTTCCACCCAGATGGGGGTGAACTGCACCTCGCTGACCGCGAACGTGCCATCGGGCTGCTCGGTGACGGTGAGGTGCACAATAACCCCGTCACCTCCGCCGGTGGGTTTGCGGATGTCGGTGAGGAAGTCGCCCATGCCGTAGACGACCAGCTTGCCGTTGATCCAGTCGATGGGTTGCACAGCGTGGGTGTGGTGGCCGACCAGCACGTCGATGTTGGGGGAGGCGAGAAGCGTTTCGGCCAGGCGATATTGGTCGTCGGTCGGTTCCACCTGATAACCCTCGCCCCAGTGCAGGCTGACGATGACAAAGGCGGCGCCCTGGTCCCGGGCCCAGGCGGCATCGGCGAGGATCGCCTCGGCATCGATCACGTTCACCGTCCACTCCGGCTCCTGCATCAGCGGAGGATTTACCTGGATCGAGTAGGCGATGTGGGCCACGGCGACGCCGTTGAGCACGTGCAGGTTGGGTAAACGCTCTTCCGGTGTGCGGGCGGTACCGGCGTGGTCGACCCCTACACGGTCCAGGACCTCGATGGTCTCTTGGAGACCTTCCCAGTCCTCGTCCCAGGAGTGGTTGTTGGCGGTCGAGCAGGTGTCGAAGCCGGCGGCGGCGACGGCATCCGTTATGTCTCCCGGGCCGTTGAACAGGGGGAAGATCACGCCGGGGGCCTCGTAGACCAGACCGGTGTTGTCCGCCGACAGTGGGCCCTCGATGTGGCAGATGGCGAGGTCGGCCTCGCTTATCCACGGCTCGATGGCCTCGATCATCGGGGTGAAGTCGTAGCCCGCGCCGCCTGCGTTGCGGGCGGCGATATCGGCCATGCTCCGCATGACAAGAATGTCGCCGGCGGCGGCGATGGTGAAAGAACGCGGCTCCGTTTCTGCCGCGGCTCTCGGCGCCACGCCGGCGGCCAGAGTCAACGCGGCGACGGCAACAAGCGGGCCTCTTCTCATGACGGGTTCACGCTAGGGACGGTGGCCGAGCCGTGGCAACAGCGGGGTGCAGGAGACGGGGTCGGCGCCGTCGTGACAGGAGTCGTCGCCGCCGCCCGGGCGCAGGATGTCATCGGGCAGGACAGCCCACAGCGTGTCGTCACCGGCCCCTCCTTCGAGGGTGTCGTCACCGGCATCACCCCACAGGGTGTCGTCGCCGGTGTCGCCAAGCAGGGAATCATCTCCCCGGTCTCCGTAGATGTTGTCGTTGCCGGTCCCGCCGGCGACATGATCGTTACCGTCACCGCCGCAGATGAGGTCGATTCCGCTGTGCCCCCAGATGGTGTCGCCCCCGCCGAGCCCGACGATCACATCGTCGTAGGGAGTGCCCACGAGTAGATCCGCGCTGTGGGTGCCGATGATGGTGGCCATCTGACCGCGGCACAGCAGCGGGGGCCAATCGGCCGGGGTGGGCTCGGCGTCGGTGAGCAGGGTGAGGCCGCTCATGGTTCGTTCCCAGGCCGTCTCGAGATCCGAATGCAGCCACTCGGAGCCGTAGGCGAGTGTGTAGGAGATCGGCAGCACCGTCTTCTGCCAGGTCTCTACCCAGGTGGGGGTGAACTGGACTTCGCTGGTGGCAAAACTTCCGTCGGGCTGCTCGGTGACGGTGAGGTGCACGATGACGCCGAACCCTCCGCCCGAGGGCCCGCGGATGTTGGAGATGAAGTCACCCATGCCGTAGACGACGAGCTTGCCGTGGATCCAGTCGATGGGCTGCACCAAATGAGTGTGATGGCCCAGCAGCACGTCAATATCGGGAGAGGCCAGCAGCGTTTCGGCCAGCGACTGCTGAGCGGGGCTTGGCTCCACCTGGTACTGGTCACCCCAATGCAGGCTGACCACAACAAACTCGGCGCCCTGGTCTCGGGCCCAGGCGGCGTCGGCGAGGATGGCGTCGGGATCGATGACGTTGACCGACCACGACGGCCGCTGCTGGAGCCCGGCGTTCATGGAGATGGAATAGGCGATGTGGGCCACGGTGACACCGTTGAGCTCGTGGAGATTGGGGCGCGTCTCCTCCAGGTTGCGGGCGGTGCCGGCATGGGCCACCCCGGCACGATCCAGCATCACCAGCGTGTCCTCCAGGCCGCGCCAACCGTTGTCCCAGGAGTGGTTGCTGGCGGTGGAACAGGTGTCGAAGCCGGCGACGGCGATGGCTTCGGCCATCTCGCCGGGGCCGTAGAAGAATGCCGGGTGGTCGTAGCCGATCTGGTAGGAGAGGCCGACGTTGTCCACCGACAGCGTGCCCTCGACGTGGCAGATGGCGAGGTCGGCGTCGCCGATCCACGGCTCTATCTGCTCGAACATGGGAGTGAAGTCATATCCGCTGCCGCCGGCGTTATAGCGGGCCGCGACGGCGACGGCCTCGTGGATGAGGATGTCGCCGGCGGCAGCGATGGTGAACGACCGTGGCTCCGTTCGCGCCGAGGCGCCGGGCGCAGCAGCGGTGGCGAGGACGAGGGCGGCCAGAGTGGCCTGAGTCCTTCTCATGACCGGCTCACGGTGGGGGGGCTCGCCGGGTCTGGGCAAGGCTCAATGGACGCAGGGCACGTCTTCGTGGTCGTCAAAGCAAGTGTTGTTGCCACCGCCGCCGACCAGTAGGTCGCTGCCGCCGCCGTGCAGGAGATCATCGTCGGAGCCGCCCTCCAAGCTGTCGGCGCCATCGTCTCCCCATAGGACATCGGCACCGGTGTCGCCGTGGAGGAAGTCGTCGCCGTCGCCTCCACTGAGGGTATCGCTGCCGGTGCCCCCGGCAACGTAGTCGTTGCCGCCGCCGCCGCAGATGAGATCATCGCCGCTATGGCCCCAGATGGTGTCGCCTCCGCCGCGCCCGACGATCACGTCGTCACCGCTGGTGCCTATCAGCAGGTCGGGCCTTTCAGTGCCGACTATGGTGGCGGCCCGGCCCTGGCACATCACGGGGGGCCATTCCGCCGGGGTGGGCTCGGCGTCGGTGAGCATGGTGAAGCGGCTCACCGTGTGCTGCCAGGATGCCTCTAGATACGAGTGCAGCTCCTCGGGCCCGTAGGCGAGGCTGAAGGCCACAGGCAGTATGTCGTAGCCGTGCCAATTGACCCAGGTGGGGGTGAACTGGACATCGCTGGTGGCGAAGCTCCCGTCGGGCTGCTCGGTGACGGTGAGGTGCACCACCACCCCATCCTCTGTGGCGTAATAGTCGGGGCCGTACACCGGGTTCTGGTTCGAGAGATGATTGCCCATGCCGTAGACGACCAGCTTGTTGCCTATCCAGTCGATGGGCTGTATCACGTGGGCGTGATGCCCGAGAATGAGGTCGACGTCGGTCGAGGTGAGCAGGATCTCGGCGAGTGCCTGCTGCTGGGGGGTCGGGGGCGGGTTCCTCTCGGCCCCCCAGTGCAGGCTGACGATGACGAACTCAGCGCCCTGGGCTCGGGCCCAGGCGGCATCGGCGAGGATGGCGTCGGCGTCGATCACGTTGACCACACACTCGCCGAGTCGTGAGGAGCCGTTGACCCCATATGTGTAGGAGATGTGCCCCACGATGACTCCGTTGACCTCGTATTTGTTGGGCAGCCGCTCGTCTTCGCTGCAGCCGGTTCCGGTGTGAGGCATGCCCCGGGAGTCGAATACCTCGATGGCCTCCCGGATTCCACGTTCGCCGCCGTCGGTGGCGTGGTTGCTGGCGAGCGAGCAGTCGTCGTAGCCGGCGGCAGCGATGGCGTCGACTATCTCATAGGGGGCGACGTAGACATAGGGCTCGAAAGAGAGGTGGGTGTCGTCGACTGAGAGAGCGCTTTCCAGATGACAAATAGCCAGATCAGCCTCACTGATCCACGGCTCTATCGGGGTCAGCATCGGGGTGAAGTCGTAGCCGTCGCCGCCGGCGTATTGGTGGGCAAAATCGGCTACCCGGCCGTGGATGAGGATGTCCCCGGCGGCGGCGACGGTGAAGGAACGCGGGGGCTCGGCGGCGCCGGCTGCAGGGGCCGATAGCACGGCACAGACTGCGATCAGGGCCAGCGAGCTAGGCAATCGGGACATATGCTGTGGCCAACGCTACCCGCTGGCAATTCGGCCGCAAGTGGTGTTGACTTGCCCACGTAGGGTGGTTGTGCTCTATTCTTGGTCCTTCGCGACCCGATAGAGGAGAGATGAGGCACTTCCCCGCCCTCCGCAAGATTGTTGTGCTCTCGACCGCCATCGCCCTGTTCGGCGTGCTCCCGGCAACGGGCTCCGCCGCCGACGGCGCCTCTGCCGACGGCAAGCCGCCGGGGCTGGAATCCCGGCTCTACCGTGCCCAGCTGGCCGTGACCGAGCAGGGTGCGGCGGCCGGCCATGCCCAGGCCGAGGATATGGGCCTGGAAGTGCAGGCGGGCAAGGTGGTGGTGGAGGTGTATCCCGCCGGCGATCTGGCCGCGGCCATCGACGCGGTAGAGGCCGCGGGCGGAACAGTCGCGTATCCCGGTGACGGGCTGGGGTTTGTTGGGGCGCTGGTGCCGATGGGGACACTGATGGCGCTCTCAGAGGATGCCGCAGTGCGCTGGGTGCAGTCCCCGCCACAACCGTTTGCCGAGGCAGTGACCGGACAGGGTGTCGCCTTCACCGATGCCGACGACTGGCATGCCGTCGGCATCACCGGCGCCGGGGTCAAGGTTGCCGTGGTCGATCTGGGCTTCACCGGATACGCCTCGGCGCAGGCGAGCGGAGATCTGCCGGCAACGCTGACCACACAGAGCTACTGCGGCGGCGGCATCGGCGGGACCACCGCGCACGGAACCGCAGTGGCCGAGATCGTGCATGAGATGGCCCCCGACGCCGAGATCTACCTCATCTGCGTAAGCAACACCGGTCATATCGATTCCGCCCTCGACTACATGAACGCCCAGGGCGTCGACATCATCAGCCACTCGGTGGGCTGGTTCAACACCGAGCGAGGCGACGGCACCGGGCCCTTCCTCACCCTGTCGAACAAGGCGGAGGGCTACGGCATCGCCTGGTTCAATTCGGCAGGCAACTACGCCGAGCGCCACTGGTCGGGCAACTTCAACGACAGCAACGACGGCGACGGCACCCATGAATTCTCCGGTGCCGACGAGCGCAACACCTTCACCCTCGACAGCGGTGATCAGGTCTACGTCTCCCTCAAGTGGGACGAATGGCCCACATCGAGCAACGATTTCGATCTGTACCTGCTCGACATCACCGGCGGAGGTGGCGTGGTCGACTCGTCTACCGATCCCCAGACCGGCACCCAGCCGCCGACGGAGTTGATTACCTACACCAATCCGACCGGTGGCACCCGTACCTACGCCGTCGAGATCCGCGAGTTCTCTGCCATGACGACGCCGGACATGGACCTGTTTGTGCTCAGTCCGGACGATCTGGAGTACCCCGTCACCGCCCGCAGCCTCAACGAGAACTCGACCGTGCCCAACATCTACTCTGCCGGGGCGGTGTGGTACTTCGATGGCCTGATCGAGGATTTCTCCTCGGAGGGGCCCACCATCGACGGCCGCACCAAACCCGATATCTCGGGGCCCGACGGGGTGGCCAGTTTCACCTACGGGTCGTTTGGCGGCACCTCGGCGTCGGCCCCGCACGTCAGCGGCGCCGCGGCCCTGCTGCTGTCGGTGTACCCGTGGATGTCGCCGGCCGAGCTGCGCGCCGCAGTTTCGAGCCGCACTCACGACGCCGGCCCGGCGGGACCGGATAACGAGTACGGCGTCGGCGTCCTCGATCTGGGCGCTCCACCCGCGGTGAGCTGCGCCGGGCAGCCGGTCACCATCGTCGGTACGGAGAACGATGACGTCCTCGTCGGCACCGACGGCAGGGATGTGATCGCAGGTCTGGGCGGCAACGACCACATCAGTGGTTTTGATGGTGGCGATTTGATCTGCGGCGGTGCCGGCAACGACAGGATCTACGGCGGCAAGGGCAACGACACGATCTTCGGCGACACCGGGGTCGACTTGATCTGGGGCAACCAGGGCAAAGACGTGCTCGACGGGGGCAAGGGCAACGACAAACTCATCGGAAGCATGGGACTGGACCGGATCATGGGCCGCGGTGGAAACGATGTCATCACCGGGAATGCCGGTGACGACGGCCTCCGTGGTGGTGTGGGCGACGATTACATCACCGGCGACGAGGACGACGATCACATCTACGGCAACGGCGACGATGACACGCTCAGCGGTGGCGCGGGCAGTGACATTGTCTACGGTGGTCCGGGCAACGATCTGCTGCGCGGCAACAGCGGCAGTGACGAGCTGTACGGCGGATCCGGGACCGACGTCGACAAGGGCGGAACCGCCTACGACTACTGCACCGAGGCCGTTTCCTACAGGAGCTGCGAGGTCATCGGGTAGCCGGGCGCGGGGCGGCGCCGGGATCGTTGAGGCTAGGCGTTGCCTCAATCGGACGATCGCCGTCCGGTTCGCTGGAGCCCGCCGGCATCTGCAGCTGCTCGCCGCAGTCCGCCGCCGGTGGCATGTCCTCCTCGCCCCGCAGGAGCCGCGCCAGTCGATTGAGCACGCGCTCCAGTTCGCTCATGGCTTGATGATGCTTGCCGGTGCGGTGCGGTTCCAGGGGCCTTCGGCCCCCACCGGCCCAGCATCAGGACCTGTCACCCGGCGCAGGTGAGGGGTGGCGGCACGGTGACGGCGGTGCTCAGCCGGACTGTTCTGCGGCCAGGTCGGCGATACGGTCGCCGATGGCGAGCGCAGCCGTGGCCGCAGGGGACGGCGCGTTGAGCACGTTGACCAGGCCGGGTTTGGCGACGAGCACAAAGTCATCGACCAGGCGTCCCCTGCCATCGACGGCCTGGGCCCGGATCCCCGACCCGGCCGCCTCGAGATCGGCGGTGCGGAGTCCGGCAATGAGGCGTCGGGCGGCCCGGGCATAGAGCGCCTTGCTGCGTGACCGGGACAGCTCGGTGAACCCAAGGCGCCAGTAGCGCAGAGCGAGGTTCCAGAAGCCGCCGAAGCGGAGCATCTCGCCGACGTCGCGCCAGCCGACACCCTCTCCCCGATAGTGATGGCGTCCCAAGGCCAGGAGAGCGCTGGGCCCGACGTCGACGTCGCCGTCGAGACGCCGGGTGAAGTGCACCCCGAGGAAGGGCAGGCCGGGCCTGGGCACCGGGTAGATGAGGTGTCTCACCTGGTGCTCCGCTTCCGGGGTGAGCCGGTAGTACTCGCCGCGGAAGGGCACGATCCGCACCGGGGGGGTTTCACCGGCGAGGAGTGCCACGCGGTCCGACTGCAGGCCGGCGCAATTGATCACCGTCTTGGCTTGGAGCCGGAGTCCGGAGGCACAGACGACCTCCCAACCCTCCGGAAGACGAGGCAGGCCGGTGACGCGCTGCCCCAGCAAAACGCGGTGGCCTGCAGCCTCCAGGTTGCGCGCCAGCCGCCGGGCTACCGCCACAAAATCGACGACTCCGGTCTCGGGGACGATGAGCCCTTCGACCCCGGAGACGTACGGCTCCCTTTCCCTCAGCTCATCGATGCCGGCCCTATGCAGGCCGCGGAGACCGTTGGCTCGGCCCCGGCGCTCCATTTCGTTGAGGAGTGTCACCTCTTCCGGGTGGGCGGCGACGACGATCTTGCCGCAGCGGCGCAGCGGAAGGCCTTCCTCCTCGCAGAAGCGAGCCATGCGGCGGGCTCCGTCCACACAGAGGAGTGCCTTCTCCGAACCGGGCCGGTAGGGGAGGCCGGAATGCAGCACACCGCTGTTGCGCCCCGTTTGGTGGGCGCCGAGGCGGTCTTCGGCCTCGAGAACCACGATCGACGCATCAGGACGGCGCCCATGCAGCGCCCGGGCAGCAGCGAGGCCGACGATTCCGGCACCGACGATTGCGATGTCGCAGCGGTCTTCCACAGGCTGCACGATAGGCCCGATGTGAGGGGGCATAGGATGTCGCTATGTCGCAGACGCTTGCCTAAATCGCGGTCGGGCTCGTCTTCCTGCGGGGCATGGCATACGTGATCCCCACCAGACAAGTTGTGGCCGGCTTCGGCGAGATGCCAGAGGACGATCGCTGGGTTCTCATCATGGAGTGGGTGGCCGAGGAGCGCGCTATGTGGTTTGTTGCCGCGCTAGTGGCGGCCGTGGCCGCCTTCGGGAGCGATGGAGAAGCCGCCGTCGCTTTCGTGTACCGGCTCTCGGCAGGCTTCCTGGTCGTGGTGGGCGCCTGGACGGCCCTCACCGGGGCGCGCGGCCCGGTGATCTGGTTCAAGCTCTGCCCGGTGGCGCGCGGCACCACCGCCGGTCTGCTCGTCGCCGCCAGCCTTCTATAGACGCTGCGCCCCAGCCGGAGTCATGAGATATCCCGGATCATGTGGGCGTCGATCACGCCGGGGATGCCGGCAGGCGGCACAATCAGATCGGCGACGGTGCTGCCGTTGGTAGCCATGAGGTGCAGGCTTCCTTCCTCTTGACCACAGCCCATCCAGCGCCACACCACGAGGTTGCCGCCAAGAACACCGATCATCTGCTCGCCGTCGACGGCGCCGGTGATGGTGACGACGTTGCCTGAGTCGACCCGGCCGACCGTTGAAGCTCCGCAGTCACCCCACCACTGCACGTACGTCGAGCCACCGATCCGGAAGGCATCCGAGTATCCGAAGTCGACGATGTTCGGTGTCAATGTGGGGGCGGGGGTGACGGCGGTGGCCGCGGAGCCATCAGTGGGCACCCGCCACAGCTGGTGGTAGTACGACATCGGCTCTGCGGCGAGCACGTCCGACGGCACGCAGGCGGCGACCACCGTGGATGTGTCCCACCATCGCACCGGAATGCAGTAGTCGCCGGTGTCGGCCAGGTCCCTGATGAGATTGCCGTGATTGTCGAGGAAGTGGAGCCCGTCGCCGTCGCCGGTGACGACGGTGAGGCCGTCGAGCCCATAGAGCCAATGGGTCCACTCGCGGTAATCGGCCGCTCGGGGCCGGTCGACAAACACCGAGAACAGCGATCCGTCGGTATGGCGGCACTCGACCCGTTCGGTGGCGGCATCGGCAACGCTGACGACGATGTCGCGCCCGGTGGGCCGGGTGAAGCTGGCGGCCCCGGTCGGCGACACTGACGGGATGGCCTCGACCAGCGCCGAGGTGCGCGCCGGCAGATCGAGGAGTCGCGTCTCCCGGTCCCAGGTGGCGGCATCGGTCAAGGTGACCAGCACCGATTGGCCACCCGGCTTCCAGTCGTTGATGGTGAAGGGCCACTCGTCCGTCGGCCACGAGAAGACTTCGTAGGTGTCGCCGTAGGGGCTGAGCATGTACAGCACGGTCTGACCCGAGATGTCGCCACCGTACAGGGCGAGGATCCATTGCTCGTTGACGTACTCCCAGGGCAGCAGGCTCCCGCTGAGGGCATAGGGGTAGTTGGCTCCGCTGATGGGGGCCGGCGAGGCCACTGCGGCGTTGCAGGGTGCGGGGATCAGGTACCAGGAGGCCGACCATCCGGTTCCGTCTCCGAATTCGATCTCGAACCAGATGTTGCCGTTGCTGTCGGGAGCGGCAATGCCGGTCGCCGGCACGCCGGTGGCGTTGTAGGCGAGGTCTCCGATGTCGTCGTGCTCGCCGCCGGGCCCGGTGCGTACGTTGAGGACGTCGGTGGGCGCGGTGCCGCGCACGCAGTAGGACTCATTGGCCACGGCAAAGGAGCCCGGAAGGGTGGTGCTGGTGGCCGAGGGTTCGGTCGGCGTCACCTCGGCAGTGGTAGTCGTCGCTTCGGTAGGTGATGTGGTCGTCGTAGTGCTCTCGGGGGTGGTGGTGGCGGCGTTGCCGCCGCAGGCGACCACCAACAGGCACAGGACGACGAGCAGAAGGCTGGCTCGGCGCATGTTGATGTTCCTCTCTGTCGCCAGAAGCCTACCGAGCACTTCAGCGGAGGACGGTTGCCGGCAGGCAGGCGGCGAGGCATTACCGTCAAAGCGTGCACAGGCCCGTGAAACCACCGCGTCTGCGCCCCGGTGATCGTGTCGCCGTGGTGGCGCCGGCGGGGCCCGTCGAGGCGAGGCCGGTGGCCGCCGGCCTCGATCTGGTCCGCTCTTGGGGCCTGGAGCCGGTGGAGATGCCCCACCTCTACGACCGATCCGGTTACCTGGCCGGGAACGACGACGCTCGCCTAGCCGATCTCCAAGCCGCTCTCGACGATCCGTCTGTGGGCGGAGTGTTTGCCGCTCGAGGCGGCTACGGCGTCCAGCGGATAATCGACGATCTCGACCTGGCTTCCGCCGTTCCCAAGGTGGTCGTCGGATTCAGCGATATCACTGCTCTGCATCTCACCCTGTGGCGGCAGATGGGTCTGGTCACCTTTCACGCTCCCGGGCTCTCGTGGCACCAGGAGCGCACGGGAGAGGCTTCGGCCGAGTCGCTGCGCCGAGCCGTTATGGAAGAGGGGCCCATCGGCGATGTGCTGATGCCCGCAGGCTCAGCAGAGCCGGTGACCCTGGTCGGAGGTACTGCCGAAGGGCCGCTGCTCGGTGGGAATCTGGCGCTGGTGGCGGCGTCGGTGGGGACTCAAGACGAGCCGGATCTGGCCGGGGCAGTCGTCCTGCTGGAGGACGTGGGCGAGCCGGTGTACCGGATCGACCGGATGCTCACCCAGGTGCTTCGGGCCGGGCTGTTGGAGCAAGCCGGCGGGGTGGCCTTCGGCGATACCCCCCTGCCGGAGGACGGCTCCACACACGACCTCTTGGCGGTGTTGGAGGATCGTCTCGGAGGATTGCGCATCCCGGTGCTGTACGGGCTGCCCTTGGGGCACCGGCGACAGCAGCAGACCGTCCCCTTGGGGGTGCGGGCGTGCCTCGACGCAGGAGCAGGAGTCCTCTCCATCGTTGAGGCGGCGACGAGCGGCTAAGTGGCGCCGACCACAAAAGAGGGACCGGAGCCCTTGCGGGCTCCGGTCCCAGCTGACGAGGGGAGGGGGTCAGCTCGAGAGCGAATGGCGACGACGCATGAGGTCCGTTCTCGCCTGCTGCAGCGCCCCAAACGCCTCGGCGACTTCGTGCACGGGAGCACCGAGCCCCTTAAGCACCTCGTAGTGATGCCACGTACGTAGCAGGGTCCATACCGCGTCGATGAGATCGTCCTGCGGTGTGGACTCCAAAGACGCCAGGTCGGGGGCGAACACAGTCACGCTCTCAGCACTCAATTCAAGTGCGCTTCGCGTTGTATGTATGCCGTCTGGCGGACTATTCCGGTGCTAATATCTTTTTTTTGCAGCTATTACGTAAAGTGAATAGCTCATAATGCCTGGCAAATGGGCCTTGTGGCGGTGTGCACAAGCCTGAGGGCCTTGACTTACGCGCGTTCGAAGGAGGGACATGCGGCTCGACGATATCGACTGGCGAATCCTGGGTGAGCTACAGCGAGATGGGAGAGTTGGCTTCCGTGAGCTGGGCCGGCGGGTCGGGCTCAGCGCGCCTGCAGTGACCGCTCGGGTGCGCCGGCTCGAAGAGTCGGGGGTCATCGCCGGCTACCGGGCCGATGTTGACCCGGTACGTCTCGGCCACACGGTGCAGGCGTTTGTTCGTATGAGCGCAGGCGGCCCTCCCGACATCGACGAGGAGTTTGTTGCTTATGCCCGGACCATTCCCGAGATCCTCGACGTCTACCGAGTCACCGGCGCGGAAACCTACCTGCTGCGAGTGGTGGTGGCGACGATGACCGATCTGGAGCGGGTGCTTCGTCCGCTCTGGCGATACGGCGATACCGTCACCGGTGTAGTGATGTCGGTGCCGGTTGCCGACCGGCCCATAACCAGGGCCACCGGTGACTAGTCACTTTTGCATGGCCTTTTGATACGCCGGCAAGGCGACTCGTGGTTAAGGATCGGGGCCTGATCCGCCGAAATCTGCGGCATGCGCAGGCTAAGGAAGGCGGAGGATGCCTTCACACTCGTCGAGTTGATGGTGGTAATACTCATCATCGGAGTCTTGGTGGCCGTGGCGACGCCGGCGTATGTAGGCATTCTCAATCGGGCGCGCCATAGGGAGATGCAGGCCGACCTGCGCTCGGGCCTGATGGCGGTCGAGCTGTACTTCATGGAGAACGGCGAGTACACCGACGATCCCGTCCAGCTGCAGGCTATGGAACCCGTCGTCGCCTACTACTCGCCCGAACAGCCGGTGGGCACCGTTGCCCTGCGTCTCGGAGCGAGTCCGGAACACGACGAGATCTGCCTGTTCGGGCAGACGGTCGACGGCGAGTGGTACGCCGCATACCGGTCCGTCGACTCCGCGCCCCTTTTCGGGCAAGCGGAGCTGCAGGACTGCAGCGCCGACCTTGCCGCCGGCTGGAGCCATCAGGCCTGGGAGGCGGCTCCGAGCGTTTCGCTCATCTGAAAGAGTCTCACCCAGTGAGGAATGGCCGTGCCTCGGGGCCCGCCGGGTGGTGGTTGAATGCGGCCGTGCTCGATTCGATGATTGCCCGCATCTACGAACCCGTGCTGGGTCGTTTGGTCGGCGGGCTGCGCCGGGCCGGGCTCGCCCTCCATCCGCCCAGGCCCGGCCTCAAGGTGCTGGACGTCGGCTGCGGAACCGGTGCCCACCTGTCGCTCTATGCCGATGCGGGGTGCCGGGTCTGTGGCATTGATGTCTCGGCGGCCATGCTCGATGAGGCGCGGCGGCGCCTCGGCGAGGGTGGCCTGCTCGTGGGCGCCGATGCCCGTGAGCTGCCTTTTGCCGACGCGGCCTTCGATCTCGTCGTGGCGGTGACTCTGCTGCACGGCCTCCCGGCGGGGGCACGTGTCGGCGCACTGGAGGAGATGGCCCGCGTCGCCGGGCGCCGGGGCCGGGTATTGGTCATCGATCATGCTCCTGAGCCGGCACGAGGCTTTGTGACCCGAACGGCGCGGGCGCTGGGCGTATCGATAGAGGCACTGAGTGGGCACCTTGCCGGCTGCCGATCGTTTTGGGCCGCCGGCGGGGCGCCCGGTCTCGCTCGGGAAGCGGGACTGGTCGTCGAGCGCCACGAGCCGGCCGCCTACTCGACCTTCGGTGTGTATCTGCTGCGGGCCGCCGGTCCCGTGCCGGCATCCGGCGGCGGCAGGCTGGGCCCGTAGACTTGATTCAGGCGTCGGATCGGACATCGGACCATGCCCCAGGTGGCCACCATCGACTTCCACGTCACCTCGGAGTGCAACGAAGAGTGCGTCTATTGCTGGGGCCCGCAGGGAATCGAGGAGGTCGATACCGCGACGGCCGAGGCCATCGTGACCCGCATTGCCGCCAATGGAGCGCGGCGCATCGTGTTCACCGGCGGCGATCCGCTCAAGCGGAATGACATCGGATCGCTTATCAAGCTGGCCGGCCGCGTCGGACTTGAGGTGGCCGTCTCCACCACCGGCGACGAGTTGACCGCCGAGTTCCTGAAAGAGCACGCCGGGCATATCGACCTGGTCTCGCTGCCGCTCGACGGGCCCAACGAGGAGGTGTCGTCGCGCACCAAAAAGGCCGGGCATTTCGCTGCGGTGATGCGAGCACTGGAAATGCTGGCTCTCCATCGGGCCATCGACGTCAAGGTGGCGACTCCGGTGACCCGACACAACCTCGACCACGTGCCCGACATCGCGACCCTGCTCGACACGCGGGCTGCCGGCATGCCCAACCGTCTCTTCTACAACGTGTTCCAGGCGTTTCCCCGCTCGATGGACGCAGATGTCCCCTGGGAGGACTTGGTGGTGACCTCCGCCGAGTTCGCCGCCCTTCGGGAGCAGGTGGAGCTGGCACCTCACCGTTTCCGCATCAATTGGCTGAGCCACGAGACGCTCGACCGGCTGTACGTCATGGTGTTTCCTGATGGCACCCTCACCATTCCGGTCGGCGGCCGGTACGTCGGCTATGGGCCGTTTCTCGAGGTCGAGGATCTCGATACCGTGCTCGAGCAGGCCTCCTTCGACATCGCCAAACACCTGCTGCACGCTGAGGGCTGGCAACGGTCGGGGTGATGTATCCACGAGTCGCGAACGCAGGAAGGCTGTGGAGTAGATCGGCTACTCGCCGGCGGGGGCCTCGGGGCGGGACATCCACTGCCGGCCCTGCAGCATCATCTCGGTGAAGCTCTCGCGGTCGTCGCCGAGGACCCAGCCGGACAACTCGTCGAATTCGCGGCGGAGAGCCTGGTAGAGGTCGGGGGTGAATGGATTGAGCCGCTGGATCATGTAGTAGAGCCCGGGGTCCTCTCCGATGACGGTACTGGCCGTCTCCACCTGGGCGTGGAACGTTGTGCTGCCCACCCGATCGAGGCTGGCGAAATCGGCGTTCCCGCCCATCAGCACCTTGGCAAAAAGCAGGTTGACCAGGTGGGAGAGCCCAAGAACGTAGAGGACCACCCGATCGTGCTCCTCGAGTGACAGCTCCACGATGGTGGCCGCGGTGTCGGAGAAGAGGTCTCTGACCCGGTGGGCGGCGGCGGTGTCGCCGCAATCGCAGACGCAAATAACCTGGTCCGCCAGTGTCCGGGTCTCCGGGCCGAACATGGGATGGATGCTCGTCACCGAGAGGCCGGCTTCTCCGGCGTCGGTTATGGCCGGGCGGAGGTGGTCCTTGAGGCTGGCGATGTCGAAGGCGGTGCCCTGGTAGCCGCAAGAAGCAAGAGAGCCGAGCACCAGGGGCACAGTGTCCGGAGGGGTGGCGATGAGGGCCAGCGATGTTCCGGCCGTGGCATCTTCGAGGGAGGGGCCGGCGGGATCGGCAGGATCGCTGATCGAGACGTGGTGTCCCTGGTTGCGGAAGAAGTCGACGAACCAGCGCCCCATGCGGCCCGCCCCTCCGATGACGGCGATGCTCTCAGCCGAGCCCTGGTAAGTGGAGAAGGAGATGCGCTCCTGCTCGGCCCGGGCCGCAGAGATGAGCACCTGCATGAGCGACCGGACGGTGGTCGGGGAGAGGCCGAGCTCGACGGCGCTTTCGGCGGCCCGGTCGAGCACTGCTCGTTCCACCCCCCAGTCGCGCAGAGGCACGCCGGCCTCTCGCTTCTGGCGGCCGGCGGCGCGCGCCGCCTCGAGTCGCTCGGCGACCAATTGGAGTATCTGCTCGTCGATGCGTCGGATATGCTCGCGCAGCTCATCAAGCTCGTGTGCCACGGCCCCATGATGGCGTACTTCGCCATCGGTAGGATCGATCCGGGTCCGGATCCGGCTTGCTCGAGGTGTCGTCTCAGGGTGCTGCCGTCGTTTCGACTACACCCGTGTGCCGTTATTCGCGTACTCTGTGGCCATGGGAAGGATGCTGAGAAGGATCTTCCCCGCTGTCGGGGCGGCCCTGGCGCTGGTTGCTGCCGCCTGCTCGGGCGAGGCTGCACCCACCACCGTGCCCACCACTACGACATCCACGACGACAACCACACTGGGTGACGTCATCACGCTGGAACAGAACGGGCCAGCCTTTGTCATCCAGGGGCAGCGAGGCGCCTACGTCGAAGCGCTTCAGCACTACCTCGTCTGCGACGGATACGGCGAACCGGTGCCCGGAGAGGGAACCGTGAGCGTCGACGGCGTCTACGGCCCCATCACCGGCCGGGCCGTTGCCTACGTCCAGGCCTCGTTGCGCCGGGTGCCGTCGGGCAATCCCGACGAGGGCACCTTTGCCATGCTCGCCCGGGAGTGCAGCGAGGACCGTGGGTTGGTGTTCACCGACAGGGACACGATGCAGCAGATCGCGGGCAATGTGGCCGATGAGGACGACGAGGTCTTTGCTCTCAGCGGCGTTGAGGGCCGGGTGTTTTCCATTGTGGTGTCCGAAGGCGAGGTCGAGGTCACGATCGAGAGGGAAGACGGCAACCAGGTGCGATATCTGGGCCCGGGTGGCAGCTGGGCAGGCCAGCTGCCCTCAGAGAGCAACTACAGCATCCGGGTATCGGCCACGGCGCCCACTTCATATCTCGTCGATGTCGAGGCGGCCCGTCCCCACGTCGTCAACGTCGATTTTGGTGACATGTACCTGGGCCCGGGCTCGGGTGGTATTGGGATCGCCGCTTTCGGCGATGACGCCGATGATGTCATCGCCCTGCTGACCCAGCTGCTCGGCGAGCCCTCGGCCGACACCGACTGGCAGACCGGTGATGCCGGCGGTCTCACCTGCAGGGGCACAAACCGGCACCTCACCTGGCTGATCCAGGCCGCAGAATCGGGCTCGGAGAATCCTGCTCTCCTGACCATCGACTTCAGCGATGTGGCCGATGGAACACGGGTTTTGGCCCAATACACCTACGAGTCAGATGATCCCCGGGCGGTCGACATTGGGGCCATGGCACTTGCCACCGCCGAGGGGGTGACCATCGGCCGCAGCCGTGACGAGTTTGTGGCCATCTACGGGCAGCCCAGCTTTTTTGATGCCAACAGGGGTCTGACCTGGGGCGGCGGCATCGTGTTTGGCATCACCGCCATCGAAGAGGGCGAGAACCTCATCTACTACGTGAGCGCCGGCTCGGACGGCTGTGACGATTTCTCCTGAGCCGGCCCAGTGATCGATCGACCGCGAGATTCTTAGCTCGGCCCTCGCCGGTGCAGCCACCCGCCGGCGAATATCCTCAACGATGCTTCACCAACTCTGGTTGAATTGGGGTGACGACGTGTGGGGGACTATGCGTTGGCAGGAAGCTGGTTTCTGGCATCGCCGCTCTCTCGTGGCGCTCACGACGGGCGTTCCGGTGGCCGAGGGGATCATTCTCCTGCTCCTCGGCATCCCATCGGGGCTCAGCCTGGCGCCTCAGGTGACCGCGCTCGGCCCCTTCGGCACTTTTCACGATCTCCGCTGGCTATTTGTTTTTCACGACTCAATCGTCGGCTTTGTCGGGGGCTTGGCCTTGCTGGTGGCGTTGCGCTCTGCGCTGATCGCGCTGCTGGTGCGAGCGGCGTGGCCCTCCGGGCAGGAGCGGCCCAGCTTCATCATCACCCTGAGGCACTCGGCGGTGGTGACGGTTTTTGCCGTCGTTCTGTTGTCACCGTGGGTCACCCTTCTTTTTGGCGCTGCGGTGGTGCCGCTGTCGTGGGTGTTCTTTGCCGCGTTGCCTCCCGCCATCGCCACCATCCTGTTCATTCACCACGGTGGCATCGATGGCCAATGGTGGCGACGCCTGCCTCCGGCCCGGTCCGCCGCTTGGGCGGCACTCTCCTTTGTTGTCCTGAGCCTGGCCGCACTGGCGGTGGCGGGCCACAGTGACGGCTGGGAGCTGGTGGTGATCGCCGCCGTCGGCCTCTTCAACGCTTGGGTTTGGCATCACAGCGTGAAGACCATCGTGCTCGGCCTCCCGGCTCGGCGCCGGCGGGTGGTGCCGGTGACGGTGGTGGCCATCGTGACCCTGTTTGTGGTGGTCGTCGGGGGCACACGCCTCGGCTTTGCCGCTTTTGCCAGTGAGGATCCGGGCGGAGACGGCCGGCGGGTGTCACTCGAAGGCGATCATGCGGTGCTGCTGGTTGCCGGGTTTGCCAGCGGCTGTTGCGAGGAGGCGGCCGATCTGGAGGAGATGGCACCGGAATTGACCGTGGAGCAGTTCTCCTATGCCGGTCTCGATTATGAAGGACGTCCCCGGCCTCACGCCGGGGTGTCGACCGATGCCGACATCGCCGATGTCGCAGTTCTCATGAACGCACAGGTGACGGTGCTGGCACACCGGCACGGAGGGCCGGTGGCGATCGTGGCCGAGAGCGAGGGGACTCTGGTGGCGATCGCCTTCCTCAATCGGTATCCCGACGCCGATGTGGATCGGCTCATGCTGCTGAGCCCGATAGTCGAGCCGGGCCGGGTCACCTACCCCGATGCGGGCGAGGAGGGCAGGGGCATGGTTACGGGCTATCAGCTGCGGGCCTTGGCCGCGCTCATCGATTCTCTGGCACCGATCGCACTGTCCGCCGACGGCCCCTTTGCCGATTCGCTGCGCCGCGACGCTGAGGAGCTGGCGCGCGCCCTCTATGACTGGCCCGGTCTCGAGGAGGTGGTGATCCTGCCTCTCGCCGACGCGGTCACCAATCCCAGCGATCTCGAATACGGGAGCGTCGAGGTGATCGTGGTCCCCGGTTTCCACGGAGGCCTGCGCGGCAGAGAGGATGTGCAGGAGATGATCGGGACCTGGGTGCAAGGGGGAGACATCTCCAGCTCGGAGGTGTGGATGACGCTGGAGCGGATCATCACGGGGACGGCGTCGGCCTGGCAGGTCCCCGAGCTCGAGAGTTTCTAGTTCGACGCTGCGGCGGCATGCCGGGTTAGGCTGCGCGTGCACAAGAGGGAGGGAGCGCTAAGCGCAGGCTTCTGGTTCTGCTCCTTGCTGTGGTTCTGCTGGGCGTCGCCTGCGGCGACGACGATGCGGCAACCACTGAGGCACCGACCACAACGGTCCAGGCCACGACGATTGTTTCCACCACAGTGGTTGAGGAGACGACCACCACCATTTCGCCGGCACAGGTTGCCGTCATGATGGCGCAGGCCCTCGTCGGCGACTACACGGGGGAGTGGTCCAACACCATGTACGGTTCCAGCGGATCGATTGAGGCCGAGGTCTTTGTCGATGCCGCAACTGCAACGGCGACGGTGAACGTCGATCTCGGCGGCTTCGTGCTCGGGATCGGCGATCCGCCGGCCGAGACGTTCACGTTTGAAATCGGGGGTGAGCCGCCGCTCACCGGCACGAGTGAGGTCGTAGGCGATTTCACGCTCGATGTGGCCATGGACGGCACGTTCGGGTTGACCGCCGATGCGATTCCTGACCCGTCGGGCCGTGTCACCGCTCTCACGATGACCGGGTCGATCGGCATGGACGGCAGCATCGAAGGCGACTACATGGTGAACTTCAGTGACGGCACCACAGCCGAGGGGACGGTTTCCGTAGCCAAAAGTTAGGCGGCGCGTACATCCGCAACGGCATCCGCCACCTAGGACGCCGATTTGTGCACTTGAATCTCGTCGCCGGCTCCTCCGGCCTCCGACCGGGTGTTACGGCCGTTTGGCCCTCGCCGCCCGGCGCCGTTTCCGCTTGTATAGGTCCCTGTGCTGATACTCGACGGACTGCAGAAACGTTATGGCGACGTTGTTGCTCTCGACGCCTGCTCGTTTGATGTTCGCCCGGGACAGATGGTGGGGTTTCTGGGCCCCAACGGTGCCGGCAAGACCACCGCCATGCGTTCGGTGTTTGGGCTTGTCGACCTCGACACCGGTGTCATCACTTGGAATGGAAAGCCGGTGGACAGAAGCACCTGGCTCGGCTTTGGGTACATGCCCGAGGAACGGGGCCTCTACCCCCGGATGAGGGTGCTGGACCAGGTGTGCTACTTCGGGCGGCTCCACGGCATGAATCGCTCGGATGCAACTGCTGCCGCCGGGAGGCTTCTTGCGGAATTCGGCCTCGAGGATCGTGCCCACGTCCGCCTGCAGGACCTCTCTCACGGCAATCAGCAGCGGGTGCAGCTGACCGTCGCTCTCGTGCACGGGCCTAGGGTGCTCGTGCTCGATGAGCCGTTCTCCGGGCTGGACCCGGTGGCCGCCGAGATGATGGCGGCGGTTCTCCGTGATCAAGCCGACAACGGGGCGGCGGTGCTCTTCTCCAGCCACCAGCTCGACGTGGTGGAGCATCTCTGTGAGGACGTGGTCATCATCAACGAAGGCCGTGTCGTCCTGTCGGGCCGGGTCGACGCGCTACGAGCCGCGTCGCCGCACCGATACGTCGATGTGCTGCTCGACGGAGCAGGGACGGATTGGGCCGAAGGCGTGCGGGGAGCCGAGATCGTGATGCGCAACGCCGACCGGGTGCGTCTGATGGTCGATCGGGACAGCGACCCGGCGGAGCTGGTGGCGCTGGCTCGGAAGGCCGGTGAGATCGTCGAGTTCGCCTTCCTCCCGCCGCGACTATCCGAGGTCTTCCGTGAGGCGGTGACACGATGAAGCCGTGGCGCAGCGTGCTGCTGGTGATGGGCCGGGAGTTCCGGGCCCGAAAGAAGGGGTTCCTCATCGTGTCGCTCGTGCTCATGTTGCTTGCGGCGGGCGGCATGGTGATCGCGGATGCTGCAGCCGCAACGCAGGGCAGGGCGCGGATGTCAAGCTCCGAGGCCGACCAGCTGCTGGGGGCGCTGAGCGTCATCCTGCTCTTCCTGGCCATCGTCGTCACTGGGCAGGTGATCATGGAGGGCGTCGCCGAGGAGAAGCGCAGCCGTGTCGTCGAAGTTGTTCTCGGCACCATGCATCCCCGCCACCTTCTCACCGGGAAGGTGACGGCCATCGGTCTGCTGGGGTTCGCCGAGATCGTGCTCGCAGTGGGTTCGCTGCTCGTGACCGCCGAGATATTCGATGTCTTCGAGGTTCCGAAGGGGACCGCTCTGGGATTAGTCACCGTCGCAGTCTGGTTCCTGCTCGGTTTTTCGCTGTACTCGATGGTCTACGGAGCCGCCGGGTCGCTGGTGGCACCGCACGAGAACGTGGCCAATGCGGCATTCCCCATCAATATCGTCTTGCTGATCCCGTACTTCGTGACGCTCGCCTCGGCCGGGACGGGAGACACGGTGGCTTTGCGGGTCCTTTCACTGGTGCCTTTGACCGCACCCCTGAGTATGCCCACGCGTATGGTCCGCGGTTTTGCGGCTCCCTGGGAGGTGGCGGTCTCCATGGCGCTTGTGGTCGTCACCACCTATGGTTTCATCCGGCTTGCCGGGCGGCTCTACGCCGGAGCCGTGATGCAGGGCGGCAAGGTGCGCTGGCGTCAGGCCTGGCGCAGCGCCGGCGACATGCGCTGAGCTTGCCGCGTGGCCTGAACGCCGGCCGGCGCCGGTTTGAGCCTATGAGGTCTGCCCTTTCTGACGAACGGGAAACAGGAACCCGTGGCTGAGAGAGCTGACGTGACCATCATCCCACGCCACCTCGACGGTTTGGCCGTGCACGCTGAGCACCTTGCCCTGACGCGGCACCTGGCCGACCTTTTTGGTCAGTTCCCGGACCCGCATTCCCTTCTGCAGCTTCATGTCTCCCTCCGTCCAACGCTAGAGGATGGCCTTCTGGCGTGCGGCCGGTACGCCGTGGGGGTGTCTGCCGTGGTTCGTTGATTGGCGGAAACTGGGACTTCTCGCGCGCATCGCGCGGGAAATCCCACCCAGGGCGCGCAAGGCGTGGTTTGCTAGGGGTGCGCACACAGGGAGCGCAGGATGACGGATCGAGCCATCGATTGGGGATCTCCCCGCCCGGCCGCCGAATGGATGGAGGCTCGGGAGAGGATCGTGGCGCGTGTGCCGGTGGAGGTGGTGCGAGCCCTTCGGGAACGGGCTCGTGTCGAAGGTGTCTCGCTGTCGGTGCTGGTGGGGCGGCTTCTCGCCGCGTCGGTCGATATGGCTTACGAAGATCGTATAGGCTCTCGAGAGCCCTGGCCGGCCGCAGCCGACGCTCTTTTCGACTGACTGCGAGCCGGCATCGGCCGACAGAGAAGCGGTCTTGGCGCCGTTTGTTCTTCCGCAAACGATCCCTGAGCGCACGGTGGGCGGGCAGATTCGACGCGATGGGACAACGGGTAGACAGCCTCCCGCCACTCTGCCGCCGGAATTGCCTCGGCGGGGGGAGACAAATGACGGGAATAGGGGAGCTGCGCGATCTGATCTGTGCCGCCACCGAAGGAGCGGCAGGGGGCCTGGAGGCGCTGCGCGCCGTCGGATTGGCGATAGACCTCGACGACTTTGCCGTCGAAGTCAACTACGCCGACGGCGACCCCGGACAACCTGGAGAGGTGGGCGCCACCATCAGGCTCAGCTTCGGCGCCGCCGCCGGTTCCTGAAGACCGGGCGGGCCGGTCCAGCTCGGCTGCCGCAGGAGTCGGCGGCCTCCCGGAGCACGATTCCGCCCCAACCGCCGCCTTCACCGTTCGCCGCGACGTCGCCTAGATCCGGCCGGGTGGGGAGAGCGACGGAGCCGTGCCCAAGGAGAGGATGTGCTCTCCCGGTACTCCGGCGAAACATCCTTCTCACCGCTTGAGATGGGCATGAACAAGCTATAAACTTATAGCGATTATAAATATGGAGAACCTGCAGACAGAGGGCCTGCGCCATCGCAAGAAGCAACGCACCAGAGAACTGATCCTGGCGGAGGCCAGGAGGCTTTTTGAGGCTCGAGGGCTCGACGGGACCACGATGGAGGACATAGCCGGGGCGGCCGAGGTCTCGGTGGGGACGCTGTACAACTACTTCGGATCGAAGAGCACCCTCCTGCTGGCTCTCTTCAACGAGTGGATGGCGTCGATGACGGCGAGCAGCGCCGGCGTCCTCGCCGATCCGGGTGATGACCCGGTGCAGGCGGTGAAGGCGCTGTTCGACGTCTACCTCGACTTCCTGCTCGACCTCGACCGCCGCTTGCTGCAGGACGTGTTCGTTGCCGGGATGTCCGGGCACAGCATCTCGGGCGAGCTGATGGCGATGGATGTCCGACTCATGGTAGAGCTTGGCGGCCTGCTGGCCGGGTTCCGCAAACGTGGCCTGGCCGGTTCCTCGGTGCCGCTGGAGGAGGCGACGATGCTTCTCTATTCAGTGCTCATCATGCAGCTATTCATGTTTGTGATGGTTGGGGCGATTCAGTCGGAGGACGTCCGGGCGGCAACGGCCCGGCAGGTCGAGGCCGCCTTCCACGGCATGGCAGAAAGATAGAAGTGAGGAGAAGATGATTTCGCTGAACGGAGTGGGGAAGACCTACGGCGAAGGTGTGGCCGCAGTCCATGCTTTGCGCGACGTGGACCTCGAGATACCGGACGGGGAGCTGACCGTCATCCTCGGGCCCAGCGGCTCGGGGAAGACGACCCTGCTGAACCTGGTGGGAGCTATCGACGACCTCAGCTCGGGTTCGTTGCGGGTCGGCGATGTCGACCTCGCGGCACTGAGCGCCGATGCGCGTGTCGACTACCGCCGCACCCAGGTGGGTTTTGTGTTCCAGTTCTTCAATCTCATTCCCACTCTGACTGCTGCCGAGAACGTTGAGCTCGTCGCCGAGCTGACCCGCGGCAATGGGGCCCAGCGGGCGCGAACGGCTCTGGAGCAGGTGGGCTTGGCCGAGCGGCTCGACCATTTCCCGTCGCAGCTGTCGGGAGGGGAGCAGCAGCGGGTGGCCATTGCCCGGGCTCTGGCCAAAGAGCCGCCGATCCTGCTGTGTGATGAGCCTACCGGCGAGCTCGATTTCGAGACCGGGAGGCTCATACTCGGCCTGCTGCGCCGGCTGGGCCGGGAGAACGGCCAGACCGTGCTGCTGGTGACTCACAATGCCGCCATAGGGGAGATGGCGGACCGTGTGGTACGGCTGCGGTCCGGGGAGATCGTCGAGGATCGCCACATCGAGTCCCCGGTGGATGCAGAGACGCTGACATGGTGAAGCCGCTCACCCGAAAGCTCTTCCGTGACATCGGCCGCCATCGGGCCCAGTTCATCGCGGTCATGGTGACGGTGTTTCTCGGGGTGACAATCTTCGCCGCCACCTACGACTCATACCAGAACCTGGTGGCGTCCTACGAGACGACGTTCTCGGAGTACCACTTTGCCAATCTCACTGTGGCCGGCGGCGACATCGAGGCCATCGCCGCCGCTGCCGCCGAGACACCGGGTGTGGAGGCGGCACATTCCCGGACGATTGCCGATGTCCCGCTGCGTGCCGATGAGACGAAGCTCCTGGGCCGGGCCGTGGGCTTGCCCGTCACCGGGCAGCCGGCGGTGAACCAGTTGAAGGTGCTCGACGGCACCTACCTCGATGCGGCTCGGCCCGGCGGCGTGCTTGTCGAGGAGCACATGGCCGACCACTTCGGCCTGGTCCCTGGGAGTACCGTCGAAGTGCTGTGCGGCACCGACTGGCGAGTGCTGGAGATCGTCGGTGTGGTGTCGTCGCCCGAGTACATCTGGCCGGCACGAAGCCGCCAGGAGATCCTCACGACGCCGGACAACTTTGGGGTGGTTTTCACCGGCGAGTCGCTGGCCCGCGAGTTGGCCGGAGTTGAATCGCCCAATGAGGTCGTTCTCTACTACGAGAACGGTGAGCCCGACGAGGCGCTGAGCGTCGAACTCGGGGTCACCGCTCGCAACCTGGGTGCGACGCAGGTGTACACCCGCGACGAACAACCGTCGAATGCCGCTCTGTCGGAAGACATCAAGGGTTTTGAGGAGATGGCGCTGCTGTTCCCGGTGCTCTTCATCGTGGCCGCGGCCATGGCTTCGTACGTGATGATCAGCCGTTTTGTCTATGCCCAGCGGCCGCACATCGGCGGCATGCTGGCCAACGGCTTCACCCGGGGCCAGGTGCTGCGGCACTACCTCGGCTACGGCTGGATTCCCGGCCTGATCGGGGCTGTGCCCGGCGCCGTGCTCGGGGTGTTCCTCGCCGGCGTTATCACCCGTCTCTACACCGGGATGCTCTCCGTTCCGGTCACCCTCATCGAGTTCCATCCCACGACGCTTGCCGCCGGGGTGTTCATCGGTGTCTTGGCCACTCTTCTGGCCGCGCTGGCGCCTGCTCTGGTTGCCTCTCGTATTCGGCCGGCAGAGGCCATGCGAGGGGAGACGCCGGCGGGTCGCGGCCGGGTCAGCATCGCCGAGCGCCTGCTGCCGCCGCTGCGGCGGCTTCCCATCCGCTGGCGGATGGCGTTCCGCGGAATCGAGCGCAACCCGCGGCGCACCCTCTACACCATGTTTGGTGTGGTGCTCTCCCTGGTGCTGGTGCTGGTGTCCTGGGGCATGATCGACACGGTCGAGCACCTTCTGGATCTCCAGTTCGTGCAGATCTCTCAGGAAGATGCCGTGGTGTACTTTGCCGCGCCGGTGGGCATCGAAGAGGTCGCCGCTCTCGAGGCGGTTCCCGGCGTGGCCGCAGCCGAGCCGGCACTGGAGGCGCCGGTGACGGTGACGGCCGGAGACAGAACCTACGACACGGTCCTGGTGGCTCTCGAAGCCGGCACCGAGATGCACAACTTCCGTTCCGTGGACGGCTCCTGGATCGAACTGCCCGATGAGGGGCTGCTGCTCGGCAAGGCGCTCGGCTCCGAGCTGGGCATCGAGGCGGGGGACGTGGTCGGGGTAACGGTGGCCCCGCTGGGCATCACCGTCGAGGGCACGGTGGCCGGGTTTGTCGACGAGCCGCTCGGCACCTTTGCCTATACGAGTCGCCAATACGCCGCAGCGCAGCTCGGCGGGTCGCTGCGGGTGACCTCGGCTCTGGTGCGCTACTCCGAGGGGGCCGATGCGGCCGTGGTGCGACAAGCTATCACCGAGTTGCCCGACGTGGCCGCCTTCGAGGATGCCGATGCCCTCTACGACGTCATGAACCGCTACATGATGCTCTTCTACGGGTTTGTCGGCATCATGCTCGTGTTCGGCGCGGCCATGGCATTTGCCCTCATCTTCAATGCCATGACGGTGAACATTGCCGAACGGTCCCGGGAAGTGGCAACCTTGCTGGCGGTGGGAACGAAGCGGAGCACGGTGTCGCGTCTCATCACCGCCGAGAACCTCATCGTGGCGGTGGCGGGAATTCCCTTTGGCCTCGTCGCCGGGTACTACCTGTCGGCCTTCTTCTGGGGGAGTTTCGAGAGTGACATGTTCGCCTTCGATCTGTACGTGCGTCCGGCGACCTTTGCCTTTGCCGGTCTGGCCATTGTGGTGGTGGCGCTGATCTCGGGATGGCCCGGGCTGCGGGCCCTGCGTCGGCTCCACATCCCGACCGTGGTGAAAGAGCGGTCGTCGTAGCGCTCGACCGGCGGCTCAGCGCCGCCGACCCACCGCCCAGCCGACCAGAGCCCAGCCGCCGACGGTCCAGAGCCCCAGAACCAGATACGAGCGGGCCACGTTGGTGACCAGGCCGTCGGTGAGGGCGTCCCGCACCACGTTCGCCATGTGCCAGAAGGGGAGCACCCGGTGTGTGTCCGCCAGCCAACTGGGGAAGTTTTCGATGGGAAAGACGATGGGGGAGAACATCAGCACCACAAAGATGATGAGGTTGGTGATGAGGTTGGTGATCTGGGGATTGGGCACGGCATGCCCGACGGCGTAGCCGACCGAGGTGGCCATGAGCGATGCCAGAGCGACTGCGGGCACGATGATGGAAGAGACGTGGAGGTCGATGTCGTAGCGCCAGTTGGCGATGGCCAAGGTGATGGCGAACCCGGGCACGGACATCAGGGTGAACACGGTGAGGCTGGACAGCGCGGCCACCATCCGCGGCACGGGCAGCGAAAGCACGAAGTCGTACGTGCCCTCCAGCTTTTGCATGCTCACCAGGCTGGGGAGCAGTGCCATGCCCAGGGGAATGATCGACAGGGTGGGGGCTCCGGTGGCGACGAAGGTGGCGACGGGAGTCTCCATCTCCCCCAGATAGAAGCCGTAGATGATGGCCATGCCGGCGCCCATCAGCACCTGTACGACCAGGAAAGTGGCCAGCCAATCTCGGGACCCGGTGAGGTCGAGGCGCAGCATGGCGGCGTAGCTGTGGAGCCAGTGTTTGGGGCCGCGGCGGGGTTGGTCCAGCAGCAGGGCCGTCATCTCACTTCCGTCTCCCCAATACGGCCGCGGTGACCGCGACCGAGATCACGGCCCAGGCACCGAGCATCAGGTACGACCGCGCCACGTTGGGCACCACGCCTTTGGTGATGGCGGCGCGAATCGCATCGGCCATAGGGGCAAAGGGCAGCCACTCGTGGGCACTCGCCAGCCACCCGGGGAGCTGGTCGGCGGGGAAGTTGATGGGGGAGAAGCCGATGATGACAAAGATGAGCACCTGGCTGATAACCATCGTCACCATTGGCTGAGCCACGGCGTGCGCCAGGGCGTATCCGATCATGGTGCCGGTGAACACGACCAGAAGCACCGCCGGCAGGATCATTGGTGTTACGTGCAGCGGGAGGTCGTATCGCAGCACGGCCACCACAAGGGCCAGCGTCATGGCGGGGAGGCCGATGATGAGGTTGGTGGTGATCCAGCTGAAGGCGGCGGTGGTCCGGGGCACCGGCAGCGACCAGAGGAAGTCGTAGGTCTTCTCGATCTTCTGCTGAGCGATGAGCTGAGGGGCCAACACCAGGCCGATGGTGACCAGGGTGATGACGAGCACCCCGGTGGAGACGTAGAGAGCGGCCTCCTCGGGGACCTGCCCGAAGAACAGGTCGACGGCCAGCACAAACCCGCCACCGGCCAGGGACAGGACGAGGACCGTGATTGGCAGCACCATTCGCAGGCTGGTGAGGTCCCAGCGCAGCATCGCTAGGTAGGAGCGCCACCAGTAGGCCGGGCCGGAGCGCAGAGTCTGAGAAGTCACGATCCGGTTACGGCGGGGGCTTCGATGTCGCCGGTCATGCGGATGTAGACGTCCTCGAGCGTGGTGGACCCAAGGGCGTACTCCTCGGCCAGGCCGAGGCCGACCAGCTCCTGAGCCCAGCCGATGGCGTGCGCCGCCTCGGTCTCGTCGATGACGGTCATGAGGTTGTTGCCCACCCTGGTGTATTGCTGCACGAATGGGAGCAGGTCGGGGGTATCTGCTCCCGGCGTCATCATCACCTGCAGCCGCAGCCGCCCTCGATCCGTCGACTTCATCGATGAGGGGGTTCCTTCGGCCAGTAGCCTGCCCTCATCGATGATGGCAAGCCGGTCCACCGCCTTCTCCGCCTCGATCACGTTGTGTGTCACCAGGAGCACCGCCACGCCCTCCTCGCCGAGGTGGCGCACCTGATCCCACAGCAGGCGCCGCCGCCGCGGATCGACGTCGTTGGTGGGCTCGTCGAGGATGACGATCCGGCCCGGGAGCACGGTGGCCATCACAAACCCCACCAGGCGTTTCACCCCGCCGGAGAGCCGTACGCCGAACGTATCGCGCCACTCTCCCAGCTCCAGTGCATCGATCAGCTCGTCGCGGCGGCGTTTTACCAAGGCGGAGGCGCCGCCGCGGATCATGCCGGTGATGTCGATGGCCTCGCGAGCACGGAACGAGTTGATGGGCATCTGCGCCTGGGGAAGGTAGGAACAGAGCTGGCGGGCGGCATCGGGGTCGGCGACCAGATCGTGCGGACCCAGGCTGATGGATCCACCGTCGGGCTTGAGCAGGCCGATGATCTGCTTGACGAGAGTGGTCTTGCCGGCGCCGTTGGGTCCAAGGAGGCCGTAGACCTCCCCCGGCTCGACGTGGAGGGTGAGGCCGTCATTGGCCCGCACCTTGTTGTTGAAGACCTTGACGACCTGGTCGACCCGCAGCGTCCAGTCGGTGGGTTCGGCCATGGGGTTGTCCTCCTTGCGGAAGCGGATGCTATCGGTTGGCCGCGCTGCCTGATGAATGGTTAGGGTATGCGCCGATCGAAAAAGTGGGGTGCCGCAGTGAATGGACTTGTGCTCCAGGCCGAAGGATTGCGGAAATCATTCGGTGAGGTCGAGGCGGTCAGAGGAGTGAGTTTTCACATCGCCGCCGGGGAGACGTACGGGCTCCTCGGACCCAACGGCGCCGGCAAGACCACAACCATCTCCATGGTTACCGGCCTGCTTGAGCGGGATGCCGGCAGTGTGGTCGTCGATGGCAAGGAGATCACCACTACCTCCACGGCGGCAAAGGCGGCCATCGGCTATGTGCCTCAGGACATCGCCGTCTACCCCGATCTCACCGGGCGGGAGAATCTGACCTTTTTCGGCCGCTTGTACGGAATGAGAGGCAAAAGCCTCTCGGGGCGGGTCGACGAAGTCCTAGAGATCATCGGCCTCAGCACCCGCGCCGACGATCGCTCTGATGAGTACTCGGGCGGCATGAAGCGCCGGCTCAACATCGGCATCGGACTGCTGCACCGGCCCCGCCTGCTGATGCTCGACGAGCCCACCGTCGGCGTCGATCCACAGAGCCGCAACGCCATTCTGGAGAGCGTTGAGCACCTCAGCGAGGCGGGCATGGCCGTGCTGTACACCACCCACTACATGGAGGAGGCGGAGCGGCTGTGTGACCGGGTCGGCATCATCGACCTGGGCTTGATCATGGCGGAGGGAACCCGAGAGGAGCTGGTCGCCGTTGTCGGCGAGCGTGATCGAGTTCGCCTGACCGCCACCGGGCACGTCGTCGCCGCCGAGGAGGCCTTGCAGCGCCTGGCATCGGTCGAGGAGGCCTCGGTACGGGAAGACGGCATCGACCTCCTGGTCAACGGAGCCAGCGCCGCGCTCCCAAGCATTCTGGAGGCGGCGGCCCGTGCCGGCGCCGCCGTGACCTCGGTCGATGTCGACGAGCCCAACCTGGAAGCGGTCTTCCTGCATCTCACCGGCAAGGCGCTGCGCGACATCGGGGTGGAGGCCGACGCGATGGAATCGGCTGCCGCCTCCGCGCTTGGAGGGGAGGAATAGGGGGGCGTTATGGCGGCGGTGACGATTGCTCTCAAGGACCTGCGGCAGCGCATCCGCGATCACAGCGCCTTCCTCTGGGGCATCGTGGCGCCCTTTGGACTCGCCTTGGTTTTCTCGCTGATCCTGGGCAATGTTGCCGACCCGTCCAGCTTCGATGTCTCCTATGCCGTCGTCGACCTCGACGGCGGCGAGATGGGCCGGGTGTTTGTCGACGAGATCCTGATGCCCATCAGCAAAGCTGGACCACTCGGTGAGGAGGGCTTTTTCGACCTTGTGGTCGTCACCAGCGAGGCGGCCGCCGAGACCATGGCAGAGAACGGCGACGTCGACGCGGCCATCATCGTGCCCTCCGGCTTCACCGATGCGGTGAACAGCGGGGCGCCCTCCGCGGTCACCGTCGTCGGCAACGTGAACAGTCCCACTCTGGCTGAGGTGGCTCGCTCCATCGCCTCCGGCTACGCCGACGAGGTGAACACGGTGCGCACCTCGGTCTTCTCGCTGGTGGTGCTACAGGGTGAGATGCCCGACGAAGCCGAGATGTCGGTGCTGGCCGCTGCCGCCCGGGCCGAGCCGGCGCCGCTGGTGGTGGGAGATGATCCGGCGGCGTCGAAGATCTTGTCGGCCCAGACCTTCTATGCGGCGGGCATGGCCATCATGTTCCTGTTCCTCGCCGTGCAGTTCGGGGTGCTGGGCCTGCTCGAGGAGAAACAGAACGGGACCATGGCCCGGCTGCTGGCCGCCCCGATCAGCAGAACCTCGATCGTTGCCGGCAAGGCACTCACCTCGTTTGTAATCGGCATCTCAAGTATGGCCGTGCTTGTTGTCGGCACCACCTTCCTGCTCAATGCCAGCTGGGGCAACTCTGTGGGCGTGGCCATCCTCGTGCTCGCCGGCGTCCTGTCGGCCATGGGCATCATGTTTTTTGTCGCCGCTTTCGCCAAGACCCCAGAACAGGCGGGGAACCTGCAGGCCATCATCGCCTTCCTTCTCGCCATGCTGGGCGGCACCTTTTTTCCCGTCTACCAGGCCGGCGGCCTTCTGGGCAAACTCAGTCTGCTGACGCCTCACGCCTGGTTCCTGCGCGGCCTCGGTGATCTGACCGGTGAAGGCACCATCGGCGCTGTGTTCCCGGCCGCCCTCTACGTGGTGGCCTTTGGCGTGGTGACGGGGCTGCTGGCGCAGTTCCGCCTGGGCAAGGCGGTGGCCCCGTGAGGAAGGTCTACTCGATCGGCTTGGTGAACACGATCCGCTTCTTGCGGGAGCGCTCGAACATCTTTTTCGTGTTCCTGCTGCCTCTGCTCATCATCCTGCTGCTGGGGGCGATGTACGGCACCGGTTTCGATTCCAAGGTCGGTGTGCATGTGGCCGACGCCGGCGGCCCGCTGGCCGATTCTCTGGTGGCTGCCGTGGAGGATCTTCAGGAGATGTCCGTGACACGGTACGACGACGCCGGGAGCATGAGCGACGCGGTGCAGCGCGGCACCGTCGACGGCGGTTTCACCATCCCGGCCGGGTACGACGCCGATCTGGCTGCGGGCGAGGTTGTCGAGGTGGTGTTCAGCGGCCGCGTGACCGACCAGACCTCAATGCTGCTTGCCGAGGCGGTTCGGGGCGCCGTGGCCTCGGAGGCCGAGCCGATCAGAGCAGCCCGTTTTGTGGAGCACCAGGGTCTGGCCTCGTTCGAGGAGGCGCTGCCGATTGCAGCCGGGCTGGCCGACGATGAGAGCGGCCGCATCACCGTGGTATACCGCGAGGCGGGGGATTCGCCGTTTGAGGAGTTTGAAGGGCTCGGCAACTTTGATTTCGGCTCCAGCCAGGAGCTGGTGCTCTTCATGTTTCTTACCTCGCTGGCCGGATCGGCCAGCCTCATCCAGACTCGGCGTCTCGGAGTGGCCCGGCGCATGTTGTCCACCCCCACATCGACGAGGGTGATCCTCGGCGGTGAGACTCTGGGGCGCTACAGCATCGCCCTGGTTCAGGGCGTCTACATCATGGTGGGCACTCTGGTGCTCTTCAGAGTCGATTGGGGTGATCCCGTAGGCGCCGTGGCTATCGTCGCCGTGTTTGCCCTGGTCGGCGCCGCCGGCGCCATGCTGATGGGCGCACTGTTCTCCAACGACCAGCAAGCGGGGAGCCTGGGGGTGTTGCTGGGGCTGGGGTTGGCCGCGCTCGGTGGCGCCATGGCTCCGATCGAGCTTTTCCCCGAAAGCATGAAGAACCTGGCCAAGCTCACCCCACACGCCTGGGCCATCGACGGGTTTGCCGAGCTGACGCGGCGGAACGGCAACATCACCGACATCTTGCCCCATCTCGGTGTGCTCGCCGCTTTCGCCGCCGCCTTCATGCTGCTGGGGGCGTGGCGTCTCCGCCGGGTGCTGACCCGCTAGCAGTTGTGCGGAGCCCTCGCCGGATCAATCCACCTTGGGGCCGGCCGCCGCCACCTCCGCCGAGGCCTCGTCGGTGAATCGCTCGAAGTTGTCGGCAAAGAGCCGGGCCAGGTCGCGGGCGGTAACGTCGTAGGCGTCCGGATCGTCCCAGGTGCTCTTGGGATCCAGCACCTCGGATGGGATGCCGGGGCATTCGGTGGGCACCTCGAAGCCAAAAATGGGGTCGGTGCGATATTCGACGTCATCAATGGTGCCGTCGACGGCTGCCGCCACCGCGGCACGCGAGAAGGCGATGTTGAAGCGCTTTCCGACCCCGTATGACCCTCCGGTCCAGCCCGTGTTCACCAGCCACGTGGAGACGTTGTGCTCGGCGATCAGCGAGCCGAGGAGCTCGGCGTATACCGCGGGGTGCAGCGGCATGAACGGAGCTCCAAAGCAGGCGGAGAAGGTGGCCTGCGGCTCATCAATACCCCGTTCGGTGCCCGCCACCTTGGCGGTGTACCCGGAGATGAAGTGGTACTGCGCCTGGTCCAGGGAGAGCCGGGAGATGGGTGGCAACACCCCAAAGGCGTCGGCGGTGAGCATGATTATCGCCACCGGGTGCCCGGCCCGGCCATCAAGCTGCACGTTGTCCAGGTGCGTGATCGGGTAGGAGGCCCTGGTGTTTTCGGTGCGGGCCTCGTTGAGATCGATGTGCCTGGTGTCGGGGTCGATGGTCACGTTCTCGAGGATGGTGCCGAAGCGCCGAGTGGTCTGGTAGATCTCCGGCTCGGACTCGGCGGAGAGGCGTATCACCTTGGCGTAGCAGCCTCCCTCGAAGTTGAAGATGCCGTTCTTGCTCCATCCGTGCTCGTCGTCGCCGACCAGGGCCCGATCGCCGACGGTGGACAGTGTGGTCTTGCCGGTCCCGGAGAGGCCGAAGTAGATGGCAGTCCTCCCCCTGGGGCCGACGTTTGCCGAGGCGTGCATGGAGAGCACCCCCTTGCGGGGAAGCAGGTAGTTCATGATGGTGAACACCGATTTCTTGATCTCCCCGCCGTAGGACGAGCCGCCGATGATCACCAGGCGCTCGGCGAAGTTGAGCAGGATGAACGCTTCACTGTTGGTGTGGTGCACGTCGGGGTCGGCGTGGTAGTCGGGACAGGCGATCACGGTGAAGTCGGGCTCAAAGTTGGCCAGCCGGTCCGGGTCGAACTCGCGGAGGAACATGTTCCGGGCAAGGAGGCTATGCCACGCTTTTTCGGTGATGATCCGCAGCTTCACCCGATGGTCGATGTCGGCGCCGGCGTAGCAGTCCTGTACGTAGACGTCCCGCTCCTGGAGGTATGACTGGATGCCGAGCTTGAGTTTGGTGTAGTTCTCCTCGGCGAAGGGTTGATTTACCTCGCCCCACCAGATCTCGTCCTTTGTCGTCGGCTCTTCGATGATGAATTTGTCGTTCGCCGAGCGTCCCGTGTACTTGCCCGTGCTCACCACGAGAGGCCCCAAGTGGGCGAGCAAACCCTCGTTCCTCCGCACCGCATGCTCGACTAGAGCCGGCGTCGACAGGTTGTGATGAACGTTGGCCACGTTCGTTATCCCGGCGTGCGACAGATCGAGCATCTCTGATTCTCCTCCGGTGGAGGAACAATGATGGTCGCTGAGGCGGTCGCTCTGCAAGACGGTTCGGGGCTCTGCGAGGGTGCGGCGCTGGTGGGACTTTCGGCCCTGACCACCTCCGAGGTGCCGGGCATATCTTTAGGCATGCCCAAAAACCGTCGCGTTGATTCCTCAGTCACGCCTAAAGAACGTGCCCAGGGGACCTCGGAAGCCGAGGAGATGTACCTCATCACCGTGGCGGTTGCCGAGGAGGACGGGCTTCGCGGTCCAATGCCCTTGGCATCACTGGCCGAGACGCTTGAGGTGTCGCCGGTTTCGGCGAACCAGATGGTGCGCAAACTTGCCGAGCGCGGCTTGGCGACCTACCACCCGTACCGGGGCGTTCTCCTGACTGCGGCGGGCCGGGCGGTATCGAATCGGGTGCTGCGGGGCCGTCGTCTCTGGGCCTCGTTCCTGGTTGAGCACCTGGCGTTCTCTCCGAAGCGGGCCGACGATCTCGCCTGTCGTCTCGAGCATGTGACGCCTTCCGAAGCTGCCGATCGTCTGGGACATTTCCTGGGCGACCCGATGAGCTGCCCTCTGGGCCGGCACATCCCTCCGGGCGCCGCCGAGGAGGACGTCGAAGGTGTCGCCAGCCTGCTCGACCTAGTTGCCGGAGCTTGCGCCGAGGTAGTGACCGTCGAGGCCGAACCGGCGGTCCGGTCGTTTCTCGAGAGGGAGGGCATTCGCCCCGGCGCCTCGGTGCGGGTGGAGGCGCGAGGCGAGGCAGATTCGGTGCTGGTGTCGACGGCGCATGGACAGGTGCACCTGGGCGGCGAAGCGGCCCGCCGGGTTTCGGTTCTTCCCGTGTCGGAGGAAACTCATGCGCGGTGAGCGCCGGGGTCATCGGCACCGGCGGCGGAGGCAGAGGCGGCCGCGGGGATCCTTCCCGCTGAGCGCCGCCTTTGCTCAGGAGCGGGTGCGTCTTGTGGGTATCAGAGCGGGCCGTCGTTTGGTCCGCCGCCTGGCCGATCTCGGGCTTACCCCGGGCACCGAGGTCACCGTCTGGCGGGCGTCGGGTCCCGTGGTGGTCGTGCTGCATCGGTGCCGCATCGTGCTCGGACGAGGTGCGGCGCACGCCGTCATCGTGGAGTCCTCGGAAGAAGACACGTGAGCGACCTGACGGCGGCCCTTGCCGGCAATCCGAACACGGGCAAGTCCTCACTGTTCAACGCTCTCACCGGCGGCGCTCAGCACGTGGGCAATTGGCCGGGCAAGACCGTGCAGCTGCGTCGTGGGGTCTTCCGGTCTGAGGGGATCGAAGTCGAGGTCGTCGATCTTCCCGGCACATACAGCCTCGCCGCTCTCTCCGCCGACGAGCGCATGGCGGCAGGGTTTCTCCTCGATGAAGCCCCCGACACCGTGATCACCGTGGTCGACTCCGCCAACCTCGAGCGGAACCTGTACCTCGTTGTGCAAATCGCCGAGATGGGACTGCGCCAGGTGGTGGCGCTGAACATGGCCGACGTCGCCGAGCGGAGGGGCCTCGTTTTCGACCTCACTCGGCTGGAAGAAGCCCTGGGGGTCGGCGTGGTTCTCACCGTTGCCCGCCGCAAGAAGGGTGTGGACGATCTCCGCCGTCTGGTGGTTTCTGCGTCGGGCGAGCCGGTGCCGGTAGCTATCGACTACGGCGCCGGTCTGGAAGCGGCGGTCAGGGCCATCGCCGAATCCATCGAAGCTTCTCCTGTGGTGTCTGCGGCGGTGCCGGCGCGCTGGGCCGCCGTTGAGCTTCTGGCCGGCCACGAGAGCCTCGTCGAACGTCTCGGATCGCTGGAGGGCGGCGAGGCGGTGCTCAGGATTGTGGAGGAGCGGCGCGGGGTCCTTGAGGAGACTCTCGGAGAGGACATCGATCTCGCCGTTGCCGATCGCCGCTACCGCTGGATCCACGAGCTTGTCGGGTCGGTTGTCGTCGAGACCGAGAAGCGGCCTCGGGATTGGTCGGAACGAATCGATCGGGTGGTGCTGCACCGCTTCTTTGGGCTTCCCATCTTCTTCTTCACCATGTGGGTGGTCTTCAAGCTGACCACCGAGGTTGCCGCCGCCTATCTGAACTGGGTGGACGTGGTCGTCTCGGGACCGCTGAGCCGCTGGACTATCGCCCTGCTTGGTCTGGTTGGGCTCGACGGCACCTGGGTGGAGGGGCTGCTGGTGGATGGGGTGCTGGCCGGGGTCGGAGGCGTGGCCGTATTCATCCCCGTGCTGGTGTTGCTCTACTTCGCCCTCGGCCTGCTGGAGGATTCGGGTTATATGGCCCGTGCCGCGTTTGTCATGCATCGGGCCATGGCTGCCATCGGTCTGCCGGGGAATGCCTTTCTCCCGATGCTCGTCGGCTTCGGCTGCACGGTACCTGCGGTGTATGCCACCCGGACGCTCCACTCGAGCAGAGACCGCATTCTCACCGGACTCCTGGTGCCGTTCATGTCGTGTGGTGCCCGCCTGCCCATCTATGTGCTGATGGCCTCGATCTTTTTCCCGCGGAGTCTGGGCACCGTGGTGTTCTCCATGTACTTGTTGGGTATCGCCGTGGCCGTCGTTCTCGGGGCGATACTCAGCCGAACCGTGCTGCGGCAGCCGGAGCGGGTGCCACTGGTCATGGAGCTCCCGGCGCTGCGGTGGCCCGATAGGCGCACCATTCACCGTTTTGTGCGGCAGCGCACACTCGTCTTCGTGAAGGTAGCGGGAACCCTCATTCTTGCGGCGAGTGTTGTGGTGTGGCTGCTGCTTGCCATCCCTCTCGGAGGCGATGGAGGCTTCGGCGAGGTCGACATCGAGGACAGCGCTTTTGCCGCCGGAAGCCGTGTGATTGCTCCCGCGTTCGATCCCCTTGGGTTCGGGGCTTGGGAGCAGGCGGGGTCTCTGGCCAGCGGCTTCGTGGCCAAGGAGATCGTGGTGAGCACACTCTCGGAGACCTACGGGCTGACCACGGCGGCCGAAGCGGCCGAAGACCAGAGCGTCTTGGAGGATCTGGGGGAGATCGGCATGGGCTTCCTCGAGGCGACCGGCGACGCGCTTCGCGCCATCCCCAGCGTGACCGGCATCGATCTGGGCGACGGTGGGGAGAGGCCGGCCGATCTCGTGTTGGCGGTGCGGGAGGGCCTGGAGCAGTCGAGCAACGGCCATGGGCCGCTCGCCGCACTGGCGTTTATGGTGTTTGTGCTTCTGTATACGCCGTGCGTGGCAGCGGTCGGTGCCATTCGCAGCGAGCTGGGGAGCAGGTGGATGTGGACCAGCATTCTTGGGCAGACGGTAGTGGCGTGGGTGGGGGCTTTTGCCGTGTTTCAGGGCGGCCGGCTGCTGGGGTTCGGGTGACGCCGTGCTGCGCCGCCTGCTGACCGAGATCGAACGCAGCGAGAGACCGCCGGCTGTGGACGAACTGGCACGACGCCTCGGCCTGGACCGGAGTGTTGTTGCCGGCATGATTCGATTTCTCGAGGCCCGGGGGCGGTTGCAGACGGTGGCGGTCTCGGTCTGTTCCCCGGGGTGCGGCGAGTTGTGCCGCGATGGGTGCCCCTTCACGGCCATGGCGGCGGCGCCGGCCGGTGCGACACCGGGTTTTTCCTAGGCACTCGGGGCCGGCGAGCACAACCGGGATAGGCTGGCGGCACGGCATGTCGGATCCCACCGAACCTGATGGCGATCTGAGGGCCTTTCAGGTCTGTGTTTCGGCGCGCGCCCGCTACGCCATCGACTCTGCCCTTTTTGTCGAGACCGGCCCGTTGGCTCTTGGTGACCCGGCGGCAGCACAAGATCTGGCCGACGCCATCAATCGTGTTCGGGAGGTGCATCGATTCCCCGAGCGCGCCGTACACGGAGCCGATCTGCTGGCGAGTGCTCTGGTCCAGGAGGCCCTGCGCCGGGTGGTCGATTCATGGGGGGGCGAGGCCCGCGGCGGCACCTTGGCATCTGCTCGTCGTCATCTGGAGGAGCGGCTTGGGGACGAGGCGGAGCGTCTGCTGCTGTCGTTTGCCGCCGCCTTCCCGGCGACCCCGGTGTTCTCCGGCGAGCGCAGCCCGGGCGAGCACCTTGGGGGTGAGACCGCGGGACGACCCAACGCCGATCTGGTGCTGGGCGAGCTTCTGATGGTGTATATGGCCAACAGGAATCCGGCTTTCTCCAGGTTCCGTGAGCTCCACGACGACGCCGAGCTGAGGGCTCTTGACGCCTACGGGCAGGCGATCGATGCCATCGCAGAATGTTTTGCTGCGGACTCGGCGCCGTGGCCGACCGGCAGCTCGTTGCTCGAGACGCTTCACGGTCCTGTGCGCGCTTCCCCCACCTCACTCAGTGGGCAGATCCACTACCTGCGCACCAATTGGGCCGGGCTGCTCGGAGAGGACTACGTCACGCTGCTAGGCAGAACCCTCTGGGCGCTCGATCTGATGGGTGAGGATCAGGAGGAGAGGCGCCGGGGCCCGGTGACGCTTCTTGATGCCGAGACGCTGGAGGGGGCGGCCGGTGCCGAGGAGCGTTTCAGTGTTGACGACGACTGGATGCTCGGCGTTGTGCTCTTGTGCAAGCACGCACTTGTATGGCTTGATCAGCTCTCGAGGCGCCGCGGCGAAGAGCTCAGGCGGCTCGACGATATCCCCGACCAGGAGCTGGATGCCCTGGCCGCAGCGGGCATCACCGGGCTGTGGCTCATCGGCATCTGGGAGCGCAGCCCGGCATCGAGGCGCATCAAGCAGCTGCGGGGCAACAGGGGGGCTCTCGCCAGCGCCTACGCCGTACACGACTACCAGATCGCCACCGAATTGGGAGGCGAGGACGCTCTCGCCGACTTGGGGCGGCGGGCGCAGGCGCGAGGGATTCGGCTCGCCTGCGATATGGTCCCCAATCATTCCGGCATCGACGGCCGCTGGGTCATCGAGCACCCAGACCGGTTCCTCACTCTGGAGGAGCCGCCGTTCCCGGGATACACCTTCACCGGGCCCGATTTGTCTTCCGATCCCCGGGTCCAGATCCAGATAGAGGACCACTATTGGGACGGCACCGATGCCGCCGTCGTCTTTCGCCGGCACGATCGGGCCACCGGCGAGGATCGTTTCATCTATCACGGCAACGACGGTACCGACACGCCCTGGAACGACACTGCCCAGATCGACTACCTGAACCCCGAAGCGCGCCGGGCGGTCATCGAGACGATCGTTCAGGTGGCTCGCCGGTTCTCGATCATCCGCTTCGACGCGGCGATGACCCTGGCCCGACTGCACGTCCAGCGCCTCTGGTACCCGGCACCGGACATGGGAGGGGCCATCCCCTCACGGTACGAGCACGGCATGAGCGTCGAGGAGTTCAACCAGCACATGCCGGAGGAGTTCTGGAGAGAGGTCGTGGACCGAGTTGCCGCCGAGGCCTCCGGCACCCTCCTGCTTGCCGAGGCCTTCTGGATGCTAGAGGGCTACTTCGTGCGCACTCTCGGCATGAACCGGGTGTACAACAGCGCCTTTCTGCACATGACCGCGGCCGAGGACAACGCCGGCCATCGGCAGCTTCTGAAGAGGGTGCTGGCCTTCAATCCGGCGATCTTGGGACGTTTTGTGAACTACATGACCAACCCGGATGAGGAGCCGGCCATCGGTCGATACGGGGATGACGACAAGTACTTCGGGGTCTGCACCCTGCTGGCCACGATGCCGGGGCTGCCGATGCTGGGCCACGGCCAGCTCGAGGGCCTTGCCGAGCAGTACGGCATGGAGTACCACGGTGCGCAGTGGGATGAGAAGCCCGACGATCGGCTCCTGGAGCGGCACCAACGTCAGATCTACCCACTGCTGCGTCGCCGCCGGGTGTTCGCCGAGTCGGCCGGTTTCAGCCTCTACGACGTGTGTTCGAGGGAGGGTGAGGTACTTGAGGACGTTTACGCCTACTCGAATCTCTGCGGCGGGGAGGCATCGCTGGTCTTGTTCAACAACGGGCCGGGCGCGGCGGAAGGGCGGTTGTCCGATTCGGCGCCGTTCCGGCACACGTCGAGCGGCGAGGTGCGCCGCCGTGGATTGGTGGAAGGTTTGGGCTTGCGGGCCGGGCACGACGACTATGTGATCTACCGCGATCAAGTCGCCGGCCTCGAGTACCTGCGCCGCAGCCGCGATCTTGCCGAAGATGGGCTGCTGGTCTCGCTGGGGCCCTACGAGCACCGGGTGTATTGGGAGTTCCGTGAGGTCGGCGACACCACCGGGGCGTATGCCGCCCTCGCCCGGCGCCTCGACGGGGCCGGTGTCCGCGGCGTCGCCGCCGCTCTCGAGGAGCTCCGTACCGAGCCGCTCCGCAGCGCGGTCATGGGCCTGGTGGTCGCGGCGCGCCCCGCTCTTGAGGGTGAAGCTCCTGCAGACGACCCGGAGGTAGAGGCAGCCTTCTGCCGTGTGCTCGACGAGGCGGCGCAGGCGGGGCAGGCCATCGACCGGCGCCGTGCACTCACTTCACTTCCCGGGGATCTGGCCGGCATGGCCGCGGCCGCCACCGCGCTCGACCGGCGTCCTCCCACTTTTGACGTGGGCTGGTTGGCGGTGTGGGCCGCACTGCGGCGTTTCCCGGGAGGGCGGCTGGCCGGCCTGCACCCGGAACGGCTTCCGCTCGATGGCGCCGAGGTATGGTCCCGCTTGCTTCCGATCCTGATTCGTCATGCCGCAGTCATCAGGGAGTGGGGCAAGACCAGGGGATCTGCCGGAGGCCTGCGCCGTATGCTCACAAAGCTCCTGGAGGACGAGGACGTGGCGGCGCTGCTGAGCCTGCACGAGCACCGGGGCGTTCTGTGGTTCGATCGCGACGGATTCCGATCCCTGATCAGGGGTCTTGTGGTGGGAGGGTTGCTCGGGTCGCGCAGCCGGGCGCTGAGTGAGCGGGCCGGCGAGCTGATGGCGGCTGCAGAACGGGCCGAGGAGCGGTCCGGCTACCGGCTGCAAAGGCTTCTGTAGACGGTGCCGCGACCGGATGCTCAGCCCAGGTCGTGGGGCAGGGTGCTGTGAGCGGCGCGTAGGAAAGCGTAAGGGGTCACAAAAAGGAAGTTCGAAACCCGTGAGGTGTACACGTCGGCGTATCTCTCCACCTGGCGGGCGTAGAGGCTCTTGTCGTAGCCGGATCGCATGAGCGGCCCCCAGGTCTGATTGCGGATTTCGCCCGCCGCCTTGGCCAGAGGGGCAATACGATCATCCAGACCGACGATCTGTTGCTGGAGATCGGCCAGTTCGGCATCGGGGTCGGAGAGGCCCTCGGGTGCCGCTGCGTAGTTGTGGCTCGAGCGCAGCCGGTCGAGGCGCACCTCGGCGACGCGGCGCTCCAGCGTTTCCTTCTCCGCCATGAGCCCGGTCAGGAGATTCTCGCTGGGGGCGAAGGCCTCCATCGCCTCGATCTCACCTTCGAGCTCGCGCAGGATCAGCGCCGTTCTCCAGCGCAGGAGTGCCTTCGAGACGTGCACATCGGCGAAGAGATGATCGCCCACGTAGAGGATCTCGTCTCCGGAGAGGCCGAGGTGCTCCTCGATCTGGATGGCGCTGCCACCGAAGTAGACGGCCCCCGGCTCGAGATCGCCATGGTGCGGCTGAAGCAGGGCTTGGTCTTCGTCGACAACCCGATAGAGGGGGCGCTGTTCGGAGAAGAAAGCAGGCTTCGCCGCCGAGACGATCACGAGGTCGAAGACGTCCCGCCAAGTCGTGTTGCCCTGCAGGTGTCTGTCGATGGCGTAGGCCATCATGCGCCGGGTGTATGCCCAGTCGGCGTTTGTAATCAAGAGAAGCCGCTTGCCGGCGTGATGCTGATCGAGCAGCGCAGTGACGGCCTCGGGGTCGGGCTCGATGAATCGGTCTGGGTCGGCGAGGATCTCGTCCTTGACGGTGCCGGCCAAATGGGTCTCGTCGATGGTGGAGCGTACCCGGTGGTAGAGGTCGGAATAGTTCATCATTCCCAGCCGGCCGGCATCGAGCAGATCGACCAGCTGGGCATAGAGTGAGGACTCCGAGAGGCTGAAGAGGGTGTTGAGGAACACCCAGCGCGGCTCGTTGAGATCGACCAAGGTGCCGGCGTAGGAGCGCCTCAGCTCCTCAAAATCGAGGAATCGGGTGCCGTGGGCGGCCCGGATCACATACCCGAAACGTGTCGGCTTCACCAGATTGCCCAGCTCCAGATCGATGATGAGGCCGCGTATCACCTGGGATGAATCGAAGGCGAGCGAGTCGGTGGGCCAGCCGGTGCCGGCGAGTGCCTCAACTGCCTGATCGAAGGCCCGGCGTTCCCACTCCTCGACTCGATAGTGCACAAGTGTGTAATCGAGGTCGTAGCCGATGGCGCGAATCCGGCGCAGGTTCAGGGTGCGGTTCCCATAGATGCGGCGCTCAGGAGGGATGGACATACCGGTGGCATCGTAGGCGGCTGCCGGGCGCCAGTCGTGGACTCGATCGAGAACGGCACAGCTTCTGACGCCGGCGGTATTCCGTCACCTCGGTGTCACCGAGCCGCGCCCACCCCTGCTCCTGTGGGCAATCCACCCGATTGCAGGGCTTCGATCCGCAACTGGCGACGCATTCCTTCTGGGCCGCGCCCGCTTTGCGTCAGCCGGCGTCCTCGGCGGCACCCTTGGCTTCGAAACCGGCCGAATCCTCTTCGGGGACTGAGGACGTCTCCTTCTCCTTGGCCATCCACACCGTGCGCTGGGGGAAGGGGATTTCGATGCCCTCACGATCAAACGCCGCCTTGATACGCCTGCGGGTCTCCCGGGCGGTGGCGAACTGCTCCCCGGGTTCCACCTTGAAGACCAGCCTGATGGCGACGGCGTTGTCTCCGAGTTCTTCGATCCCCCAAATCTCGGGCTCCTCGAGCACTGTCGCCGTCTCGATTTGCTCCTGCCAGATGCCGTCGGCGACTTCTTTGATGACCCGAACCGCATGCCCAATATCGGTGTCGTAGGCAACCCCGATGTCGAGGACAGCCCGGGCCCACTGCTGTGACTTGTTGCCGATGCGTCGGATCTCCCCGTTGGGGATGAACCACACCGTGCCGTTTACATCGCGCAGCCGGGTGATGCGCAGCTTGATCTCCTCGACGACACCGGTGGCGTCACCCACGTCGATGATGTCGCCGACTCCGTACTGGTCCTCGATGAGCATGAAGATTCCGCTGAGGAAGTCCCTCACCAGGCTCTGGGCGCCGAAACCCAGGGCCACGCCGACGATACCGGCGCCGGCAACCAGCGGTCCGAGGTTGACACCGAATTCGCCGAGCACGATGACGATGGCCGTGCCGTAGATCAGCAGCGAGGTGATGCTGCGCAGTACGGTCCCCAGCGCCTGGGCGCGTTGTTTGCCCCGCTCGGCTTGGCCGGCCAGGAAGCTTGCCTTCTCCAGGGCCCGCTCGCGCAGGTTGGCGAAGCGGCCGTCCTGCACTTCCTCTTCCTCGCGCTGACGGGCACGTTGCTCCCGCTGTGTGATGAGCCGCTCGACGAGCCGCCGGATGGCGCGTCGCAGCAGCCGGTTGAGTACAAAGGCGATGAGCAGGACAAGGACCACCTCCAACGGCTTGGCCACCAGCCACTCGACGAACTTGGCTGTGGTCCCGTTGCCGGTCAGGTTGTATATCCACTCACACACCACTCCGGGCGGATCCCCGCAGGAGTTGGTCAGGGCCGTGTCCACGACCTCCTGGGCCAGGAGCATTGCCACCATGATCCCTCCGGTCTGCGCAGTTCCCCGCGGAACCTAGTGGTTGAGGCGAGCCATCACCACCCGGGCATGCCGGGAGCTAGGCGCCGGGACGGGCCGGTCCTAGGCTGTTGGGCAACGGAGCGTGCCATGCCTCTCGATGAGTATCGAAAAGCCAACCTGGCCAACTGGGACGAACGGGTTCCGATTCATCTTTCTTCGGACGAGTATGCCGTGGCCCAGTTCGTCGAGGACGAGACACATGTCAGCGGCGTCGTCGACTTCGATCGGGCTCTCCTTGGTGATGTTGCCGGCCGGCGCTTGCTGCACCTGCAGTGTCACTTCGGCATGGACACCCTGTCGCTGGCCCGGCTCGGCGCCGAGGTCACCGGGGTGGACTTCTCCGACGTGGCCATCACCGAGGCGCGCCGCCTCAGTGAGCAGAGCGGGGTGCCGGGGCGGTTCATCGTTGCCGAGCTCTACGACACCCCCAAGGTGCTCGAGGAGCAGTTCGACATCGTCTACACCGGAGTGGGGGCGCTCAACTGGCTGCCGGACACAAAGGGCTGGGCCGAGGTGATCGACCACTTCCTTGCCCCTGGGGGCATCTTTTTCATGCGGGAAGGCCACCCGGTGCTGCTGAGTCTCAGCTGGCGGCCGGAGGACGACATGCTGGTGGTGGGCCATCCCTACTTCGAGACGCCGGAGCCCATCGTCGACGACATGGATCACTCCTATGTGGGAGAGGGTGCCATCGAGCACTCCCGCACCTACGAGTGGAATCACGGCCTGGCCGAGATCGTGTCCGCGCTCCTTGATGTCGGCCTCCGGCTCACCGCGTTTCGTGAACATCGTGAGGTGGAGTGGCAGGGCCTGCCCAGCATGGTGGTCGGGGATGACGGCCGCTGGCGCTTGCCCGACCGGCAGCGTAATTTGGTGCCGCTCATGTACACCCTCATAGCTGAGAAGCCGGCATAGGAAACCTGAGAAATATCCTCAGGTAACAGTACGGCGTTCTGGCATAATCGACACCTATGAGACTTCTGGTTGTCGAAGACGAAAGGCGCCTGGCCGAGGCGCTGCAGCGGGGCCTGGAGGCGGAGGGCTACTCGGTGGATTTGGCGCTCGATGGGCTGGACGGATTCGCCAAGGCGCAATCGGAGCAGTACGACGCCATCGTGCTCGACATCCTGCTGCCCGGGATGAACGGCTACAAGGTGTGTGCCGAACTCAGGGCGGCAGGCAACTGGACGCCGATCCTCATGCTCACGGCCAAGGACGGCGAATACGACGAGGCTGAGGCCTTTGATACCGGTGCCGACGATTTCCTGTCCAAGCCATTCTCCTACGTGGTGCTCCTGGCCCGGCTGCGCTCGCTGACTCGCCGCAGCGTTGGGGGCCGATCCGCCGTTTACGAGATGGGCGACCTGCACCTGGATCCGGCAAGCCGTACCTGTGAGCGAGCCGGCACGTACGTCGATCTCACCCGACGCGAGTTTGCGTTGCTCGAAGAGCTGGCCAAACAGCCCGGCAAGGTGGTGCCCAAACTCAAGCTGCTTGAGGCGGTGTGGGGCGCCAACTCTGAGGTCGACCCCAACGTGGTCGAGGTGTACATCGGATATCTGCGCAACAAGATCGATCGGCCCTTCGGTCGCGCCTCACTGCAGACCGTACGCGGCGTCGGCTATCGACTCACCGAGGATTGATGGCACTCTTCCGTTCGGTCAGGTCGCGTATCACGCTGGTCACGACGATCATCGTGGCGGCAACGCTCATGGCGGCCGGCATGGGGCTGTTGGTGTTCACCCGACGTGCCCTGGTCAGCGATGTGCGGAGGGCACTCACCGCCAATCTGGTCGAGGCTCAGCAGGAGCTCAACAACGGGGTGGTCACCGAGCTGGGCCTGCTGTCGCTCGGCGTAACCGTTGACCCCTTTGAGATATCCGGCGACATCGTCGAGGGCACGTGCTCGCCGATCCTGGCCGAGGCATACGGCAACTCGCGCCGGCAGATGGACGGCTTTTTTGCTCTGGCCGCTCTCGATGAGGAGACCGTGGCCGCCTACGAAGCGTGTATCGCCGCCAGCGATCCGATGGTCCAGTCGATCGGGCACTGTGAGCAGGTAGCGGTGGATGCCGTGGGCAATCCTTACGTTACCTATGAGGGGTTCCGCGATGTTGTGGCGTCCGAGGCATTCGATGCGGCCTACGACCAGTGTTTGGCCGGATCGCTGCTGATCGATGAGCGCGTCGGCGAGGCTGCCCTCGTGTGCAATCGTGTCGTCGACTCTGCTTTCCTCGGTATCGACGTGCTGAATCAGGCTGCGGTCGAAGGCCGCATCAACACCGCTCTCTTCAGCTACTCGGCCTGCATGAGAGGCAACGGTGTGCCCGACTATCCGGACCTGACCTACCTGGGTGCCGGCGCGGAAGGCCCGTCGGTGCTGGCCGGCCTTGCCGGCGCCACGGTGGTGCTGCCCTCGCTGGCCTCGGTGCGTTCGAGTGTGGACACGTTTGGCACCGTCATCGCTCTGGTAGTGCCCGCGCTCGTTCTCGGGCTGGCCCTGCTCACCTGGCTTGTTGTGGGTCGGTCCCTGCAGCCGGTCGAAGCGATTCGGGCCCGCGTTGCCGAGATAGGCGCCGAGGCTCTGGATCAGCGCGTGCCCGATCCCGGCACCGACGACGAGATAGGCAGCCTTGCCGGGACCATGAACCGCATGCTTGAGCGTCTGGAGAGGTCCGCCGAGCGGCAGCGCCGGTTCGTCTCCGATGCTTCCCACGAGCTGAGAAGTCCTCTGGCGTCCATTCGTACCCAGATCGAGGTGGCCCTCACCCATCCCGGCCTCATGGATTGGACCGGGGTCGGCATGGGCGTGCTGGAGGAGAGCAGGCGTATGGAACGGCTCGTCAACGATCTCTTGGCCCTGGCCCGCGCCGATGAAGGCGTGATCGTTGCTCGCACCGAAGAAGTGAATCTGGGGGAGCTGGTGGTCTCCGAAGCGGGTCACGTCGAGGCTCTGGAAGTGGATCTCTCCGCGGTGGCGGATGCATCGGCCCGCGGTGATGCGTTGGGCCTGAGGCGAGTGGTGCGCAATCTGATCGACAACGCGGCGCGCCATGCCAACAGCCGGCTGAGCTTCGAGGTGCAGCGTGATCGCAAGGAGGTCCGGATCGTTGTGGAGGACGACGGCTCCGGCATCCCCGAGGAAGACCGCGAGCGTGTGTTCGACCGGTTCACCCGGCTGGAGGAGGGCCGCACCCGGGATGCCGGGGGCGCCGGCCTGGGCCTCGCCGTGGTGCGAGAGACGGTGGAAGCCCACGGTGGGACCGTGACCGTGGAGACTGGCAGCCGTGGCGGTGCCCGCATGGTGGTGCGGCTGCCGGTAACGGGGAGCCGGCGCTTGAGGCGAAATCTGCGGGACAGAGACACGAGCCGAGACTGACGCCGCGACTCCGGATCACTAGCGTCTTCACGACATGAGTGCTCTTGTCATCGCCGGGTACCTGCTCGGCGCCTACCTGCTGGGATCGGTGTCGTTCTCCTACGTCGTTGCTCGTGTCTTCTCGGGGGCCGACCTGCGCAACGTCGGCACCGGCACCGTCTCGGGCAGCGGCGTTGGGGTGGCCGCCGGGTTTTGGCCGATGGCGCTGGCCGGCCTGCTCGACATCGGCAAGGGCGTTTCCGCGGTGGTGCCGATGGCCGGTTCTCGGCCGATGATCGCCGCTCTTGCCGCCGGAGCCGCGGCCATCGGGCACAACTGGTCGATCTTCCTGCGCGGCTCGGGTGGCCGGGCCATGGGAATTGCCCTCGGTTCCACCGTCTACATGGCCTGGGAGGGCACCGTGGTGCTGAGCCTCGGCCTTGCCCTGGGCAAGCTGGCACGGATGACCTCGGTGGGCTGTTTTGTGGCACAGATCGTGCTGCCGGTAGTCCTTGGTGTCACTCGGGGCCGCGTCGGCGTGGTGCTGGGGTTTGCCGTTGTGTTGCCGCAGTGGGTGAAGCGGGCGATGGGCAACGCTCCGGCCCGGCCGCGAGAGGCGGGGGCCTATCTGTATCGCCTGGTTTTTGACCAGGACCCCAGACGAGAGTGACCGGACCTGGCGTGGGTCGGAGTCGAGTAGGGTCTCGGCAACGAGGTGACACAAGCATGGGCGTTCGGGTCATCACCGATTCGACGGCGGCCCTTGATGCCGCGACGGCTGCTGAGAACGGCATCATCATCGTTCCTACGGTGGTGACGCTTGGTGGTGTCTCCTATCGCGACGGAGAGCTTCCGCTTCAGGAGCTCGTGGAGCGTTTCGACGAGGGGGTGTCAACGGCCGGCCCTCCTCCGGGCGCTTTTGCCGCGGTGCTCGATGGGGCGCAGCACGGAGCGGTGATTCTGACCGTGGCATCAGGGCTCAGCAGCGTCCACCGGGCCGCAAGTGTGGGAGCCGGTGAATCCAGTGTCGACGTGCGCCTGGTGGACACCGGCACTTCGGCGGGGGCACTGGCACTGGTGGCGCTTCATGCGGCCAAGGTGGCCGCGTCGGGCGCTTCGCTGGACGCGGTGGAGGCGGCGGCTCGGGAGGTCGCAGACGAGGCTCGCCTCTATGGGGCCCTGAAGACGCTCGAGTACCTCATTCGAGGCGGCCGGGTGAACGGCATCGTCGGCGGTCTCGCCCACCGTCTCGGCGTGCAGCCGCTTTTTGAACTGCGGCGGGGACGTATCGGCCGGCTTCGTCCCGCCTTCAGCCGGCGCGGTGCCCTCAATCGGCTCATCAAGCTGTGGCGAAAGAGCCGGGTGGACGGGGCTCGTCTGCACGTCATCGCGCTCCATGCCATGGCTCGCGAGGAGGCGGAAAGCCTGCTCGAGCGGGTTCGGGCCGAGGTCGAGCCGGAGACGGCGCTGGTTGCCGAGTTCGGCGCGGTCATGGTGGCGCACACCGGCCCCGGCCTGATCGGCCTGTCCTGGTGGTGGGAGGAGGGCTGAGCCCTCCATGGCCCGCTACGAGATCCTCGCCCACACCGCGGATACCGGGATCGTTGCCTATGGGTCCACGCTCGAGGAGGTCTTTGCGAACGCCGCCTTCGGCATGTTCGGCCTCACCTTCGGCCCGCCGGCGGCGCCGGTGGCCGAGGAGCGTCACATCGAAGCGGAAGGGCAGGGCCTCGACGAGTTGCTGGTCGCTTGGCTCTCCGAGATCCTGGCGATTGCCGAGATCGAAGGTTTGGTCTTCACGTCGTTCCGGGTTGCCGAGATGGGGCAGGGCAGGGTCGTCGGCACCGCCTCGGGGTCGCCTGTTGAAGGGGTCGAGCTGGCGGGCCCTCCGGTGAAGGCCGTCACCTACCACGACCTCGAAGTGGTGGAGACCAGCACAGGCTGGCGGGCTCGGGTGATCTTCGACGTCTAGGCCTACAGTGCTCCTATGGCCTTTCGGCGTACCGGAGCGGTGACGTGGGAGCTGTCTCCCGAGGGCGGCATGCGGGTGCCCGGGCGGGTGTTCGCCTCCGAAGCCCTGTTCTCCAAGGCGGAGTCCGACAGGGCCATAGACCAGGTGGCCAACGTGGCCCACCTGCCCGGCATCGTCGAGGCCTCGTTCGCCATGCCCGACATTCACTGGGGCTACGGGTTTCCCATTGGCGGGGTGGCGGCCACCGATGTCGATTCCGGTGGGGTCGTCTCACCGGGAGGGGTCGGCTTCGACATCTGCTGCGGGGTGCGGCTCCTGGCGTCGAATCTCGACGAGACCGCCTTCAGACGCCACCAGGGACTGATCATGGGTGAGCTGGACGCCCGGGTGCCCCGGGGCCTGGGCAAGGGCTCGATTGCCGGAAAGCGGCTCTTGAAGGCCGTGCTTGAGCGAGGCGCTGCCGCCGTACTCGATGCCGGCTTCGGTGTGCCCGGGGACCTGGAGCGCTGCGAGGAGCACGGCACATCGGAAGGAGCCGATCTGGCTGTGGTGTCCGATCGGGCCCAGGAACGAGGTGGGGGGCAGCTCGGCTCGCTGGGTGCCGGGAACCACTTCCTCGAGATTCAGGTGGTGGACCGCATCGAGGACCCCGAGGCCGCCGAGGCCTTCGGGCTGGCTGCGGGCATGGTCACGGTGATGATCCACTGCGGCAGCCGCGGCCTGGGGCACCAGACCTGCACCGACCAGCTCGCCGAGATGGGGAAGGCGATGAGCCGCCACGGCATCGAGGTTCCCGACCGCCAGCTCGCCTGCGTGCCGGTGCGGTCGAAGGAGGGCGAGCGCTACCTGGGGGCGATGGCGGCATCGGCCAACTTCGCCTGGGCCAACCGCCACGTGCTGGCCGACGGCACCAGGAGGGCCTTCGCCGCCGCGTTGGGAACCACCAAGCTGGGCATGGACCTGGTGTTTGATGTGGCGCACAACCTGGCCAAGATCGAGCGGCACATGGTGAACGGCAAGGAGCGCACGCTCTGTGTACATCGTAAGGGGGCAACACGGGCGTTTGGGCCGGGGCACCCCGAGCTGCCCGATGATCTGCGGAGTGTCGGCCAGCCGGTGCTCATCCCGGGGAGCATGGGGACCGCCTCATGGGTGCTGCGTGGGGTAGAGGGCAACCCGGCATTTGCCACCGCGGCTCACGGTGCCGGCCGGCTCATGAGCCGCAAGAAGGCCAAGAAGCAGCACACCGGCATCGAGGTGAAGCGGGGACTGGAGGAGCAGGGCATCACGGTGCGTCCCGGGTCGGTGCGGCTGCTGGCGGAGGAGGCCCCCTACGCCTACAAGGACGTCGATGAGGTCATCGACGTGTGTGCCAGGGCCGGTTTGGCAGCGCCGGTGGCCCGGCTGCGGCCCCTCGGCGTGGTGAAGGGCTAGTTGGGGGTCCAGTACCAGACGGTCGCGTCGTAGCCTTCCCCCGCGTACTCGCGGTAGGCGCCCACGGCGACTACCCCGCCGTCCCAGGCGGCTATTGAGAAGGCCTGCTGCATTCCGTTGCCGCCGAAGACCTCCGGATCGTGGGGGACGCGGGACCAGGTCGAGCCGTCAGCCGAAATCCACACGACCACGTTCATCTCGGCGCTGAGATCTTCCCAGCCGACTACTGCCAGGCCTTCGCTCCACGCTGTGATCGACATGACAAACCGGACTTCGTCGCTGCCGATCACGGCGGCGTCGTGGGCCAGCTGAACCCAGGCAGTGCCGTCGAGTGAAGTCCATATCGTCGGCAACATGTAGTAGTCGTCGACTGTCCATCCAACGGCGATCGGGCCGTTGTCGCGAACGGCTACTGACGTCATCCCGATTAGAGCGCCGGCGTTTCCGAAGGTTGTCGCATCATGGGGCACGCGTGTCCAGCTGACTCCGTCTCGAGACATCCAGACCGCGGCATGGGCGGTGGTGTCGGACATTTCAGCGCCGACGGCGATGAGTCCCTCACCCCAAGCCGCCGCCGATGTCATGATCTGCATGCCGGGACCCCCGAGGGCTTCATCATTGTTGGGGATCCTTTCCCAGGAGACGCCATCGGCGGATACCCAGACAGCAGCATCCGTACCGCTTGTTCCCACGGCGGCAAGGCCTCCGCTCCAGGCAGTGATCCAAGCCATGGTCTGATACCCGTTCCCTCCGAAGACAGCCTCATCATGGGCAACTCGATCCCAAATGCTGCCGTCAGCGGAAGTCCACACGGCAGCAGCAGAGTCGCCGGGCAACAGCTCCAGGCTTCCGAGGTTGAGACCCTTCGAGTGGACCCAGATATCTTCTAGCTCGCCGCCGAAGGAAGCGTTGCTGCCGACTGCCACCAAGCCGTTGTTCCAGGCGGTGACGGCGGTCATGCCTTGGTCTCCGTCGCCGCCGAATACGGTCTCGTCGTGGGGTGCTCTGGTCCAGTTCGCTCCGTCCGGTGAAATCCACACGGCCGCGTCTGAGTCGCCGCCGGAGTAGTCGAACCCGACAGCAGCAACTCCTCCGCTCCAAGCTGCCACCGACCACATGCTCTGGTTCTCCAGACCGCCGAATACGCTCTCCACGTGGGGCACCCGCCGCCAGCCTTGTGAGAGCGAGGAGGGCTCGAAGGTGGCGCTCGGCGGTTCGGTGATGGCTGGCGGCTGATTGCTGGAGCACGCCGTGGCCAGGGCGGCGCTCAGAACCAGGATCAGGCATCGGCGCATGAAGGCTCCCCCAAGACGGTTGTCGGTCGGCACCCTATCCGCTATCTGCAGTGCCGGTGATTTGGCCAAGTGCTTCTGGAGCAGAGGGTGGGTGCCTCTGTGTCCGGTACGATCCCTTGATGCCCATCCTGCGCGGCCGTGAGGTCGACGATCTGATCGAGCCGTATCGCTTCGCCCTCGAACAGGCTGAGATCGGCCACCGGGAAGGGGGCATTCCCGACGGCGCTGCTCTGGTTCGTGACGGATCACTGGTTGCCGCCGGCCGCAACCGCAGGGTGCAAGAGGGCGACCCCACGGCTCACGGGGTTATCGATTGCCTGCGTGCGGTCGATCCGCAGGCCGGCTGCGAGGACGCCGTGCTTCACACCACCCGGCCTCCGTGCCGCGCCTGCGCCGAGGCCATCCTGGAGCGATCCATCCCCGTGGTGGTGGTGGGCGACGACTCGCTGTTTGCCGGCGAGATCAGTCTGCTCAACAGCCGGGGGACCAAGACGGTGACCATCGAGGACTCCAAGACGCGCAAGCTGGTTGCCGAGTACCAGCGGCGTCGCCCCGAGGCCTGGGCCGACGACATCGGCCAAGCCTGAGTAGCCGGCGAACAGACGGCGTGCGCCTACTTCAGGTCGAAGCCGCCGTCGGTGAAGAGCCGAGGCGCCAGCATCCACAGCAGCATGCCGCTGCCGGGCTCGAGGGAATCCCAGGAAACCACCTCAAAGGAGGCCGCCGCCGCCGTCGCCATGCGCAGTGTGGCATCACCGAGCAGTAGTGAGGCTGTTTCGGAGGTTGCAGGCTCATGGCCCACGGTGAGGATCCGCTTGGCGTCGCCGGCTTCGGCAGCTACGACGTCCAAGAGGTCCTGCGGGCTTCCCGGGTAGAGAGGCTCGGCGATGCGGATCTCCGCCTCCCAGCCTCCGGCTTCGGCGGCCAACTCGGCGGTGGAGCGGGCGCGCACTGCCGGCGATGCCAAGACCAGGTCGGGTCGTTGGTCGGCCCAGGTCAGGACCCGCCCCATGATCCGGGCCGCCGCCGCTCCACGCTCGTTGAGGGGACGCTCTCGGTCGACACTTTCGGGAGCGTTCCAGTTGGATTTGGCGTGACGCATCAAGATCAACTGAGGCACGGGCCCGACCCTAGCGGGCGGCCGGGCCCGGACGTCTCACAAGCGGGCTGCGATCCAGTCGATGGCTTTGGTCAGCCGCTCCAGGTCGCTGGGCTCCACGTTGGGGAACATGGCAATGCGCACCTGGTTGCGCTCCAGTTTGCGATATGCCTCGAGGTCGACGATGCCGTTGCTCCGCAGGGCTGCGGTGACGGCGCCCGCATCCACCAAGTCGTCGAGGTCGATGGTGGCCACGGTCAGGCTGCGTTTGGCCGCGTCGTCGACATACGGCTTGGCGTAATCGCTGGCCTCGGCCCAGCCGTACACGGTCTCCGATGAGATGCGGCACCGCTGCTGGGCCCACTCGATGCCGCCCCGGCCCAGCAGCCACTCCACCTGGTCGGCGAAGAGGAATAGCGTGGCCAGAGCCGGCGTGTTCAGCGTCTGGTCCTTGCGTGAATTCTGCAGTGAGACTGCGAGGTCTATCGACGGAGGCGCCCATCGTGTGGCCGCCAGCGAATCGATACGTTCGAGTGCGGCGGGGGAGCACAACATCGCCCACAGGCCACCCTCGGCACCGAAGACCTTCTGCGGCGAGAAGTAGTAGGCGTCGAACTCGGCGCAGTCGACGCTCAGGGCGCCCGCCGCCGAGGTGGCGTCGACGGCAACCAATCCGGATGAGGCAGGCCGAATGATCGGCATCATCACTCCGGTGGAGGTCTCACAGTGGGTGAGTGCGTACAGATCGACATCGGGGTGCGGGTAGAGGTCGGGGTAGGTGCCGGGCGGCGACTCGACCACGATGGGGTCTTCGAGGTGCGGCGCCGACGCCGAGATGGCGGCAAACCGCCCGGAGAACTCGCCGCAGACGGCGTGAGCGCTGCGGCGTTCGATGAGCCTGAAGACGGCCGCGTCCCAAACGGCAGAGGCGCCCCCGTTGCCGAGGAGGACCTCGTATCCGTCGGGAAGAGAGAACAGCTCGGCCAGGCCACCACGCACTCGGCGCACCACAGAGCGCACGCCATCACGTCGGTGGCTGGTGCCCAGGTAGCGGTTGCCGGTCTCGGCGAGGGCGGCGAGGGCCTCGACGCGGACCTTCGACGGCCCGCTGCCAAAGCGGCCGTCGGCGGGAATCAAATCCGGGGGCAGGTTCATGTTGCTCATAGTGCCTATAACCTATCCGCCGCGAGGACGACCACGAAAACGGAGAGCTGCAATGGGCGGGGTATCGAAGCGCCTGCAGGCCATCAGCGAGTCGGCTACACAGGCCATCACGGCCAAGGCCAAGGAGCTGCGGGCCCAGGGGCACAACGTCATCGGCTTTGGTGCCGGGGAGCCGGACTTTCCCACGCCGGGTCACATTGTCGAGGCGGCGCGTTTGGCCTGTGCCGAGCCCCGGTTCCACAAGTACACCCCGGTGGCTGGCCTGCCCGAACTGCGCGAGGCAGTGGCCCGGAAGACCAAACATGATTCCGGCGTCGATGTGGAGGCCGCCAACGTCGTCATCACCAACGGGGGAAAGGGCGCCGTGTTCCTGGCCTGTGCTGCGCTGGTCGACCCCGGCGACGAGGTGCTGCTGCCGGCCCCCTACTGGGTGACCTACCCGGAGGCCGTCGCCCTGGCCGGCGGGGTGGCCGTTCCCGTGTCTACCACCATGTCGTCTGGATTCCGAGTCTCGGTCGACCAACTCGAGGCGGCGTATACCGAACGTACCAAGTTGCTCATCTTCGTGTCACCCTCCAACCCGACCGGTGCGGTCTACCCGGCCGGGGAGGTCGCCGAGATCGCCCGCTGGGCCGCCGAGCGGGGCATCTGGGTGCTGACCGATGAGATATACGAAAAGCTCGTCTACGGCGATGCTGCCTTCTCCTCGATCGCCTCCGCAGTGCCCGAGGCGATCGAACACACGGTGATCGTCAGCGGGGTGGCCAAAACCTACGCCATGACCGGGTGGCGGGTGGGCTGGCTGGTCGGTCCCCCGGATGTGGCGAGCGCCGCATCGCGTTTTCAATCACACGCCACTTCGAACGTGGCCAACGTGGCCCAGGCGGCGGCGCTGGCCGCCCTCAACGGCCCACTCGATGCTTTCGAGGAGATGCACGCAGCGTTCGATCGCCGGCGCCTTCTCATGTGTCGAATGCTCGGGGAGATCCCGGGAGTTGAGGTCATCGAGCCCGAGGGAGCCTTCTATGCCTTCCCTTCGGTGGAAGGACTGCTGGGAAACGAGAGTGGCGCGGCCACCTCACTGGAGCTGGCGGAGCTGCTGCTCCACCAGGCCAAGATCGCCGTGGTGCCGGGAGAGGCATTCGGCACACCCGGATACGCCCGGCTCACCTTTGCCATGTCGGACGAGGACATCGCCGACGGGCTCGAGCGCTGGCGCTCCTTCGTGGCCGGGTCTTAGGGCTCTAACCCGGCCAAGTGCTCAAGAGCCTGCCGGTACCCATCGATGCCGTGGCCGGAGATGGTGGCGACACAGACTGGTGACACCACCGATTCGGCCCTCCACGGTTCTCGCGAGGAGACGTCCGAGATGTGCACCTCGACGACGGGAATCCCAATGGCCTCGATGGCATCGTGCAAGGCGTACGAGTAGTGGGTGAGGGCCCCTGGGTTGATCACAACGCCGCCGGCGGTCCCGATGGTCTCGTGCAAGCGATCGATGATGGCGCCCTCGTGATTCGATTGGAACGTCTCGACGGCGATACCGAGATCCTCGCCCCAGCGCCGGCAGAGATCCTCGAGCTCGCCGAGTGTGGTTTCGCCGTAGACGTCGGGGCGTCGGGCGCCGAGGAGATTCAGGTTGGGTCCGTTGACGATGAGCACACGCATGGCCAACAGGCTATCGGCCGTGAGGGGCGCTGGGTATTCGCATCGGGATCGCAGGCGCCGGCCTGTGCCGGCCGGGGCGGATATGGCTGGCGGATCCCGGCCGGTGGACGATAATCCCGAGGAGGGCGCAGCTGCGCCCGGCAGCCATATGACGCTACGCCGCTTTGTTCCCATCATCGCTTGCGCCCTTGTCACGGCGGCGTGCGGCGACGCCCTCAGCGGCGTGGGGGAGATATCAGAGCGCATCGTTCACGGCGACCCGACGGTGCCTCCGGTGACGACGACCGTGGCGGCCGGGGCATCAGGGCTGAGCCTCGCCGGTGTCAGCGGGGACATGATCTGGATGAACGACGCTGCCGGCTCACCCGTCGATGGGCTCACTGCCGAGCAGGTCATTCAGCAGGTTTGGCTTCGCAGTGACGGGGTGAATCCCTACGTTCAGTCGAGCCGGGACGAGATCGCCGCCGCCCTGCCCGGTGTGGAATTCCCGCGTCTCGTTCCCAGCACGGTCACGCACGTGTCCAGCCAGCTCGTCTTCGATCTGCAGACGGGCACGCTTGGAGTCTCGGCGGCGGCAGCATTCGGGCTCTGGTCGGCCGAGCCGTATACGGTGCCTCGCAGCGAAGGCCAGCTGGTCGTGCTCTGGGTGGGGCTCGTCACCGGCCCCGGCGGCGGGGACGGCGGCATCAGCAGCTTCTGGGATGCCGAGGGCCGGCAACTGACCTGGGCCTCGGGGATGTATGAGTACACGCTCTTCTGCCGCACCGGCATCAGCGAGAACGCCTGTTTCACCATGGCCGAGTCGATGTCCGAGCTGAGCATCTTCGCCTACCTGACTCCTTCAGCGACAACGTCTGTGCCCGAGTAAGCGACGAAAAGTTTCAACTGCGCCTTACCGATCTCGAACAGGGCCGTCCGACCATGGGTTCACACGGATACAGGAGGAGATGTGAAGCAGACCATCAAGCTCGGCATCATCGTTTTGGTGGCCGTCGCAATGGTTACCACCGGGATCGCTCTGGCCGAGACCGAAGAAACCCCGGCCGACGAGCCCGTCGCCGAGGGCCCCCATGATGGCGCTGCCTACGCCGGCCTTCTCGAGAGTCTCGCTCCGCTGGTCGAGGACGGCACCATCACCCAGGAGCAGGCAGAGGCAATTGCCGAGCACCTAGTTGGGCTCCCCGGGCAGCGGTGGGAGCAGGCCGTGCATGTGGTGAGCGGAGCGGCCGAGTTCCTCGGGCTCACCCCGGAGGAGATTATCGAGGTGTTGCGCGAGGGCGCGACCCTTGCTGAGATCGCCGAGGCCAACGGCTCGAGCGGCGAGGAGCTGATCGC
>CAZTJO010000003.1:0-30680 GCA_964614095.1 uncultured Acidimicrobiia bacterium
ACCTCTTCGACCAAGCCAACATGCACCCCCGCATGACCGACCTCTACCTCACCCACCTCACCAACCAACACACCATTGGCCAGATTCAGCTCTTCGCCAACTACCACGACACGGGCAAATGGACCGCCCACGCACGTTTCGGAGCCCGGCAACACTACGGACAAGAAGACGCCCCCAAATACCAAGCACTACAAGCCATCATCGAACAGACCCCGCCCCCGCCTCCACCTCCCACCACAACAACGGCCACAACGGCCACTACGACAACCACTGCTCCGGCGCCGACAAACACAACCGTTCCCGGATCACCACCGCTGCCTTCGGAGTTCACCTGTCATGGCGAGGAGGCAACCATCCTGGGATCGGAAGGTGATGACATCATCATCGGCACCGAGAACAGAGACGTCATCGTGGGCCGTGGTGGTGATGACGGCATTTGGGGCAACGGCGGAAACGACGTCATCTGCGCCGGCGCCGGCGATGACTACATCGATGGCGGCAGCGGCAACGACCTGATTCTCGGACAAGGTGGCTCGGACACCATCAACGGAAGAGACGGCGCCGACACCCTCGTTGGAGGCAAGGGCGATGATGTGCTCGACGGTGGGATGGGCCGCGATCGTCTGCGCGGCGCCAACGGCGCCGACACGCTGGACGGCGGAAGCGACAACGACATCCTCAACGGCGGCAACGGCAACGACGTTGTCTCCGGCAACGGCGGCACCGACCGCCTGCGGGGCGGCAACGGCAACGACGTCCTCGACGGCGGCGACGGCAACGACCGCATCCACGGAGGCAACCACAACGATCTGCTTCGCGGTGGACCCGGACGCGATGTCCTCCGGGGCAACCGCGGTGCCGACAACCTTGAAGGCCAAGGCAACAACGACAGGCTGATCGGCGGAGCGGGATGGGATGGGCTCAACGGAGGCCGTGGTTGCGACAGCTGCTTGACGGGTGAGATCCTCAACTTCTGCGAGAGCTAGGCCCCGGTCCCAGGCGGCCGGCGTCTACACCCCCTCACCAGCAAAACATCCCGCGTTGCTCTTCTCAACGTCTTGCCGATTCCTTCGTGACCTAGAACTCCTCGGAGGCGATCGCTAGCCTTCTCGCGGCCAACCGGGGGTGGGCGCGCCGTAGTCAACCTCCGGCTCTGCTGTGCCGATGCACTTGCCGGAGCCGTCCATCTCAAATTGCTGAGCTCACACACTGGGAGCAGAACACTGAACGTCGTGATCCTTGCCGGAGGACTCGGCACACGTCTAGCCGAGGAGACCGACGAGCGGCCCAAGGCCCTCGTCGAGATTGGTGGTCGCCCGATTCTCTGGCACATCATGCGCTACTACGCACACTTCGGCGTCACCGACTTCGTCGTGGCTCTCGGGTACATGGGCGACGAGATCCGCCGATACGTAGAGGAGCACCGTGGCGGCGATGTTCCGACGGACTGGAACGTCAGACTGGTCGATACCGGCCCACATACAAACACCGGCGGGCGCATCAAGCGTCTGGAAGACACCATCGACGACCCTACCTTCCTGCTCACCTGGTGCGATGGTCTCAGCGATATCGATCCTGCCGCTCTCCTGGCACTGCATCAATCGCACTCGGGCCTGGTCACCCTCACGGCAGTCCATCCACCGTCACGGTTTGGTGAGGTGGAACTCGAAGGTGACCGAGTATCCCGGTTCCAGGAGAAGCCGGCCCGATCCGACCAATGGATCAACGGCGGCGTTTTCGCCGTGAGTCAAGAGATCTTCGACCACATAGACGGCGACGAGATCGATTGGGACCGCGCCGTGCTACCTCGGCTGGCGGAGTTGGGATTGCTGTTTGCCTACCGCCACAGCTCGTTCTGGCATTGTATGGATACTCTGAAGGAGCGGCGTTCCCTGGAATCGATCTGGCAGAGCGGCGCGGCGCCGTGGAAGGTTTGGAGGTAGCGGATGCGTGTGCTGGTCACCGGCAACAAAGGATACGTCGGCACCGTTCTCACCGGATTGCTGACCGGGGCCGGACACGAGGTACTCGGCCTCGACAGCAACCTGTTCGATGGCTGCTCCATAGCTTCCATCGCACCGATTCCCACCATTGCCAAGGACATCCGCGACGCCGAGATGGAGGACTTTGGCCGTGTCGATGCCGTAGTCCACCTCGCTGCCCTCTCCAACGACCCGCTGGGAGATCTGGATCCACAGCTCACGGATGACATCAATCACATTGGGGCGGTGCGTGTTGCAGAACTGGCCAAGGCGGCCGGTGTGACCCGTCTGGTCTTTGCCTCGAGCTGCAGCGTGTACGGCGAGGGAGGACAGGATTGGCTGCGTGAAGACGCGCCGTTCAACCCGGTGACCGCCTACGCCCGCGCCAAGGCCGCAGCCGAGACGGAAATCACAGGAATGGCCGATGAACAATTCACCGTCACCTTCCTGCGGCCAGCGACGGCCTACGGGGTGTCGCCGATGATCCGTTTCGATCTGGTGGTGAACAATCTCGTGGCATGGGCATCGGCGACCGGGCGAGTCCACCTCAAGAGTGACGGCGGGGCTTGGCGGCCCCTGGTTCACGCGGAGGACATCGGGCGCGCCGCCATGGCCATACTCGACGCGCCCATCGGCACCGTTCAGAGCCAGGTGTTCAACGTGGGCATCACCGAGGAAAACTTCCGCATTCTCGAGGTCGCCCAGGCGGTGGAACAAACCGTTCCGGACGCAGTCATCGAGTACGCCGCGGATGCCTCACCCGACCGCCGCTGCTACCGGGTCGATTTCGGCAAGATCGAACGAACCCTGCCCGGCTTCGACCCACAATGGCGCATGATCGATGGAGCCGCTCAGGTCTACGGGACGATCCGAGCACTGGGGCTCGGAACTGAGGATTTTGAGGGCGCCAGGTACAACCGGCTTGCTCACATAAAGCAGCTGCTCGACGGTGGCCGGCTGGGGTCCGATCTGCGCTGGCCGGACGGCGCCAGGGGAACAGTGAGATCATGACGATGGCACCGGAGGCTCCAAGCTGCCGCTCCTGCGGGAATCAGGAGCTGAGCCTGATTCTCTCCCTGGGCACGACCCCACTGGCAGATCGTCTGGTGGCGGAAGAGAACCTGGACCAAGAGGAGATCTTCGCCCCGCTCGACTTGGTGCTGTGCCGGGCCTGCTCCCTCGTGCAAATCACCGAGACCGTGGCACCGGAAATCCTCTTTCACGAGGACTACCCATACTTCTCGTCCGTCTCCAGCACCCTTCTCGAACACTCCAGCATCAACGCCAAAGAGCTCATCGAGACCCGCCGGCTGGGCCCATCGAGCCTGGTCATCGAGATCGGCAGCAACGACGGCTACATGCTCCGCAACTTCGTCGAGCGCGGCATACCGGTGCTCGGCATCGATCCTGCCCGCCCGCCGGCGCAGGCAGCCATCACCGCCGGGATCCCCACCCAGATCCAGTTCTTCGGTGAGACCGTTGCCGCCGAACTCGCCGCCGCGGGCCGGTTCGCCGACGTGATCATCGCCAACAACGTGCTCGCCCACGTCGCCAATCTCAACGGCTTGGTCGCCGGGGTGGCCACCCTCCTCAAACCGAACGGCGTCGCGGTGATGGAGTTCCCTTACCTCGCCGATCTCATCGACCGATGCGAGTTCGACACGATTTACCACCAGCATCTCTGCTACTTCTCGGTCACTGCGCTCGATCGGCTCTTCAGGCGTCACGGCCTGATCCTGACCGACGTCCGGCGGCTCGCCATCCATGGCGGCTCACTACGCATCTACGTGGAGCAAAATGGACCGCAGAGCCGGGCAGTGCTCGATCTCCTGGCCTCGGAGGAGGATCGCGGTTTGACCCGGCCCGAAGGGCTGGAGGGGTTCGTGGATTCGGTTCGGGAAGTCCGCGAGAAGCTGAACACCCTCCTCCACAATCTCAAAGCAAAGGGACACAGAATCGCCGCCTACGGCGCCGCCGCCAAAGGAACAACTCTGCTGGCCTACTGCGGCATCGATTCCGAAACCCTTGATTACGTGGTCGACCGCGCCCCCTTTAAGCAGGGGCGGTACATGCCGGGGAATCATCTGGCCATCTTGCCCCCCGAACATCTGCTGGTCGATCGGCCGGATTACCTGCTCCTGCTTCCATGGAATCTGGCCGAAGAGATCCTTGAGCAGCAGAGCGAATACCGCGCTGCCGGGGGCAGGTTCATCATTCCCATCCCGCGCCCTCACATCGCGCCATGAGGGACCGGTGCCGGTGACCGACCCTGGAGCAACTACGAGGTGCCCCTGCTGCCGCCGGGAGCAACCCGACGTCTTCTACTCGGTGGAGACCGTCCCCGTCCACGACGTGCAGCTCCACCGAACTCGTGCCGCCGCCCTCGGTTGTGCCACCGGCGACCTGAACATCTCCTTCTGTGATGCCTGCGGCTTCATCTGGAACACGGCGTATCGAGCCGAGCTGCTCGACTACGGGCACGAATACGAATCCACCCAGGCGTATTCATCGACCTTCAATCGGTTCCATGAGCGGCTGGCCCGAGACCTGATTGAACGTTTTGATCTCCGAGGGCGCACCATCCTGGAGGTCGGCTGCGGCCAGGGAGAATTCCTCGAGCTGTTGTGTGAAATCGGCGACAATCGGGGCATAGGTTTTGATCCCGCCTACCGGGGGGAGACCGAGGTCGGTTCGATCACGTTTGTGCCCGGCTACTACCCACCCCCCCAAGCGGACCTCGCCGCCGATCTGTTGTGCTGCAAGATGACTCTGGAACATGTACCCGAGCCGGCCCTTCTGCTGGCCACAATCCGACAGGCCATCGGGAGCAACACCATCGTCTTCTTCCAGGTTCCCGACACGTTGCGCATCCTGCGGGAGCGCGCCTTCTGGGACATCTACTACGAACACTGCAACTACTTCAGTGCCGGCTCCCTGGCCAGGGTGTTTCGGCGGAGCGGATTCGATGTGACCGATGTCTGGCGTGACTACAACGACCAATACCTGATGATCGAGGCTCGGGCCGGAAGCGGAGAGTCATCGCCCTTGTCCGCCGAGGAGACACCCAGGATCCTCAAAACCGAGGTGGAGGAGTTCTCTGCCGACGTCGCCGATCATCTTGAGTGCTGGAGGGATTACCTGCGCCGCGAATCCGAGGCAGGCCGACGTACATTCCTCTGGGGCGGAGGATCCAAGGCAGTGGCTTTTCTCTCCGCGACGGGGTCTTCCAACCATGTTCCGTTTATCGTCGACGTAAACCCCAACAAGACGGGCACATTCCTAGCCGGATCGGGAGTGGAGATCCTGCACCCGGATTCTCTGGCCGCCAACCCACCGGACGCCGTTGTGGCCATGAATCCCATATACCGCAACGAGATAGCCGCCGATCTAGAGACACGCGGAATCCCGGCGCGGGTCGAGGCCCTCGGGGTTCCGAACCATCCGGTCGCCTAACTGACAGATTCGCGGCATGGGATCGCACGCGACGCCAGAAGAATCAAGATGTTGCGGGGCACCGCAAGGGCGAAGATCCCGGAGCCGCCACCTGCGGTATCCCTCCGCCGCTTCACCCGAGACCCCCGGGGCTTTCAGGCCGCAAGGGGCGCCGGGCACGGATGCCGCGGCAATCGACTGATCTGCACCCGGTTCTGGGATGCCAGCGGGCCTAGGGCGGATCTCCGCGCCAGCGTTGCCAGTCCACAATATCGTTGAGACCAAAGAGGCGCCGTTTCGCGGCACGCGCAAGCTCAAAAGCCCGCGGGTAGAAGGCAACCACGACGTCGACGATCATCCGCAGCGCGTTCCAGTTCCTGAACCACCAATGCACCATGTGTCGGTAGCAGCGGAGGCGCTCCCGACGATCGGTCAGCTGGCGGCGAACCTCATGCCCGTACTCGGCGTACTGCCTCCAGAGGGGGAACCGGGTCCGCTTCTTGCCGGAGGTGTCATGCCACGTGCCCCGATTCTGGATACTCACACCGTCGCTGTATCGGTCGGGGTGGCTTCGATTCATGAACAGCGGCTCGGGTATCTGTATAAAACGGCCCCGCAGCGCCAGCACGGCCAGAAGGACCTGGTCGGAGCCGTGGTAAGTGCCGTGCAACGGGGTGCCCTCGAGGGCCTCCTTGCGGAAGATCCCGAAAAAGTCGGTCCCCATATGTGCAGGCAGGATGATGGCGGCAAAACGATCTGAGGCGCGAGGTGAATCGGCGGTCCTCAAGCCGGGGTCGTAAACGCTCACCTCCTCGCCGTCCGCATCGATCAGGGTCACCAGCGTGCGGCAAAGGACGGCGTCGGGATCGGCATCGAGCGCGGCGATGCAGCGCTCCAAAAACTCAGGCGCCAGAACATCGTCGTGAGCGTGCCACTTGAAATAGCCGGCCGCGGCCAGCGAGTAGACGCGGTTGTAATTGGCGGCGGCGCCGAGGTTCTCTGCGTTTCGAACAAACTGGATACGCTCGTCGCGGGCGGCGTACTCCTCGCAGATCTCCGCCGTCCGATCCGTGGACGCGTTGTCGCAGATGATCAGCTCGAAATCGGTGAACGTCTGAGCCATGATCGAGTCGATCGCGGTCGCGAGGTAATTCTCCCCGTTGTACACGGGGATGCCGATGCTGAGTTTGGGTGCATCCGACCGTTGTGCCACCTGGGCAACTCCCTGACTTCAGCACACCTTGTGCCGTTCCAACCCTTCCCGAACATCGGTCCGTACGAGCCGGCACTTCAGCCCACCATTCTGGCGCATTATCTTCTCGACGGAGTTCAGGATCGCGAATCCGAACCCATGAATCGGCGATTGTTACAGCTCAGATCCACCAAGAGCCCATCGTATCCGGGTGGCCTCATTCGGCACCACCGCGTCCCGTCGCCTTGAGCCAATCGACGATCTCACCGACATATCCGTGTGCGAGGCAGGTGACCGTGTCCGCGCCGCCGTAGTAGATCGCCATTCGTCCGGTCGGCTGATCGACCAAGGCCGCACACGGGAAAACGACGTTCGGCACGTCACCCACTTGCTCATATGTGCGCTGCGGTGAAAGCAGGTAATCGTTGCCACGAGCAATCACTTGCCAGGGCCGCTCCAGATCGAGCAGGGCCGCGCCCATCGAATAGACGAAGCCGTTGCACGACGTCAGCACGCCGTGGTAGAAAAGCAACCAGCCTTCCTCCGTCTCGATCGGGGTCGGCCCGGCACCGATTTTGGTGCTCTGCCAGCCTGGTGTTGTGCCCATCACAAACCGGTGCCTTCCCCAGTGGATCAGGTCCGGGCTCTCCGAGAGGTACATGTCGCCAAACGGTGTGTGCCCGTCGTCACTCGGCCTGCTCAGAAGCACATAGGACCCGTTCACCTTGCGGGGGAACAGCACACCGTTCCTGTTGAAGGGGAGAAAGACGTTGTCGAGTTGGGTGAAGACCTCAAAATCTGTGGTGTAGGCGATGCCGATCGTGGGGCCGTGATAACCGTTGCACCAAGTCACGTAGTAGCGGTCCTCCAGCCAGGTGACACGGGGGTCGTAAGCGAACTCGAACGATTCCTGGATCTCGGGCACACGTTCATCTGCCGCCACAAAGGCGATGGGATCGTGATCGATGTCCCATGTCAGGCCATCGACGCTGTGCCCGGCATGCACATTCATGATTCGAGAGATGTCGTCCACACGAAAGACGCCGGCGAACCGGTCCCCATAGGGGACCACCGCCGAATTGAAGATGCTGTTCGACCGCGGGATCAGATCACGTGAAATGATCGGATTCCGGCTCGAGCGCCAGATGAGATCATTGTTGCCCGCAGCCCGGTCCTCCCAAGGGATGTTCTTCAGCTCCGCTGGAGGCGGCTCGTTTCCCTTTGTCATGAACACACCCTTCCGTTCTCAGATTCGGCGTCCTCCCGGAGAGCCGACGCGTCATGTCCTACCCCGCCGCACCGGTAGCCGGGCCGCTGTGGATGTGGCGTCGGAGAGCAGGAGAAAGATCGGGCACGATGATAATGACCCGCGCTGGGATCCCCCGGGGCGCCCTCTCCCAAAAGACAAAACGGCCGCCCAGCTACGATGCGGCGCCGCAGGCTCCACGGAGAGATGAGGTTCCATGCCGAAGCTGTACGAGACCCCGCCCGAGATCATCATCGACATGGACAAGCCCCACACGGCGACCCTCCATACAAACCACGGTGACATCACACTCAAGTTCGATCCCGTACACGCGCCGATCACCGTCAACAACTGGCTCTTCCTTGCGCGCGACGGCTTCTACGACGGCGGCGTGTTCCACCGAGTGATTCCGGGTTTTGTCGCCCAAGGTGGAGATCCAACGGGAACGGGGCGGGGCGGCCCCGGATACAAGTTCAGAGATGAACTCGAGGGACCGGGCAAGTACACCAGAGGGACCGTTGCTATGGCCAACGCCGGACCCAACACCAACGGCAGCCAGTTCTTCATCTGCCTCGCCGATGTGCGCTTGCCCCACGCCTACACCATCTTCGGTGAAGTCATCGACGGCATGGATGTGGTGGACGCCATAGGTGCGCTGCCCACCGATTCCGCCGATCGGCCCGCCGCAGACGCCATCATCAATCGAGTGTCCGTCACCGAGGGCTGAGTCGCCACCGGTCACGGTCTCGTCAGGCCATCGCCCCGAGCCGCCCCGTAGGCGGCAAGCGCCTCCACCCGAGCCGTAGCGTGCTCGACGATCGGCGCCGGGTAGTCCTCCCCCAGGTCCACCCCGACCACCTCCAGGTCGGCAGTCGGCAGCTCCCACGGGGCGTGAATACCCGGGGCGTCCAGGCCGGCCAGCTCCGGAACCCAGCACCGCACGTAGGCGCCGTCAGGATCGAATCTCTTGCCCTGGACCACTGGATTGAAGATGCGGAAGTAGGGAGCGGCGTCGGCGCCGGTGCCGGCCACCCACTGCCAGTTGCCCACGTTTTGAGCCACGTCTGCATCGATAAGCAACCGCCGGAAGTGCCGCTCCCCGAGACGCCAGTCGATCAGGAGATCCTTGACGAGGAACGAGGCGGTGATAAGTCGTACCCGATTGTGCATCCATCCCTCCGCCAGCAGCTGCCGCATCCCGGCATCAACGATGGGATACCCGGTCTTCCCCTCAGTCCAGGCGGCCAGGCCTCCGGGGTCATCGCGCCAAACAAGCCGGTCGTACTCCTCCCACATAGACCGGCTCTTCGTGTGCGGGAAGGCGGCCAGCAGCTGGGCATAGAAATCACGCCACGCCAGTTGCCGCACAAACGCACGCCGCCCCGGAGTTGATTCACCGACGAGACTGACCACAACCCGCGGATCGATGGTTCCGAACTTGAGATCGGCCGACAGATGCGAGGTCATGTCGAGATCCGGTCGATCCCGCTCCTCGCCGTATCGGTCGACACGGCTCAACAAGCCCTCGAGTCTCTCCAAAGCCTCGCTCTCGCCGGTGGGGGCCGGCCTCATCTTGACGTCGGGGAGACCGTCGCCCGAGTCGGCTGAAACCTGCGCTCGCCCAGTTTCGGGGCGTGGCTCGACCGGGAGCGCCGCTCAGCGCCGGTAGAACGGGGTGAACACCCGATACGGCTCGCCATCTGCGGTCTTGATGCTCCCCGGCTCATGCACAAAACGTCCATCGTGCTCGTGGGCACGGCCCGCCAGCGCCTCAGTCACGGCCTCATCGCGGGCGCCTGCGTATGGGGTCACATCACCGTTCCAGTAGACGGCATCGACCCCTCCTGCCTCCTGCAGAACGATTGAGAGCGCATCGCCGGACCGCACCCTCAGCCTGCCTCCGGCTTCAGCGAGATCGCGGTCGAGCGCGTACAGGCGGCCCATCAACGCGCCGATCGGCCGAGTGCCGGCAGACTGCCAGAGCCGGCTTTCGATCACGTAGAGAGCGATGACTGTGTCGTGGTGGATGGTTGCCTCCGCCCAGGCCGGATTGCGCTCAAGGCGCAGGTCGTTGCGGAACCAGACGATCCCGACGCTCATCGACGCCCCCGGACCTGCGGCCCAATGGCAGTCACCAGGCGGGCGAACATGAGGGGAACGATATGGTACGACCACCAGGTAAGGAATCCGGTCCTAGAGGTACTGACCAGGGATCTCCTGCTTCGTCTGCGTTTCGATGGCGCGCAGCCTCATCTCCTGGAGCTGATTAGCCGCGGCCGCCTGTTGGCTCCACAGAGTCGCCTGGATCCCGGCAAAAAGCCCTTCCAACCACCCCACCAGCTGCGCCTGGGCAATACGCAACTCGGATTCGCTCGACGTTTCGCTTGACAGCGGGGTGAAGATGTCGGCCAGCTCATGACGCAGGTCATCAGAAAGAACATCCTGCATCTCGGCCAGCGAACGTTCGTGCACCTCGACGAGCCGGCGCCGGCCCGGCTCATCGAGGGGAGCCTGCCGCACCTCGTCGAGCATAGCTCGCGTCATTGAAGCGATACGCATGAGCTTTGGTGCCTGCACGTAGGTGGAGTTCGAGTCTTCCTCGTCCCCGACGACCTCGGCGGTGACCTGCTCTTCCTGCTCGTTCTTGTTCTGTTCCAAGATCCAACCCTCTTTCGACGCTGAGACTACGACGCTCCGCCAGAGAACACGGCATCTGGCCATCGATGGGCAGCCGGAACCTCCGTTTCGGCGCCAACGCCAAAAGACCGCCCCGAACCTATGGGCGATCATCGAGCGCTCTCGCGCATATCCCATCGGGGAACCCATCGGGCATTCTCCTCCGTCGGACTGACAAGAGCAGACAAAGGAATCCGACATGCGTAGCCGAGCCATCGTCATCTCCCTGGCAACCACATTCCTTTTCGCCGCAGCGGCCCCTGCCGGTGCAGCCGAAAGTTCAGACCCCGCCTACCTCGCGGCCATCGAACGGGCTGAGGCCATGTCGTGGGACCCGGAGATAATCGAACTCGTCGGCGCCCACCGCCTCGACATCGTCAATGTGGCCTGGGAAGACACGGGGCGCTTCTACGACTCGGCAGTGGGCCCCAACATCAGCGACGTCACCATCCAGGTTCCATACGTGGATCCCGCGGGCCAGGAGCGTCTCGCCCTCATGCCGGTCATCCGGTTTCCCAACTTCACCGACGTCACCGCCGATCTTTCCCCCGACGACTTCTACCTGCTGGTGGGCAACGAGCGGGGCGGCGAACTCGAGCGCATCACCCTCACCGAGCTGCTCGGCAATCCCGGCGCCTACCTGAGCAACCCATCCTCATGGCAAGGAGGCCCCGAGTCGCTGCTTGCCCCCCGTGACAGCCACGTCCTGGTGAGCGCCCAGGCCGCCCTTCTCCCCATTCCTGCAGAAGGAGAAGCCCTCTTCAACCCGGTGATCTTCAACTACCAGTCCTATGAGAGTGACCCCGCCGTGCTAACCATCCTGGCCACCCGCGAAGGAACCAGCATCACCGTCATCGACAACACGCGCGACGGCTTCTCTGCGGGCTGGTCTTGGGGCCAGCGGCTCTTCTTCAACAACGACGGCCAGAGGGCTTCGCTGACGGGCGTGCGCCTTGCCGACTTCTCAACCGCCGATAGTCCTCCCGATCCCCGCGAGGTACCGGCAGCGGAAGAGACCGGGCTCGATATGGTCCTGCTCATCCAGGTGCCTCTCAAGCAGAAGAACCCCTGGATGCCCATGCCTCTCGCTATGGAGGAATCCGCCGATGGCGCGGCTCCCACCGCCGCCGCTGGAAACCTCGATACCGCCGTAATCGGGCACGGTGAAGCGGAGGGTCCGTTCACCGAGATCGCCGGTCTAGACGTCGAGCGTGACCCCGACTACCCGATTCGGGTCACCGTGCAGTTCTACAAGGCCACCGAGAGCGGCTCCATCACCGATGCCGATGTGGCCGCCATCCACGACCAGATCGATCGTGTCTACGCGGACGCCGATTACGTTGGATCGCTGGTCGTTGATGCCGACCCCAACCGGCCCACCAACCACGGCGGCCCTCACGACGAGCCCGCCGGGTGGTGGCAGGGATTCTTCAATCACCTCTTCAACCAGTTTGGCGACGGTGTCCTCGACGACCTGCTCAACCTCCTCGGCTTCTTCCGGCCCTGGTAGGCAAGCAGCAAGAGTGCTTGACTTGAGCCCTAGATGCGGTGCTCCATGGTCAGATTCCTGTCAAGGCTGCACGCCAGCCTGTTCCGGGCCACTCGAGGAGTAATCGGGCGGCGCCTCGTCAACAACGACATGCTGCTGCTCACCACTCGGGGCCGGCACAGCAACCGTCGCCACACCGTGCCCCTGCTCTACCTGGAAGGAAGCGACGGTCTTCTCATACTCGTGGCTTCCTACGGAGGCAGATCCCGTCATCCCGACTGGTACCTGAACCTAGGTGCCGATGCCGCAGCCGAGATCCAGATCAGGGGGAAACGGTTCGCAGTACTCGCCAGCACTGCGTCTCCGACCGAAAGAGCGGAGTGGTGGCCCCAAGTGGTTACGGCCTTCGCCGGATACGCCGACTATCAGGCCAGGACCAGCCGAAAGATCCCCATCGTTCTCCTTCGCCCCGCCTAGGCGTGGAGCTCAACAATGTCCCCGTCGCTGACCTGGTGATCGCGTCCTACCTGCTGGCCGTCAAACTCGACGCCTCCCCAGATACGGGCGAACCGCAGCGTTGCCGCCATCTCACGGTGCACAAGCTGCGCCACATCAAGCACCGTTTGCCCGCGTCGCACGGTGTACGGGCGGCCTAAATCGGCCTTTGATCGCGGAGCCTTCGTATACACCCTCACAATGCCGATCCGTTCGAAGAGCCAGGGGCCGATCTCCTCCAGGCCATCCCCTGTTGTCGCCGAGGTGCTCACGGCGGCAAATCCGAACCCGGTCAGGTCCCGGAATGCCGCCAACTCCTCGTCGACGATCCCGATGCGGTCGGCTTTGCTGACGACGAGGAGCGTGGGCAGCCGCATTCCAAAGGGATCGTCATCATCTCCCTCGACGGCACCCCACTCTTCGACGAGCTTCACCTGCTTTTCCTCGAGAAGATCCCGCCCCGCAATCACCTGCTCGACACATCCGGGCTCTCCCAGATCAACAACCAGCAGACAGCCGTCGGCCGCCGAAAGCGCATTCGCAATCCACGGGACCGGGCGTTCTGCAGAGACCGAGGGAAGATCGACGATCTGTAGGGCAACGTCCTCGACCGGAAGCATCCCCGGTTGCGGGTATTGAGTGGTAAACGGATATGGACCCTGCTGAGCCCGGGAGCCGGTCAGACGGGCATGCAGCGCAGATTTGCCCGAATTTGGCGGACCGAGCAGTACTACCTGGGCGGCGCCCTCAGGACGGACAAATGTTGAGGGCCCTCGGCGAGCGCCGGCCTTTTTGGGAGTGGCCAGCTCCCCGGTCACCTCTTTGATCTTCTTCTTGATCTCGGCCTGGAGATGATCGGTGCCCTTGTGTTTGGGGATGGCGCGCAGCATTGCCCGCAAACACTCGAGGCGCTCCTTGTTATCCGAGGCGCGCCTGTATGCCGCCTCGGCGTCCCTGTATTCCGGAGTCAGGTTGGCCGGCATGCTCTAGGGCTCCTTACCCCGCACCGCCCTAATAATGGCCCAACGGCGGCGCATCGGTATCTCTCACCTGCGCATCGGCTCGCCCGCCGGCGACGGCGACAACGAACATGGCACAGATGAGACGGCTTGCCCCCCTCGTTATCGCCCTGGTCGCCGTTGCCACCACCATCGGCTGGACGCTCACCAGACCGCCCGGCGACCTTCTCGACGGGCAGACACCGCAGGTGACCGTCGACTGTGAGGCGGCGTCATCGGGACCGGTCCGGCAGCCGGTCAATGCGTGGACGGCACTGGCGTACACGGTGGTGGGAACAGTGGTCGTGTCTCGCCGTGACCGCCATAGCCTCCTCGGCGGCGCCGCATTGATAGCCACCGGATTGGCATCGTTTGTCCTCCACGCCAGGCTCGATTCGTGGAGTGCCCGGCTCGATGGCCTGGCCGTCGCCGCCCTGGCCGGGACCCTTGCCTTGTGGGCATGGAAGCACCGGGTCCGTTTCCGCACCGGAACCGCCGCCGCCGCTGCGGCGCTGGCTGCAGCCGGGTGGAGCACGGCGGCCACAGCAGGGCTGTCCGCAGTGTTCGGCGCCGCCGTGGCCGCCCGACTCTTCGGACCGCAGCAGCGCAGCCGGCTTCCACTGGCACTCGGCGCTACGGCCCTCCTCGCCCCTGGTGCGATCCTCTGGAAGCTCGGCGGCAGCAACGGGGCTTGGTGCCGTCCCCAATCACCGTTCCAGGCGCATGCCGCCTGGCACCTCTTGTCCGCGGCAGCCTTGGGCATGCTCGTCGCCTGGATGAGAGCCGCCGAGCACACGACACCTGCCGAGCGCCTCTAGCCTCCTAACGGAAAGGAGTCCTCTTGGCGCGGCGGCGCGACTATCAGAGCTTCTTCGGCACCCGGCAATCGCGACGCGGCGATTTTGTGTTTGTGGCGAGGCGAAAGCGTCTCCGCTGGATCCTGCTTCCCCTGGTCATCGCCACAGCCGTTGCCGGCTTGCTGCTGCTATTCGTCGGGAACAATGGCGGCACCGGACCCGGCTCTCCCGGCGCAACCACCATCGCGACCTTGCTGACCGCCCAAACCACCACCACCATATTCGACGCAAGCAGCACCGCCGTGCAGTGCCCCGCGACCAGCGCCGATCCGAGTCCTGGCATGTTCCAGGGCACGCCCGAGCGCACCGGCTGCTTCGACGCTCCGACCATTTCCGAGCCGACCATCCTGTGGTATTTCGAAGCCGGGCTTCAAGGCTGGCTGAACAATCCCGTGGTCTCCGACGGCGTCGTTTTTGTCGGCAGCGCGGGCAGCGTGCAATTCGAAGGAGATCGGAACGACGGGGTCTACGCCGTCGACCTCGCCACCGGCGAAGAGCTCTGGCACTACCGGGCCAACAACGACGTCAACGGAGTTGCCGTCTCCGGCAACCTCGTGATCGCCACCGGCGATGAGTATGCGGTTTGGGGAATAGACGTCACCAGCGGCAGGCCGGTATGGAGCACCCTCCTTGAAGGCTCCGTCTTCGGCAATCCTCTCGTCATCGATGATCTAGTTCTTGTCGGAGACGCCACCGGAACGCTCACCGCCCTCAACCTGACCACCGGGCAGACCCAGTGGAGAGCGACGGTGGCGGGTGACATCCGTGGCGGTGCCTCCTCAGACGGTGAGCTGGTCTACGTGGCGGGCGAGGACCGCGAGGTGCTCGCGGTGACCCTCGCCGGAGATGAAGTCTGGAGAACGACCATCGATCCGTCACCGGGTGCACGCACCAGCGTCTTTGCCGCCCCCACCGTCGCCGGCGACCTCCTCGTCATCTCGCTCGTCAGAGACGCCGTCTTTGCCGACCCCGGTCTTGTCGCCCTCGACAAGACCACCGGTGACCTGGTCTGGCAGGCCAGCGACGCGGCAGGGATCAAAACCGAATGGGGCAGTGTGCGCTCCTCGCCGGCCGTTGCCGGCGACCTGCTCGTCTACGGTGACACGTATTCGAGCCAGTTGATCGCCATCTCGATCGAAACCGGTGAGACGCTCTGGGCGACCGAAATCGGCGTGTTCTGCTATCGACATTGGTCTTCGCCAATCGTTGTCTCTGGCCAGGCCGTCCTGCCCCGCTACGACGGCGGGTTGTACTCCGTGAACCTCGTCACCCAGTCCAAACTCTGGGAGATCTACATAGGTGATCGCGAACTGCGCGGGAACTTCCCGCTCGACTACGGCCCGGAGTCCTGTGAATGGGATCCGGCAGCAAGCACACCCGTCCTTGCCTCACCGGTAGTCGCCGAAAACGGCATCATCCTGGTTGGGTCGCTGCAGGGATACCTCTTTGCCATCGGTGATGAATCCTGGGAGTGATCAGCTCAGCAGCAGCTCTACAGCCCGCTCCAGCACCGGGTCGTTTCCGGCCTCAAGCTGATCGATGGTCAGTTCCACCTCTTCATCGGGAGGGATCCCCGTCATCTCCCACAGATTGCCTTCGGCGTCGTAGACCCGCTCATGGGGAACGTAGACCGCCCAGCCGTTGGGCAGCCCCCGCGCGAATAGAGGAGACAGGCTGCCCGCCGTCGTCTCACCCACGACCACCACGTTTGGCGACTGCATCAAGGCCAGCACCAGCCATTCCGCCGTCCCCTTCGTCCCCGGGCCGACCAGCACCACCACCGGTCCGTCGAAGGAACCGAACGGGCCGGGAAGAGCGCTGACCTCCCCGCAGTCGGCATAGGCATCGGTACCCTCGATGCGCACCTCGTGTCGAGCCACCACCACCTGCTCGGTCAGGAAACGGGACGCCGCCACCACCGCCAGCTGCTCAAACCCTCCAACGTTGTCGCGCAAGTCGATGACCAGGCCGGGCGCTCTCTCCGTCTGGAGCGCGGCAATCAGCTCGTCCAGAATGCCGGCAAGGGCTTCCTTGCTCAGAGCCAGATCGGAATCGAAGGCCAACAGTTGCAGCAGGCCCAGATAGCCGATGCCGCTGGGAAGACGGCCCACCACGTAGCCCCCGTCTGCATTGCTCGACTCGTCGATGCTCACCAGGCCCGTGCCCGCAGCGATACGCTCCCCGACGAGATCGGTGACCTCGTTCTCCGGGCCTGCCGAAACGAAATCCTCATCGATCACACCCTCCGCGGGAATGATCAATACCTGCGGATCGCCCAGTCCACCCAGCATCTCCTCCATCACTACCAGCAGCTCGGGAGCGCTCATTTCTTCGCCGAGCCTGTCTTCAGCCTCGGCAACATGGGTCTCCCATTCCGGGTCCCGTTCATCGAGGAATGCGTAGTTCTCCTCAAAGGTGGCAACAAGTACCTCGAGGATCCGCGACGGGTCCTCACTCCTGAATTCCTGGCGGCACAGGTCGGGAAGACTCTCGGCCTGATCAAACACGATGCTGCCGCTCCAATCGGTCAGCAACAGCCTCCCGTCCTCCAGACTCATGACCTCATCCACACCTGCAGCCGACGCGTCGAGGACCTTGGCGCAGCTGACCGACGTGTGCTCATAGATCCGGACACCATCGCCCGCCACGGTCATGTAGAGGCCGTGGCCCTGAGACTTCCAGGTGCCGGTGAACGGCTCCGCCTCTTCTGCCCAGCTGACGCAGGATGCCGTCAGCAGGGCGGCCAGGGCACACAGAACCATACGCCTCAGCATTGGTTGTCCTCCTTCTGTCCCCGCCGCCGTTCGACACCGAGCCCGGCGCGACACGGAGTCAGCTCGATGGTTACAAAACCAAAGGCTACGTCGGCGGCAACGCAGAGACGCCGACTTGTTCTCTGTCGAGCCGGCCGCGGAGCCGGATTCGGTCGCCGCTCTCACAACGAGACCGCCACAAAGGCGATGAAGCCGCATAGCAGGACGGCTCCCTCCCAGCGCACCAAGCGACGTCCCGTAATCACAAAGACCCCGGCTGCAAACGCCGAGGCGGCCATGAACAGGACGGCGGGCCGAAACGCAGGGACGACCTCGCCCGGGCCTACCAAGCCGGCGATTCCCGCCACCATAAACGTGTTGAACAGGTTCGACCCCAGCACATTGCCCAGGATCAAGTCCGTCTCGCCGCGGCGAGCGGCGGCCAAGGCGGTCGCCAGCTCAGGAAGGCTCGTGCCCACCGACACGATGACAAGACCCACAAAGGCCGAGGTGATACCCAGCTCCTCGGCAAGATCAACCGCTCCCCGAACCAGCAGCTCCGCCCCAACCAGAGTCAAGGCCAGGGTGCCCAGCCCGAAAGCGATCTCCGCGGCCACTCGCACCGGCTCATCGGACTCGGGCTCCGGGCTGATCGGGCTGATCCCGGCACGAGCGTCCTGACGAGCCCAGTGCATCAGCAGCGCACCGGCCACACACATGGATAGCACCAGGGCCGCCGCCTCGATGCGACCGAGACGCAGGTTCCACAACAGAACCCCAAAGACCAGCGCCGACGCCAACACGAGCCCACCCTCTCGCTGGATGGTCTTGAGGCGGCCCACCACCGGACCGACAAGAGCGGCCGTCCCCAGCACAAGCGTCACATTCGCCGTATTGGAGCCCACGACGTTGCCGACGGCGAGGTCGATCTCGCCGCGGGCCGCGGCCAGCGCGGACACCAGCAGCTCCGGCGCCGAAGTGCCCAGGCCGATGACAAGCGCTCCGATGAGGATCGGAGAGATGCCGAGAGCACGCGAAAGCCGGATTGCAGACAGCACAAACCGGTCGGCGGCCAATGTGAGCAGCACCAGACCCCCAAGCAACAGCGTCAGCGCTACAGGCACGGAGGACGATTCGACATGGGGTCACGATCGTAACCGACCGGGCACCACCCTCATCAGCGATTCGGCCGACCCGCAGCAGATAGGCTCGTGGCGTGCACGACTGGGTGGAACACGGCGATGGGGTCTTCAGTAAGCGCTATGCCTATCTGCAGCAGCAGATAGGCGTCGTCGTCTGTGACGACGCGGTGCTGCTCGTGGACACCCGCTCTCATTACGGACAGGTCGATGAGCTTTTGGCGGATCTGGGGCGGCTCACCCCGCATCCGGTGCGGTGGGCAGTCAATACGCACCACCACTGGGACCACACCTTTGGCAACGCCGCCTTGCGGCCCGTGCCCATCTGGGGTCACACCCGCTGCGCCGAGATGCTGGCCCTCTTCCCGGAGCGCATGCGCGCCGAGGCCAAGTTATGTTCGCCGGAACTTGCCGATCGTTTCGATGAGGTCGAGATCGTCGGGCCGAACCGCACCTTCGACGAGTCGGCGACCCTCACCATTGCCGGCCGGGAAATATCGCTTCGCTATCTAGGCCGCGGCCACACCAACAACGACATCGTTGTGGTAGTGCCCGACGCCGGTGTCGTCTTTGCCGGCGATCTTGTGGAAGAGTCTGCTCCCCCCGTCTACCAAGACGCCTACCCGCTGGAATGGCCCGACACCGTGGCAATCCTGCTCGATCTTGTCCGCGGGCCCGTGGTGCCCGGCCACGGGGCATCGGTCAACCGAGACTTTGTCGCCGCCCAGCAGCGCGATCTGGCCGAAACCGCCGATCTCGCCGTCGCCCGGCACGCGGAGGGCAGGACTCCACACCAGGCTGCGCGGGCCGGCGGTCCGTTCCCAATCGACACTCTGGAAATGGCGTTCAGAAAGGCCTGGCCCTCTCTGGAGATGGGGGCATGAGCGCAGACGCAGCTTCCCCTCCTAATTGGTTTGTCCAGGCACTAGCCACATCGCCCACCGGCGGCACGGTCACGGTGGCCGGCTGCCCCATCCACTTCCTCTGCTGGGGAGAGAGTGACGCCCCCGGGCTCATGCTGGTACATGGTGGTGCCGCCCACGCCCACTGGTGGTCGTTCCTGGCTCCACTCCTTGCCGCCGATTGGCGGGTCGTCGCTCTCGATCTCAGTGGACACGGCGACAGCGGCCGACGCGACGGCTACTCACACGAGATCTGGGCCGCCGAGGTGGTCGCCGTGGCGGAGCAGGCCGCCTTTCCCGGGCCTCCGGTGATCGTGGGACACAGCCTGGGTGGCCTGGTCACGATCCAAACCGCCGCCGACCATTGTGATGTTATCGCCGGGGCCATCCTCGTCGACGCCCCGGTGCGCCGGCCCGACCCCGAATCGGAAGAGGGCACCAGGGGCCGCGCCTTCCGCTCGCCCGGCACCTACCCGACCCTCGAAGATGCCCTGGAACACTTCCACCTCATCCCGCCCCAGCCCGCCGAGCACGCCTTCATCATCGATCACATCGCCAGGTGGTCGCTGCTGCACACCGAGGCGGGCTGGACGTGGAAGTTCGATCCCGCCGTGTTCGCCCACGCTCTGGTCTCAATGTGGGACCGGCTCGGCTCTGTGCGCTGCCGACTGGCCCTATTACGCGGGGAACACAGCGTGGTTGTGCCCCCGGACACGGCGGCGGACATGTACGAACACATGGGACGGCGGGCCCCCGTCATCTCCATCCCCGAGGCTCACCACCACCTGATGCTCGACCAGCCTCTCGCTTTTGTCACCGCGCTGCGCGCCTTGCTGCAAGACTGGGAACACTCGGTGCCCCGCCGCTACTGAGGCAGAGGACCCTCGAGTGGAGAAACGCACTCAAGGAAGTCGTTCCGGGTGCTGTTGATCAGTGACGACACCGGATACTCGGCCAGAGCGCCGGCTGCGGCTGGCATCAGCATCGAGCCCAGCTCATCAGCGTCATCGACCTCGGGATCCAGCCATCGTTCCCAATACTCGGCGTCGAGGATCACCGGCATACGGTCGTGTATGGCGCGAACCAGCTCATTGGGCGTGGTGGTGACGATTGTGCATGTGGTCAGCCGTTCCTCGGTGTCCGGATCACGCCACGACGACCAGAGCCCGGCCAGCGCCAGCGGTCTGGCATCGGGGGCAAACAAATAGTGAGGCAGCTTCCCCCCGGTCTCCCGGCGTTCCCACTCGTAGAAGCCGTCGGCAGGAATGATGCAGCGCCGGCGGCGGAAGGAATCCCGGAAGGCGGGCTTCTCCGCCAGCGTCTCGGCCCGGGCATTGATCAGGCGGGAACCGACCCCGGGATCCTGGGCCCAATGCGGTACGAGGCCCCAGCGGAAAACCCCCAGCTGCCTTTGTCCGTCCGCGGAGGCCACGGCATAGATCTGCCTGGTCGGAGCCACGTTGTAGGAGGGCCTCAGAGCCTCGGAGAACACTTCGGTGGCCCCAAAATGGTCGGCATACTCCTGTGGATCCAGCGCCTGCACAAATCGACCGCACATGGCTGCAATGATCGCACGCGGCCGTCGCTCGGCGACGGCCGCCCCCGCCCATCTGGCTCCCAGGCCCCTGTTGTCACTACCATCTCCGAACCCGTGACCGCGCCGATGTCGTCCCCGGGAAGGGGAAGAAACCAAGCGGGATCGGCACGAGCGGACATCGGAAGCCATGACGACAAGAAAACACCTCAGCTGGGATCACCCCCAACCCCAAGGCCTGTACTCGGCGCTGGAACACGACTCCTGCGGAGTCAACTTCGTCGTTGACCTGAAAGGCCGCCCCAGCCGCGACATCGTTGTCACCGCCATGGGAGCACTGCGCAATCTCCAGCACCGTGGCGCTCTCGGGGCCGACGTCAACACCGGCGATGGCGCCGGCCTCCTCATCCAGGTTCCCGACCGGTTCTTCCGAGCCGTCGTCGACGTGCCTTTGCCTCCTCCCGGCCAATACGCCAGCGGCATCGCCTTTCTACCTCAGCAACCGGCCGAGGCCGAGGCCGCCGCAGCCGCGGTTGAGCGCATCGTGTCCGACGAAGGTCTCCGTGTGCTCACCTGGCGCGAGATCCCCGTGGATCCGTCAACGCTGGGAGCCGGGTCTCGCCGCACCATGCCGCTCTTCCGCCAGATCTTCATCGCCGGTCCCGAGGACGCAGATCTCATCGCCGGCATCGATCTCGACCGCCGCGTCTACATAATCCGCAAGCGGATCGAGAACGAGATCGACCAGGGTGGCGTCGACGATGCCTCCGAGACAATGGGCGGGGCCAGCTCGGTGCACGCAGGCGTCTACTTCCCCAGCCTCTCCACACGCACCTTCGTCTACAAGGGCATGCTGACCACACCGCAGCTCGCTGACTTCTACCCGGACCTCGGCGACGAGCGCTTGGAGAGCGCCCTCGCCCTCGTCCACTCTCGCTTCTCGACAAACACGTTCCCCTCCTGGCCGCTGGCGCATCCCTACCGGTACATCGCCCACAACGGCGAGATCAACACGCTGCGGGGCAACCGCAATTGGCTACGCGCCCGTGAAGCCCTCATGGCGACCCCTCACCTTCCCGGCAATCTGAATCGCATCTACCCCATCTGCACACCCGAAGGAAGCGATACCGCCAGCTTCGACGAATGCCTGGAGATGCTCGTCATGGGCGGCTACTCCCTGCCCGAAGCGGTGCTCATGATGATTCCCGAGCCCTGGGAGAACCACGAGTCGATGAGCCCGGAGCTGACCGATTTCTACCGGTATCACGCCTCGCTCATGGAGCCTTGGGACGGCCCCGCCTCGATCATCTTCACCGACGGGACCACCGTCGGGGCCGTGCTCGACCGCAACGGGCTGCGTCCCTCCCGATACTGGGTCACCGACGACGACAGGGTCATCATGGCCTCCGAGGTCGGTGTCGTCGACGTCCCATCCCACAAGATCGTCGAGAAGGGCCGTCTCCAGCCCGGCCGCATCTTCTTCATCGATACCACGGAGGGCCGCATCGTGCGCGATCCCGAGATCAAGGCGGCGCTCTCCGGAGCCCGCCCCTACGGCCGCTGGCTCGCCGAGCATCAGGTGGAACTCGACGATCTTGCCGATCGCCCCGCCGAACGGGCGGATCAAACACCCTTGATCCAGCGCCAGCAGACTTTCGGATACACCCACGAGGAACTCCGACTGCTGGTTGCCCCCATGGTGCACAATGCCAAAGAGGCGATCGGTTCAATGGGCAACGACACCCCGCCGGCCGTGCTGTCCTCGCGCCCCCGGCTTCTGTACGACTATTTCAAGCAGCTCTTCGCCCAGGTGACCAATCCGCCACTCGATGCCATTCGCGAGCAGATCATTACCGCCACCCTGGGCTGGCTCGGCCCCGAGGGAAACCTTTTTGACCCACAGCCTGCGTCGTGCCGCCAGATCCTGATCCGTCACCCGGTGCTCACCAACGAGCAGCTCGCCCAGCTGATTGCCGTCGACGAGATCACCACCGGCGAGCCGGCATTCTCCACCCGAGTCATCTCATGCCTCTTCCCCATCGCCGATGGAGGGAAGGGCCTGCGCCGCGCTCTCGAGGAAATTCGATCGCAGGTTTCGGCGGCAATCGAAACGGGCGTCAACATCATCGTGCTTTCCGACCGGGGCAGCAGCAGGGAGATGGCGCCCATCCCCGCCCTGCTCGCCACCGGGGCCGTGCATCACCACTTGGTCCGCGAAAAGAGCCGCACCCGAACCGCCCTCGTCGTCGAGACCGGCGAGATGCGGGAGGTGCACCACCTCTGCTGCCTGCTCGGCTACGGCGCCAATACGGTCAACCCATACCTGGTCTTCGAGTCCATAGACGACCTGATCGACAACGGCATGTACGGCCTCGATCCGGCGATGGACAAACAACTGGCCCGCGCCAACTACATCGAGGCCTGCGACAAGGGTGTGCTCAAGGTGATGTCGAAGATGGGCATCTCGACGGTGAAATCGTACGTGGGTGCACAGATATTCGAGGCCGTCGGCATCGGCAACGAGTTGATCGACGAGTGTTTCACCGATACCACCTCAAGGCTCGGCGGCATCGGCTACGACGAACTCGCCGCAGAGTGTGCCCTGATGCGCCGCGGTGCCTATCCGGATCATCCACAGGAGCGGGCTCATCGCGACCTCGAGATCGGCGGCCAGTACCAATGGCGCGCCGAAGGCGAATACCACCTCTTCAACCCCGAGACGGTGTTCAAACTCCAGCACGCCACCCGCAGCGGCCGCTACGACATCTACAAGGAGTACGCCAACCTGATCGACGATCAGTCCCAGCGCCTGGCCACCCTGCGCGGGCTCTTCAGCTTCCGTTTCGGCGAACGCCCACCACTTCCCCTCGACGAGGTCGAGCCCGTGTCGGGCATCGTCACCCGCTTCACCACCGGCGCCATGTCGTACGGCTCCATCTCGCGAGAGGCGCACGAGACCATCGCCATCGCCATGAACCGTATCGGAGCCAAATCGAACACCGGAGAAGGGGGCGAGGACCCGGACCGTTTTGTGCCCGACGCCAACGGCGACCTGCGGCGTTCCGCGGTGAAGCAGGCCGCGTCGGGCCGGTTTGGCGTCACCAGCGAGTATCTGGTGAATGCCGACGACATTCAGATCAAGATGGCCCAGGGGGCCAAGCCGGGAGAGGGCGGCCAGCTCCCCGGACACAAGGTGTGGCCCTGGATCGCCAAGACACGTCATTCCACGCCGGGCGTGGGCCTGATCTCGCCACCTCCACACCACGACATCTACTCCATAGAGGACCTCGCCCAACTCATCCACGACCTGAAGAACGCCAACCCCCAGGCGCGCATCCACGTGAAGCTTGTCTCTGAGCTCGGCGTGGGCACGGTGGCAGCCGGCGTCGCCAAGGCACACGCCGATGTTGTGCTCATCTCCGGCCACGACGGAGGAACCGGTGCCTCGCCGCTCTCATCCATCAAACACACCGGCACCCCGTGGGAGCTGGGCCTGGCCGAAACACAGCAGACGCTGCTGATGAACGATCTCCGCGACCGCATCGTGGTGCAGGTCGACGGGCAGATCAAGACCGGCCGCGACGTGATGATCGCGGCGCTTCTTGGAGCCGAGGAGTTCGGCTTCGGGACGGCCGTCCTTGTCGTTATGGGCTGTGTGATGATGCGGGTCTGCCACCTGGACACGTGCCCGGTGGGCGTCGCCACCCAGAACCCCGATCTACGGGACAAATTCACCGGCAGCCCCGATCACATCGTCAACTTCATGGAGTTTGTCGCCGAGCATGTGCGTGAGCTGCTTGCCGAACTCGGGTTCCGCAGCCTCGAGGAGGCAGTGGGTCACGCCGAGCTGCTCGATGTCGCCAAGGCTGTGGAGCACTGGAAAGCCGGCGGACTCGACCTCAGCCCGATACTCCACACGCCTCCTCTGGCCGAGGGTGCCGTCCGCCATCAGACGACACTTCAAGACCACGGGCTCGACAAGGCGCTGGACGAGACGTTGATTCAGTTGTGTGAGGGTGCCATCGCCGACGGCGACGAAGTGCATCTGGAACTGCCCATCCGCAATGTGAACCGCACCGTCGGCACCATGCTGGGCAACCTGGTGACCAGGCGCTGGGGCGGCGATGGCCTGCCCGACGGCACGATCTCCATCGACTTCACCGGCTCGGCCGGCCAGAGTTTTGGTGCGTTCCTGCCTCGCGGCATCACCCTGCGCCTCAGCGGCGACGCCAACGACTACCTGGGCAAAGGTCTCTCGGGCGGCCGGATCATCGTGTTCCCGCCGGAGGATTCTCCTTTTGTCGCCGAGGAGAACATCATCGCCGGCAACGTCATCCTCTACGGCGCCACCAGCGGCGAAATCTTCCTGCGAGGTGTTGTCGGGGAGCGTTTCTGCGTGCGCAACTCGGGGGCCACCGCCGTCGTCGAGGGTGTGGGCGATCACGGCTGTGAGTACATGACCGGCGGGCGCGCCGTGATCCTCGGTCCCACCGGCCGCAACTTCGGGGCCGGCATGTCCGGCGGCATCGCCTACGTCTACGACGCCGACGGGAGCTTCCCGGCTCGAGTCAACACAGAGATGGTCGACCTCGATCCCCTGGACGACGAAGACGGGGCGTGGCTGTGCCGGCGCGTTGAGATACACCTGGCCGAAACCGGGTCGGCCGTGGCCCAGCGGCTGCTCGCCGATTGGGATGAGGAGATCGCTCTCTTCTGCAAGGTCATGCCGAAGGACTACAAGCGGGTGCTCGAAGCCATGGCGCAGGCGGAGCGTGACGGCACCGACCCCGTAGAAGCGGTGATGGAGGCGGCCCATGGGTGATATCACCGGATTCCTGAAGCATGGCCGCCAACTCCCCGGGCGGCGGCCCGTGGAGCAGCGCCTGCAGGATTGGGGCGAGGTTTATGAGCCGTTCCCGGAAGACACCCTTCGCACCCAGGCATCGAGGTGTATGGACTGCGGCATACCCTTCTGCAACAGCGGCTGCCCGCTGGGGAACCTCATCCCCGACTGGAACGATCTCGTCTACCGAGGCCGGTGGCACCGGGCCGTCGAACTGCTGCACGCCACCAACAACTTCCCCGAGTTCACCGGCCGACTCTGCCCGGCACCCTGTGAGGCTGCATGTGTGCTCGGCATCGGTGAAGATCCGGTGACCATCAAACAAGTCGAGCTGCAGATCATCGAGCGGGCCTGGCGAGAGGGGTGGGTGATCCCCCTGCCCCCGGAAACGAAGACCGGCAAGAGTGTTGCCGTCGTCGGCTCCGGTCCTGCCGGGCTGGCCGCGGCACAGCAGTTGACCAGGGCCGGCCACACCGTGGTGGTATTCGAACGACACGACCGCATCGGCGGCCTACTTCGCTACGGCATCCCCGAGTTCAAGATGGAGAAGCGGTTCCTCGACCGGAGAATCGCCCAGATGGACGCCGAGGGAACCGAATTCCGCACCGGAGTCGACGTTGGCGTCGACATCGGCCCCACTGAGCTCAGGGGCCAATTCGACGCCATCGTCCTTGCCGCCGGAGCCGGCCGGTGGCGTGATCTCCCCATACCCGGCCGGGACCTGAAGGGTATCTATCAGGCCATGGAGTACCTGCCGCTGGCCAATCGGGTTCAAGAAGGCGACCTCGATGCACATCCACAATCGGCGCACGATCTGAACGTGGTCATCATCGGAGGAGGCGACACCGGAGCCGACTGCCTGGGCACCGTGCTGCGCCACGGCTGCTCCTCGGTGGTTCAATTCGAGATCCTGCCCCGGCCTCCCGAACAACGTGACCCGAGCACACCCTGGCCCACGTGGCCATTGCTCTACCGCACCTCCTCGGCTCACGAGGAAGGCGGAGAGCGTTTCTATTCGATCAGCACCACCGAGTTCATCGGCAACGAGACAGTCGAATTGTTGCGCACGATTGACGTGGAAATGACCGCCGAGGACGGACGAGTTCGTTTTGAGCCCATCAAAGGCACGGAACGCGAGTTCAAGGCGGACCTGGTTCTGCTCTCACTCGGGTTTGTGGGGCCCGAGCGAGGCCCCCTCGTCGATGATCTCTGTATCGAGTTCACCGATCGGGGAAACGTGGCCCGTGACGGCACCTGGATGACCAACACCGACGGCGTTTTTGTAGCCGGCGATATGGGACGCGGGCAGAGTCTCGTTGTCTGGGCCATCGCCGAAGGCCGAGCCTGCGCCGCATCCGTGGACCGCTGGCTCACCGGCGACACCCTGCTGCCGGAGCCGCTGCAGCCGACGGCCCGCCCCCTCCGCTGACCGGATCCTCCCCGGATCACTTCTCTTCTTTTGTCCGTACCGGCCCCTCGAAGTAGGTGCGCACCGTCGGATAGGCAAGTTCCACATCCGGCTCGGCGCCGAAGCCGTCCAGGATCTCGGTCCACACCGCGTCTTCGATCATCCTCGTCGCCTGATAAGGCACCGCGAGCCGACCGGAGATCTCCACACCGCTGTCGCCCACCCTGGTGAACACGGCGGGCGCAAGCTGATCGAAGGTGAGCCGGTACTCCTGGGAAGTAGCCCTCAACTCGGCCGCCACTTTCTCCGGCGCAGCCGCGTGTGTCTCCACCGCCGCCAGCACGATGTCCCGGGCCCGTCGCCAATCGGACTCGAAGGTGACCAGCACCGGAATCTCGTGAAACACGTACTGGAAACCTTCGCTGTAGTTGGTGGCCGGTTCGGTGAAGAGCAGGCCGTTGGGCACGTGAACGATGCGGCCTGTGTACGCCGGGAATCCGCCCGCGGTCATCGGGGCCCATTCCTGGAGACTGAAGCGGAAGGCCCGGACGTCGATGACATCGCCCGCTTCTCCTCCAACAGCGATGCGATCACCCAAACGGAATGGGCGTCGCAGCACGATGAAAAGCCATCCGGCCAGGTTCTTGAGTACATCCGAAAGAGCGATGGCGAGACCGGCGGTAAGGAAACCCACATAGGTGGCCAGGCCGCTGCCCTCGACCCAAATGGAAGCCAGCACCACAAAACCGACAAACGTGATGACGTACGTCGTCAGCTTGCGGGCCCGGTACCAAACAGAAGGCTCCTTGATGCGTCGGTGCACGACAGCCAGGACGAGGGCTCTCAGCACCAGCAGCAGGAGGATGAGCGACCCGCTCACAATGAGCTTCGCCTGCCAGCGTGAGCTCAGATTGAGCCAATCGGCAATGGTTTCGGTCATCGCCTCGCAGGCTAGACGCTCCGACGCCACCAGAGCTATAGACGCGGCGGCATGGTGTTGCCTATGCGCTAACCCACGAGCCTGCGATCATCCGGTAGACAGCCTCTTCAGGGAGTCCAACGATGGCCAAGCAGGAACAGAACATCGAGCCGCCACCTCCCGCCGAGCCGATCGCGCCCAGCAGCAAAGATCCCGTCACTCAGCCGCGCCACTTCTGGGCTGCACTGGCCGTCGTCGGTCTGTGGGTGGCAGTCACGGTCGTCGGCGTCTGTGCCAAGACCGATCTGGTCATCTCGAGCCACAGCACCCACATCGAGGTGCCCGTTGTATGGGGCGTGGCGCTTTTTGCCACCGTCGCCACGTGGATCATCACGGTGAGTGCTTTCCGACGCGACTAGCCGACCTCAGAGAGCCAAGAAGTCCGGAAAGACCTTCAGCAGAATGATCGCGGGCACCAGCATGGAGGCGGCGATGGCGGCCCACGCGGCAATGCCTGCAGGCCGCTCCAGGCCGAGCCAGCCCGACTCCACCTTCCTCTCCGTGCCAAGGCGCCGAGCTGCGACCACCAGACCGCCGAGCACGAGAACGCCGAGCACCCCAAGGGCGACGGAGAGACTGACGCTCCACGACAGCGCGGAGCCGCTGAGGCCCCCGGCGACGTACTCCCTCTCATTGAAGAGGATGATCGCCACTGCGATGGCCCCGTTCCAGGCGGCATGGATGGCCACCGCGATGCCGAAGAACCTCGCCACCAAGCCCCAGCCGGCGCCCTCGTGGCGAGCCCGGTACACCGCCAAGGAGACCAGCGCACAACCCAGCAGGTGCACGCCGGCGCCCATCGACCGCATCACGCTGATGGCCACCCAGGCATCGCTCGAGTACATGGCGCCTGAGGCGTAAAGCAGGTTTTCGGCGGCGGCAAAACCGGCTCCCGCCGCGGCGCCGAACATGAAGGCCTGTTGCGCCGACTGGGGCCGCCGCACCAAAGCTGCCAGCGGTTTCAGACTCTCCTCCGTCAGCGGAGCCACCACCGCCAACTCGACGAGGAATACAAGAGCCCAAGGCGAGGTGAACACATCGAGCAGGTCTGCATCGGCGTTGAGCTCGTCGAGCAGCCGCCGGCCCGCCTCGGCAAGCGGCTCCACCAGCCCGAAGGCGGCCGCGGCAAAGGCGAAACTGAGCACGATCACGAGGAACGGCACCACCGTGCCTCCAAGCACGGCAGAGGGGACAAGGGACACCAGGTCACGGGTCCTGGCCGCGGCTGCGGCCAGGAGAAGCGCGGTCAACGGAGCCCCGACTGCGACCAGGAACAGCAGACCCACCCAGCCATCACCCCCGGCGATGAAATAGACCACCGAGCCGACGGTTGCCACCCCTACGGCGGCCGCCGGCAGATAGCCGATGTGCTCCCGAGAAACGCGGACCGTCATCATTCCCAATCCTCCAGCGCGGCTCCAATTCGTTTCACCACTCGACCCACCCGAGTCCTCGCCTTCTCCAATACGGAGCCGATCACTATGAGCAGGACCGCGGCCACTATCCCGACGACGAGCAATGTTCCCTCATCACCCCTGCCGGCCTCGTCGGCAAGCAAGATGCCCACGGTGATGAAGACCGCACAGGTGATGGCGCCGAGTCCCACCACAAGGCGCCGCCGCACCTGGGTGGCGAAGGCCCACAGCAGAATGGCCAGGCCCTCCCCGGCGAGCAGCAGGCCGACGACACGTTCGTCGAACATATCGAGTGCGGCCATGGCAGGCGGCCCCAGCATCAGTACCCACTCGGCGTAACGCAGCTCGTCGGGCGGCCGCCGGCCCACCAGGCGATGGCGCAGCCTCTCCAGTTCGATGATCGCCAGGAGCACCAACGCGGTCGGGACCGCGTAGGCGTGACGATTCCCCTGCACCAGGTCGGCCGCCAGCATGAAGCCGGCGGCAAGCCAGGAGAGCATGCCGAAATAGAGCACCACCCACACGCCGGAACGCAGGCCGCCGGCGCCCAGAGCGGCACCCGATAGAAGGAGCACCATTGCCATCTCCGGCTCGGCGCCGCCAATGCCGATAGACGTCAGAATCGGAGCGGCGACGGCCAGCCCCAGCCCGGTGATCCAGCACCAGACCCGGCGCCACGAGGGCGCCAGAGGGCCCGTTCCGATCAACGCCACAATGGCAGCCACCGCTGCGGCGACCACATCGGCGGCCAGGAAGTCCGTCTCCCACACGGCGACGCAGCCGAGTGTCGCCGCCCCAACGGTCAGTACTGCGGAGATCTCGGCGAAACCTCTGGCGTCCGGCCTCTGCCAGGCGGCAATAAACGTCAACACGGCCTCGGCCACCGTCACACAAGTCCAGATCACAAACGCCTCTGTTCGTGTGACGTCGGTAGCAGCAGCAGTCACCGCGACTGCACCGGCCTGAGACAACAACAACAACGGGAACGCCCACAAACCGGCCCGCGGCGGAACCCGAACCAGCCACAACACCAACCCGGCAGCAGCCAGCACCACCGACACCGCCGCCGTCACCCCAATCACCAACCAAACACCCCAATCACCCCACACCGCCAACGCCCCATACGCCCCCGCCCACAAACCAACAGACACCCACAACCAAACCTGCTCCAACCTGATCGTCCCAATCAGCAACGTCAACACGGCCTCACCGGCCGCCAACAACGCCAACACACCGGCACGATCGTGCATCGACAGATCCACCGTCGCCGCAGCCACCGCCACTACACCGGCCTGAGACAACAACAACAACGGGAACGCCCACAAACCGGCCCGCGGCGG
>CAZTJO010000003.1:30780-83840 GCA_964614095.1 uncultured Acidimicrobiia bacterium
CACAAACCAACAGACACCCACAACCAAACCTGCTCCAACCTGATCGTCCCAATCACGGCCACCGCCACCGCATCGACGGCCAGCATCAGCGCCAACCACCCGTCGCCGTAGGCGAACCCGCTCCCGGCCAACACGATCAACCCGGCAACGGTCCAGATCAGACTCCGGCGATGCACGGCGACGGCGGCCAACAATCCGGCCGATGCCGCAAGCACATGGCCCAAGCCGCCCTCGGTGAAACCGAGCACAGTGGCGAGCATCGCCACCGACAGCGCGGAGATGAGCAGGCCCGGTCCGGCATCGGTCGCGAGCTGCGCCAGAGAACGACGTGGCACAAGCAGGTAGGCGCCCAGAAGAGCGACGGCCAGCGGCATCCAGACGATCGGCTCCTCGACCGGCGATTTCCACGCTTCGATGAAGTGCGCGTAGGCGATGGCGCTGAGCGCCGCAGCAGGAAACGAGACCCCCCCGGTCTTGGTGAGAAGGCCGAGCACAACGTACGCCGCCACCCCGCCCAGCATCAGGGCTCCCACAATCCTCCCGTCGGCCACAACCAGGGCCAACGCCGCGGGAAGAGCAACGAGGCCGACGACCGCCGGGCTCTGCAGCCACCGTGAGCGTATGCCCCCTCCCGGCCCGCTTCGCCATCGGTCCAGCGCCGCCGGAATGGTCATCATCGCCAGCGCCATCCCGTAAAGCACAAAGTGAAGGTCGCGTCCCGGCAAACCCAGGCGGGACGCGGTCAGGATGCCTGCAGTCCCTGCCAGCACCCAAGCCACCGCGGAGAGGCCGGGACGCCTCATCAATAGCGCGAGCACGGCAACGACGGCTGCCGCCGAGCCCACCGCAATGAGCGAACCCACCAGCGACGGTGCGGCCACGGCAATGCCACAGCCGGCCACGATGAATCCGGCAGCCGCCAGCAGCGACCGCCAGTTCTTTCGCAGCCCGGCAACACCGGCAACGTAGAACCAGGCGGTGGCCGTCAGCACCAGGCCGGAGCGCGGTCGCTCGTCGGCAATTGCCGGGATCTGCCGGCTGGCCACCACGGAGAGGAACGGCAGGGCCAACGCGGCGATGAAAGCCGGCGCCGCCTCGGCGATTGAACGTGCGCCCGGCCACCGGGTCGCCGTCGCCTCCACCACCGCCGAGCGCCCTCGGTCGACGGCAAACGCTTCCAGGCCGTAGACCAGCACCACCGCGCCGAGGCCGATGGCGGCGGCACGCTCCGAAGGCATGCTGAGACCGAATGCGGCCAAGCAGAACACATGGCCCATCACCCCGGAGACAACGGCCACGGTTGAGGACCGCAGCAGAGAGGGGATGAGGAATCCGAGAGCAGCGAGACCGAGCACAGACGCATCCGCCACCGCGGCCGGTAGTCCGGCGGCGGCGGCGATCTCGCGACCAAGAAGGGCAGCCCCGGACACACCAATTGCCGCGGCAGGTGCAAGACGATGGGCCAACGGAAGGTCCATGAGCCACCCGGCGCCCGACACCAGCAGGAGAACAACACCCAGCTCGCCCACCTCGAGGGATCCCGCAGCCGTCTGGTAACCGCCGACTCCGATGGCGGCCAGCCCAAGCAGGCCTGCGGGCAGAGTGGCGAGACTGCGCAGCACTCGATGTTCCCGGGCCAAGAGCCTCGCCGCTCCCAGCACAACGGCGCCGCCGGCCAGCAACCACACGGTGCCGGCAGGCCAGGCCAGCCTGGCTCCTCCGACGCCGATCGTCACCAAAACACACACCCACAAGACGGCGGTCTCCACCGGACTCCCCGAAGGCACGGCCGCCAGAACATTGAGTGATCGCCGCACCGGCTCCCAGAGAATCCCGCCCATAACCAGCGCAGTGGCTAACCCCCAGGCCGCCAGAGTGGCGCCGCCATCCGCCAGCGCCAGGAGGAGCCCGGCAACCATCAGCACCCGCGCCATCCACAGCCCTGCCGGCCGCTCCCCGCTGTGCTCCAGCACGGCGACACACAGTCCGATGCCCACCAGGCCGGCGCCGATCCACCCCGCCGACACGCCCCAGCCCAGAGCCAGGATCCAAGCAGCAGCCCCCAAGGCATAAGCGACGGCAGTGATCGTGGTGTCGAAACCACGCCGAGTGTGCTCACCGAATTGCTCCCAGGCATAGCCCGAGGCACGCACTCCGAGCAGGCCCAGGCCGGCGGCCAGAAATACCACCATCGAAGGCCCGGCAATGTCCTTGAGGCCGGGCGAGGTGACGCCACGGACCATGGCGTCGGCAAAGGTGAATGAGAAGGCGAACACGGCCAGCAGCGGCAGGGCAATCGAGCTGGAAACGACAATCCGCGCCGATATCGCCGAGCCCAGCCTGGTATTGCGCACCGCGGCGCCAAGCGCCACCGTGAGCGCCACCGCGATGACCACAACGGCGATCTGACCCGATGAGATGCCGTCCGAAGTGAAGTCGCCGAAGTCCCAGGACCCCAGCGACGACCAGCCGCGATTCTGCACCAGCTGCACCGCGTCTTCCACAAACAGGCCCAGAGCGCCGGCTGCCAGCCAGATAGCCGGCGCCACCAAGTAGGCGTAGACGGCGGAGCGCCGCGCCAGCAGGATGTAGACCACCGTCACCACCACCCCGACCCCGGCGTAGGCGAACCACCGCGCCGATCCATTGACATCCGGAGGCCAGTTGGAGCCGTCCTGGAACAACACGGACAGCATCATCGGGAGCAGCACGGCGGCGATGAGGCCGACGGCATCGGCCGTCAACGGAATGCCCGTCTGTGCGCGCAGCAGCCAGGCCAGGCCAAAAAGCGACAGAGCGATCGAAAGGGCCACTATCGGCCTCATGTTCTGGTTCGACACCACATCGCCGAAAAAGCCGCCGGTGAAAAAGACAAGGACACACACAACAAACAGCAGTACCCCGAGGTAGGTGAAGCTATGGATGGCCACGTCGGAGGCAAACGACTTCCAGGCCGCCACCACCCGGCCTCCGGCCCGTTTCCACGCTTCGGCCAGCGGAGACGGAACCACCGGCACCCGGGGCACCCGCGACGGCAGGGGCGGAGGAGCCGGCGCCGGGACGGCCGGCCAGCCCATCATTGGGGGTGGAGGGGCCGGGGGCGGCAGGACGGGCTCTTCCGGGACCACCGGCTCAAACACAGTGGGCGGGGCCGCCGGCTCCTCAACGAGTCCGCGGCGGCGAGTCAGCTCATACTCGTCGAGAAGCCGCTGGGCCACCTTGGCGTCGATGATGCCCCGCTGCCGCGCCTGCTCGAGGAACTCGATCAATACTCCCCGGCTCATGCCTGCCGGAGTGGCGGCCTCGCCGGTCTGGATGGGCACCGTGCCCGGCACGGCCGGTCCAAAACCCTCACTGAAATCAGCCTGCAGTTCAGGTAGCGCACCCGACACCCCCAGCCGAGAGCGCCGCCGTTCCGTGAGCTCCCGCCGCAGGCGCCCGGCCGATTCCGTGTCGATCACCCCGCGCCGCAACGCTCCCGCAATAAAGCCGCTGGTGAAAGCGACCTTCTCTTCGAATTTCCTGGTGAACTCGCCGGCGTCGCCTTCTGCCTGATCTCGGGGTGGCGGGGGAGCCGGATACTCGGCCGCAGGCGCGATTCCATCAGGCCGGCTCTGCTTGCTGGCCGCGCCGAAGAACATCCCGAACAATCCCCCGACAGCGGCACCGATCGGCCCGCCGGCAGCCGCGCCAATCAGCGCGCCGATCCCCAGTCCGACGACGGCTCTACCGAAACGCCCCATGCTCTCCCCCAAACAGAATCAAGGTTACGCATCTACGGGTAGCGGAGCGCCCCGCCGGGGCCGGACGCTCGAGCCGCCGGCTACATCGAACTATCTGCCGTGCCCACATACCGACAGTTTGGGCGCGGTAGCTCCGGATCGCCATAAGGGATCACCCCGAACGGGCCCCGGAGGCCCTCACCGTTGCCCGGCGAGGGCCCGGCCCCTATTCGTAGGCGATGGCTTCCAGCAAGTCGGTGCGCGCACCACTCCGGGCCGGCCAGATCGCAGCAACCATGCCCCCGACCGCCGCCGCCAGGGCGTATATCCCAAGCTGCAGCCAGGGCACGGTGACGGTCAGGCCTCCGATGGCGGTGGCGACGGCCACGCCAAGGGCCAGCCCAACGGTGAGGCCCAACGTCGCCCCGAACACAGCGATGAGAATCGATTCCCAGCGCACCATACGCCGCACCTGGCGCCGACTCATGCCCACGGCACGGAGCAAACCAATCTCCCGCTTGCGTTCCATTATCGACAGCGTGAGAGTGTTGGTGATTCCGAGCAGAGCGATGAAGATGGCCATGCCGAGGAGCCCGGTGATGATGTTGAGGATCAAGTCGATCTGGGCGCCGACCTTGTCGATGTACTCCTCGGCGTTGTTCAGCTCGGCATTGGGGAATGCATCGACAACGGTCTCAAGCGTAGGACGCACCGCCTCGGCGTCGACACCATCGGCCAGCTTGATGATCACCATCTGGTCCAGCTCGATGTCGTAGTTGGCCTCAAAAGTCTCCATCGAGATGATGAGATCCCCCGAAGCGGCTCCGCCGCCAAAAAGATCGGCGCTGTAGATTGCGGCCACGGTGTACTCACCGACCATCCCACTCGGATACTCGACGGAGAACGGGTCCCCCACCGACAGACCCGTATCCTCGGAGTAGGTGTCGTGGAGCATGACTCCGTCTGCATCGACGGCGGTGAAGTCACCGTCGATGATACCGAGCCGGACCACCTGATCCATGTCGCCGTCCACGCCCATCACGTAGCCATAGCCGGTCAAGTAGGAGCTGGACTCCTCTTCTTCGACGTCGGCGATCGGCTCACGCCACTCACCCAGGCGGTACGTCGAAACGACCTCAACCTCCGGCAGTGACCGCAGTTCCGCACCCAGCTCCGGGCTGAGGCCGCTGCTCATCGGGTCGCCGAAACCCCCCGCCACTTGCACCTGGTATTCGCCGATGACCTCATCCCGTACCGTCTCCTTGATGGTTCCCTTGAACGTTGCGAAGAGCGTTGCGATGACCGTGACCAAGGCCACTCCGATCATCAGAGCCGACGCAGTGGCGGCCATACGACGCGGCTTGCGCACCGCGTTCTCCTGGGCCAGCCGTCCGGTCACACCTTGCACCACAGGCAGAGGGCTGCCGACAATCCGGCCGAAATACCTGGCAAAGAAGGGGGCGATCACCGAGACACCGATAAACGTCGCCCCGGCGCCGATGCCGGTTATGAGCAGACCGTTGTCGACATTCGCGTAGAGGCCGTACAGCAGCGCAGCCACGCCAGCAACAACGATGCCGAATCCGACCATGGCCCGCAGCCGCAGCGACTTGTAGAAGGTCGACTGGATCTCGCGTAGGGCCGCCACCGGAGGCACCCGTGATGCCTTTCTCGCCGGCAGAAGCGCCGAAAGGACCGTGACCACAGTCCCGACAAGCAGTCCAACGATGATCGTGCGCGGCAGCACGGTCAGGCTGCCCTGGGGCATTTCCATGCCGAGGGCGGCAAACATCACCTTCAGCCCCAGAGCCAGCAGCACTCCGACGCCGATGCCTGCTGCCGACGCAACGATGCCCGTAAACACAGCTTCGATCATCACCACCCAGTACACCTGCCTGCCGGTGGCGCCCACCGCCCGCAGCATGGCCAGCTCTTTGGTGCGCTGGGCAACGACGATCCGATAGGTGTTCTGGATGAGAAAGGCGGCAACAAAGACGGCGATCACACCAAAGACCAGGAATGCCTGGTTGAACATGCCGAATACCTCGTCGACCATGTCTTGGCCTTCTTCGATGGTGACCTCGCTCAGGATCGCTTCCGTGCCCTCGGGGAGCACCTTGGCCACGGCGGCCTGCAGCTGCTCTCGATCAACTCCGGGCTCGGCCACCACGTAGATGAAGGTGTACTCGTCCTCAAAACCGGTGACCCGCTGCGCCGTCTCCAGATCGAAGAAGACAAAAGTCGCAGTCAGGAAGCTGTCCATGTCGCCGTAGCCGGCTAGCCCGACAATCTCGAACTCCTCCACACCCGAGACGGTCAGGATCTCAACGGCATCGCCGACGACAAACTCGTTCGCCTCGGCGCTGAAGATATCGATGATTACCTCACCGTCCTGGCGGGGGAGGTCTCCGTCAACCAGCCGAACTGCATCTACCAGCTCCAGGCCCTCGGTCCACGACATGCCCAACGTCGGGGGTCCGTTGCCCCCGATGGGTTCACCCTCCTTGTCCAGCAGCTGGGCCGAACCCTGGACGTAGGGCATGGCCCAGTCGACACCGGGCAGCTCCTCGACGGCCGGCAGCAGCGATGCCGGAACCCGGCCGTAGTCCGATCCGCCGCCAAAAGCGAGATCCTGGCGAATGATGACCGATTCGCCGATCTCCTGCTCAAACAGCTGGTTGAAGGCGTCCTTGGCCGTGTCGGTGAACACATAGGTGCCGGCAATGAACGCAACACCGAGCACGACGGCGATCATCATGAGGGCCAGGCGCCCCTTGTGACCCATCGCCCCCTTCCAGGCGAGCTTCAGCATCTCAGCCCCCCAGCGCCTTCATGTGGTCGAGGATCGAATCGACCGTCGGGTCGGCCATCTCGTCGACACAGCGGCCGTCGGCCAAGAACACCACCTTGTCGGCGTAGGCCGCCGCAATCGGATCGTGGGTGACCATGACGATGGTCTGGTGGAATTCATCCACGGCGCGACGTAGGAACTGGAGTAGCTCGTCCGTCGCCTTGGAGTCAAGGTTGCCCGACGGCTCGTCGGCAAAGATGATGTCCGGCCGTGAGACCAGCGCTCGCGCCGCCGCCACCCGCTGCTGCTGGCCTCCGGACAGCTCGCTGGGGCGATGGCTGAGCCGATCCTCCAAGCGCATGGTGGTGACAACGGTTCTGAACCATTCCTCGTCGGGGTCATCACCGGCGATGTCGATCGGAAGAGTGATGTTCTCGTCGGCGCGCAGCGTCGGGATCAGGTTGAAGGCCTGGAACACAAACCCGACGGCCCTGCGGCGCAGTAACGTCAGCTGCTTCTCGTTGAGGTCGCCGAGCCGCACCTCACCGATGTAGGCACTGCCTTCGGTCAGGTTGTCGAGGCCGGCGACACAATGCAGCAGAGTCGACTTGCCCGAGCCGGATGGGCCCATGATGGCGGTGAAACGCCCCCGATTGAAGGCGACCGTCATGTCGTCGAGAGCACGCACCTCGGTGTCACCCTCTCCATAGACCTTGGTGGCGCCCTCCACCCGAGCGGCGAAGCTTGTGATTGCCGTCATTCCTCCTCGTCTCCTCTGCGTTCGATGCGAATCTTGCAGTGGGTGACCATGGCGGCGATGGCCCCCACGGCGGCATACACCGGCAACAGCACCGCTCCCACAACTCCGATGGTCAGCGGAATCTCGATGAGGGTCTTGCCCTCATCGTTCTCGATGATGACGCGGCGAACGTTGCCCTCACGCACGAGCTCCTTCATCTTGGTGATGAGCTCCTCGCCCTTGACCTGAAATTCTTCGTAGCGGCTCTCGCCGTCTTCGGACATGTCTATTCCTCCGGAAGAAGTTGTGATGATGAACCGATGGCAGTCCCGAACCTGAGATCGTAGCGTGCCGTCGGAGATCTTCAGCAGTCGACCGTCACCCTGCCACGCAGAAAACGGCCCGTCATCACGCTTCAGGGTGATTCGACTCTCCCCCATGAGGGGGATTGGGATCGCAGGCGCCCACGACACACACCACAAGGCGCCCGGCGAGGCCGCCCGCCCCCAGAGAGCCGGCGGCCGATCCGTTACCTGAGAGCCGGCATCACCTCGGCGGCAAGACGCTCGACTGAATCGCCCCAGATCGCATCGGGGAAGTAGACGATGAAGTACTCGCAGCCGGCCTCTTTGTACTCACCGAGACGATGGACGACCTCTTCGGCGGAGCCGTAAGTGGACATCGCCTCGGTCCGGAAGCTGGGCATCTGACCCACGGTACGGTCGAGTGCGGCCTCGTCGGGATCGACGAGACACTGCACGATCAGTGATCTTGTGATCTCGGCCGGATTCCGGCCCACGACCTCGCAGTGCTCATCGAGGATCTTTCCTTTGCGGATGAAGTTCTCCACCGAGCCGGCCCAATTGGCGTAGTCGGCCTCCTCGGCAACGACACGCAGGGTGAGCTTTTCGCCGCCACCGGCGATCCACAGCGGCGGGTGGGGCTTCTGCAGGGGCCGGGGCCGATTGATGGCTCCATCGACGCGGTAGTACTTCCCCTCAAAGTGGGCCTCATCCTCGGTCCACATGGCCTTGATGATCTTCACCGCCTCGGCGAGCTGCCCGATACGCACCGATCCCTTGGGGAACGGGTAGCCGTAGGCCAGGTACTCGTGCTCGTACCAGCCGGCCCCGATGGCGAAGTCGAGGCGGCCACCGGAGATGGCGTCGATGGACGAAGCCACCTTGGCCAGGTACGACGGGGGCCGATACGAGTTGCAGGTGCACATCTGGCCTAGGCGCACGGTCTCGGTGGCAACGGCGAGTGCCGCCATGAGCGTCCAGCACTCGTAGGTGGGCTCCTGCGTCGGTTTGGGGACGGTATGGAAGTGGTCGTAGACCCAGAGCGATTCGTAGCCGGCGGCTTCGATACGTTTGGCCACACCGAGCATCGCCGACCACTGCTCTGCAACCGGGATCCCCACCAGATCCATCCGCCAACCTTGGGGTACAAATGCGCCGAATCTCATGGCACTCACCCTACCCGATGCCTCAGGGCAAGCCCTCTGCGCCACGCCCGCCCGGGCATGGCCCGGACGCTCCGCCTAATCTGCAGGGCCTGAGGCCAACTTTGAGGCCCAGGGAGGAGGAACTGGGATGAAATCATTGATGAAAGCGCTTGTACTCCTGCTGGCGGTGGCTCTGATAGCCACGGCCTGCGGCGATGATGATGCGACGACCACCGCGCAGGAGGCGACGACCACCGTTGCGGCCGTCGACTATGGCCTGGTGACGGAGGGGACGCTGACCATGTGCACGGACCCGCCGTACGCACCCATGGAATTCGAACAGGACGGTGTCTACGTCGGCTTCGACGTGGACATGATGAGAGCCATCGCCGGCGAGTTGGGGCTGGATCTGGCGGTGTTCACGCCAGGTTGGGACGCCATCACCTCGGGTTTGGCCATGGAGACCAACCAATGCGACATCGCCGCCTCGTCGATCACGATCCTTCCGGAGCGTGAGGAGAACATCGATTTCTCGAATCCGTACTTCACCGCCGATCAGTCGCTGCTGGTAAAGGTGGACTCCGGCATTACCACACTCGCCGACTTTGCCGACGGGCGGAACCTGGGAGTGCAGTCCGGGACCACCGGTGAGATCTATGCCCAGGAGAATGATCCCGGAGCCACCCTGGTTTCCTATGATGACCCGGGCCTGCTGTTCGTGGCGCTCGAAGCCGGTGACATCGATGGCGTGCTCCAGGACATCATCCCCAACGCCGAACAGGCATTGAACGACGAAACCGTGATCGTCGCCGAGGTCTACCCCACTGATGAGCAATACGGCTTTGCTGTCAAGGAAGAGGGCTCCGAGGAACTGCTCGCTGCGGTCAACGCGGCACTTGCCTCGCTGATGGCCGACGGAACATACGACCAGATCTACGAGACCTGGTTCCCGTCCGGTTGACAAGCGAAGTGACTGAAAATGGTCAAGGGGCGGCTCCTTGGGAGCCGCCCCGGGCCGTTTCGCTAATCAGATGACAACACCGCACGAAACGATCGAGATCCCGCTGACCACCCGACTGCGCCGCGTCACCATTGGACGCTGGATCATGTACTTCCTCCTGGTCTTCATCGTGCTGTTCTTCTCGCTCGATGCCATCTTCGGACTCGGAGTCATCGACTGGCCGAGGGTCCAAACATACTTCTTCAACTGGGAAATCATCCGCGGCATGTTCCCGGAGGTGCTCACGATCGCGGCCAAGAACACCATCCTCTACACCGCCGTTGCCTTCACCTTGGGGCTCTTCCTCGCCCTGATCCTGGCCCTGATGAAGATGTCGACCATCCGGCCCTACCGCTGGTTCGCCGCTGGGTATATCGAGCTGTTTCGAGGACTGCCCGCCTTGGTCACCATCTTCCTGGTCGCCTACGGTCTTCCTCTTGCCTTCGACTTCACAATACCCGGAGGCACACTCGGCAAGGGCTGCCTCGGTCTGGCCATCGTCGCCGCCGCCTACATGGCCGAGACGATCCGCGCCGGCATCGAAGCCGTTCCCAGAGGCCAAATGGAAGCGGCCCGCTCGGTGGGCATGCCGCGCATGGTGGCCATGCGCCAAATCGTGCTCCCGCAAGCTTTTCGTATCATCATCCCCCCGCTGACCAACGAGCTGGTGCTGCTCATCAAGGACACCTCTCTCTTTTTTGTCATCGGCACCACAATCGCCACCAAAGAGCTAACCAAGTTCGGCCGAGACATCATGAACCTGAGACGCAACCCCACCCCGATGATCGTGATCGCCCTGGTCTACCTTCTCATCACCCTGCCGCTGACCTACATGGTGCGACGGCTGGAACGATCCACCGGGAAGGGGAGGACATGACCGTCCCTCCCATCCAGATACGCGACCTGCACAAGTACTTCGGAGAACTCGAGGTGCTGCGGGGCATCGACTTTGAGGTGGCCGCCGGTGAGGTGGTCTGCGTGATCGGACCTTCGGGCTCGGGGAAATCAACACTGCTTCGCTGCATCAACCTACTGGAGGAGCCGACATCGGGCACCATCCTCATCGAGGGCGAGGACATGACCGCCTGGGGAGCGGACGTCGACGGGCTGCGAACCAAGATCGGCATGGTGTTCCAGCAGTTCAACCTGTTCCCCCATCTCGACGTGCTGCGCAATCTCACCATGGCCCAGCGCCGGGTTCTGAAGCGCAGTGAAGACGAGGCAGACGAGATTGCCCGGGTCATGCTGAGACGGGTGGGTCTGCTCGACAAGATCGACGAATACCCGATCCGGCTCTCCGGCGGGCAGCAGCAGCGGGTGGCCATAGCCCGAGCACTGTGTATGAACCCGGACATGATGCTTTTTGACGAACCCACCAGCGCCCTCGATCCCGAGCTGATCGGCGAGGTGCTGGACGTGATGCGGTCGCTGGCCGAAGAGGGTATGACCATGCTGGTGGTCACTCACGAGATGGGTTTTGCCCGCCAGGTGGCCGATCGCGTCGTCTTTATGGACGAAGGGGTCATCATGGAACAAGGCCCACCCGATGAGCTGCTGCTGGACCCGCAGCACGAACGCACCCAGCGTTTTCTGCGGGCCATCCAGCACATCTGACCTACCGGGCCTTCCGCCCGATACCTGGGCGGCGCCTTGGCCGCCCCGAAACATACTGTCTGCCGGGCCCTTACAGGCCGGCAATCGGTGAACAATCCTTGCCCTCCAGCGTCACCGCCCCGACTCCGTAACGCCTCCTAGTACCGTGCCCGTCATGATCCGGCGCATCTTTGTCGGCGGAACCGGAAGAAGCGGCACCACGGCGACCGCCCGCCTCCTCGGCAGCCATCCCGATCTCGAGTGCATTCGCTACGAGGTTCGTTTCCATGCCGCGGCCGGTGGCATCGCCGACCTGCTCGAGGGTCGAACCGAGATGGACCTCTTCGTGCCCAAGATGCAGCGGACCTGGTACCAGGGCCGGCGAGACGGCACCGGCGGCCTGCATCGGCTCATCTCCAAGGAAGATTTTGAACGAGCCATGGAGCGGTTTGCCGACCACTTCGCCTCCGAACCCTCCGCAGCCGCCCGTGATCTCATCTCCGATCTCCTCGATCCATTCGCCTCCCAATCCACCGGCTGGGTGGAGCACTCTCCAGAAACCGTGCTGGCCGCGGCGGTGATTACCGAGCTGTTCCCGGAGGCCTTGCTGGTGCACTGTGTCCGTGACGGGCGGGACGTGGCTTCATCCGTGGCCGCGCAGTCGTGGGGACCCGACGACCCCATCGAGGCGGTGCAATGGTGGGCCTGGCGAATGGTGCAGGCCGCCCGCCAGACGGCCTCATGGCCCAAGGCCCGCCATCTGGTGCTCCGTTTTGAAGACCTTCTCGGAGCCCGGCGCGCCGACTGCTACGCCGAGCTGCTGCGCTTCGCCGGCCTGGGCGATCATCCGGCCGTCGGCAACTACTTCGAGACCGAGCTCAGACACGACCATCTCCATCAGGGTCGTTGGAAGGACGAGGAGCGGGCCGACGAGATCGATCTGGCCTACCGGGCGGCCCGTCAGCGCCTGCGGCGCCACCCCCTGGCGCGGCATCTGGACGCGGCACTGGGCCCTGCCGAACCGGCCGACGCCCCCAACCTTGCGGCGGCAATACACCGGCAGCTGGTCTATGAAGCCACATCCGACACCACCATCAAAAGGAAGGCGCGCGCCCGCCTGCGCCGGCTCTCTCCCGGCTGACCTCAGTCGATCCAGCGCCGGGGACGCTCCCGCAAGCTGCCGAAACCCCACCGATCGCAGAAGTCCAGAAACCGCTGCCGCGGCACACCACGCCATTCGAGATCATCAAGATCGTTTTCGATGGGCACATCACGGCGCAGAGTGGCGAGGAAGCGGTAGACGAGGGCTTCGGCAATACCTTCCCGCAGGGCGGCAACAAGCCGTTCCGCCCCTCTGACTCCGGGCTTCCACAGCGCCACCTCAAGGGGAATCGATTCGATGTGGCCGTACTCGGCGAGAGTCAGGCACGAGGACTTGGGACCCCAGCCGGGCAGGCCCGGCAGGCCGTCGGCACTATCGCCCACCAAGGCCAGGTAGTCGGGTATCGACTCGGGAGCGACTCCAAACTTGGCCCAGACGCCCTCCTCATCGATAAAGGCTCCCCTCCTGCGGTCGTAGCCAACAATGCTGGTACCCCGAACACACTGCGCAAGATCCTTGTCGGGCGACAGCATGACCACCTGCTCGACTTTGCCGGCGAACTTCTCGGCTGCCGAGGCAATGGCATCGTCGGCCTCGTACTCCTGCATCCGCCACACCACCACGCCGATGGCCTCCAGGCCCTCCTCGGCGTGGGGAAACTGGGCCAGCAACTCCTCGGGCACCCCGAATTCGGTTTTGTATGCGGGGAAAAGTTCGTTGCGGAACGAACGAATTCTGGAGTCGAAGGCGGCACCAAGGTGGGTAACACCCTCACCCTGGAGCAGATTGAGCGTGCTCGCCATGAGGCCGTGGACAGCGCCAATCTCCGACCCGTCGGGAGAGCGGCGCGGCGGTGCGCCGAAGTAGGAACGGAATAGCTCGTACGTGCCGTCGAGCAAGTGGAGACGCATGTCTCGATGCTACCGACGGCCCCGCCGCCGAGAACCGGAAGACAACGGATACCCGGCCGGCTTTTCCGCCACGCCGTCACCGTCGGACCCGATCCTCGGAGAACACCCACGCCTCGGCCAAGGCGACAGGTCTGTGCATATCGCGTCAGATCCGGCTCCAGGCTACGCTCGGCATATGAACGAGCGTGTTGTGCGGAACCCGGTCGTTTTCGGCGACTGCCGCTTTGAGAGCAGCTTCCTCTCCAACCTCTGGCGCCTTATTCACCAGGATTCCGTCATCGCAGAGCTGCGCCGTGTGCCCAGCCGCCACATCACCATGCTGAGGCTCCCCGAAGATGAGCCCATAGAGCTGCGACCCGAGGGATGGGGCACCGTTGTCGCCTCCGATGCGACCGGAAACGAGCGCGGGCGCATCGAACGCCAATCGTGGTGGGGCCGCCGCTGGGAGATCAGCGGATCCGGATTCGCCTGCGTCCTCACCAGTGATCCCCGGCCACGACGCTGGACCATGCGTCTCGGGACCGAGCCGGTGGCACGGCTATCCGGCACCGCCTGGTCGTACAACCGCCTCAGTGTGCATACCGATGTGGCGGTGCCGGTGACCGCACTCGCCCTGGCCTGGCACGTGCTGGCCCGCCCCTGGGAAGCGGCAGCGGCCCCAGGTGCGCTTGTGCCCGCCCGCAGAGAGTCCTTCCGCATGATCAGCGACCATGGCTGATAGTGCTCCGATCGTCTCGGTTGAAGAGACCGCCGCCCTCCTCGAAGACCCTCGCCTTCGCCTTGCCGACACCCGCTGGTACCTGGGAGACCCGCGCCGCGGCCGCCGCGAGTACGTCTCCGCCCACCTGCCCGGCGCGGTCTACGTAGACCTCGAGACCCATCTCAGCGGCCGTACCGGCGCGGGGCGCCATCCGCTCCCGCCACCGGACGAGTTCGCCGTGACCATGGGAGCGCTCGGAATCGGAGACGAGCACGAGGTGATTGCCTACGACGATCGGGGAGGGGCAATAGCCGCCAGGCTCTGGTGGCAACTGCGCAGCATCGGCCATGATCGGGTTCGGGTGCTCGACGGAGGCATGCCGGCCTGGACTGAGGCCGGATACGCGCCCAGCGCTACGCCCGGGTTGCCGGCACCGGCGCATTTGACCGTAGGAACCGGTCCGACTCGAACCATCGACCGCGAGGCCCTGGTGCGCCGGATCGACACGATCACCCTCCTCGACGCCAGGAGCCCGGAACGCTACCGAGGGGACGAGGAGCCCATCGATCCCGTCGCCGGCCACATTCCCGGGGCCGTCAGCGCCCCGCTGGAAGAAGATCTGGGCCCCGACGGGCGGTTCCTCGACTCCAAGAGCCTGGCCGATCGTTACCTCGCCCTCGGCGCGGACCACCACGAGGTTGTGGTGGCATGCGGGAGCGGAGTCACCGCATGCCACCTCATTCTGGCCATGATTCTCGCCGGCCTGCCCGAACCCATGCTGTATCCCGGCTCATGGAGTGATTGGTGCACCGCCGGCATGCCGGCGGCCACTGGTTCCGCGCCCGGGCATCTCTAGACAATCAGTCGGCCTCGTCCTCGATGAGCGCCTGGCAGTTCGGCGCCGACTCCCCCAGGAACAAGATCGTGGTCTAATCGGGCAAATTGCCGGGCCCGATGACGTAGGGACCTTCGCGGTACCACACCGGCCACGTCTCGGTGGCAATCTTCGCCAATTCGATACTGATGAAGACGTGGGGTATGACGATCTTCGGCCCGACCTGCTCCATACATACGATGCCGAGGTTGTTGTAGTAGCCGATCCCCGACCAACTGTTGTCGAACTGGGTGATGGCCACGTCGACCTCGCCGCCGACTTCGAGCTGCTCGGGAGTGAGCTCCTCTTGGTCAAGATCCCCGAAGTGCACGATCCGCATGCCGAACCAGTCGACGATGACGATGTGATTGCTGCCCATCTCCTCGTCGTCCTCGTGGTGCTGGGCCGGGATGCTGCGCACTTCGATGTCGCCGTGCGCCAACTCACCATCGGTGCTCACGAGTTTGGGGCCGGCCACCGCGCTGAAACCCGATTCGGTGATGACGAGAGTCCGCAGTCCAGGATTCAGAATCCAGAGTCGAAAGAGCTTGCCGCCCCGACCGGACACTCTGAGTTCTGGACTCTGATGAACGTCGGCATCTAGCCGGCGCTCATCAGTGGGCCGGGTGGGAATCGAACCAGCTCACAGAGCGCCGGGCCGCCGGCCCGGCACCACGAAAGCGAACGGTTCCAGGCCGAGAAGGACTGGAACCGAAGTGACCGTCGCCGAAGGCGACCAAAAGAGCAACCACCAGCCCCGCGCAAGTGGGCCGAGTGGGAATCGAACCCACAACCTTCGGGTTAAAAGCCCGCTGCTCTGCCTAATTGAGCTACCGGCCCGAGATGAAGGTAGCACTCCTCGAATCCGGCAGAAGCTCTAGACAGATACCTCAGCCGACGGTGACGACGGAGGTGAACTCGATAGCCGGCACCCCACAACCGGCACGCCCATGGTGTCCGGGTGACGATCGAGCCCCCGTGAATCCGCCCCGGCTTGTTGTGGCACATCTGCCACCAAGAACTACGCTGCGTGCCGTCCCGCGGATGTGTCTCAGCACGGCCGCAGGATTATGCCGGCCGTCTGGTGGATCGGCGCCGCTGCAGACGGGCCTGCGGCCGAAGCCGGCACAGATCGTACAGAAGGAACGGAGAAGGCCATGCCAACCCGAGGCCCCTGCCTGATGCTGATGGCCATCGTCTTGGCAATGGCTGCCTGTGCCGACGGCGCCGTCGACACCACCACAACAATGATGCCGGCCAATGCGGGAAGCATCACCTTTGCCCTCGGAATCGACGACAGCGGCAAACGACTGCTCGTCCGGCCCGGAGACCAGGTGATCGTCCGCCTGCCGATCACCGGCACCAATGAGCCGGATTGGCAGGTGGTCACCCCGCCCGACCCCTCGGTGCTGGGCGGCGGCGACAACCTCAGGTTCTACCCATCGGAACCCGAGCAGGGCCGCCCCTTCCACGAGTTCACCTTCGTCGCGGTCGGCCCCGGAGAGGCAACCATCGCCCTCTTCCAGAGCCCAATCACCGAGGAGGCGCCACCACTGACTTTCACCATCGAGGTGGTAGCACCGTAGCCGGCCGATAATGACCCCGTCTGGGCCCCGGCGGTCGTGCCCACCTCCGTGCCGAACCCGACAACTGCGTGCAATTCATCGACTGTTGATGCCGACCCCGCCATTTACTCTGACCCGAGAAGGAAGTGAGGAACTATGAGAAGCCCCCTCCTGAAGGCGGTGATCCTGCTCATCGCCCTTCTGCTAGTCACCGCCGCCTGCGGTGATGACCAGAGTGTGTTTGACCCAGGTGGTACCACCAGCAGCACCGCCGCCGACGGTGACGGCACCGTGCCCACCACTGCGGCGCCGGATGACGGTGATGGCGCTCCAAGCCCCGGCGGCGACATCACCGATCTGTACGCCCAGTACCAGACTGTGGCACTGCGCACCACCTACCTGTCCGGCCCGGATCCCGACCCGGAGACCATCATCTTCTCCCAAGATCCAAACCACGATCCGCCAATGTCGGCGATGATCATGGAAGGCGGTAAGTTCATCAGCCGCGGCGACGAGTTCATCTTGTGCGATGACACCAACTGCACGGTCTGGCCGGGCGAAATGGGCGAAACCTACATGCAAGCGGCCATGAACCCGATGCTCTACAGCCTGCTCGCCGTTGAGAACATCGACCAACTGCCCGGGTTTGCCGTTGAACAGGGCACAACCGTGATCGCCGGCCGCCAGGGCATCTGCACCTCGTTCACCGCCACCGCCGCCCTGGGCGGCAGCGGAGATACGGCCCGCTGGTGCATCGATGCCGATCTCGGCTTCACCCTCCTCATTCAGAACCGGGAAGCGGGCGGCGAGTTCGAGCGGGTCATGGAGCTGATCGAGTTCGGACCACCCCAGCCGGCAGACTTCGAGCCGACCGGTCCCATTGTCGAGATACCGGGGGTCTAGCGACGCCTGAATCCGCCGAAGGCAGAATCCCCATCTGAGCGCCAACAACTTAGAGAATCGGCAGGCGCCGACACGCCTGACCCGGCACACTGCCGGATCAGGCTCGATGTCCCCCCGCTTCTGGACGCCGAGGCGCCTCTGTCGGCATGATCGTGAAGCCTGCGCAGAGCATCCCGGTCGGCCTGTTTTCCAGCGGTGGTGCGGGCTCAAGATCGCGGGGACATAACGCCCGTTCAGCACCTGACCCGGACCCGAGTGACAACAGGTGGACGTCTATACTCGCGCCGCCTGGACCCTGGCTGCCAAGTGGTCACTATGCTCGACGAGCCGCCCCCATCGTCCAGCGGTCCAGGACGCCGGCCTTTCAAGCCGGTAACACGGGTTCGAATCCCGTTGGGGGCACACGGGGACGTGGTGAAGCCTGGAGTTCACGCCGGCCTGTCAAGCCGGAGATCGCGGGTTCAAATCCCGTCGTCCCCGCCAGAGTGTCCACCAGGGCGCCTGGTCAGGTAGCTCAGTTGGAAGAGCGCAGGTCTGAAAAACCTGAGGCCGGCGGTTCAATCCCGCCCCTGACCACGTTGATTCCCCCTGCATCGCAGGGGGAATCAAAATTCAGAATTCAGAGCGCGCCATGCCAATTCTGAACTCTGAGATTTGAACTCTCACACCTCTGCCAGCCCGAGCTCCCTTTCCGACTCGATCACATCGGCCCCCCAATCGAAGCCGCAATCTCTACAGAGGTATTCGCGGTGCCGCTGCAAGTAGCGCCTCCGGGTGAAGAGGCGCCACACCAGGTACGCCGGAAGGGCCACCAGGTAGAAAGCAATGTAGATGACCCCCAAACCGAACATAACCGCCGAGGCGACGAGGGTATCCCAACGGAATCCATAGAACCGTCTGACGTATTTGCCCGTGGTGGGATCGACCCAACCCCACATCTCAACGATCACGTTCTGCCCGCCGCAGGTGGGGCACTGTTTCTCGGCCATCGCCCTTTCCAGCTACGTCTCTACAGCATGCTATCTGCTCGTCACCGGCGGATCGCCCTTGCCGGATGCCCTCCGCCCCGCCTACCCTCATGGGATGAAGAATCGGAGGGTGCTGGGAATCATCATCGGAGTGGTCGGAGCTGTCCTTCTTGCTCTCGCCCTCCTCGCCGATCAAATTGGATTGAGCAGTGGAGCGCCGGCGAATTCATTTGGCCAGCGCCAGATGCTGGCCGCCGGCATCGGCCTGCTTTTGGTGATCGCGGGGGGCGTCATCGCCTTCCTCCGCCGCTCCTGACCCGTCCGCCGCTCAGTTGGCGTACGCAAGAGACTGCGCGTGTGCCCAGCGAGAGACGGCCTCGGCGTAGCGCTCCCCGGCCTTCTCCAGGTCTCCCTGCTCCAGAGCGTCGAGGCTCGCTCCCACATCGGCTGCCGATTCGTCCAGTGCCAGTTCGGCATCATCGAACAGAACGGCTACCCCTCCGTAGTCGAGCTCAACGACCGAATCGCTCGGGAAAGGTTCGATCCAGCGAACCAAGTCCTTGACCTGATCGACAATCGGATCATCGAATCCGGCGGCCTCGAGAATCCATACCGCCCGCAACAAACGCGCCACCGCCTGGTCGCGACGTGTGTGGTACTTGACGGAGAGACCGTGCCGCCCCTCCACGATCACCCTCTCCGGCGCATCAAAGGCGGCAAACCACCGAAGCGGCACAAAAAAGGAAGAGGTGAGAATGTGGGACCGCGCCTCGGGCCGGCGTGATTGGATACGTTCCAGCTCACCGGCGGCGCGGGCAACAACCTCCTCCGGCAGCAGCGCCTGTGCAACGGTTCCGCTGTAGGCATTGTGGAACGCCAATAAACCTTCGAGCATGCGCAGCTTCGGATAGCGGGGACACACATAGCGCGAGCCCTCAAAATCGATGACAAAGGCGTCATCCCGCACCGATTCTTGCCAGACCCCGTACTCACCCCGAGTCAGCACACGAGACTGTGATGCCCCGGCAAGATGCTCCCGGTAATCCTCCACGGAATCCTGGGGCACATAGACACGAAAGTAGGCAGCTCGAGACACAGCCCGGCATGGTAACCCCCGCCCCGCGGCACACTTCCCGGTGCTCTGCATACCGGCTTTGGTAGTGTGCAGACTGGATTCCTCCGAAGGGAGAAATGCCGTTGGGGGTATTCGATGCCATCGGTGACCGCGGTCATGAAGAGATAGTTTTCGGGCATGATGCGGTCTCCGGCCTCAGGACGATCATCGCCATTCACTCGACGGCTCTCGGTCCCGCCCTAGGCGGGACTCGCTTCTATCCATTTGCCACAGAAGAAGAGGCGCTTGCCGACGCCCTGCGCCTCTCCGAGGCGATGACCTACAAGGCTGCGGCAGCGGGCCTGGACCTTGGAGGGGGTAAGGCGGTCATCATCGGCGACCCCCATAAGGACAAAACGGAGCATCTATGGCGCGCCTACGGCCGTCTCATCGATTCGCTGAACGGCCGCTACATCGCCGCCGCGGACGTCGGCAGTACCGACATCGACATGGAGATCGTCAAACGAGAGACACGCTGGGTCGTGGGCACCCGCGTTCAGGAGGGGGGCGCCGGTGATCCCTCACCGGCTACAGCACGCGGCCTGATGGGCGCTATGCGGGCCGTCTCCCGGTTCCTCTGGGATACGGAGGATCTGGCCGGCCGCACCATCGCGGTCATGGGCGTGGGGAAGGTTGGTACCGATCTTGTGCAGCGCCTCACGGAAGCCGGCGCCTCCTGCATCGTTGCCGACGTCTACCCCCCCGCCATTGAGCACATCATCGCCCGGCTCGACGTCGAGGCAGTCGATGCAGACAGTATCTACGACGTCCCCTGCGACATCTTCTCACCGTGTTCCCTGGGCGCGGCCCTCAACAAAGACACCATTCCTCGGCTCAGATGCCGGGCAATCGTCGGCGCCGCCAACAATCAGCTGGCCACTGTCAAGGACGCGGCTCGCCTCGAGGAAGGAGAAATCCTCTACGCCCCCGACTTTGTGGTCAACGGGGGAGGACTCATCAACGTCGCCGAAGAGCTCTGCGGTTTTGAGGAGAAGCGGGCGGCAGCCCATATCGACAAGGTCTACGACAATACGCTGCGGGTGCTCGAAGCCGCTGCTGAAAGGAAGGTCTCCCCACACACCGCCGCCTGCGAGATTGCCGAAGAGCGCATCCGCAGCATCGGCAGCCTCCGCCTTCGCAGGCGCAGCGGTGATGACCGCAACTAACCTGCGGCCGGTCCGGGGCCGCACCGCCAGCCGACCCACGGCCGCCACCCCGTAGAGAGGAGGGAAACAGTTGGCCATCGGCATTGATCCCACCGCGGATCACCTCAAACTCGGCCTCAGTGACGAGAAGATCCTCGACATGTACCGCCTCATGGTGCTGGCCCGCCGACTCGACACTCGCATGTGGACCCTCAATAGGCAGGGTCGAGCTCCATTTGTGGTTTCTTCCGCAGGGCAAGAGGGCGCCCAGATAGGTGCTGCACTCGCCTTCGATCCTGCCGTCGACTGGCTGCTTCCGTACTACCGCGACGTCGGCTTCATGCTCGGCATCGGCATGACACCCGAGCAGATCCTCCTTGCCGTATTCTCCAAGGCAACCGATCCGTCGAGCGCCGGGAGGCAAATGCCGAACCACTGGTCGTATCGCCCTCTCAACGTCTTCAGCCACTCCTCGGTCATCGCCACCCAATTCCCCCACGCGGTGGGCATCGCAACCCAACTTCAGCGCACCGGACGCGATTCCGCCGTCTTCGTCTCCAGCGGCGAGGGCGCCACTTCTATGGGCGACTTCCACGAAGCGCTCAACTTCGCCGCTCTACACCGCCTGCCCGTCGTCTTCTACATCGAGAACAACCAGTACGCCATCTCGGTGCCGGAGTTGGACGAGGTGGCGGGCGACCTCGCCGAGAGAGCGCACTCCTACGGCATGCCCGGGCTGTCCGTCGACGGGAACGACATCTTCGAGGTATATGCAGCCACCCATCATGCGGCGCAGCGGGCCAGAGACGGCGCCGGACCCACCCTCATCGAAGCCCGCACCTACCGCTACTACGCCCACACCTCCGACGATGACGACCGCCTCTACCGCTCGGTGCAAGAAGTGGAGATGTGGCGCCGCTACGACCCCATCGTCATCCTCAAGCAGTACCTGATCGAGAGCCGGCTGCTGCCCGCAGACGTGGAGGCCGACATCGAAGACGCCGCCACGGACGTCGTCACCGCCGCCATGGAGAAGGCCGAGGCCGCACCCGATCCCACCGATCCGCACACCTTCGTCTACGCCAAACCCATCGAAAACATCACCCCCGCCGAGTACGTGGAGTCACCGCCCAGCGGTGAAGAGGTCAATCTCGTCACCGCCATCAACAGAACTCTCCATGAGCTCATGGCCGAGTACCCGGATGTTGTCGTGCTCGGCGAGGACGTGGCCGATCCCAAAGGAGGCGTGTTCAAAGCGACCGAAGGCCTCACCAACACGTTTGGCAAGGAGCGTGCCTTCAACACGCCCATCGCCGAATCGTCCATTGTGGGCGCGGCCATAGGAATGGCCGCAGCCGGGTGCCGCCCCATCCCGGAGATACAGTTCGCCGACTTCATCCACCCGGCTTTCAATCAAATCGTCTCCGAAGCAGCCCGCCTCCATTACCGCTCAGCCGGTGCCTGGACCTGCCCCCTCGTCATCCGTACTCCGTACGGCGGCGGCATCCACGGAGCGCTGTACCACAGCCAATCGATCGAGGCCTTCTACGCTCATGTCCCTGGGCTCAAGGTGGTGATCCCCTCCACTCCCGCCGACGCCAAAGGGCTTCTGCGCAGCGCTGTCGAAGATCCCGACCCGGTGCTCTTCCTGGAACCGAAGAAGCTGTACCGGCTGGTGAAAGGCCCCTTCCCGGCGGGGCCTCACCGCATCGCCATCGGCACCGCTGCGCTGCGCCGCGCCGGACGCGACCTCACCATCGTCGCCTACGGCACCATGGCCCACTTTGCCCTCGAAGCGGCGGCCCAGCTCTCCGCTCAGGGCATCGAAGTGGAAGTCCTTGATCTCCGAACCATCCGCCCTCTCGACTGGGCCTCCCTCCAGGCCGCGGTGCGCCGCACCGGAAAGGTGCTGGTCGTACACGAGGACAACGGTTTTGCCGGTTTCGGCGCCGAGGTCGTCGCCCAGATCACTGAGCGGGCTTTCGACTGGCTCGACGCTCCGGTACGCCGCTACACCGGCCCGGAGATCCCGAGTTTCCCGTTCTCTCCGGTTCTCGAGGACCAGGTGATGCCGAACGTCGCCGGAATAGTGGAGCAGGCCCTCGACCTCGCCGCGTTCTGACCGGATCTTGGTCTCCTATCCTGCCGCGTCGTGAATCTATCCATCCGCCCCGGGCGGCCCGAAGATCAGCCAGCGATCGAAACCTTCACTCGCCACACGTTCGAGTGGGGAGACTACGTGGCTCGCGTCTACGGTGAGTGGCTCGCCGACACAGCCGGACAGACACTTGTCGCCGATTCTGGAGGCAACGCCGTGGGCCTGGCCCGGGTTGCCTCGCTCTCGGACGAAGAGGCATGGTTCCAGGGAGTGCGGGTGCATCCCGACCACCGTCGTCAGGGTGTCGGCACCGCGCTCACTTCCCATGCCTGTGAATGGGCCCAAGAGCGGGGGGCCCGCGTCATCCGGCTGGCTGTAGAGAGCTGGAATCGTCCCGCCCGCACACAATTCGAGAGATCAGGATTCCGTCCGGTGAGCCGCTGGATCGCCGCCGAGCGGGAGGTAGGAGAAGGTTCGCCGGTGCCGGAAGGCAATGGAGGCAAGCGGGTACCGGCGCCCGAAAGACTGCGCCCGGCCCCGGTCGCAGAGGTGTCGTCGGCCATGATGTCCTGGATCTCCGGTCCCCTTTCCGGCGCCGCCCGGAATCTATTCCCCATCCACTGGAGATGGAGGCGGCTCACCGCCGATGATCTCGCCGACGCTGCTCGGCGCCGGGCGCTGTGGGAGGGCCGCCCGGGGTGGGCTATGGCTCGGGTCGACGACGACATCTTTGATGTCTCATGGATAGAAACGGCGCCCGACGACGCCGATGCCATGGCCCGTGCCCTCATCGATTGTGCTTCCGGCGCCGGCGTGGACAGCATGCGGGCCGTGGTCCCTGCCGTCACCTGGCTCCGCCAGGCGTTCCGGCGTCTCGGCTGTCGAATCCATCCGATGTGGGTATATGCACGAGCGGTCTAGCCCCCGACCGGAGTTCGAGTTCAGAATGCAGAAAGCAGAATACGGACTCCGAAGCACCGACGTCCACGGCCGCCATTTGCATTCCGCCAACTGCAATCCGTCGTTCTGAACGGCGTTCAGAACGACGGAGACACATACGTCATCAGCGTCTCCATGTAGTTCGAGCGCTCGAACGCGGAGGGGTCGGGGGCGGACTCCTGGCTCAGCGAGCCCTTTGCCTGCTCCACCGACTCGTACTCGTGCTCGTCAAACCACTGCACCACACCATCCTTCACCAAGGACAGGTGCCCGGGACCCTCCCGCAGCAGGGCCGAAGCCATCATCGTCACATCGGCGCCGGCAAGAATCAGCTTCACCACGTCCTCCGCGGTGTGGACCCCCGTGGTGGCGGCCAGCGAGACATCAACGCGGCCCTTGAGAATGGCGATCCAGCGGAGCGGAATCCGCAGCTCCGCCGAGGTGCTGAGCTCCACCCGAGGAGCCACCTCGAGCTCCTCGAGATCGATGTCGGGCTGGTAGAAGCGATTGAACAGCACCAGGCCGTCGGCGCCTGCATCGGCAAGCCGCCTCGCCATATTTGCCATCGAGGAGAAGAACGGGCCCACCTTCACCGCCAGCGGTATCTCGACCACTGAACGCACCGCCTCAACCAGGTCCAGATAGCGCCGTTCCACTTGTTCGCCGGTCTCGCCGACGTCGGCTGCCACGAAGTAGACATTGAGTTCCAGCGCCGATGCCCCCGCCTCTTCGACACGCGCCGCGTACCCGGTCCAACCACCCCGGCTGGACCCATTGAGACTGGCGATCACCGGCACCGATAGCTCGGCCCGGGCGGCTTGAATCAGCTCGAGGTAGGGGCCGGGCCCGGTGTTATAGCCCTCGGCCAGCTCGGGCAGGTAACCGCCCGGCGCCTCGGCGAACGACTCCGCGCCGTGTTCGAGGGCCTCGTGAATCTGCACTTCCTCGTGCTCGATCTGCTCCTCGAACAGTGACGGAAGCACCACGGCTGCAGCCCCCGCCTCTTCGAGCCGGAGCGCCATCTCCACGGTGCGGCTCAGCGGCGACGCCGAGGCCACCAGCGGGCCGGCTAGCTTCAGTCCAAGGTACGAGGTCTCCAGATTCACACTCATACGGTCACTTCCTCCCCGGGAAGGCCACGCTCCATGCCGGCGAGCTGCTCGTAGAGCCTCCACCTCTCGTCGATGTCCTGCTGCGCCGCAGTGATGAGCCTCTCGGCGCTCTCGGGATTCGATTTCATGAGCATGGCGTAGCGGGCTTCGGTGTTGGCGAATTCCTTGAAGGGTTTGCTCGGCGGCCGGCTGTCGAGCGACAACGGATGATTCTCGGCGCTCGCCTGCCTCGGGTCGAAGCGGTACAACTGCCAGTAACCGGTGGCCACCGCATCTTCCTGATGCTCCGCCTGGCGGGCCATATCGATGCCGTGGGCGATGCAGGGGCTATAGGCGATGACCAATGAGGGACCCGGATACGACTCGGCTTCGACAATGGCCCTAATGGTCTGGCGCATGTTGGCCCCTATCGCGATCTGGGCTACATAGACGTTGCCGTACGACATGGCGATCATGCCTAGGTCCTTCTTGGCGGTTTCTTTGCCGCCACTGGCGAACCTGGCCACTGCGGCGCGTGGCGTTGCCTTCGACGCCTGTCCGCCCGTATTGGAATACACCTCTGTGTCCAGTACGAGCACGTTGACGTCTCGTCCGGTGGCAAACACATGATCTAGACCGCCGAATCCGATGTCGTAGGCCCAGCCGTCTCCGCCCATGATCCAGACGCTCTTGCGTATAAGCGAGTCGAGCAGCGCCAGCGCCCACTTGGCCTTGCCGGACCCGTCGGCCTCGAGCTGCTCCCTGATGTCCGCAATGCGATCCCGCTGAGCGGCGATGGCCTCCTCGGTGGTCTGCTCGGCCCCGACCGTGGCCTCGACCAGATCCTTGCCGAGCACGTCGATCAGGCCTTCCAGAGCATTGGCGGCCGCTTCCGCCCTCTGGTCGACGGCCAGGCGCATGCCCAGGCCAAACTCGGCATTGTCTTCGAACAGAGAGTTCGACCAGGTGGGTCCCCGGCCGTCGCCGTTCTTAGTCCACGGTGTCGTGGGTAAATTGCCGCCGTAGATCGACGAGCAGCCGGTGGCATTGGCCACCATGAGCCGGTCCCCAAACAGCTGCGACACCAGCTTGACGTACGGGGTCTCGCCACAGCCGGCACAGGCTCCGGAGTACTCGAAGAGCGGCTGCAGGGCCTGGGATCCCTTGATGCTGAACGGGTTCGCCGTGCTGCGGTCGATCTCGGGCAGTGACAGGAAGTACTCATAGCGTTCCCGCTCCCGGTCCAGATGATCGTCCTTGGGCTCCATGTTGATGGCCTTGTGTTTCACCTCTTCCTTGCTTTTGGCCGGGCAGATGTTTACGCAGACTCCACATCCGGTGCAGTCGTCCGGCGCCACCTGGATGGTGAGCAGCTTGTCGGCAAACTCCTTGCCCTTTGGCTCTCTGGAGAGAAAACCCTCTGGAGCGTTCTTCAGCTCCGACGCGTCGTAGTACTTGACCCGAATGGCTGCGTGGGGACATACCAGCGCGCAGCGGGCGCAGTCGATGCAGATCTCCGGATCCCAGATGGGGATCTCCATAGCGATCGAACGCTTCTCGTACTGGGTGGTTCCGGTGGGGAAGGTGCCGTCGACCGGCATGGCGCTCACCGGCAGCAGGTCGCCCTTGCCGGCGATAATCATCGCAGTCACCCTTTGCACAAAATCGGGTGCGTGGGCCGGCACCGGTGATTCCATGTGCCGCTTACTGGTTGCCTTCTTCGGCACCCCGACCTCGTGCATAGCCTCGATGGCCCCGTCAACAGCGGCATAGTTGCGCTTGACCACGGTCTCGCCACGTTTGCCGTAGGTCTTCTGGATGGACTCCTTGATCTCATCGACTGCCTGCTTCTTGGGCAGCACTTCGGTGAGAGCAAAGAAGCAGGTCTGTAACACGGTGTTGATGCGTCCACCGAGGCCGGCCTTGTCGGCCACCTCGTAACCGTCGACGACGAAGAATCTCAGCTTCTTCTCAATGATCTGTTCCTGCACCTCCAGCGGTAGGCGATCCCAGGTCTCGTCGCCGTAGGGGCTGTTCAGCAGGAACGTCGCCCCCGGCTCGGCCCGGCCCAGCACGTCGATGCGCTCCAAGAGGCCAAATTGGTGGCAGGCCACAAACGAAGCCCGGTCGATGAGGTAGGCGGCATCGATGCGGTTGGGCCCGAAACGCAGGTGCGACACCGTCGCCGACCCCGACTTCTTGGAGTCGTAGACGAAGTAGCCCTGGGCATACATGGGGGTGTTCTCACCGATGATCTTCACCGAGTTTTTGTTGGCCCCTACGGTGCCGTCGGCACCGAGGCCAAAGAACAGCGCCCGCACCTCGCCGTCGGATGAAGGTACCCATTCGCGGTCGTAGTCGAGGCTCAGGTGGGTCACATCATCGATGATGCCCACCGTGAAGTGCTGCTTCGGCGACGCCTCAGAGAGCTCGTCGAGGGCGGCCTTGGCCATCGCCGGGGTGAACTCCTTCGAGGAGAGCCCATAGCGTCCCCCGATGATGCGCGGCATGCCGTCGAGGGGAAGCGTGCCGGCCCCGGCGGCCTCGGCCAAGGCGGTGACCACGTCCTGATAGAGGGGCTCGCCGATGGCCCCGGGCTCCTTGGTCCGATCGAGCACGGAGATGCCCTTGACCGTCTTGGGCAGTGCGGCCAGAAGTGCCTCCCCGTCGAAGGGCCGGTAAAGGCGCACCTTCACCACACCCACCTTCTCGCCGCCGGCGGCGAGCGCTTCCGCCGCCTCTTCGGCGGCGCCTACGGCCGACGCCATCAGCACCAGCACCCGTTCGGCGTCTGGAGCGCCGACGTAGTCGAAAAGGTGGTATTGGCGCCCGATCAGCTCACCGAACTGATCCATGGCCGCCTGCACTTTGCCGGGCACCGCCTCGTAGTAGAGATTGCAGGCCTCACGGGCCTGGAAGAACACATCTGGGTTCTGCGCGGTGCCCCGCAGCACCGGGTGCTCCGGATCCATGGCCCGGGCCCGGTGTGCGGCAATGGCTTCCTCGTCGATCAAGGCCCGCAGGTCGTCCTCGGTGAGGCGTTCGATCTTGGCCACCTCGCTCGAGGTGCGGAAGCCGTCGAAAAAGTGAATAAAGGGAACACGTGAGGTGAGCGTCGACGCATGAGCGATCGCCGCCATGTCCTGCGCCTCCTGAACCGAGGAGGAGGCGAGCATGGCGAAGCCGGTCTGCCGGGCCCCCATAACATCGCTGTGATCACCGAAGATCGACAGCGCGTGGGTGGCGATGGTGCGCGCCGACACGTGAATAACGCCCGACGAGAGCTCGCCGGCGATCTTGTACATGTTGGGCAGCATCAGCAGCAGGCCCTGCGAGGCGGTGAACGTTGTGATCAGAGCGCCGGCCTGGATGGCTCCATGGCAGGCCCCGGCGGCGCCACCCTCGCTCTGCATTTCGACGACATCGGGGATAGTGCCCCAGACGTTGGGCTGACCCACCGATGACCAAGCATCGGCGTGCTCGCCCATGGAAGATGAAGGGGTGATGGGGTAGATGGCAATGACTTCGCTGAGTCTGTGGCCCACATAGGCGGTGGCCTCATTGCCGTCCACGGTCACAATCGGTCGTTTCACAACACGTTCCTCTCTCATTCGGTTCAGGCCATACTTTCCCACGCGGTACCACCCGCGTTTAGGGGGTTAGGTCCTACCCCTGGGGACCGAAGGCCCCACTCGGCAGACACCAGGGTACAAGCGCTGTGGATCGGCTCATACCCGAAGCTGGCGCACACCGGCTCCGGCACGTCGCCGGCCGGGCCAGATCGCCTCCTGAACAAATGGAGCACATCCTCGAGGCCAATAGACGGCCTGAATCGACCGCCACAATCGGCCCACCTACCCCGTCAGCCAATGGTCACGATCACCGGCAGCCAGCCGCGCAAGGAGTTGATGACCGCGATCTCGTCGGCGCTCTTCAGCTCCGCCACCGTCACCACCCGCTCCTCAAGTCGGCCCTTGTCGAGCAGCACCTGCCGCTCGATGCCGGGCAGGCAGCCCGAGTCGAGCGGTGGGGTCACCCAGCGCCCATCCAGCTTCACCGCCAGGTTGGCAATGGTGGTCTCGGTCACTTCGCCCCGCTCGTTGACCAGCACCACGTCGCCGGCTTCCGGGTGGCGGGCCCGGCGTTCCTCGTAGAGGTCCCGCCTTGTGGTCTTGTGAAAGAGCAACCAATCCTGTGAGTTCACCGACTCAGCGTCAACGATCAGTTTCACCGGCTCCGCCGATTCCGCCGGCATCTCGGTGACTTCCACGGTGATCCGGCCGTCTGCATCAAGAAGGAGCCTGAGCCGCCGCGGTCCTCCCTCCTCCGGCATCGCTTCGTCGACTGCAGCCTCCGCAGCCTTCCGCTCAAAGGGCATGCCAAAGTAGGCCGCCGAGTGTTCCATCCGAGCGAGATGGCGTTCCAGGTGCCGTACACCTTCCGGCTCCCACCGCATGGTCTCGAACAGCCCGACCTCGGGAATTCGATGGCTCAACACCTTCGCCTTGTCCAGGGTCTCGGCGTACTCGCCCTCCGGCGATGAGTCAAGGGTGATCCCGCCGCCGACGCCGTACTCGGCTCGACCCGCGGTCACATCGACCACAACGGTACGAATGGCCACCGAAAACACCGCCTCGATGTCCCCGAGGCCGGGCCCCACCATGCCGATGGCGCCGGTGTAGAGACCGCGGGCCCCCCGCTCCAGCTCGGCGATGATCTCCATAGTCCGCACCTTGGGGGCCCCGGTCACCGATCCACACGGGAACAGGGCGGAGAAGACCTCATCTAGCCCGATGTCGTCCCGGGGCTTGGCTCGGATGGTCGAGGTGAGCTGCCACACCGTCTCGTAGCGCTCCGCCGCCAGCAGCTCCTCAACCTCCACCGAACCGAACCGGGCGATCCGGCCCAGATCGTTGCGCAGCAGGTCGACAATCATGAGGTTCTCGGCTCGGTTCTTCTCGGACGTGAGAAGGCGCTCCCGCTGCATCTCGTCATCCTCGCTCCAGCGGCCCCGAGGCGCCGTCCCCTTCATGGGACGGGTCCGCAGCACGCCGTCCCGCCACTCGAAAAACAGCTCAGGCGACACACTCAGAACGCGGAATCGCCCCAGGTCGAGATCGGCGCAGTAGCCGGCCCGCTGCGCCCGGCACAAGTCGGTGTACCAGACGGCTAGATCCCCCTCCACCGGAGCCTGCAGCCGATAGGTGTAATTCACCTGGTAGGTATCACCCCTGCAAATGTGTTTGCGGATCAGATCTATCGCCTCCCGATAGGAGGCCTGCTCGATAGAGGGCTCCCAGGCACCGGTCCGATACGCGCCGCGGCCGTCCGGCGGGGACACCGACCGGCGTGCCGGGTAGAGGCCAAACCACAGCAGCGGCATCGCCGATTGGGGTCCCGGAACCCTCAGATGGGCATCAAAAGCGGGAGCGGCGTCGTAGGCGACAAACCCGGCGGCCCACCTGCCGGCCCGTGCCGCCAACTCCACTTGTCGCAGCGCCGGCAGCACCTCGTCGAGCCGGTGGGCCTCGATCACCTCCTCGGGACCCTCAAACAGGAAACTGCCGGCACCCCCCGGCCGTAGATCGTCGAGGTGGATGGTCCCCTCCATGCCGGCACCCTATCTCGCACCGGCGCTGAGGTCCCACAAATCGCCGGATCTTGCCGCTACCGTGGCGCCGCCATGCGCTTCACACTGCGCGACCTGGTGCAGGCCGGGCCGCTCGAAGACGGCCCGGAGCAATCCCGAAAACTTCCGTGGCACGACCCGGACTTCTCGGAACGGATGCTCGCCGAGCATCTCTCGCAACGACACGACCTCGCCTCGCGCCGGCTAGATGCCATCGACCGGCACGTCACCTGGCTGCACCACACCGTTACCGGGGGCCATCCCGGCAGAGTGCTCGATCTCGGCTGCGGGCCGGGTCTATACACGGAGCGCCTCGCCGCGCTGGGGCACGAGTGTGTAGGTATTGACTTCTCGCCGGCGGCAATACGCTATGCGAACCAGCAAGTGGACAAGCTCGGCCTCGATTGCACCTACCGGCTCGAGGATCTTCGGTCCGCCGATTTTGGGACGGACCACAGCCTGATCCTGTTCCTCTTCGGTGAGCTGAATACCTTCACACCGGCAGAGGCCGAGGCCTTGCTGAGAAAGACGGCGGAAAGCCTTGCCAAGCACGCCGCCCTCGTGCTCGAGGTGCACACCATCGAGGCCGTGCGAGCCGCCGGCGCGGCTCCACCCACGTGGTACCGGTCCGAGAGCGGTCTGTTCTCGGAGAAACCCCACCTGGTCCTCACCGAATCGACCTGGGATGAGGAGCAGGCAAAGTCGACCGATTACCATTGGGTCATCACCACACCAGAAAGCAAAATCGCTCGGTATGCCTCAACCCTCTACGGCTACACCGACGCCGAGTACGACCATCTGCTCCGTCGGTCCGGGCTGATACGTGTGGCTCGCTTCGGCGACCTGGAAGGCTCCGACCGCATCGATGGCGACTTGGAGGTCATCACCGCCACCCACCCCGACCGCTGAGCACTCTTCCCGTCTTCCGTTGGTGCCCGCCATCTGGCGCAGCAATTCCGTCTGTCCGGTGTGGTAGGTGTCATGGAAACACGTGGAACGCAGAGAATCGTGCAGGCTGCGCCCATCGTCCAGTTCTCTGGAGAGTTCCTCCCTCGTGAGTTCCCCCAGCGCCTCACCGATCTTCCTCTGCCCTTCCTCGAGCAGAGCTACTCGTCGCTCCAGCGGCACCACACCCGGCCCATCCTTGGTGATGGGATCCGACTCTCTCCGGTATCTATCGGCCTCAGCATCTTCCGGCAGCGGCACCGGGCCGAGACGCGCCGGTACCTGATCTCGCCCCACCAATATGTGACCCACCACCCGATTGACGCAGTTGATGTTGTACGGGTCTGCACCAGGGAATCGGCGTGGCCAAGGCCATCTGTTTGCGCCCTGATGATGCGAACATTGCGGTCAAAATCCTCGGCCAGTTTTTTCCCGCTGAGCACGGGTTGCCTTCTGGCCGCAAGGATCTCACGGTAGACCAGCCGAGGGCCCGCTGCCCCGCTACGTGGTACTCAATGTCGCACGCCTCCATGCCGAAGACCGACCGGTGACATGGCTCCAAGGACTTGCTACGATCCCGGTCTCGAGATGAAGACACAGACCACATTCGCTTGTTGCTGCTGTTGTGCCATCAACGCGGGCGAATGCCGTCGTTTCTAACCACCACCCCCAACAAGACGACCCAGCGGCCCGCGGTGAACCACCCGGGCCGTTTCTCGTGGAGGGACTCAATGACACAGATCTACTCGGACATAACCAAAACCATCGGCCGCACCCCGCTGGTGGATCTCGGCCGCCTGTCGCCGGAGGGCGGAGGACGGGTGGTGGCCAAGCTCGAGACGTTCAACCCGATGTCGAGCATCAAGGACCGCATCGGGGTGAACATGATCGACACCGCCGAAGCCGAGGGCAGCATCACCCCCGGCAAGACGACGCTCGTCGAGCCGACCAGCGGCAACACCGGCATCGGCCTCGCCTTCGTCTCCGCGGCCCGGGGCTACCGACTGATACTCACCATGCCCGACACCTTGAGCGTCGAGCGGCGCAGCCTGCTGGCCATGCTCGGCGCCGAGCTGGTGCTCACCCCGGGAGAGGACGGCATGAGGGGTGCCATCGCCACAGCCGAGGAGATCGTCGCCGCCACACCCGGCGCCGTCATGCTGCAGCAGTTCCGGAACCCGGCCAACCCCGAAATCCACCGGCGCAGCACCGCCGAAGAGATCTGGGCCGACACCGGTGGCACGGTGGACATTTTTGTCGCCGGAGTCGGCACCGGAGGCACCATCACCGGAGTGGGTGAGGTGCTCAAGGACCGTCGTCCCGAGCTGCAGGTGGTGGCGGTCGAGCCGGCCGGCTCACCGGTGCTTTCCGGCGGTGAGCCCGGCTCTCACAAGATCCAGGGCATCGGTGCCGGTTTTGTCCCCGAGGTGCTGAACACCGAGATCATCGATGAGGTGATCGCGGTGAGTGACGAAGACGCCTTCACCACCGCCAGGCGGCTCGCCCGAAACGAAGGAATCCTCACCGGCATCTCGTCCGGGGCCGCGGTGTGGGCCGCCTTGCAGTTGGCGGCCCGATCCGAGAACGCCGGCAAGCTGATTGTGGTGGTGCTCCCCGACACCGGCGAGCGCTACATATCGACCGCCCTCTTTGAGGAGGTGGCGTCATGAGCACCGAGAAGCTGGGTACCTGGGCGCGTGCTCGTGAAGACGTGCGCGCCGTATTCGCCCACGACCCGGCAGCCCGGAGCGTGCCCGAAGTGCTCACCTGCTACCCGGGTCTACATGCCATCTGGATGCATCGCCTGGCCCACGGCATGTGGACCTCCGGCCTGCGGCTGCCGGCTCGCCTGCTCAGCCACTTGAACCGGACTCTCACCGGCATTGAGATTCACCCCGGCGCCACCATTGGCCGGCGTTTTGTCATCGACCACGGCATGGGGGTGGTCATCGGCGAGACCACGGAGATAGGCGACGATGTAATGGTGTACCAGGGGGTCACTCTCGGTGGGACCAGCATGGAGAAGATGAAGCGCCACCCCACCCTGCGCGACGGCGTAGTTGTGGGAGCGGGGGCCAAGGTACTGGGGCCGGTCACCGTCGGCGAGGGCGCCCGTGTCGGCGCCGGTGCCATCGTGGTGCGCGACGTACCCTCCCACGCCACCGTCGTCGGCCTCGCCGGAAGAGTGCTCGACAGGAAACGCCGTGGTGACCAACACATGACCGTCGGCATCGCCGAGAGCAAGGCGGACCACGACGTGCGGGTGCTCGAGGTGCTGGTGGAGAAGGTCACCCAACTGGAGAGCCGCTTCAACGACGGAGCACTGGCCGTGCTCCGCAACGGCGACGACGACTACTCGGAGGGCGGCGGCATCTAGGAAGAAGCCGGCTTCTCGAGATAGATCAGGTCGGCGGTCTCGCCCAGAGACTCCCGCCGGACCTCTCGGTAGCCGAGACGGCGGTAGAGGCGCAGGTTGCCTTCGCTGCGGTCGCCGGTGAACAGCTCGAAGCGGTGGACTGCTCCGCCCAGGCGCTGCTCAATCTCGGCCATGAGCCTGGTTCCCAGGCCTTGGCCCCGGCAATCAGGAGCCACAATGAGCCGGCCGATGTGGCCGGTATCGCCGTCGATACGGGCGCGAACGGAGCCGACCACACGTCCTGCAGCGACCGCCTTGAGAGTCAGGCTCCCGGCCATCTCCGCCTGCAGTGCTTCGAGCGTCTGAGTCAGCGGCGGGATACCCGGGTCGCCGTAGAGGAACGCCTCACTCTGGTAGGCGGCCCGCTGCAGAGTGAGGATCTCGGCGGCATCCTCGACGTGCGCGTCGAATATCTCGATAGCAGTCACAGGTCCCTTCTCTTGTCTCCGAGTTCCAGGCCACAGGGGCCACTCCCAGGCTCCCAATCCGAGAACCTCCAATCGAGTCAGGAGCGGCACGGCGCCGGGACAGGGTCGCGGCGCGTCACCTCGGGCGGGCGTGCCGAAACGGCGCGCCAGATCGACATCAGAGGTGCCGGCGGCTAATCGACCGCTTCCGCCTTCGGCTTCGAGCCGGCCCCAGCCTCCGCCTGCCCTCTAGCGGTCTTCAGGAGGCCGGACCAAGCCAGATAGGAGACTGCCAGCAAACCGATCCCCACACCCAGCAACAGCAATCCGTAGCCAAGATCAAAGCCGAATAGTTCTCCAGTCACATATTGCGGAGACGCGATCGTTTCCCGATAGAACGCGACACTGGCGGCGGCGAGGAATAGACCGCCCTGACTCAACAACCAGAAGCCGGAGAGCGCCAAGCCGATCTGGGTGGCCAAACGTCGCTCGGTGCCGGACCCCGCCGCGAACCACGACGGAAGCAGGATCAGCAAGACCCCCAAGATCGCCAGCGTCACCAGCCCGAATTCGGCCAGAGCCAGAACGTGGCCTCCGTTGCTCGTGATCGAGGGAGAAGTCGTCACCGCCACCAGCAAACCCGCCCAGGAAAGCATGGTCCCCAACAGAACGGTCAGTCCGACACCTGTGGCAGCACATTTCCAGCCGCCGTTTCCGCACGTCATATCAAAACCTCCGTTCGAATGTGGGGCCAATCGTACGGCCCCCGCCAGAAGGTGCCCACAATCGCGGCCATGCGAAACATCCTCTCAATGCGTAATCTGCACTCCCTAACCGGTAAGCCGGGGTTTACGCCCACTCCGGCGGAGCCTCTGTGTTTGATCGAAGGGAGCCGGCAATGCGCATACACAGGGCCAGGACGCCGATCACAATCCTGGCATTGATGATGCTTCTCGTCCTCGCCGCCTGCGGTGATAACACGACGATCGTTCCGCCGATAGACGGAGACCAAACCACCACCATCGCTCCGGGAACCGAGCCGACCGCCGGTCCAGGGGAGACCAGCACAACCGCGCCTCCAACGACCGTGGCACCCGCCACCACAGCGCCATCATCGGCCACCGCCGCCGATGCCCTCGCCGCCTTCTTTGCCGCAGCCGAGAGCCTCGACGTCCAGATTGCGGACGCGGCAGTCGCGTTCAACGCCGGGTGGGACATAGGCGCAATGACCATGACAGCGGCAGGTGAAACGGCGGTGAACGCCCTCGATGCGGACCCGGTGGCGGCCCTCATTCCCGCCGGGCTGTCGCCGAACCTGGAACGAGCGGTCCTTGCCGTCTACGCCGACTTGGACAGCCGTATCGCCGCCATGCAGGGATCGCTGAATCGCATGTATCCCGGTGCGTATGACGACGTCATCTACTGCCTCGTCGACAACGGCCAAACCTCATTCCTCCGATTTGACGCCGACCTGGCCCAGGCCAAATCGCTGGCGGCCCTGGAACCGGCGCCGATGGCGGCTCCCGACTCGGAGGAGGCCGGCATCCTGGCCGTGCGTATCGTCACTATTCACGGAATGAACGTCGGCTGTGACGAATGCGGCGGGGTGCAGTACGACTCCCACATACCGGTCGACTGGCCGGGCCGAACCGTCCTTGGCGGCACCCCCTTCGAAGCCAACTTCGTCGGCGGAGCGTGGGACATTCTGATCTACGCCTGCTGAGCGGAAGGGGTCACCTGGCCCTGAAGCGCACCTTGTGGTGGCCGGTGGCGCCGTCGGGTTGAGGGGGTTGCCGCTCGTCGGTCTGGACCTCTCCGTCGCCGCCGATCGCTCGCACCTCGATGGAGTGGTCACCGGCGGCAGTCTCGATCATGCCCCTCCATTGCACCCAGGACTGCTCCGATAGCGGAGTGCTGAGTTCCATGGACTGCCACGGGCCTTCGTCGAGGCGCACCTCAACGCCGCCCACTCCCTGCAGCGACACCCAGGCAACGCCGGCGACCGTGATTGCTCCCGCCTCCACTTCTGCGCTCCGGCGCGGCACGTCGATGCGCGACTGCAGCTTCATCGGGGCCTCCTTTGCCCAGGCCCTGACCACCCAGTAGGCGTCGAAGTCGTCCCAGCGGGCCAACTCAATCTCCGACAGCCACTTAGTCGCCGACACGTAGCCAAACAGGCCGGGCACGACGAGCCGAGCCGGGTATCCGTGTTCCACCGGCAGCGGGTCGCCGTTCATCGCCAGAGCCACCAGCGGCTCCCTGCCGTCGAACACCAATCCGGTGGGGAATCCCACGGTGAAGCCATCGATGGAGCGGCCGATCACCTGGGTCCCCTCGGGCTGCACCCCAGCCTGCTCAAGGATCTCCGACAGGCGCGCCCCTCCCCACCGAGCGGTGCCGATCAGATCGCCACCCACGTCATTCGACACGCAGGCCAGCGTGATGTACTCCTCCACCAGTGCCATGTCGAGCAGGTCCTGGTACGACAACTCAAGCTGCCGATCGGTCAGACCGCCCACCCGCAGCTTCCAGGTGCCGGCGTTGATGACCGGCAAAGACAATGACGTGTCAATCCGGAAGAAATCGCTGTTGGGCACCAAGATCGGCGTGATGCCCGGCACATCGAACGACGACGATGGGTTCAGGTGTGACAGCAGAGGCGATGAAGGCTGCAGACTCTCCGCTGCCGGCGGCTCCGGCACCGAACCGACCAGCCAGCGGCCGGCGGCTCCGGCACCGGCGGCTGCCAGGCCTGCGAGCGCCGCCATGCCGAGGAAGCGGCGGCGCTCCGGATCGAGAATCTGATCGCCGTCCCCGGCCATCTCCTCGAGCACAGCGATCCGCAGCATCGCCCACAGCGTGCCGATGCCTACGCTCACCGCCACAACAGTTGCCCCGGCCGTCGCCCAGCCGTTGATCTGCGGCTCCGCCAGCCCGGCCATGAATCCGAGGACGCCAAAGACCACGTAGAACGCGATGCCGGCCATCAACCAGCGCGCCGCCACGTACCCGGCGAGCCAGCCGAGCCCCAGGGCGATGATCACGGTGCCGGCAGTCAGAGCGCCCTTGTCACCGGTGCCGAACACGCTGATGGCGAACTCTTTCAGCCATCCGGGCACATGGTCGACAACAAACCCGCCCACCGCCGCCAGCGGCGACGGCACGGCCGAAAACAAACCCGCCAGCAGCTCGCCGATGCCGAGCGCCACACCGGTGGAAACCAACCCCGCCACTCCGGCCCTGACCCTGGACACTTTTCTGGGCATCCGCGAAAGATAGGTGGGAGCGTGGGCCAAACGGGAAGAGGAAGCAGAATTCAGAATTCAGAAGGAAGTGTTCAGCATTCAGATGGCGGAAAGCGGCCTTTTTGCCTCCGGACCTCTCCTGCTGAATCAGCCGCAGTCGGACTCCACGGTGCCCAACGTGGTGCCGGCCGATACCCCGGCCAGGAGGTCGGCCACACCGGTCCGCACCGCCGGCGCGTCAACGATGGGAAGACCCATGTAGTTGAGGCCCTTGGTGTACGGCGGCGATGCGATGGAGAACGTAGCGATGTCGTCGGCTTCCAGTGAGCCGACCGCCTCGATGATGTCGGGCAGATAGTCCAGTGGGATGTTGGTGGTCGTCGAGGTGCGGATCACCTCACTGATGGCCGAGAATCGCCAAAACAGCGTCACCATGTCGATCTCGGTGGCGACATCGCGGACCATACAATGCTGCCGCCTCATTCTCTCTTGGGCTCCCGTGGTTCGATCCCGTACATAAGCTAGTGCCTGGTGGCCGTCGAGAATATGCTCCCCCGGCTCGACGTCGATCCGAACCGGCTCTTCGCCCTCCTTGGCCGGTGAATAGGCCACGTGCATGCTCTCGGTAACCGTCACTTGTACACCGCCGAGGGCATCTATGAGATCGACAAAACCGGCGAAGTCGACGAGCACGTAGTAATCGATCTCGATACCGAGCAACTGCGACAGAGTCTGGCGGAGCGCCTCCATCCCCGGATCCGGAGCATCGGGAAAGGTGCGCACCCAGCTGTGCGTGTGCACATACAGGTAGTTGATGCGATCGGCGTAGCAATCGCAGATCTCCATCTCCGGCCGCGGTGGTGCCTCCTCCCCGGCCGCCAGCGCCTCGGCCACTTCCTCGGCGTACGCCCGACCCTCATGCCACTCCTGCACCTGAATCATGGTCTCGGCCCTGGCCCAGGCCGACGGCAACGGAACATCGACAAGATCCCGGTACACGCTGATGAGTGCCGCCTTGCCGGTCTCCAGGTCGATACTGGCCACGATCATCACGTCGGTGCGCAGGTCTTGCCGGCCCGGGCCGAAGTCCCCTCCGGCCAGCAGCACGGTAAGGCGCTCTCCCAGCGGGTTGTCGACCTCAGCAGGCGCCTCCGGCTCAGTACTGGCGACCGGCACGGTGCTGGAGGTGACCGCCGCCGGCGTAGTGCTCGTCGTGGTCGATGCCACGGGTCCCAGATCCCCCTCAGGGTCTTCAGCCAGCGATTGCTCTTCCCTCTCGGCGAGCGGAGGCAACGGATCCTGGACAAAAACTGTCTCCAGCATGGCGATCGCATCGGTGGCATACCGGTGCACGATGAAATGTGGCACCAGCAAGGCAAGGGCAACAACAAGCACCCCGGCCCGCCAGGCCCAGGTGGCCGCCGAGCCTTCAGCACGCTGCCATCGGTACAGCCACGCATCGCCGATGGAGACCAGCCGCTCCAGCGCCAGGAGGCCATTGACTAGCACCAGAACCCACAGCCAGCGCGGCTGCACCAGGAGCTTTGCCAGCATGACGGGGCGGTCCTCGTCCACGTCCACACTGACCAAGACGGCGATCACCAGGCCCATCGCGGCCAGAGCAGGCAAGGCCAGCAGCAGCCCACGGCGGCGGCGGCCGGCGAACCACTGACCCATTCCGGGCAGCAAGGCCGAGAGAAACGCCAACCTTTCGGCCGGAGGTGCTCCGAGGCGGCGATCCAACACAGACCCCCTGACCAAGAAAATGCTTCCATCCAGAACGCTACTGCGGCGACCACACGGCGGAGATCGTGGAGGCGTCGGCCCGACCGGAATATTCTTCAGCATCTGCGGAATAATGCAGGTCGGCCGCGACGATCTTCCCTGCTCCCAACATCCTCACAGACGCTCGGCGTACAGCTCCACCGGATGAGCGACACGGAACCGGCGGCCTAGGTGTGTGCGCAGCTGCATCTCGCAGCCGGCGTTTGCCGATGCCACTATCTCTGCACCCGAGGACTGCACCAGGTCGGCGATGCGCCGCCCCAGCACCCTCGACTCTTCAGGGTGGGACAGGGCCCAGGCACCGGCGGCCCCGCAGCACAAGGCATCGGGATCGATCTCCACCACCTCGTATCCGGCCGCCTCCACGATCAAACGAGGCTCCTCGACAACACGCTGCGCCTGGCGCAGGTGGCAGGGATCCTGCACCGCCACCCTGCCGGCCGGTGATCTCAATCGCGGCAGCCGCCCCACACAGATCGCCTCCGCCACCACTTCGGTGATATCACGCACCCGGGCCGCCAGCTCGGCGCCTCCCTCACCCGCCCAATATTCATACTCCTTGAGTTGTGCTCCGCAGCCGGCCACGTCGGCCACGATGATGTCGGCCTCACTAAACGCGACAACGTTTTGGGCGGCCAGCCGCGCCGCTTCGGTGGCAGCTCCCTCGTGGGCGGCTAGGGCCCCGCAGCAGGTCTGCTCCGCGGGCACGATCACCCGATAGCCGGCCCGCCGCAGCAGCTCGATCGTCACCCGGTGCAGCGGGCCAAACCATGGTTCGGCCACACAGCCGGCCAGCAGCGCTGCCATTCCCACCTCTTCACCGTGTGCGGGCAGATCGAGCCCACGCACCCGGCGGCCGAATAACGGCACTCGGCGCAGGCCGGCAACGTTGCGCCAGCGGCCTCGCAGCCAGAAACGAGCACCCAGTCTTTGCAGGAGCGCCAACCCGAATGTGGCCGACCGCATCAATGCCGGCGAAGCGATCCAGCGGCCGAACACGCGTCCCTGCCACCTTGCGCCATGCCCGGCTTGTGCCAACTCCGAGCGGGCTCCCGTCATCGCCCGGCCGAAGGGCACCAGCGCCGGGCATGCCGCTTCACAAGCCCGGCATTGCAGGCACAGGTCGATGATGCCGGCAAAGGTCTCGTCGAGCGGCGCCAGGCCGTCGGCGACGGCCGCCATAGCCAGCAGGCGGCCCCGAGGCGAGGCGGTCTCATCGCCGGTGAGCCTGAACGTGGGACACACCGGCAGGCAGAGGCCGCAGGAGATGCACCGCTCCACATCGGCGCTGGCCGGCGCCCAGGACGTCTGCCAGACCATCACAGCCCTCCGGGAAGGCGCCCGGGGTTCAGTACGCCCATCGGATCGAAAGCGGCCTTGAGCCGGCGCTGCAGTTCGATTGTGCCCGGCACCATCCCCCACGCGTCGAATTGTCCGTACACGTCATCGGGCGCCGACACCACCACCAGAGCGCCGCCGGCATCCTCGGCCCACTCCCTGAGCCGGACCAGCTCACCCACGTCGGGATTGGTGAACCCGGCCAGCACCTCACCAACACCAAAAGCGGCTTGATACTCCGCGGCGCCGTCCAGTAGATCCACCGCTTGACGTGTCCAAGCCGGCGGTACTCGCAGCGATGCCACCACCGGGGCCGACGGCGGCCGGGGCCATCGGTGCCCGTCGGAAACCTCACCCCCAAGTGCCGCCGCCTGAGCCGCCACATCATCCTCGGCGCCTTCGAGATACACCGTCACCTCGCCGTCGGCCTCGATAACGGCCAACGGCCGAAACAGGATCCGCAGTGCCTCCTCCGCATCGCCCACCCGCACCATCGCCTTGACCGGCGGCACCGGCCACAGCCTCAGGCACACCTGGGTGATCACTCCCAATGCCCCGAACGAACCGGTTGCCAGCCGCGGCAGCCCGTACCCGGCAACGTTTTTCACCACCCGGGCTCCGCCGCGCCCGATACGGCCGTCTCCGCTGACAAACACCACTTCGAGCAACCGGTTTCGGGTGGGCCCGTAGCGGAGCCGCCGCCACCCCGAGACCCCGGCGGCGATACAACCGCCCACCGTGGCCTCCCCCGGCACCTCGGGCAGCAGCGCCGTCTGCCCGACTTCGGCCAATCGGCGCTCCAGATCGGCCACCCGGACCCCGGCCTCCACCACAACGGTGAGGTCCTCCGGCGTCCAGTCGATGACCCGATTCAATCGACTGGTCGACAGCAGCAGGCCGGGTGAGACCCGGCCGCCGAATCCTTGGTGGGTGCCGCCACCCCAAGGGACCACAGCAATCCCCTTCTGGGAGGCGGCGTCGAGGACCGCAGCCACTTGCTCCGGCTGCTGGGGCGCCAGCACCAAACCGGCATCGGGAACCCCCTCGATACTCGACACGAGGTCCCCAAAGCGGTGGCGCAGATCCTTCATGCCTCCACCCCCGGCAGCACCTTTCCCGGATTGAGCCGCCCGTGCGGATCGAAGGCATCCCGCACCCGGCGCTGCGCCTCCAAATCGTCGGGAGAGAACTGCAGCGACATGAGGCTGCGCTTCTCCATGCCGATGCCGTGTTCACCCGAGACGGTCCCGCCTAGGTCCACTGCGGCGGCGGCAATCTCGGCCGACGCTACCTCTACTGCCGCCTCGGCGACGGCGTCCTCGGGGTCAAACACAAACTTGGGGTGCAGGTTCCCGTCGCCGGCATGAAGCGAGGTGTACGCCTCCAGCCCATGGGCATCGGCGATGCGGCCGATTTCGGCCACCATCTCGACAAGCCGGCTCCGCGGCACCACCACATCGTGATCGCGAAACCCGGCCCCCATCTGGGCGACGCTCGGGAATGAGGACCGGCGTGCCGTCCACAGCCTTTCGCGATCGTCCTCCTCGACGGCTCGCCGTACATCGGCCGATCCGTGCTCCCGGGCCGCCTGCTCGATCGCAGCCGCCTCGGCCCGCACCTGCTCCGGCCGCCCCGCCGCTTCCGCCAGCAGTAGAGCCCCAACGTCGGCCGGAAGGCCCCCGGTGAAACGATCGACGAGACGCACCAGGTTGCCGCCCATCATCTCCAACACGGCCGGCACCACCCCGGCGGCGATCACTGCGGCGACCGCAGCGGCCGCCTGTTCCAGCGACCCGAAAACGGCCTCCACCGTCATGACCGCCGGAGGATCCTCGGCCAGGCGAACCAGCACCCGGGTGACTATCCCCAGAGTGCCCTCGGACCCGACCAGCAAACCCCGGACATCCAGCCCGACCGGGTCGGGGCCACCGCCCCCGGCCGTCACCACCTCACCGGCGGCGGTGACAAACTCGACCGCAAGCACATGCGACGCGGTGCTGCCTTCGCCCAGGCCGTGCGGGCCTGAGGCGTCGGTCGACACGTTGCCTCCGACGGTCGATGCCGCCCGCGAAGACGGGTCGGGCACAAAGTGCAGACCGTGTGCGGCGGCACACCGGGTGAGATCGAGGTTGAGAACGCCGGCACCCACCCAGGCGCTCCCGTTGGCGGCATCGATGTCGATACCGTCGATGCGGGTGGTAACCAGAACCACTGCCGGCTCGGCTGGGACCGCTCCCCCGGCAAGGCCCGTGGCCGTGCCCCGCGCCACCACCGAAACACCATGCTCGGCGGCGATCCGCACCACCTGAGCCACCTCGGCGCTGCCGCCCGGGAACACCACGGCAAGCGCTTCACCCCGCTCGGTGCCGGCGTCACCGCCGAAGAGGTACAACTCGAGTGAGCGGCTGCGCACCCGGTCTGCACCGAGTCCCGCCTCCAGATCTGCGACCAATGCCGAGCCCACAGCCGGAGCCTACCGACCGTCACTTGCCGCCCTTCGGGCGGCACCTCGAGGCCCGGCGCCGAGGCCCTCGTTTTGGTGACTTGCCGGCGTTTGTCTCACGCTCGGCGGGCCCGGCCTCCCCTCGGTACTCTCCATCTACTACCTTTTCCCATATGGATACGCTCGAGATCAGCCTTCTCGGCGGATTCCTCCTGCGGCGCGGGGGCGTGCCGCTCGAGCCGATGCCCTCGCGTCTGGCGCGCTCGCTGTTCGCTTTCCTCGTCACCAATCGAGAGCGTGCCCACACCCGTGACCTCCTTGCCGGCACGTTTTGGCCCGACATGCCCGACTCCAAGGCCCGCCGCCGCCTGAGCCATGCCCTGTGGCAGATCCGCTCCGGCACCGGCCACAGCGACGAGGCACCCATACTGCTGACCACCACCGACACGGTCCGGCTCCACCCCAACGCCGATTTCTGGCTCGACGTCGACGAGTTCGAGTGGACCCTGGAGCAGACCACCCCGACGGCAGTGGGCAGCCGGTCCGAGGAGGCCGAGCTGCTCGAGACGGCCGTCGGTCTCTACCGCGGCGACTTCCTCGCCGGGTATTTTGAAGACTGGCTTACGGCCGACCAGGAACGCCTGCGCGAGCGTTTCCTGGGAGCGCTGGAGCACCTGACCGGCCTGACCATGAGCCGCGGCCATTACGAGGCGGCGCTCATCCATGCCCGGCGCCTGGCCCAGCACGACCCGATGCGAGAGGAAGCACACCGCCAAGTGATGCGCCTTGCCGTGCTGCTGGGACGCCACAACGACGCTATCTGCCAGTACGAACAATGCCGGCGCATCCTCGCCGAAGAGCTGGGCGCCGAGCCTTCGCAGGCCACCGAAGACCTCTACCAGGCCACCCTCGCCGATCGTGAGGAAGGCCGCCACACCGTCGTCGCCACCGAGTCGCCCCTCTTTGACACCGCCGGGCGTATGCCCTTTGTGGGCCGCGATGCCGAGCGCTCCACGCTGGTGCAGCACCTCGACGCGGCCATCGACGGCCAAGGCAGCCTAGTTCTGGTCGAGGGTGAGTCCGGAGTGGGCAAGACCCGGCTTCTGGCCGAGGTGGTCGAGGATGCCCTGTGGCGGGGTATGGAGGTGTTGTGGGGCCGATCCCCTCCCAGCGGCGGCATGCCCTATGCGCCGTTCGCCGATGCCCTCAACTCGAGTCTCACCTCTCTGCGGGCCCGCCAGCTCACCCAGCAGCTGGACTCCATTTGGCGCGAACAGCTGGTGCCTCTCGTCCCTCGGCTCCGCTCTCCCGACGACACCGCAACCGAAGCCGTGCTGTCGCCCGCGGATGAGCAGTCCCGTATGCGGGAGGCCATCAGCCGCGCCTTCCTTGCCCTGGCCCATCTGACTCCCACTTTTGTCGTCCTGGAAGATGTGCACTGGGCCGACGAGGACACCATCCAGGCTTTGACCCAACTCGCCGGCCGGGTGGAGCCGCACCGCCTGGTTGTCGCCGTCAGCTACCGGCATGCTGAAGCCCGGGAGCGGACCGAGGTGTGGAATCTGCTGCGCGCCCTGGACCGGCGCTCCTACTGTGAGCGGCTTTCGTTGACGGCCTGCTCGCCGGCACAAACCGAAGAGCTGATTCGCCGCAGCCTCGCCCTGCCCGAGGTGAGCGCAGACTTTTCGCACCGGCTGCACGCCGAGACCGGAGGCATACACCTCTTTGTGATCGAGGCGCTGCGCGCTCTGTACGAGCAGGGCAATCTCGGCGACGAGGTCGGCAAAACCACCGAGGCGACTACCGCAGCAGGCCCCATCCCCATGACTCCGGCGGTGCACGCCCTGGTGCACACCCGCCTCAACGGCCTCCCCGACCACACGCGTCGCGCCCTGGACGTGATCGCGGTGCACGACGGCCAGCTGACCCTGGGCGAAGTTGTTGCCGCCGCCGACATCGAAGACGGGCCAATCCTCAGCGGCGTCGACGACCTGCTGCATCGGCGCCTCATCACCGAAAGCGAGGGCGGCTACCGCGTCGACCACGAGCTGATGCGCCGCACCGTCTACGAAGACCTGGCCCTGTCCCGGCGCCTCGACTTACACCGGCGTGTCGCCCTTGCCGTGCAGTCGCACCGCCCCGATCAGGTCGAGGTGCTGGCCCACCACTTCAGCGAGGCCCGCATGCCCGACCGAGCTGCCTATTTCCTCGAGAAGGCCGCCGACCGCGCCCTCAAGGTGCACGCCTACGACACCGCGGCGCTGCACCTCTCCCGCGCCGCCAAGGCTCTGGACGACATCGAGGCAACCTCCAAACATCGTTTCCGTGTCGCCACCAGGCTCGAAGAGGTCCTGCACACCCTGGCCCGCCGTGAAGAGCAGGAGCAGGCGCTGGCCCGTATGCAGCGGCACGCCTCCGGCCCTCAGGTTGGCGACGTTCACCAGCGCAAGGCGTGGTGGCTGGCCAGCCAAGACCGTTTCGTCGAAGCCGAGGCTGAGGCCGAAAAGGCTCTCGAACTGGCCCGCGCCGGTAGCGACGGCGGCCGTGAGGTGGCCGCGCTCAGCGCGCTGGGCATGATCGCCTGCTATGCGGGCCGGGCCGCCGACGGCGTTGTGCACCTGGAGGCCGCCGCCGGCTTCCGCGGCGCCGATCGCCGGCAGCAGGCCGACGCCCGCAACGCCCTGGGCCAAAACCTCGTCGATCTGCAGCTTTTCGACGAGGCCGAATCACATCTGCAGACCGCCCTCGCCCTCTACCGGGAGTTGCACGACGGCCGGGGCCAGGCCGAGGTGCTCGGCATGCTGGGCACCCTGCATCTGCAACGCGGCGAAGCCGAGGCCGCCGAGGCCGCTTACCAGAGCGCCGTGGAGCTGAGCCGCTCCATCGGATACCGCCACGGCGAAGCGGTGCACGAGATGAATCTGGCCATCGCCCTCATCTACGTGTGCCGGGTCGGCGACGGCCGGGCCGCCTTCGAGCGCTCTGCAGCCGTCTTCTCCGACATGGAGAGCAGCCGGGGCCGGGCCATGGTGTTGTGCAATTCGGCCTGGCTGCAGCACTCCACCCTCGGCAACCACAAGCGGGCCCGGGCCGAGATCGAACAGGCCCTCGAGATCTGCCGGGAAATCGGCGACGTACGCGGCGAGGCCCAGGCCCTCCTGGTGCTGGGCAACATCACCGCCGTCAATGGTGATCTCGAAGGGGGATTGGCGCTGCTCCAGCACACTCTGGGCCTGGCCCGCGACCTCGGCGACCGCTGGCTCACCAGCGGCTCCCTGCGCGAGCTGGCCTCCTTTGAATTGGACGCCGGCCGCATCGACGAGGGCTTAACCCACATCGAAGAGGCAGAGGCGATCACCGAAGCCGCGGGCATGCAGAACGTGACCATCAAGGCCCGAGCCCTGCGGGGCAGGCTGCTGCTTGCCGCCGGGCGCACCGAAGAGGCGGTGCGGGCCACCGCCAGCGCGGTCGCCGAGCTGCGCCCCGGTACCGAACACGCCTACCTGGTGCCATTTGCATACAGTGAGGCTCTCTATTCCACTCAATCCGGTAGCGAAGCGGACCACTACCTTGAGCTTGCCCATCGCCGCCTCATGGAAATGCTCGAAGATCTCGATGATGCCGAACGGGAGATCGCGCTGGCTCGGGTGCCCAACCACCGCCTTGTGGTCGATGCCTGGCTCGAGCACCGGCCCCGGACGGTGAAACACCGAGTCGCCAACGCTAACGCTCCCTGCGGGCGCCCGCTGCATCCCGAGGAGTGGACCACGGTGATATGGACGGTGGCCGCCCCGTCGGACGCCAGCATCAACGATCTAGTAACGCGACGGCGCCACCGTATCCTCCGCCTACTCGACGAAGCCGCCGAACAGAGAGCGGCCCCGACCATTGCCGACCTGGCCGCCGTACTCGACGCCAGCTCGGCCACCATCCGCCGCGATCTTGCTGCTCTCCGCCGCGACGGGCACCGAATCAACACGCGGGGAAGCCGCTCAATACGGTCCTGAGCCGGTGAGCGCAAGGTTGCTCCGCGATAGCCGCCAGAACTGAGATACCCAGCAGACACCGGCCCTCCACGCTCAGCCCAGACAGCGCACAGGAGGACCCATGAAAAGGCGAATCGCCTTCATCATCCTGACAGCCGCCGCCTTCCTTGCCCTCAATGTGACCCCGGCCCTGGCGGATTATTGGATGGGCCACTGAGTAGAGCCAGATAGATCTCGGGCGCCGGTATCCAGAGGTGCCGGTGCCACCGGCCGGGCCGATGCCCGGCCATGTGGGCGCTACCTGCGGGTGGTGACGGCACCCCTTCGGCGCCCACTCCGACAGCCCGGGGTCCTACTCCGCTCTACGGCCGTCGGTGCGGGGCCCCGTCTCCCCGGAGGCGGGGTCCCGTTTTGGCCTCCTGATGCCGGCTAGTGCCCTTCGCTACGATTCGCGGCAACGAGGAGGCGCATGCCGGTAACCACCCATGCCACCCCAAACCCGAATGCTCTGAAGTTCACCGTCGGCGCCCACTTCGAGGAGCCGATCACAGTCGCCGCCGGTCAGGAGCCCGAAAACCCCCTTGCCGCTGAGTTGTTGAGGCTTCCCGGGGTAACGAGCGTGTTTATGACCGCCGACTTTGTCACCATCTCGAAGACCTCCGACGCCGCGTGGGACAAAATCGAGCCAAGGGCTCACAAGATCCTCGAGGCTGCCTTCAGGTAACTAGTGGCGCCCGCTGACCACGTACCAGGGTTCCCGATCGATCACTTCCCCGGCTGGGCAAAGCCGGCGCAGATCGTCGGCAACGGCCTCCGGGATCTCCTGGCGACATCGCGGAGCAATCTCGGCGAACGATCGCCATACTCCACCCCGCACCGCCTGCCAATACTCCTCGACGCTCCCGTAGCGGCCCCGGTCCTCGTCGACATCGCGCCCCACGACGTCGACAAACCCGGCTCTGTTCATCTCCAGTGCCAGCCTGGTTCGCTCCACCACGGCAGATCGCAGCCGATCCCCGGCTTCCGGGTCAATGAGATATTGCAGCCGCGACGGATAGCGAACGGTCGACCCCGTGAGGAGCCGCACGGCATTGATCTCAGCGGCAAGCAGCATGCCATCAAAGCCGAGGACACGTGCGGCTTGGCGCAGTACCTGCTTCAGCTCGGAACGTGATTTCCAGGGGCGGCGGAGGACAACAAGCTGGGCACACCTGTCCGGCAGATCGGCCACCGACACCGCACCGTGAGGCACCTCCACATCACCGAGAACAACAAGCGCCGGCGCCTCATGCGCCGCCGTTGGGGCCCCAATGGACCGATAGGCGGCGGCAACGGCCGGTGCCTCTTCACCGGCGATCGCAACGGCCCCTCGCCAGGAGACGCCCAGATCGTCGATGACACCCACCCACTGCGGAGCCGGCGGTCTCACCGGTGGCGAACTAGCCATGTTTTGCCGTTCGCACCATACCGCAGAAGACAAGTCCTCAGTGCTGCAGTGGCCGTCCCTCGTCGTCCACCCACACCACAACGGGCCACCGGTTGCCCACCTCGTCGGCGGAAGTCATCACCACGCGCCATCCGGACTCGATGCGCTGCGCAGCCACAATACGCGGCTCCGTCCCCCAACCCCCTACAGCCTCTGCCGCTCCAGCCGCCACCTCCTCAGGGGGATCGTCGCCGCCCTCAGGCCAAGGATCCGGCTCCGGCCCCGCCGGAAGAGATATCGGCGTCGGCAGATCCACCACCGCCGAGCCTTCATCCAGGCCCAACGAGACCCGGACCGCGACTGCCCGAACCGGCAACCGCCGATCCCCGCTCTCCTCCGTCGGTACAATCAACCGAAAGGCAACCGACACCTCGTAGAGCCCATCATCGATTGCCTCAATCCTGAAGGCGCGAGCCCAATCGACCATCACCGCCACCCCGGAACCGTCCTGCGGCAAGCCCGCCACCTCCGCCTGAACCGGCAAGGCATTCCTGATATCCACCGACCCGCTGAGACCATCAACCGTGAAGTAATCGACAACAAACCACTCGGCCCGGGCCACTGCGGCCAACTCGTCGCTCTCCACCGGAAAGGCCATAAGATCGGCCTCGCTGTAGAGGGCCGGCACCTGAGGAGGTGAAGGTGTCGTAGTCGCAGCAACAGGCACCTCTTCCACACTGGTACTTGTGGTTTCCACCGGCCCGCTCGAATGCGGCCACGCCCGGGCCAGGATCACCCCCAGAGCCACCGCTCCCAGCACACCGGCCGCCAAGTAGAGCAGGCGGTTCGGTCCCCGCCCCGCCGGCAGCAGCTCCGCCCAAGGGATGCGCTCGAACTCCTCGTGCTCTTCGCCCAACTCCTCGCCGGTATCACGATCCACGCGGCGAAGGTATCCGGCCCGGGAGGCCATAACAAGAGGTCTGTCGCCGCCCTACCCGGTGTGCACACCTGCCAGGTCGTTGAGCAGCCCGGCTCCTTGCTCGGGCTCGTCGACGGTGACGACAAACTCCTTGCCGTTGCGCTTCACCACCCGGATGCCGGGGCCGCCGCGCAGGATCACACCGATGGTGCCCGGCACCCAGCGCAGGCCCCAGCCGCCGTAGGCGACCGGGCGCACGTCGATGACCTCGGCCCGCTCCACCTTCTCCAAGGGCACACGCAGCCGGGGCCAACCCCACGGGCCCAGACCCACCACCAGGCCCCGCGGCGAGACGGTGACCACGGCCGCGGCCATCAGAGCAATGACCACGGTGGCGACAGGCGGAGCCCAGCGGTACTCGCTCGGCATCAGCGGCAGGAAGGCCAGGGGGGCGGCCGCCATCCACAGCAAAAACGGTGCAATGACCGTCTTCACCCAGACGCCGGTGCTGCCCGGGGGCAGGCCGGCCGACGTTACCTCGCCGGGCACACGGCGAACCGGCATACCCTCCTTTCCGCCGCCCAGTACCCATGCGAAGTAGCCGAACACAAAGCCGATGGCGAGAACCAGCAACACATACCACCAATGGAACGGCTTCGCCTGGGACCACACCGCGGCATCCAGATTGCGTTCCACCGAGATGACCTGCACCGCAGTCAGCAAGCTCATCATGAAATAGACGAGGGCCAGCATCGGCGACAGCAGTCCGAGACGCCGCTCTATCACCAGAAGAGCCAGCCAACCCACGGCAAACATGCCGCCGATGAAGGCCAGCGACCACCACCGGCCCATACTCCCGTCGGGCATCGACCCGGTGCCCCAATGTATGGCCATAGGATCGGGCAGCCGGTCGGCGAAGTAGAGCTGCGTACCCACCAGCAGCGCCGCCAGCGGCGTCGGAACCAGCCAGAGGGCAATCCTCCTGCGTGTCGAACTCACCTGCACTTCTGCCTCCTTATTTGGTGTGGCGGGCGGCGTCGGCCACCGCAGCCACCACCTCGACCCCTTCGATGCCCCGCCGATCGGCCTCGGCGATCAATCGTCTTGCCGCCTCCAACAACCAGCCGGCCCCGGGGCCCCCGACAACAACGGCGCCCCGGCCCCGGCGCAGCTCGACCAGACCCACATCGCGCAGGTCGGCGTACGCCCGCAGCACCGTGTGCATGTTCACGTCGAGGAAACGAGCCAGATGGCGGGCCGCGGGAAGCCGTTCACCCGGCTTCACCTCTTCGCGATCGACGGCCCGCCGCACCCCGTCGGCGATCTGCCGGTAGAGGGGAGCGGAGCTGGACGGGTCGATGGTAATCAACATTGTTCTATAATTTCTAGAACAATATTGAGTGTTTGTCAAGCCCCTTTTTGGTGATATCGGATTGGTGTTGGGGGGCGGCTACCCCAGATCGTCGTGCAGGCGGTGAACCCCATCGGTGCCCAGGGCGGCGGCGGTGTCGGCCAAGGTGCTGCCCGTATCGGGCAGCACCCAATCGGGCGCTACGTCGGCCAGCGGAACGGCCAGGTAACTCCGAGACGGTATCTCCGGGTCGGCGTAGTGAATCCCCCGGGTGGCGCCGTCCATACCCTCGTACAAGGCGAGGTCGAGATCGAGGGTGCGGGGAGCGTTGCGGTCGCCGGTACGCACCCGGCCATTTTCGGCCTCGATGCTGCGCAGCAGCGTGTGCAACGCCGCCGGACACAGCGGCGTCTCCACCCGCAGTGCGGCATTGTGGAAGTGCGGATCGTGGGGGCGGCCCACCGCTTCGCTCTCGTACACCGGGCTCACCGCAAGCACGTCGATCTCCGGGTGTTGCAGCAGAGCGGCCACCCCCACCGGCAGGTTGTGCTCGGGATGGATGTTGCTGCCCACGACGATGAGCGCACGGGCACTCATGACGACCCCTCGTCGCGCCTGCGCCGTGTCACCACACCGACCGACTCGGCATGACGCAGGGCGCCGGGCTTCTCCACCGACAGCTCCACCTCGGTGATACGCGGGTCGGTGGCAAAACAGACTTCCACCAGCTCGGCGGCCAGGCGCTCCACCAGGAAAGGTGCGCCTCCGGTGATGTGGGCAATCAGCGCCTTGGTCACAGTGCGGTAGTTGACCGCGTCGGCGATGTCGTCGCTGGCGGCGGCGGGCCGGGTGTCGGCCCACAACGTTGCGTTGACCAGCACGTCCTGGGCGTTCTCGCGCTCGTCCGGCTTGATGCCGACGATGCCGCGCACCAGCAGATTCTTGATGACTATGCGGTCCACGCGTCAGAATCTACCGAGACACCAACCCTTATCGCAGGTGAGCGCCCCCATCGATGCGCACGATCTCGCCGGTGACAAAGTCGTTGCGCAGCAGGAAAAGAACCGCCTCCACCACCGGTTCGGTCCCGCCCACACGCTGTACCGGGATTTGCTGCGCCAACTCCTTCAGGTAGGCGGAGTCCTTGCCCGGAGGGGGCAGGATGGCCCCCAACGCCACCGCGTTCACCCGGATCTGCGGCGCCAGTGACTCGGCGGCCGCCGCAGTGAACGTGTCCAGGGCCCCCTTGGCGACGGTGTAGCCGAAGTGGTCCGGATAGGGCCTCTGGGTGCGCCAATCGGTGACGTTGACCACGGCTCCCTCGACCCCGTCGGGCACAGCGGCGGCAAAGGCCTGGGTGAGGAACACCGGACCAATGAGGTTCACCGCCAGGGTTCGCTCCCAGCTCTGCGGGGTGAGATCGGCCAGCGTGTCCTCCGCAAACAAGGCCGCGCTGTTGATTAGAACTCGCACCGGAGCCAGCTCCCCGGTCCCGATCAGCACCTCGGAGGCCCGGGCCGGGTCGCTGAGATCGGCACCCACCAAACGAACCACGGCGCCCAACTCCCGCGCTCGAGCTGCGGTCTCCTCAGCCTCTTTCGCCGAGCGGTTGTAGTGCAGCACCAAGCCGCAGCCCTCGGCGGCAAGGCCCAAGGCGATCGCCTTGCCCACCCGGCGGGCGCCCCCGGTGACCAGCGCCGTTGTGCCTTGAAGTTCCACGACAGGCGAGCGTAGCCGCTGGATGGCTCGACAGAGGCCCCAGAGCGACTACCGTTTTTGGGGTGCCGGTGAACCCAGACCCCAAACACGGCAGGTGGATACTGCCTCTGATCGTGTTCGCCATGGCGGTGCTCACGTGGACGTTCGTGAACAGCCTGGAACCGGCGGCTCACGAGGAAGGCTCAACCACCACCGATCCGTCGCAGTCAACCACCACCTCGACCACCCTGCCTGCCGAATACACGGCCTTCCTGGTCACCCTCGACGCCCAAGAACAGCAGGCCCAGGCGTTCTTGTCCCAGGTCAACAACATCAACGAAGACTGGGAAAACCGGAGCACCACGGGAGTCACCCAGGACGAGACCTCCACTGCCTTCGCGAACGTCAAACTCGCCATCGAAGATTGGGAAGGGCAGGTTGCCAACGCAGATGAGGTTCCCCAGGAGTTGGCCGAAACTCACGTCGATCTTCTGGTGGCCGTCCAGACGCTCGCTCCCAAGATGGACGACGTCATCGACGGCCTGCTATCCACCGATGACGGATCGGCACGGCGCGCTGCAGTCGCCGAATTCGGGGCCCTGATCGACGACGTTGTCGATCTCATCGACCAGCTACGGGCGGAGGCGCAAGCCGCCGGAGGAGGCGTCACCGACGACACCAGCGAGGACACGACGCCCTCGACCGTTCTCGAGGGCACGACGCCCTCGACCGTTCTCGAGGGCACGACCACCACGTCGGACGAGACGAGT
>CAZTJO010000003.1:83940-92446 GCA_964614095.1 uncultured Acidimicrobiia bacterium
CACGACGCCCTCGACCGTTCTCGAGGGCACGACCACCACGTCGGACGAGACGAGTACCTGAGAGAACCCCCTTCGGGGGTTCGGAATACAGATTGCAGCAGGCAGAATGCTGCGCCCAGCACCATCCGCATTCTGCAATCTGCAATCTGTGTCGACTCCGATCCCCGGTCGGAGCCGAAACAAACCGTTCACATTTCCGCAATCAACACGAAACGACCCGCCATTACAACACACCAATCCAATGAAGCGGAGGTAGTCCATGGCGTCCCCGAGCGACGTACTGAAGATGGTCAAGGACGGCGGCTACGAGTTCGTCGACCTGCGATTTTGCGATCTGCCCGGACAGGTGCAGCACTTCACCATTCCCGCCGCCGAACTCAATGACGACGGATTCGATGAGGGCTACGGCTTTGATGGATCCTCCATCCGCGGGTTTCAGGAGATCCAGGAATCGGACATGGTGCTGGTGCCCGACCCCGACACCGCCGTCGACGACCCGTTTCGCGAGATGAAGACCCTGATCCTCTACTGCTTCGTCAAGGATCCCGTCACCGGCCAGGCCTACACCAAAGACCCGCGCCTGGTGGCCAAGAAGGCCGAAGAGTACTTGACCGGAACCGGTCTTGCCGACACCTCATACTGGGGGCCCGAAGCCGAGTTCTACATCTTCGACTCGGCCCGGTTCGACCAGAACCAGTTCTCCGCCTTCTACGAGGTCGACTCCGTTGAGGGCTTCTGGAATTCGGCCACCGACGAGCCAGGCGGCAATCTCGCCTACAAGCCCGGGTACAAGGAGGGGTACTTCCCCGTTCCCCCCACCGACCACTACCAGGACCTGCGGTCGGAGATGACCAAGCTGCTGCTCGAATCGGGTGTACCCGCCGAGCTACACCACCACGAGGTGGGCACCGCTGGTCAGGCCGAGATCGACATCCGCTACGACACCCTGCTGAAGACGGCGGACAACGTCACGATGTTCAAGTACATCGTCAAAAACGCCGCCTGGGCACACGGCAAGACGGTCACGTTCATGCCCAAGCCGATCTTCCAAGACAACGGATCGGGCATGCACACCCACCAAAGCCTGTGGCTCGACGGCAAGCCGCTGTTCTACGACGAGTCCGGCTACGCCGGTCTGTCCGACATGGCCCGCTACTACATCGGCGGCCTGCTCAAGCATGCCGGAGCCGTGCTGGCGTTTGCCGCCCCCACCACCAACTCGTACCGGCGCCTGGTGCCCGGCTACGAGGCTCCGGTCAATCTGGTGTACAGCCAGCGCAACCGGTCGGCGGCAGTGCGGATCCCGCTGTACTCGCGCAAACCGGCGGCCAAGCGCCTCGAGTTCCGCTGCCCCGACCCCTCGGCGAATCCGTATCTGGCCTTTGCCGCCATGCTCATGGCCGGACTCGACGGAATCGTCAACAAGCTCGACCCGGGTGCACCGGTGGACAAGGATCTCTACGACCTCCCGCCGGAAGAGTTGGCGCAGGTGCCTTCGGTGCCCGGAACACTGGAGGAGAGCCTCGACGCCCTGGTGGCAGACCACGAGTTCCTCCTTGCCGGAGGGGTGTTCACCGAGGATCTCATCACCGACTGGATCGCCTACAAGCGCATCCACGAAGTCGATGAGATACGGCTGCGGCCCCACCCCTGGGAGTTTGCGCTCTACTACGACATTTAGTGCTCTGTCTCACAACCTTCGGCGCGTTCACGCCGGCCAGCACCGCCGCTGGCTGCGATCCCCCAGCCGCATTCCACAACGGCAGCCGTGCCGGGCTCCGCAGGGCTCGGCACCGCCCATTCAGAACTCAACCGGGCTGTGGGGCGGCGCCGATGACTCTCGTGCACCGCTCCGCTCCCTACCATTCCCCCGGGAGGTCACCGTAATGGCGAAGCAGGAAGAGTACGTGCTGCGCACGATCGAAGAGCGAGGCGTGAGGTTCATCCGCCTCTGGTTCACCGACGTCCTCGGGTTTCTCAAGTCGTTCGCCATCACTCCCGCCGAATTGGAGACCGCCTTCGACGAAGGTATGCAGTTCGACGGCTCGGCCATCGACGGCTTCTCGCGTATCCAGGAAGCCGACATGCTGGCCCGGCCCGATCCCACCACCTTTCAGATCCTCCCCTGGAGAGGTGAGGTCAACGCGGTGGCGCGCATGTTCTGCAACATCGTCAGCCCCGACGGCGAGCCCTTTGAAGGCGACCCGCGTTGGGTGCTGCAGCGCAACCTGGGCAAAGCCGCCGACCTCGGCTACGCCTTCCACGTCGGCCCCGAGATCGAGTACTTCTACTTTGAAGACGCCTCCGAAGAGCCCAAGGCGCTCGATCGCGGCGGCTACTTCGACCTCACCCCGCTCGACGTGGCCCAGGAGTACCGGCGCTGCACCATCACCGCGCTCGAAGCCCTCGGAATCCCCGTGGAGAGCTCGCACCACGAGGTCTCGCCGAGCCAACACGAGTTGGACCTCCGCTACACGGACGCTCTCACCATGGCCGACAATCTGATGACGACACGCCTCGCCGTCAAGGAAGTGGCTATGGAACACGGCATCTACGCCACCTTTATGCCCAAACCTCTGGAAGGTGTCGACGGTAGCGGCTTGCACCTGCACCTGTCCCTTTTCGAAGGCGACAGCAACGCTTTCTACGATCCCGCCAACGAGTACGGCCTCTCCAAGGTGGCCCAGGGATTCATCGCCGGCCTGCTCACCCACGCCAGGGAGATCACCGCCGTGACCAACCAGTGGGTCAATTCGTACAAGCGGCTGGTCGGCGGCTTCGAGGCCCCGGTTCACCTGACTTGGGCCCGCAACAACCAGTCGGCGTTGGTGCGCGTGCCGATGCCAAAGAAGGGCAAACCGGCTTCCACCCGCATCGAGTACCGGGCGCCCGATCCGGCCTGCAACCCCTACCTGGCCTTCTCGGTCATCCTGGCCGCCGGTCTTGCCGGAATCGAGAACGGTTACGAGCTTCCGCCCGAGACCGCCACCAACATCTATGAGACCACTCGCGAAGAGCGGGCCGCCGCCGGCATCGACCGCCTACCCGGCATCCTCGCCGAGGCCCTCGATGCTATGGAGAAATCGGAGCTGGTCGCCGATGCGCTCGGCGAGCACGTCTTCAAGTGGTTCCTGCGCAACAAGCGGCATGAATCGGATCGCTACCGGCGCCAAATCTCCCGCTACGAACTGCAGGAGTACCTGCCCATCCTGTGATGTTTGCTGCCGTCCACCCCGCCCAGCCTTCGGCCGCCCTTCTGAGCGCCATAGCTGCAGCCGGCTTCGAGACAATCACTGTCGACGATGCCGCCGCCGTCTTCGAGCGGGAGCCCGACACCGGCTGGGGGGTCCTGGTCGTCGAGTTGGATAACAACACGGCCGCTTCACTGTCGCTAGCTCGCCGGGTCCGCGATGGGGGTGGGCCGCCGGTGCTGGTAGCCGCCGGCAGGGCAGACGTGCCGCACCTCGACTCAGGCTCCTGCGATGACTTCATCATCTCGCCCATCGACCCCAACGAGCTGTCGGTACGCCTGCGGCGCCTCGCCGGCGCCGACGACGAGGCCCCCACCGAGATCGTGCGATTCAAAGACCTCGAACTCAATCTGGCCACCTACCAGGCTCGCCTCGGCGCGGTACCGCTGGACCTCACCTACATGGAGTACGAGCTGCTTCGCTTCTTCACCACTCACCCCGGACGAGTCTGGAGCCGCGAGCAGCTGCTGTCCCGGGTATGGGGCTACGACTACTTCGGCGGAGCGAGAACGGTGGACGTGCATGTTCGCCGGCTCCGGGCCAAACTCGGTGAGGAACGCGCCTCGTGGATTGCCACAGTGCGCTCCGTCGGCTACCGCTTTGGGTGAATCTCGCCTGCCTGTGGTTTCCGTGGTAATGCCGGTGCTGGACGCCGCGAGCACCATCGCTGAAGCTGTGGCCTCTGCACTGGGCCAGGACTATGAGGGCGAGTTGGAGGTGGTCATCGGCCACGGCCCCAGCCGTGACGGAACCGCCGATGTTCTCGAGCAGTACGCCAACAATCCCCGGATCCGTGTAGTACCCAACCCCAGCGGTAGGACACCCAGCGGCCTCAACACCGCCATCGCAGCTTCCCGCGGTGAGATCATCGTGCGCTGCGACGCCCAAACCCGTCTCTCCACCAGCTACGTGCGCCGTGCTGTGGAAATCCTCCAGGAAACCGGCGCCGACAACGTCGGCGGGGTCCAAACCGCCGAAGGTGTCTTCTTCCTGCAGCGGTCCATCGCCATCGCTCTGAAGAGCCCGCTGGGAATCGGTGACGCCCGCCACCACACCGGGGGCAAGCCGGGCCCAACCGACACCGTTTACCTGGGTGTGTTCCGCCGCGAGGCCCTGAAACGAGTCGGCGGCTTCGACGAGGCCCAGGTCCGCAACCAGGACTATGAACTCAACTGGCGCCTGAGAAAGACGGGCGGCACCGTCTACTTCCATCCCGACCTGCGAACCATCTACCGACCCAGATCATCACTACGCGGACTGTGGCGCCAGTACTGGAGCTACGGGGTGTGGAAACGCTCCATGCTGCGCAAACACCCCCACTCACTGCGCGGGCGCCAGCTGACACCGCCGGCCTTCATCATCGGCCTGGCCGTGTCGCTGGTCCTGCTGGCCACACCCTGGCCGTGGGCCGCAGCCGTACTGCCGGGCATGTATCTGCTTGCCCTCGTGGCCACAACCCTGGCCCAGGCCCTGCACCACCGTGATCCCGCCGTCATCGCCCTACCCGTCGTGTTGCCCACCATGCACCTCGCCTGGGGCCTCGGATTCCTGATCGGGCGAAAACACGCCGGCCACTGAATCGCTCTGCGCGACGGCCGAAGCCGGTGGCGGCAGACCGGCCTGAAACCAGACGACAGGCGTTGTGCCGATCTTGTGGTCTTGGGTGACCTCAGGACTCTGCAACTGCCATCTCCGGGTGGTCGAAGCACCCTCCCCCGCTGCGCTACCCTCGCCACCGTCGCCGGTGAGACGACCCGCCCGCACGATCAGGGAGAACCACAGCATGAAGTCGGCAGTGTTCGGGCTGGGCCGATCGGACACCCCTTCCCGACCCAACGTGAGCCTCAATCTGGGAGACAGGCTGCACTGTGCCGCCGCGCCTCGTGAGGCCCCCGACGCAGCCGACGGCGGCCCTGGTGGGCTCCGCGACCGCTATCGCCGGATCGGGTGGTGACGTGAGGCTCCTGGTCGTCGGTCCTCGCTTCCCGTGGCCCCTCGACAAGGGTGACCAGCTCACCGTGTTCAATATGGTCAAGCACTTCTCCCGCCAGCACCAGGTGGCCCTGGTCACCTTCGCCGAGCCGAACCTGCCTCCAGATGTGATGCGCCGGGTCGCCGACCACGCCGAGCGAGTGAAGGTCGTCCCACATCGCCGAGCTGCCGCCTACGCCGGAGCGTTGCGGGCGCTGTTCACCGGTGGGGTCCTCCAGGTGGGCTACCACAGCTCGCGGCGCATGGCGCGTGCCGTGGCGAAGATGGTTGCCGATTTCCGGCCTGATGTTGTGTATGCACACACCATCCGCATGGCCCCCTATCTCGCCGCACTACCCAATCCGAAAGTGCTCGGAATGCAGATCTCGATGGCACTCAACTATGGGCGCCTGGCCGGTTTTGCCCGGAGTCCGCTCTGGCGCCTCCTCTACCGGCTGGAGGCGGCCCGGGCCCGCCGTTACGAACCTCGGATCACCGCCGAGTTCGATCGCTGCCTGCTCATCTCCGAGGCCGACGCCGGGGCGCTCGGGCCGCAGCGGCCCGTCAACGTGGTCATAAACCCTCACGGCGTCGACTTTGACCACTTCACCTCGGACGGCTCGGTTGCCGAGGAACCCGGCCGCATCGTGTTCACCGGCAACATGGCCTACCCGCCCAACGTCGACGCGGTCGAGTGGTTCGTCGAGGAAATGCTGCCCCGAGTACAAAAACGGGTCCCCGGCGCCAGCCTGTGGGTTGCCGGTGCCGATCCGAGCCGCCGCGTCCGGGCGCTCGGTCGCCATCCCGGCGTGGAAGTGACCGGCCGGGTCCCCGACCTGCGACCCCACATGGATCGGGCCCAGGTGGGCATCGACCCCCTCCGAGTCGGCGCCGGGCTCCAGAACAAGGTCCTCGAGGGTATGTCTATGGCGCTGCCGATGGTCATCACATCGGTGGCCAACGAGGGGATCGGTGCCGTCCCCGGGCAGCACGTGGTGATGGCCGATGATGCTGGTACGTTCGCCGAGGAGGTGGCATGTCTCCTCGAGGATCCGGCTCGCGGCAGCCGGATCGGTGCAGAAGCGCGACGGTTCATCGTCGATGGCTGGTCGTGGGAAAAACATTTCGCCGATCTCGAGCGCCAATTGGAGCTCCTCGTCAAGCGGGGCGGGTAGGCGTTCAGCCGACCCGGCGCCCACTCCACGTAGACTCCACGCCCAACCGAGAGGTGGGACATGACGGAGCGCCGCATGTGGCCCTGCCCACACTGCGATCTCATCATCGAAGGGGAGACCGACCTCTGCCCGCACTGCGGCGACGACACCACCAAAACCCTCTATGCCCCGCCGGCATCGGTGGCGCACTCAACAGGGCGCTGCCTGATCTGCCGAAAGCCGGTGTTGCTCAGCGACCAGACATGCCCACACTGCGGCTGGGAGCTGGCCCCGAGCCTGCCCGCCACCGAGACACCTAACCTTGCCGAAGCGGCGCCCAAGGCCAAAATGAGCCGCTGGCTCACCGTCGGGCTGCCGGTCCTGGCCGTCGCCGTGTTCTCCGCAATTGGAGTCCTCATCTTCAACCTCGCCGACAGCGGCCAGGAGGAAATCGGAAACTCGTACGAGGGCGCCTTTGACATCGCCGGTCTCACCGGTGAATACGACTCTTTTGGAGTGACTTTCGTGATTCCGCCCGGTTCGAGATCTTCACCGAAACCGACATCACCGGCGCTGGGCCGGCTTCAGTCGTTTCGGGACTGATCACACTCGCCCCACCCCAGTACGACTATGTGGTCGCGATTGGATGGACCTCTGATCCTCACGTCATGAGCATCCAGCTATCCGACTTCATCGACACTGAGATCGTGGCTGTGACCGCTCTTGCAGACGGTACGGTCTCTTGACAGCAGCAACCTGTAGACATCCCGTTCGATACCGGCAACATCATCGCCCGCGCCTTCACCGTTTCGGTCGGCGGCACAAGTTTCGGCCTGGTTGTTGCGGCTGGTGTTTGTGCCAATGAGGACCGCGTGGTTGAACTTCTGTGCGGCAATGTTGCTCAGGTAGAAGGTCCCTTCTCCCGTCTCTCGCCCACCGAGCAGGAACAGGTCTGCATGGGCGACATCACCGAGATGATCTTCGATCTCGACTGCTGAAAGCGCCCGCGCGGCTTGAGGCTTCAGTCCCGCAATCGTCAAGAGGCAAGAACCCCGACCGTAGACTCGCTTCGACCAGATCCGGCGCCGCAACTATCAAAAGCCGGCCGACCGGCCCGAGAAACCGACCCGACAGCACGCGGAGCGCCTGTGATGAGCAAGGTCGACGACTACCGGCAAGCGCTGGCTTCACAAAGCGACTGGGACACCTTCCTCACCGCGCACTCGGGCCTCCCCGGTCCGAGGGGAAACATCGAGCTGGGCAAGGCGGCCGCCGATGTGGCGCCGGCCGATCAGATCCGAGCCTGGCTGGAGTGGACCGCCGAACGTGCACCCACCAACTCACCTGAGGAGTTCCTGGCCTTCTGCGGAGTGCTCGGGCTCGGTCGTCTCGCCCTCGAAGGCGACGCGGCAGCACTGCCGCAGCTGCTCAGCAGCGCCTCCGACCAACGCTGGCGCGTCCGTGAGGGCGTGGCTATGGCCCTGCAACGTATCGGGGACGCCGACTTCGACCGCCTTCTCGCCGAGATTAGAGCCTGGGCCCAGGGAACCTGCCTACAGCAGCGTGCCGCCGCCGCAGCCCTGTGCGAACCAAGACTGCTATCCACGCCCGGCCGTGTTGCCGAGGTGCTGGAGGTGCTGAACACGATCACGGATTTGATGACCCGACACGGCGATAGGCGCTCCGAGAAATTCAGGACACTGCGCCAAGGTATGGGCTACTGCTGGAGCGTCGCAGTGGCCGCCGCCCCTGCAATCGGAAAGCCGGCCATGGAACGCTGGATCCACCACAACGACACCGACGTGCGCTGGGTAATGCGGCAGAACCTCCGCAAGAAGCGCCTGGAACGTATGGATCCGGCATGGGTGAATCGCCAGAACGCGGAACTGCTCCGGCTCAGAGCCAGATGACGCCGTCGCAGACGGGCCGGCCTGCACCGTAGGGGGAGACATGTCAACCGGCTGATCCGGTGAGGTGGCCCGGCTTCGGTCAGGCGCAGGAAATGACCCCTCTCCATGCTCCCCCTCAGGCTGGAGTCCTGAAGCCCGCAGGGCTGAGGAGAGGGCGGCGCTCGTCACAGAATGAAGATGACACCCCCTCACCAACGGGTGAGGTATCTCTCCCCTGGGC
>CAZTJO010000004.1:0-12974 GCA_964614095.1 uncultured Acidimicrobiia bacterium
CGGTGCCACCTCGGCGATCGACTCTCGAGCTGCCTCGAACACGGCGGCGGCATCGTTGGGTAATAAGGCCCGCAGGTGTATGCCTTCGCCCTCCAACCTTTCTGAGATGAGACTCTGCCGAGTCATGTTGTTGTCATCCTTGCCGTCTAGCGCTGCGGGGTCTAGCTGGGTGATCCGCGGCACAAGACGCGGGAGCACCTCAGGGCGACCCGCGCTTGGTGGAAACGGGAGAATTCAGATTTCAGATTTCAGAACGCAAGGAGTAGTGCGCAGCCCTGGAAAGCCTGTTCCACCGACTTTGAATTCTGAACTCGTGAGTTGATCGCCCCCAGGGGCGATCAACTCACTGTGCGTAGTACTCCGAACCCAGGTGAGTGATCAGGTCTTCACCCATCCAGTGGCGCAGCGTGTTCTTGAGTTTGGTGAGCTGGATGAACAGGTCGTTCTCCGGATACAGCTCCGGGAGCACCTGAGGACTCTTGAAGTAGAACGACAACCACTCCTGGATTCCCTTGTGGCCGGCGCGGGCGGCCAGATCCAGGAACAGGGCCAGGTCGAGCACGATGGGTGCGGCCAGGATGCTGTCCTTGGCCAGGAAATCGACCTTGATCTGCATCGGGTAGCCCATCCACCCGAAGATGTCGATGTTGTCCCAGCCCTCCTTGTTGTCACCCCGGGGTGGGTAGTAGTTGATGCGTACCTTGTGGTGCATCGATCCGTAGAGGTCCGGGTACAGCTCGGGCTGGAGTATCTGCTCCAGCACTCCGAGTTTGCTCACCTCTTTGCTCTTGAAAGACTCGGGATCGTCGAGAACTTCGCCGTCCCGGTTGCCCAGGATGTTGGTGCTGAACCACCCGTTGACGCCGAGCAGGCGAGCCTTGAAGCCGGGAGCAAGGATGGTCTTGATCAGTGTCTGCCCTGTCTTGAAGTCCTTTCCGGCAATAGGCGTCTGAGTCTCCGCGGACAGCTCGAGCATGGCCGGGATGTCCACGGTCAAATTGGGGGCGCCGTTGGCAAACGGCACCTTCGAGCGCAGCGCGGCGTAGGCGTAGATCTGGCTGGGGGAGATCTCAGCATCCGACTTCTTCAGTCCCTCCTCGAAGGCGGCGAGGCTGGCGTGCACCGGGGCCGGCGCCCGGTAGGCCTCGGTGCTGCCGCACCACACCATGACGAGCCGGTCGCAGCCGTTCTTGCTGCGGAAGTCCTTGATATCTGCCATGAGCTGTTCGGCGAGATCCATGTGCGACTCGCCTGTTTTCACATGGTCGACGCCCTCGAGCTTCTTCACCCATTCGTGGCTGAATACCGCAGTCATGGGCTCGATGTTGGCGAGTTCCTCCCGGACCGCTTCGAGATCCTGAGGGGTCAACACGCCGGCCCGACGCGCCGCCTCGTGCGAATTGTCCGAGATGGGATCCCAGCCGCCGAACACGAGATCGTCGAGAGAGGGAAGGGCCACAAAGTCCTTGATCATCGGATTGCGGCCTTCAGTTCGTTTGCCCAGGCGGATGTGCCCCAGCTGGGTAAGCGACCCAAACGGTTTCGCCGTGTTCTTGCGGGCGGCCAGCACCCCGGCGTAGAAGGTCGTGGCCACCGCTCCCATGCCCGGGGTGAGTACGCCGAGTGTGCCGGACGGCGGGGCGATTTTAGGGTTCGTCACTGAGATCTCCTCTGGGGGTCTTCTGTGAACTCAGGCTACTCGCCCTTCGGAAAGGCGCCTGCGGCAGGAGTGAAGGAGTGGGCCGGATTCTGGAGAATCGTTTACAGGCCGATGATGTCCTCGGGCCGCACCGGGACCCGGTTGAGTTCGCATCCGGTGGCGGCGCGAATGGCGGCAACAACGGCCGGGGTGGCGGCGATGGTGGGGAGTTCGGCAAAACCCTTGGCGCCAAATGGGCCCCACGGCTCAGGCACCTCGACGAGTACCGCCTTAACGTTTGGGGCATCGAGGATGGTGGGCAGCAGGTAATCGGTGAAGGACGGATTCACCACCACCCCGTCTTTGAGAATCAGCTCTTCCATGATCGCCTGTCCCACACCCTGGAGGATGCCGCCCTCGATCTGCCCCAGCACCGCTTGTGGATTGATGGCCTTGCCGACGTCCTGAGCGGTGTCGATATGTACCACCCGCACCAGGCCCAACTCGGGGTCGACGTCGACCACGGCCCGCTGAGCGGCGATGGCAAAGCCGGCGTGCACGTTGCCCTGGCCGGTGGCGTCGGGCTTCTCGGTTGGCGGGTGGCGGAAACGCTGATGGCTCTCCAGCGGCCCTTCGGCGAGAACGTCCTGCAGCGTCGCCACTAGCTTGCCTTCGCTCCACACACCCTCGCCGGTGAGATCATCGCCTCCGCCGCGGCGAAGCGCTTCTTCTCGCAGCTCCCGGCAGGCGGCGAGTGCAGCACTCCCGGCCATCTGTGTCTGCCGCGACGCCGACGTCGACCCGGCAGACCCGATCTCGCCGGTGTGGTCGAAGACGACGCGGACCTTCCCGATGCCGCTGGCGCTGCGGGCTATCTGCTCCAGGACCGTCACCATGCCCTGGCCGACTTCGGCGGCTGCGGTGTGGATCTCGATGCCGTCAGCGGTGAGCACGGCGCGGGTCTCGGCGAAGTCGTCGAACGCCTCGGAGAAGGCGATGTTCTTGATGCCGACGGCAAAGCCGACGCCGCGTCGAACCACCTCGGGTGGTGTGGTGAGGCCGGTGCCTCCGGGCAGCCACCTGGGATCGGGGGCCGTTTTAGGATCGGGCCGCGGCATGGCGGCGACGGCCCGGATGGCCTCGGCGGTGGGCAGGCTGCCGGTGACCACCTGGCCGGTGGTGGGGATGGAGTCGCCGGAGCCGAGCGCGTTGTGGAGGCGCAGGGTGATGGGATCCATGTCGAGGGCGGCGGCGAGGCGGTCCATTTGAGCCTCATAGGCAAAACAGACCTGATTGGCGCCGAAGCCGCGCATGGCCCCGGCCGGGGGGTGATTGGTCTTGGCCGCGGTCGCTCGTATGTGTACCGACGAGCATCGGTAGGGTCCGACGGCAAAGTTGGCCGCATTGGCGAGAACGGCGGGGCTGGTCTCGGCAAAGGCGCCGCCGTCGAGAAGGAGACGGGCCTCCACCCGCACCAGAGTCCCGTCGGGGTCGGCCTCGTGCCGATACCACATCCGGGCGGGATGGCGATGCACGTGGCCGGCAAACGATTCGAGTCGGTCGTAGATCATCTTCACCGAGCGGCCGGTGTGCAGGGCAAGCAGGCAGAGGTGGACCTGAAGGGTGAGGTCCTCTCGGGCCCCAAAGGCGCCACCGATGCCGGCGATGTGGAGCCGCACCTGCTCGGGACGAAGTCCCAGGCACTCGACTATCTGGCGGTGGTCGGTGTGCAGCCACTGAGTCGATATGAAGAGGTCGATGCCACCCTGGCCGTCGGGGATGGCGAGGCCCGATTCGGTGCCGAGCATGGCCTGATCCTGGACGCCGGTCTCGTATTTGCCCTCGATGACGACGGCTCCCCGCCGCGACTGATCGCCGTTTATCACCTCCATGGTGCGGAAGGTGTGGCCCAGCCGCTCAGCCTCCGCAGGGTCGAGGACCGGCTCCAAGGGCTCGTATGAGACCTTGACGTCGGCGGCAGCGGCCTTTGCCGAGGCCGGATCGGTAGCGGCGACCACCGCAATGGCCTCTCCCCAGAAAGAGACCTCGTCAATGGCGAGAACAGGCTGGTCGGTGGAGCCTTGGCCAAAACGAGGATTGCCGGGAAGATCGGCTGCGGTGAGCACGGCAAAGACGCCGGGTCGAGCCAGCGCCGGAGCCACATCGATGCTTGCCAGGCGCGCTCGCGGGTGTGGGCTCCGCAGCGTGGCGCCCCAGAGCATGTCGTCGTGGTGGAGATCGGAGGAGTACTCGAAGCTGCCCTTGAGTTTCGGGATACCGTCGGGTCGCGGTACCGATTCGCCGATGCCGCCGGCAACGTGGCGCCCCCCGGTGTCGGCGATGATGGTCATGGCGCCTCCACCAGGTGGCACAGGGCGCGGATGATGGCCCCGTAGCCGGTGCAACGGCATAGGTTGCCGGCAAGCGCTTCCCGTATCTCACTGTCGCTTGGAGAGGTGTTGTGTTCCAGGAAGTGCGCTGCGGCGACGACGATGCCCGGTGTGCAGAAGCCGCACTGCACTGCACCCTCGTCGAGCAAGGCCTGCTGAACCGGATGCAGCCCGTCGCCGCTGAGGCCTTCGATGGTGATGATGTCGGCGCCGTCGGCGTCGGCAGCCATGACCAGGCAGGCGCATACCGGATTTCCGTCGAGCAGCACGGTGCAGGAGCCGCATTCTCCCTGCCTGCAGGCGTTTTTTGACCCATAGAGGCCCAGCCGTTCGCGCAGGACGGAAAGCAGGCTCTGGGGACCGGCAACGTCGACGGTGTGACCAATGCCGTTGACGGTGAACCGGACGCTCACGACAGGCACCTTTCGAGGAGGCGGCGGGCGAGCACGCCGGAGGCATGGCGGCGGTAGGCCTCCGTGGACCGATGGTCGGTGATGGGCGACACTTCTTCGGTGACGAGTCGCCCGAACTCGGCTATGGTCGCCGCGGAGGGACGGGGCTCGGCGGAGATCATCTCCTCGGCTCGCCGGGCCCGCAGCGGCGTGGGGCCCACCGAGCCGAGAGCAATACGGGTGGATCCGTCTTCGTCGCGAAGCAGGCAGGCGGAGGCCACTGATATGACCATGGCATTCCGGGCCCCGATCTTGGCGAAGGCCTGCTTCAAGGGAAGTTGGTCGGGTAGGTGGACTCCGGCAATCACCTCGCCCGGCGCCAGGGCATTCTGCTTGGGGCCGGTGAGGAACTCGTGCCACGGCAAGATCCGGGTGCCGCCCGCAGAACGCAACTCGATGGTGGCATCCGCGGCGGCAAGAAACGGCAGGGTGTCCCCGGCCGGGCTGGAGGTGCCGAGATTGCCGCCGAGCGTGCCGGCATAGCGGATTTGCGGCGAGCCGACGGTGCGGGCCGCCTGAGCCAGAGCCGGGATGGGGCCCTGCGCCAAACGGTGGTGGGTGACACCGGCTCCGATGAAGGTGCCGTCCCAGGTCTTCAGTTCGTCGATCCGGCGCAGGGCTATGACTGTGTCGGGGCGCAGTCCTCCGTAGTTGACTTGCACCATGAGGTCGGTACCGCCGGCAAGGATGGTGGCGCCGGGATGTCCGGCAAGGAGATTGAGTGTTTCGTCGAGGTTCCCCGGCCGGAAGGTCTGCATCACGGTGAAACCTACCGCATACGTCGCGGTGTAATGAGGTCCGGCGGGTGTGGGCTGTGGCGCGCCGGCCGGGGGAGTGTTGCCGGGTCGGGGTCGGGAGCCCTGCGGGTACACTCTCGCCCGCGAGGAGGGGCGGCCGGTGTTTGGCGCCAGCCGCCGAGTCGGCTCGACGGTGGTGGTCGCGGTGACAACCGGTCGGCAGGGGACGTGGATAACGGCGCGGCGAGCCGGCGCGCCCGGCGAGGGAGGGACATGAGGGTTCTGCTTCTGGGCGGAGGCGCTCGCGAGCACGCGATCGGCTGGAAGCTGGCGCAGAGCGATCTCGTGAACGAGATCGTCTCGGCGCCGGGAAACCCCGGGCTCACCGAGATCGGCTCCACTCTGGCTTCGCTGAACATCAAGGATCCTGCAGCAGTTGCCGCCGCCGCAGTTGGGTTCGATCTTGTTGTGGTGGGCCCGGAAGACCCACTCGCCGCCGGCGTCGCCGACGCCGTGGCCGCCGCCGGCGTATCCGTGTTTGGCCCCACCCAGGCGGCGGTGCAGCTCGAGTCCTCGAAGTCGTTCGCCAAGGAGGTGATGCGGCGGGCCGGAGTGGCCACGGCGGCCAGTGCCGTGTTCACCGATGCCGAGGCGGCGCGAGCCCACCTCGACGGTGTGGCACCGCCCTACGTTGTCAAGGCCGACGGCCTGGCGGCCGGGAAAGGCGTGCTGGTTACCACGGACATCGATGATGCCCGGGCCTGGGTGGAGCGCTGTTTCGGAGGGGGTTTCGGCGCTGCCGGCGCCTCGGTCATCATCGAAGACTTTCTCTCGGGCCCGGAGGTGTCGATCTTCGCCGTGTGCGCCGGTGAGGATGCCGCCGTGCTCGAGCCGGCTCGGGATTTCAAACGGCTGGCCGACGACGATGCCGGCCCCAACACCGGGGGCATGGGCTGCTTCTCCCCGGTGCCCGATGCGCCGGAGGGCCTCGTCGGTGAGGCGACCGAGCAGGTTATCTTGCCCGTCCTGCGGCAGATGAAGGAAGACGGCATCCCCTACAACGGTTTCCTCTACGCCGGGCTTGTGTTGACCGACGACGGCCCCAAGATCATGGAGTTCAACTGCCGTCTCGGCGATCCGGAGGCACAAGTCGTGCTGCCCCGCATGGAGTCTGATCTCGCCGAGCTGATCGTCGCCGCACTCGATGGAGGCATCGGCGACGTGCGTCTTCAGTGGAGGCCCGAGATGGCCGTCGATGTGGTTCTTGCCAGTGAGGGATACCCGGAGAGCCCGCGGAAGGGGATTCCGATCGCCGGTGTCGATGCTGCCAACGGGGTTCCCGACGTGATCGTGTTCCACGCCGGCACGGCACGGCAGAATGGGAAGCTGGTCACGGCCGGGGGGAGGGTGCTCAACATCGTCGGCATGGGTTTTGACGCCGCCGCGGCCCGCGACCGCTGCTACGAGGCGGTGTCCAAGATCGAGTTTGCCGGAATGCAGTACCGAACCGACATCGCCGCAGGCCTGCCATGAGCGCCGCCTCCCCTCGCGTCGCCGTGCTGATGGGCTCGGTCAAGGACGAGCCCAAGGTGCAGTCTGCTCTTGATCTTCTCGATGAGCTGGGCATCGGCTACGAGGTCAAGGTGGTATCTGCGCATCGGAACCCCGACGAGGTGGCCGAATTCGCCGCCTCGGCCCGCCAGGCCGGTTTCTCTGTGGTCATCGCCGCCGCCGGCAAAGCGGCTCACCTGGCCGGTGCGGTGGCGGCCAACACCACGCTGCCCGTCATCGGCATCCCCGTGGCCGCGGGCGGCCTGGGCGGTCTCGACGCCCTCCTTTCCACCGTGCAGATGCCCACCGGGATCCCGGTGGCGACCGTTGGTATCGACGCGGCGGCCAACGCTGCTCTGCTGGCCGCGGCCATCCTCGCCGTGGACGACGAGGAGGTGGCGGCGGGCCTCGACGACTATCGCCGGCGGCGGCGCGGTTGAGCAATTCGAGAGCACGGGAAGATTTGTGACGAGCCGGCCGTCGCGGCCGGAGAAGGCGAGAAGAGGGCCGGATGGAGGTTGAGGGGCCGGAGGTACAATCGCCCGCGGTGACAGGGCCGCAGTACCTGAGATCGGGCAAGGTGCGCGAGATCTTTGAGATCGACGACGACACCCTGCTGATCGTTGCGTCCGACCGGGTCTCCGCCTACGACGTTGTGCTGCCCGACCCTATCCCCGATAAGGGACGAGTGCTCACCGGTCTCTCGTTGCACTGGTTTGGCCTCCTCGATATTCCGAATCACCTGCTGGGAACCGATGTGACGGAGGTGCCGGCGGTCCCGGGCTGGGAGAAGCGCGACTTGGCCGGTCGCAGCATGGTGGTGCGCCGCGCCGAGGTGATTCCCATGGAGTGTGTGGTACGGGGCTATCTGTACGGGTCGTCGTGGCGGGAGTATGTGGCGGGGGGCGGGCCCACCACCGATGGTCTGCCGGCAGGATTGCGGCAGGGCGACCGCCTCCCGGAGCCCGTGTTCACCCCGGCCACCAAGGCGGAAAGCGGCCACGACGAGAACATCACGGAGCAGGAGGCGCGTCGGCGGTACGGCGCTGATATCTACAACGAGGTACGCCGCCGCAGCCTCGACATCTACGTCCAAGGCGCCCGCTTTGCCGAGTCGAAGGGCATCCTGCTTGCCGACACCAAGTTCGAGTTTGGAGTCTGGGACGGCGAAGTGATTCTCATCGACGAGGTGCTCACCCCGGACAGCTCCCGATACTGGCCGGCGGAGGCGTGGCGGCCGGGCGGCCCTATACCCTCGTATGACAAGCAGTTCATCCGCGATGCTCTTGATGAGAGCGGCTGGGACCACAACCCGCCGGCCCCGTCACTTCCGGCGGAGACCATCGAGCGCACCGGCCAGCTCTACAGAACCTGTTTCGAGATTCTCACCAACAAACCCTTTGTCGACTACCTCAAAGAGGTGTGAAAGTAATGAGACTGCGCATCGAGATCACTCGACGGCCCGGCATTGCCGATCCCGAGGCGGTGACGGTGACCAGGGCACTTCGCGAGCTCGGCTTCGATATGGTTGTTGCGGTCGGCATGGGGCGGTTCCTGCTGATAGATGTGGATGAGGCCGATCCCGAGGCGGCGCGAGCGGCGGCCGATCGTATGTGCCGACAGCTGCTGGCCAATCCGGTGCTGGAGGACTACTCCATTGAGGTCGTCGCCGAAGAGGTGGCCGGGTGAACATCGCCGTCGTTGTATTCCCGGGATCCAATTGTGAACACGACGTGGTGCACGCGCTGCGGGGAGTTGGATCGAACCCCAAGCTGGTCTGGCACCGTGACGATGATCTGTCGGCCTTCGACGCTGCGGTGCTCCCCGGCGGGTTCGCCCACGGCGACTACCTGCGGGTTGGAGCCATTGCTCGATTCTCTCCGGTCATGGCCGAGATCGAGGCCATGGCGGCGGCGGGCAAGCCGGTGCTGGGCATCTGCAATGGGCTCCAAATTCTCTGTGAGGCCGGGCTGCTGCCCGGTGCACTGGTGGGGAACCGAGACCTCAGCTTCATCTGCCGCTTTGTGCATGTGAAGGTCGAATCGACTAAGAGTTCGCTCACCGCGGCGGCCACAAAGGGTCGGGTGCTTCGAATACCCCTGAATTCTTACCAGGGCAGCTACACCGCGCAGGCCGACGTGCTCGCCGAGGTGGAGGCTAATGGCCAGGTGATACTGCGCTACTGCGGGCCGGACGGCACCGTCGACGACAACAACAACCCCAACGGGTCGGCAAACGGGATCGCCGGCGTTTCCAACGCGGCGGGCAATGTGGTCGGCCTCATGCCGCACCCGGAGCGGGCCTCCGAGCCGATCCTCGGCTCCACCGACGGCAAGGTGCTGCTCGAATCATTCGTTACGGCTCTGGCGGAGGCGTAGCAGCCATGGCCGAGCCGCAACATCGCCTGCTCGGCATGACCGACGGTGAGTACAAGGGCGTCATCGGCCTCCTGGGGCGGGAGCCCACTGATGCCGAGCTCATGACCTACTCGCTCATGTGGTCGGAACACTGCTCCTACAAGACCTCGCGCCCCCACCTCGGAGTGCTCCCCACAGAGAACCCCCGAGTTGTGGTCGGCCCCGGGACCGGGGCCGGCGTCGTCGATATCGGTGACGGCGTGCTGGTGGCGCTGCGAATCGAGAGCCATAACCACCCTTCGTTTGTAGAGCCGTATCAGGGCGCCGCCACCGGCGTCGGCGGGATCATCCGCGACATCCTCAGCATGGGGGCGCGGCCCATCGCGCTGTGGAACCAGATCCGTTTCGGCGATCTCGACAACGCCCACAATCGATACTTGTTTGGGGGTGTGGTCGCGGGTATCGCCGGGTACGGCAACGCCGTCGGCGTGCCCACCGTGGGTGGTGAGATCGCCTTTGAACCCTGCTTCGACGCCAACCCGCTCATCAACGTCATGTGTTTGGGAATCCTTCGGGCCGAAGACCTGGTGCTTGGGTACAACGTGGAGGAGGGGGCCGTCGCCGTGCTTCTTGGAGCGCCTTCGGGCCGCGACGGTATCGGCGGCGCTTCCACGCTGGCCTCGGCATCGTTCTCCGGCGACGATCAGGAGAAGCGGCCGTCGGTGCAGGTGGGGGACCCGTTCGCCGCTAAGAAGATGATCGAAGCCTGTCTCGAACTCTGTGAACGCAAGCTGCTGGTCGGGTTGCAGGATCTCGGCGCCGCCGGGGTGTCCTGCGCCACATCGGAGTCGGCGGCTCGTGCCGGCAAGGGCATCGACGTAAACCTGGATGCCATGCCTCGGCGCGAGGAGGGCATGACGCCACCCGAGCTGCTGGTCTCGGAGTCGCAGGAGCGCATGCTGGCGCTGGTCGATCCGAAGGATCTCCCTGCAGTGCTCGAGGTGGCCGAGCGCTGGGAGACACAGGCGGCCGTGCTCGGCACTATCACCTCCGGAGACACCATGCGGGTGTTCGAGAACGGGGAGATCGTCGCCGAGATGCCTGCCGGGTCGCTCGCCGATGGTGCGCCCCTCTACGAGCGGCCTGCAGAGAAGCCCGGGTACATAGACGAGACGTGGGCGGACGACCCGGAACTGCCGGCACCGGCCGATGCCGGCCGTGTTCTGCTCGATCTGCTCGATCTGGCGGATCTGGGAGACCCCTCCTGGGTCTACGAGCAGTACGACCACATGCTTTTCCTCAACACGATTGTTGCTCCGGGCAACGACGGCGCCTTGCTCCGCGTACGGGGTACCAACAAGAGCCTCGCCGTATCGAGCGACGGTGACTCGCGACGCTGCTACCTCGACCCGAGACGGGGAGCGGGGCGGCTGGTCTACGAGTCGGCACTCAACGTGGCCGTGGCCGGCGCCGAGCCTATAGCCATTGTCGACAACCTCAACTTCGGTGATCCCGAGCACCCGGAGGTGATGTGGCAGTTCATCGAGACTCTCGGCGGCCTGGCCGAGGCCTGTGAGGCGCTCGGCATCCCCGTGATCGGTGGAAACGTGTCGTTCTACAACAGCACCGCCGGTGGGCACATCCAGCCCACACCGGTTGTTGGGATGCTGGGCCTGGCCGACCCGACGCCGGCGAGGCCGCCTCGTCTCGACGCAGGCGTTGAAGGCATGGAGCTGTGGCTTTTTGGCGGTGACGACACCCCCGATTTTGCCGGCGGCGCCTATGCCAAGGTGTGCGGCGCCGTTCTGTCCGGAAGGCCTCTGCCGGCGGATCCGGAAGTGGGCCGTGCCGCCGTGCAAGCCGCTCGGGATATCGCCTGCGGTGGCGAGGCCGCCGTGGTCCACGACCTCTCCGAGGGAGGTCTGGCGGTTGCCGTCGCCGAGATCTGCATCAAATCGGGGGTGGGGGCCCGTCTCGATGTTGACGACTGGCGGGCTGTGTTCACCGAGGCCCCGCATCGTTTTGTGGCCGCCTTCCGCTCGGTGCCTGAGGGCATCAAAAAGACTGTTGGAGCGCGGCGCATCGGTGTTCTTGGCGGCGACATGATCGAGATGGGACACCTGGCGGTGGTGCCGCTGGCTGAAGCCGCCACGGTCTGGCGTGAGGCCATCGGCCGCCGGATGAGGGGCGCGTGATGCGACCGTCGTTCGCCTGGGAGCGGCCGGGGGAGGAATGCGGTGTTTTTGGTGTCTATGCGCCCGGGATGGATGTGGCCCGCCTCACCTACTTTGGGCTCTTTGCCTTGCAGCATCGGGGTCAGGAGAGCGCCGGCATCGCTGCGTCCGACGGGCAGAGCATCACCGTGCGCAAAGACTTGGGTTTGGTGAGCCAGGTCTTCAACCAATGGGCGCTGGCTTCGCTGCAGGGCGATATCGCGTTGGGCCACAACCGCTATTCGACCACCGGGTCCACCTCGTGGGAGAACGCGCAGCCCACCTACCGGGGGGTCGACGGTACCGGGTTTGCCCTGGCTCACAACGGGAATCTGACCAATACCGCCGAGCTGGCGGGCAAGCTGGGCCACCAAACAGCCACCACCGACACCGAGCTCATGGCCGAAGGGATTGCCGCTGCGTTCGGCGAGGCCGGCGGCAGGGGCGGGATCGTCGGCGCCGTGGAGGCGGCGCTCCCAACCTTCGAGGGAGCTTTTTCACTGGTCATCGTCGACGAGCAGCGGCTGATCGGTGTTCGGGATCGGCATGGCTTCCGGCCCTTGAGCCTGGGCCGCATCGATGGTGGATGGGTGCTGGCGTCGGAGACGTGCGCCCTCGATGTGGTGGCGGCCAAGTTCGAGCGTGAGGTAGAGCCGGGCGAGATGGTCGTGATCGACGGCGACGGGGTGGAGAGCCGCCGGCCTCTGGGCCGGGCCGATCCGCATCTCTGCTTGCTCGAGTTCGTCTATTTCTCCCGGCCCGACAGTTACCTGTATGGCCAGAATGTGCACCAGGCCCGCCTGCGTATGGGTGAACTTCTGGCCGCTCAGTCGCCGGTGTCCGCCGACGTGATCGTGCCGGTGCCGGAGAGCGGTGTACCGGCGGCGCAGGGGTACGCAAAGGCGAGTGGCATTCCCTATGTGGATGCCTTCGTGAAGAACCGATACGTGGGGCGGACCTTCATCCAGCCCGCTCAGGTGATGCGCGACCAGGGCATACGCATGAAGCTCAATCCGATCCCGGAGGTCATTGCGGGACAACGAGTCGTGATCGTTGACGACTCGATCATTCGGGGTAGCACAACGCGCAATCTGGTGGAGATGGTTCGCGCCACCGGCGCCGCGGAGGTGCACCTGCGCATTGCCTCACCCCCTTATCGCTGGCCGTGCTTCTACGGCATGGATACGCCGGAGAGAGCCCAGCTCATCGCCGCCGAGCGCAGCGTCGATCAGGTCGGTGAATTCCTGGGTGTCGACTCGCTCGCCTATCTGGCTCTGGACAAGCTCATCGAGGCTACCGGCGCCGCCTCGTCGGGCCTGTGCACTGCGTGCCTGTCCGGCGACTACCCGACCACCGTGCCCCTCGACGGCGACAAGTTCCTGCTGGAGAGAAGCCCGTCGTGAGCACATACCGGTCCTCGGGAGTCGACAACGAGGGCGGTGATCAGCTCGTCGAGAAGATTGCCGCCGACGTGGTGGCCACTTGGGGGCGCCGGGTTGTTGGTGACTTCGGGGGGTTTGCCGCCGGTTTCACCATCCCCAAGGGCTACGAGCGGCCGATCCTGATGATGACCACCGATGGGGTGGGCACCAAGTGCGAGCTGGCCCGTCTCACCGGGCGCTACGACGGCATCGG
>CAZTJO010000004.1:13074-51205 GCA_964614095.1 uncultured Acidimicrobiia bacterium
GGGTGGGCACCAAGTGCGAGCTGGCCCGTCTCACCGGGCGCTACGACGGCATCGGCTACGACCTCGTCGCCATGATTGTGGACGACCTTGCCGCCGTCGGGGCCAGGCCGCTGGCCCTGGTCGACTACCTGGTTGTGGGCAGGCTTGATCTCGAGCGGGAGCGGACCTTGATCGCTTCGGTGGCCGCCGCTTGTGGTGAAGCCGGCTGTGCTTTGGTTGGAGGCGAGACGGCTCAGCATCCGGGCGTAATCGGAGAGGATCAGTTTGATATCGGCGGGGCGGCGGTGGGGGTGGTGGAGCAGGGTTGTGAGGTGTCCGGTGCCACCATCGGCGAAGGCGACGAGCTTGTGGGAGTGGCCAGCCCCAACCTGCGCTCCAACGGGTTCTCGCTGCTGCGCTCGGCGCTGCTGCCGCAACTGGATCTCAACGAGCCCTTCCTGGAGAGTGACCGCACCTTCGCTGAGGTGTTGCTCGAGCCCTCGATCCTCTACGCACCGGCGGTTCTCGACGTCGTCGACGCCGGTGGGGTGCACGGCATGGCGCACATTACGGGCGGAGGCATTCCCGGCAACTTGGTTCGGGTGCTCCCCCCGGGCTGCTCGGCCCGGATCGACCTGGACTCTTGGCGGCCTCCAGCCGTGTTTTTGGTGATTGCGGATCGGGCCCGGGTGACCCGCGACGAGATGTTCGCCACCTTCAACATGGGTGTTGGTTTTGTGCTTGTGGTTGATCCCGCGGCGCGGGAGGAGACCATCGCCGCCCTCGAATATGCCGGTCACCAGGCGTGGCGGCTCGGCGAGGTGGTGACGGGCTCGCGGGGTGTCGAGCTGATCGGGTAGCAGGGATTCAATTGAGCGATGATGACCGGGCCTGAGTCGGGTCCCTGTCGGCCGTATTCCTGCATATTTGCCTGGGACGCGTCGTCAAGAGATTCCTGATGATGGGGACGCCCAATCCGGCCGTCGTCCCAAGGCTGCTGCCGGTAGTTGCGCCTTGAATGGGGTTCAGTCGTCCTGGGAAGTATCAGCATCTTCGCCGGGATCGTCCGGGTCATCACCGGGATCTTTGCCGGTGTCGTCCACGCGAAATTGCTTTCGCATCTCGTTGTAGGCGTGCACCATCGCCCTGACCGATTGGCCGTGCGACTCCAGCTCGGATGGCGAGCCCCCGGCCAGGAGAGCGGCGTGGACCTCGGCGGAATGTCCACCTCCCCAGCCGTGGCTGTCGCCGTTTTCGTGGCCGTTGTGGTTGCCGTTGTTGCCCTGGTCCTCGTCTTGGTCCTTGCCCTTCTTGCGGTCGACGGCATCGCTGACTGCTTCGTTGGCGCGTTGCAGTCCTGGTGGCACCTCGGAAACTGCATCGGCGTCGGGAGTGTCACCGGATCCGGGGCCGGCCTCATGGGCCTCGGCGGCGCGCTCCTTGGCCTTTGCTTGTGCATTGGAGGCGGCCTCGAAGGCGCGGTCGATGCCTGTGACGTGCTCATCGGCGGCGGCAATCGGTGCCGCTCCGACCACCAGCAGGGTGACGGCAAGGACGATGAGCCTGCGGTGCGACTGGGGATTCTGTGTCGTGGTCATGAGCTGCCTTCGAGTAGGGGGCGATGTTGGGGGCACAGCACCTCGACGCTCGTTCCGAGCACGGAACCGGTGAGGACGAGCTCATCCTCACCGGCCTCTTCGACGGTTTTGTCGCTAAGTGCGGTGACGTAATCGGTGATCAGGTCTTTGGGATCGGCTCCCTGGTCGAGGAGCTCGCAGAACAGCTGGCCGGTGGCGATGAACACCTCAGGATTCTCGAATGGGGCGTCGGCATAGCTGGTGCCGGCGAGTGCATCGCCCAGGGCGGCGATAAGGACGCTGGCCAACGGCTCGAAGGGGTCGGTGGTCGCCACCGCGGAGGTCGCGGTGACCGTGCTGGGTGCGGCCTCTGCGGAGGCGTCCGTTGTGGTCGGGTCTGCTTGGGGTGCTGTTGTTGCAGGTGCCGGCGCGATCGTCGATGAGGTGCCTTCACCGGAGGAGCACGCCGCGGCCGTCAAGATGATGAGGACGAACGCCAGCCACCTGTGCATGTCCATCTGCATCGGCACGTCGGCTCCGCAGCCTTGAGACGGGCAGAACTGTGCCGGTGGTTCGGTCTTGGCGGGAATGTCTCGGAGGGCCAAGTGGACCAGACAGGTGGCAGAGGCGCCGCCGGCCAGCGATCATAAGGGCATGCACTTCTCGGTTTTTGGCCTGGTGCGCGTCGTGCCGGTTCGTCCTCCGCGGGCCCGAAGGGCCGAGTCGGCCGCCGGCCCGACTCTCCGGCTGCATGGAATGCACCCGTGGGTGTTCGCCTATGAGTAGAACGAGCGGCGGAGACACACCGAAATCATTTCCACCCGAGCGTAGGTGGTCGGTGGTATGGGCCCGAGGTGAGGGCTGCGCCGCTCTCGCCCGCCTGCTCGCAGATGGCAAGCCCCATCGTGCCGAGGATGACCTGGCCGCGGCGTGCCTTGCCGTCCGGGCCGATCTTCTGATCACGCGCCGTCTCACCTCTTTTGATCTGGTCGATACTGCGGCGCCCCACCATGTGGCCGTGGCTGATGTCGGAACGGTTATTGCCGCCATCGGGAGCGGGCCGCATTCGACGCTTGCCGCGCTCGTTGCCAGGCGCCTCTGCCTGGCGCTGGAGGTCGAGGGACGTTTGGTTTCGGCGTCGCCGGGGACCCGGCACGATGACGAGGCCGAAGCGACACTCGAGGACGTGGCCCGGGAGGTGCCTGACCTCGACAGCCAGGTTGTGCGCGCCGAGAGTGCGCGGGCGCTGGTGCGCACGTTTGCACCCGACTCGCTGCTGGTGGTAGGCGCCCCGGGAGGGTCCTGGCTGCAGCGGCAGTTTTTTGGGCCGGGCCGACAGCTGGTTGTGGGTGCTGGAGCCGGAGCGGTGGTGGTGCGCAGCGCACCGCGCCGGTGTTTCCACGAGATGAGCGAGCCGGACGCGGTGGGACCGCAGATGAGACTGTCCGAGGCCCGGCGTCTGGCACAGAGCAGGGTGTTGCCGGTGGCCAGTGAGGGTCTGCTGGTGGGGATCGTGCGCCTGCGATCGGCACAGGGAGCCGATGCCTCGGTCACGATCGAATCCGTCATGGAGGATCCGGTGTTTGTGCGTTTTGACGATCCTCTGGAGTCGGCCGGTGAGCTTGGTGGTTTCCTGGAGGGATCCCCGGTTCCGGTTGTCGATGGCAACGGCCGCCTCTGCGGCGTGGTGGAGCCGTGACTGCTCGGGCCATAGAGGTTCGGCTCTACGGAGCGCCCGGTCTTGAGGTAGTGGTGCTGCACGGGGGACCGGGAGCGCCGGGCAGCGTGACTTCGCTGGCCGGGGACTTGAGCAGCGGCTTCAGAGTGCTCGAGCCGCTGCAGCGCCGCAGCGGGGACGTGCGGCTGACTGTGCAGAGGCATGTCGACGACCTCGCCGCCGTGGCCCCGGAGCAGGCGGCCTTTGTGGGCTGGTCGTGGGGAGCGATGCTTGCCCTATCTTTTGCCGCGCAGCATCCGGATCGGATTCGATCGCTCGCTCTTGTGGGGTGTGGCACCTACAACGAGGCCGCCCGGGCCGCCTACGAAAAGACGATGGCGGAACGGGTCGGGAACGAGGACCGCGCCCGGATCGGCGAGTTGTGGCGGAACTTCGATACGGCGACGGCGACGGCCGAGAGGGACGGCCTGCTGAGTGAGCTGGGTCGCGTCTACGAGAGAGTCCAATCGTTCGATCTGATATCAGATGACGATCAAGTGGAGTCTGACGCGCGCGGCTACGAGGAGACCTGGGCCGACGTGCTTCGTCTGCAGCGTGAGGGGGTGGAGCCGGCCGCATTCTCCGCGATCGAGGGCCCGGTGCTGATGCTCCACGGTGACGACGATCCTCACCCCGGGTTGATGATCTTGGATTCTCTGCGGCGCCACATTCCCCACATGGACTATGTGGGGCTCGATCGCTGCGGTCACAGACCTTGGTTGGAACGGCAGGCGCGAAAGACTTTCCTGGAGGTGCTCCGGGAGTGGCTGAGCGGAGCCACAGCCTGACGAGGCGTCGCTTTGGTGTTGTCCGGCATGGGCAAGATTTCTGCACAGAGAAACTCAAAGGATATACTGATGTGTTGAGAAATGGATTTGTTCAGCAACACTTCACGCTACGCCCTCAGGTTGCTCGGGTTCCTGGCTGCACACACCGATGAACGGGTGCCGGTGGAGGAGATTGCCCGGGCGACGGCCACGCCCGCCAACTACGTGTCGAAGATCCTCAACGCGATGCGAAAGCAAGGCTTGGTGGGTTCGGAGCGGGGCTGGGGTGGGGGTTTCCGGCTTGAGCCGAGGACTCTTGATATGCCAATCCGGGAGGTGGTGAGTCTCTTCGACGGGATTGACAAGGTGAAACGAACCGGCTGTGGATTCGGCCCGACCAAGTGCAATCCGTCGGACCCGTGTCCGCTGCACGCCTACTGGGCGCGGATGCAGGACACGGCAACCGAGATGCTCCAAGAAGTCAAGGTACGTGACCTGGCGGGGAGCAGCGTGTGATGGCGGGCGCCTCTCTCTTTTTGAGTAAATAACAGATATTCGCATCCGTAAGTTTGGAGAAAGGAACGGAACATGCAACTGGCAGAAGCTGAGCGGACCCAAGTGGATCTGCTCACCATGGAGAACAACTCTGAGTCGGCGGCTTTGGTGGGACCTGGGAAGGTGCGCTTCATCTGGGCGGCACTGCGAATCGCCCTGGGGTGGGTCTTCCTCTGGGCCTTTTTAGACAAGCTGCTCGCCCTTGGCTTCGCCACCGGGCGCCTTGATGGCGGAAGCATCGACTTCTTCGCCGAAGGCGGCGCCGCTCTCAACGGCGGCAGCCCGGCGTCTGGCTTCCTGACGTTCGCCACCAGAGGACCGCTCGCCGGCTTCTACCAGGGCCTCGCCGGAACGGGATGGGTCGATTGGCTCTTCATGGCCGGTTTGCTCGGCATCGGGCTGGCCTTGACCTTCGGTGTGGGCCTTCGTATCGCGGCCTTTGGCGGTTCGTTGCTAATGCTCTTCATGTGGTCGGCAAGCCTTTGGCCGGAGAACAACCCCGTCGTCGACGATCACATCATCTACGCCCTGGTGCTCGTGCTGCTGGCGGCGGTCCGGGCCGGCGACACCTGGGGCTTTGGACGAGCCTGGCGTTGCACCCGCTTGGTGCAGAGGTTCCCAGCTCTGCAATAGGGCCGGGGTAGGGGGGTGCTGGCGGAGGGGCCGAAACGGTCCCTCCGGCGCGTTTGTGCCCTGTCGGCCGGAGCTGCTCTTCGATGTGAGGTGGCGGGTGCCGACGAGCTTGCCGATCTCAGTCGTGTGAGGCACTTCGGTCCGGCGAATGGGTATGGGTGTGTCACTGCAGGGAGGGGACTGTGGTGCGGGTTACACCGGCCGCGATTCCGGCGGCCGCCTGCCGTTGTCAATTGAGTGGACTGTCCCGTACGATGTCCGCCGTGAGACCGAAGTTGCCGAAGATCATCCAGGGCGGGATGGGCGCCGGCGTCTCCAATTGGAGGCTGGCCAAGGCGGTATCCGCAGCGGGCCAACTGGGTGTTGTGGCCGGCACTGCTCTCGATTCCATCCTGAGCCGCAGGCTGCAGAAGGGTGATGTCGGCGGTCACATGCGGCGTGCTTTGAGGGCATTCCCGATCCCCGATGTGGCCGATCGAATCCTGAAGCGGTTCTTTGTGCCCGGCGGCAAGCCCAAGAAGGCCCGGTTCCTGCCCAACTGGAAGCCCACGGCGCACCTTTCGCGAAATCTGGAGGATCTGCTGGTGGCCTCGAGTTTTGTTGAGGTTCACCTCGCCAAGGAGAGTCACGAGTACCCGGTGGGCATCAACTTCCTCGAGAAGATTCAGACACCGACGCTGCCGGCTCTCTATGGGGCCTTGCTGGCCGGTGTCGATTATGTGCTGATGGGAGCCGGCATCCCTCGAGCCATTCCGGGTGTGCTTGATGGGCTGGCCGAGGGTTCCGAGGTGGAGTTGCGGATCGATATCAAAGGGCGCGATGCGGACAGGGTCCTCCACTCCCGATTCGACCCGACCACCTACTGCGGCGGTGAGCTTCCTCCAGTGAAGCGACCGGCCTTTGTTGCCATCGTTTCGTCCCACGTGCTCGCGGCAGTGCTGGCCCGGAGCAGTGGCTCCCGGGTCGACGGGTTTGTGGTGGAAGGCCCCACGGCAGGTGGCCACAACGCGCCGCCGCGGGGCAAGGCACCTGTTGGTCCCGATGGGCAGCCGAGCTACGGCGAAAAGGACGAGCCCGACATCGAGGCCATTCGTGAATTGGGACTGCCTTTCTGGCTGGCCGGCTCATACGCCGAGCCGGAGCGTGTTGCCGACGCGTTGGAACAAGGCGCTGCCGGGGTCCAGGTGGGCACGGCCTTCGCCTATTGCGAGGAGTCTGGCCTGGACGAGAAGGTGAAACGGCGGGTGCTGAAGCTGAGCCGGCGGGGTCGAGTCCGGACGTTCACCGACCCGGTGGCGTCACCGACGGGTTTCCCCTTCAAGGTCGTGCAACTCAGGAACACCCTGTCTGAGGCTCTGGCCTACACCAAGCGGCCGCGGACCTGCGACCTCGGGTATCTGCGGAGCGCCTTCTGCCGTGCCAACGGCTTGATCGGCTGGCGCTGCCCTGCGGAGCCGGTCGAGGACTACGTGGCGAAGGGTGGATCGAAAGAGGACACAATTGGCCGCAAGTGCCTATGTAATGCCCTGACCGCCAACATTGGTCTTGCTCAGATTCGGGGCGGCAAGCGGGAGAAGCCACTGGTGACTTCTGGAGACGATGTGGCCCGTATCGCGCGGTTTCTCGCGCCCGGGAAGCACAGCTACAAGGCGATCGACGTCATCCGCTATCTGCTGCCCGCCGGGTAGTTGCCCGATCCCTGATCCGCTCTCCTCCCTGAGCCGAGGAGGGTGGCTCAACTCACTCCCACCAAGGAGCTGCCCCGAGATGCCCGCACCTGATCCGTATGCCCCCTCCGTCCGCCTCGCTTTGCTCAGCGTCCACCTTCCCCGAAGGCGCCGGGTTGAGCGAGTGGGTCGACACCTTAGGGGAAGGATTGTGAAGGGATTGCCCTCATGACATCACTCTCCCCTGGGCAGCTGTCGACTAGGTACACCCCTCAGGGAACGTCGCCATGGCTACTTGGGCCGACGGACGTAAGCGGCGGGATCCTGGCGTTGTTTGCGGATCTTGTCGACAAGTTCCGTGTTCTGAAGAAACCGTGCCTCGATCTCGGTCATCACAACTGCAGGTCGAAAGATGATCGTGCCGTCTGTCTCAGCTGTAGCCAGGTACCGGTTGTGGCGCGCTTGCCCAATCTTCCCCAAGCTGACGCGCCGTCTCTGGTCAACCTCGACCAAGACAGGCTCTACTTGGCCAGTGGTCATTGGGTTTTCCTCTCTCCTCCTGACACACTCTACCCACAAGTAGCTGATACCACAATCGGGCACAGGGGCACTGTGGTAATATCGGCCCATGGCCGAGGTCTTCTTTAGCCCTGAGATTGCGCTTGAGCAGTACAAGGCACTTCGACGCGATCCGCGGCGGGCGAGAGTCCTTCATGAGGTTGACAGAATTCTCGATGCCCTGGAGGACGATCCAGATCAAACGTGGCTGCGAAGCCACCGGTTTCAGGATCCGCCCCTCTGGTGCGTCAAGTTCGATGCCGACGGGGAGGCCTGGGTCATCCTGTGGTCGCACCAAGAGGGAAGCGTCGACCGAATCCTGGTGGATTACATCGGCTTCGCCAGCTTCGCGTAGCCGCAGAGCAGGCAGGCGAGTGAGGCCTACGTTCCCTCACAGCCTCGGGAGTGATTCCGATTCCCCAAGCAAGCGCGCGCAGACGTCTTCTGGCAAAGACGGGTGAGATCGCCCTCCCCTGGGCCAGCGTGCGAGAATGTCACCTGAGCCATCGGAGTCGTGTCAGATCGTTCGGGCACGCGGAGGCAAAGATCGGGTGTCGGGGCAAGCCCAACAATGTCACCGGCTCGTGGCCGTTCACCTCTGGCAGACCTGAGCACCGCCCGTGCTGGATCGGTACCATTGTTCGTCGGAATTTCCTTCCGAGCAATGGGGGCCGAAAGCGTGCGTTCGATACGATCCGCGGCAGGCGCGACTATCCGGGGCTTGGTTCTGCTTGTCGTCCTGCTCACAGCCGTCGCCCTCGTCCAGCCGGCCCTAGCCCAGACGGACCGCGCAACCACCACGACGACCGCGATCGTGAGGTCGACCAAGACCACGCGACCGACACCCACGACGACGACAATGCTTGTTTCCAGGACCACCACGTCGGTGTCGCCACCCACCACGTCGGCGCCGCCACCCACCACGTCGGCGCCGCCGTCGCCGACGATGCCTCCGACCACCAGCGCGCCGCCTGGGTCCTTCGACACCGTGCCGGACACGGCCCTGGTGCCGGTCTGTCAGATCGTCGTGTGGTGGGGAGGCGGGACGCTGCATCCCGACGTGGATCCTGCGTATCAGAACCCATCGGTCGACGCCGGGCACCTCAACATCTTTGGGAGCGGTTTCCAGCCCGGGGAGCAGGTCAACCTCCTGATCGACGGCTCCCACCCCGGTGTCGTGGGTGACGGGCCACCGATTGCGGACGGGAGCGGCAACTTCCTCGCCAACGGGCCGAACACCGGCGGGATGATGACCTTCATCGAGACGCTTCCCCCGCCCTTTGTGGTCACGGCGGTGGGACAGCAGTGTTCGGCCAGCGCACCCTTTGACGCCGTCGTTGCCAACCCCCCAGTCGTCCCGGAGCTGATAGAGGACACCCCGATTCCCGATTCCGGAGGCAATTCGATGATGCTGATCATCGTGGTCGGCGGCATCCTCGGCGGAGCGTTGCTGGCGGGCTTCCTCTACTGGTGGTGGAGGGCCGGCCGGCAGGGCGGCGGGCCCTCCGGGTCACCCTCCGCTGGCTAGACGCCCCGAGCCAACGTACCCGCATGAGGGGGGTGGCCATACCGCAGGGTGTGTACTCAAGTCGCGCCAACCGAGCGAGCAGTGAATGCCCCATTCCTCCACCCGGAAGCGGATAGGGCCGGTGGGTTGTTCCGTCACCTGGCTGGAGATGGCGACTCCGCTATGGGGGTTGAGCGCCTGCCCAGAGCAGTCAGGTGAGATGACACTCGCCTGCGCTGCGGATGGAAAAACGCATATGAGGGTCTGCCAGACCGACAGCCGAACTGAGGTGTCACTGCCCCCAGATCAGCCATCCTTGAGGGGGGACCATGAGACGATTGGTCATCCCGCTGATGCCGGCGCCCGTGCTGGTCGCTGCCTGCGGCGACGGTGCCGACAGCAAAGCGGCGTCCTCGACCACCAACCAGCACAATCGCGAACGCATGAATGACGACAGTGGGCGCGCCGGTCAGCACCGGGGGCGGGTATCCGCAGGTCCTGACGGTGCCTTGTGCCCTCCACGACCGAAGTGAGAGCTTCGTTCCGAAGAACTCCGCCGTAGCCGCCAGCGAAACGCCCGGCCGGTTGCGTCCACCCTGGGATGACGAGCATCATTCGAGACACTTGGCAATCCGACATGGCTCTCGGAGGTGACCCATGAATGAGAAGACCCAGAAGCAGATGTCGATACTCATCGACGCGATTCAGCCTCACTGCAACGAAAAAGTGATTGCCGCAATAACGTGCAGCCACGCCGGCTCGATGAGCTCGGTGCTGTTCTCCAAGCTGGCCGGCGGCGGCGGCATGGCACGGAGCTCCGATCTCCCCAACCCGGTGTTCATCGCGGTGGGGACCGAAACCGTCCGAGCGTTCGACTACAGACCTCGCGGGTTCCGGTTCAAAATCAAGCGAGAGGCGGCATGCTGGGCCCGAGCCGACGTTGCCGTTGCCGTCGAGAAGACCAACCGTATGGCCTATTTCACCATCACGACCAATTCCGGGGACAGCTACCCGCTGGAGGTGACCACGGTAATGGGCGGCGAGAGCCTGGTCGATATGTTCCTGGAGGCTTTGCGCGGCTCTTGAAAAGCGGTACACGGGACGGCCCCCGGTCCCAGCTCGACATCCCCCCAACCACCCGGCGCCGTAGCCGCTGGCTCCCGTCCCACCTGCCATTAGCACCGAAGCGCCTTGCTGATGATTCCTGCCTCGCGTCTTCACACACATCCAACAGGCACCGCGGGATGTGCCCCCTCTGAGTAGCCACCAATACACCTCTCCCCACTCCTACCCCCATCCGATGAGGCCACCCTCGCCTGGGCCAGTGCTACCTCATCAGAGGCGCGCCAGGACCCTGCGCGCCCAACGTCGGCTTGATCAGAAGCGCCCCTTGTTGCGATAGGCGGTGGTCAGAATTCCTCTGGCGGCGATTGGGCGGGGTTTGCGGCCGTAGAACAGATTGTCGAGCCAGAGGGCGGCTCGGCGGGCCGCTCCCGAGCGCCTAAGGGCCCAGCGCACCAGATTGTGGGCTCGGCTGTCGGGATGGGAGTACGGGCAGACGGTCATGCAGCAGCCGCAGTCGGTGCCGGCCAAGTTCCAGTAGCGAAAGCAGGTGTCGGGGTCGATAGCCCAGCGCAAGCCGCCGTCGATGGGCTTCCGGCCTCCAGTTGAGATTGACGCGCTCGGGCAGTTCTCCGCGCACTTCCTGCACACCAAGCAGAAGTCGATCACGGTTGGGTCGTCGCCGGGGGGATCTTGGACAAGCGGGAGACTGGTGGTCACCACGCCGATGCGGACCCGGGGCCCGTGGCGTGGAGTCATGAGGATCCCCATGCGGCCGATCTCCCCCAGGCCGGCGTCAAGCGCCACCAGCGGAGCGATAACCCGGTAGTTGCCATCGATATGAGCGCGGGCGCTGTGGCCGGCGTCTCGGATGGCAGAGGCCAGCTTGACCGCGATCTTGCCCGCTTGTACGTAGCGCCGGGCCGACTCCGCCACCACCGGCGCCGCCGGAGCAGATCGCATCACGGCGTGATCCATCTCGACGGTGAATGCGATTGCCCAGCGGTGTTCGATGGCAATCGTTTCTCCATACTTGCCGGTGCCGCGGCCGACGTGCGTGTAGACGTGGTAGTCCTGAACTTCGGTTGTCCCGACCGCGAGCGCGCTGTGGTCCAGGGCCACCCTCTTGACGAACCCGATTGCCTCTTGAGGTGACATTTCGATTTGTGAAGAGGCAACGGGGCCGTCCACCTCGTGGCGCATAGTCTCAATGACGGCGAATGAGGCTCTGGCAGAGGTGAAAGCGTCGGCGTCTGCATACCTGGATTGGGGAGACATCAGCCCGGGCAGGGCACGAGTTCGATCGTCCGGTTCCTTGTTCTCCGGCCGTCGCTTGTAGTACTCCTTGTACTCCACGGTCCCCGGCCTGAGGCGAGAGCGGGCGAACGTGATGTCGCGCTCATCAACCCTTCGGTCCGGGCGTCCGTTTGGTGCCGCTGACACACCTACGGGCAGGAACCAGAGGACGACTGCAGCCAGAATCGCCGTCGCTGTTGCTGCGGCGGCTCCAACTCGGATCGGGAGGGGGAGCAGGGCTGCGGCCAGGAGCGGCGCAGGCGCGGCGATCGCCAGGACAAAGGAGATGAGAGCGGCGCGCCTCTCATGTTCCTTGACCGATACCCAGCCGAACAGGGCAAAGGCGGCCAGGCATACCGTGGCGATCGCGAGAAGGAAGACCGAAAGCTCGGATTGCATCAGCCGGGCAAGCTACCACGGGCACAGGATGCCACCTCCACCCACAGGGGGCTGCCGTATGCAGTGTGTGCCCACTGCGTTCTGCGTTCTGTTTCCCGACAGTCCTTGCCCGATACCCGGTACGGCGACAACACTGGCCGAAGGAGGTGCACATCCCCCGAACCACCATCATCGCCGTCGTCTTGTGCTGCCTGGCTGCGGCCTGTGCCGGCGAGACCGAGTCGACCTCCACGCTGGAGGCTTCGACGGGATCGACGACCGCCGATTCCACCACCACAACGGCTCGGCCGACGACAACCTCGACCACCTCAACTACAACCAGCACCAGCACAACAACAACGATTCCCCTGCCCGACGTCGTGGCGACGGTCATCCTCCACGGCGGCCCGGTGATCACCATGGACCCGGAGATCGGCATCGTTGACGCTGTTGCGCTCGATGGGGACCAGATCCTCGCCGTCGGTGACGCTCAGCGCATACTCACCTTGGCCGGCGCCGATACCGTCGTGATTGACCTGCATGGCAGAACCGTTCTTCCCGGCTTGATCGATGCCCATGGGCACTGGATCAGTGACGACCATCTGGCCGGCATCTACGAAGCCGAGGTGGCCGCCTACACGGCCGCCGAGTGGGGCATCACCACTATGTACGACATGTTTGTCAAGGCGGATGACCTTGCCGAGTTGATTGCTCTGGATCAGGCCGGCGGCCTGCCGGTGCGGGTGACGGTCTACTTCCCGGTCAACTACCTGACCCGCTACTACGGGCTCTGGTTCACCCAATACACCCCCGGTGAGATGCTGTCTCCGCACGTCCGGGTGGGTGGCGTCAAATTCTTCACCGACCCCACCAACCCGGACAACATGTTCTTGAGCGAGCCGCACTCCAACCAGCCCGGCTACTACGGCGATGTCGCCATCACCTCCCGGGAAGAGATCATCTCGCTGGTTGTCCAGCTTGACGACCTGGGCTGGCAGGTTGCCATCCACACCGGCGGCGATGCCGGCCTCGATACCGTGCTTGACGCGTTTGAGGCTGCTCTCGACGGTGGGCCGAACGCTTTGCGCCACCGTGCCGAGCACGTTCCGGTGGTGCGTGACGACCAGATCGCAAGAATGCTCGACCTGGGCATCATCGCCTCCTTCCAGCTCACCTGGTTCCACTCCGACTGGATCGGGGATCCGGACTGGGGCACGTTTGAGGCCAATCTCGGCCCCGAGCGCATCGGCTGGGCTGGGCGCTGGCGAGATCTGATCGACTCCGGCGTGACCACCATCGGAGGCAGTGATCACCCATGGACCCCGCCGGTGTCGATCGGGGGTTTTGCCGAGGCGGTGACACGGGTGGGCGCCGGCGGCGCCGACCCTGAGCCCTGGATGGCCGCTCAGGCGATCACCATTGAGGAGGCCATCAGGCTGCTCACCGCCGATGCCGCATACGGGGCCTTTGAGGAGGATGTGAAGGGGACGCTTACCCCGGGCAAGCTCGCCGATCTCATTGTGGTGTCGGCCGATCCCCTGGAGATCCCGCCCGAGCAGCTGTTCGATCTCGATGTGCTGGTCACCGTCGTTGGCGGAGAAACCGTCTATTGCGCCCAGGCCAGTGCCCATCTCTGCCCCTGACGCCACGGGTGGCAACAGAGGCGTTCCGGCACAGCACAACCGACCTCCGGCCCTGTCGCCGCGATGTGCCGCCGGGTAGTGATTGGTGCAATGTGTACCGTAGGGAGGCCGGCCCAGGTCGGTTCTCCGAAGACGCGGCAAAGGCGCGCCTTCGGCGCGTGTTTTGTGGCGTCGCCGGCAGGTAGAGCATCGTGAAGTACTGGGTCCGAATCCGCGTCTTCCTGCGCCGTGTCTTCGGCAGGCACGGCGTCACGCGCCGCGTCGCCGTCAAGCTGACCTTCAGCTTCCTGCTCGTCATCCTGCTTGTTACCGCGATCACCGGAGGAGTGGCCATCGAGGTCATCGGGAACCGGGTGGTGGCGGAAGCCGAGAGCAAGGTGGATGCGGATCTCAGCTCGGCTCGAGCCATCTACGAGGGCAGGCTCGGGGACGTTTACGACGTGATCCGATTCACCTCGGCCCGGTTCTTCCTGCGCGGTGCCCTGCAATCCGGTGATCCCAACGTGGCTGCCGAGGAGCTGGTGAACACTTGGGAGCGCGAACGGCTGGACTACCTCACCCTTACCGACGCTGATGGTGTGGTGCTGTTGCGCACCACTGACCCGGACGCGGTGGGAGACATTCGTGTCTCGGATCAACTGGTGGCGGCGGCGCTGGAGGGCGGAGAGCCCGTGGCTGGGACCAGGATCGTGGCCGGCGAGGTTCTTCGAAACGAATGTCCGCGTGTCGCCGACCAACCGGAGTGCGGGTTCGCCGCAGTCTCGGAGGTCATGCCCGAGGAAGGCAGCGGCATGGTGCTGGAGGCGGCGGCGCCGGTGTTCAACTATGAGGGCAAGTTGGCCGGGGTCCTCTACGGCGGCCTCGTCCTCAATCAGAGGCACGATGTCGTCGACAGTATTGGCGCCACCGTGTTCCAGGGTGAGGAGTACGGCGGCCGGACCGTCGGCGTCGCGGTGATCTATCAGGGATCGATTGGGATCTCGACGGATCTCGACGACCAGAACGACTCCAGAGCGGTGGGTATCGCGGCCCCCACCGAGATCATCGATGAGGTTGTCGGCAACGGAGCGACCTGGGTGGGCCGGTCCCAACTGCTCGATGCTTGGTACATCAGCGCCTATGGGCCCATCACCGACATCGACGGCAACGTCGTCGGCATGCTCGGAGTAGGCACCCTCGAGCAGCCGTACACCGATCTCAGGAGCAGGTCGAGCCTGCTGGTGCTGGTGATCGCCGCCGGAGGCGCGCTCATGGTGATGGGACTGTCGCTCTTCATCTCGAGGCGTATCACCGTCCCCGTGCGCCGGCTGGTGTCGGCGTCGAGAAAGGTGGCTGCCGGCGATTTCAGCACGCAGGTGGCCATCACCACCAGCGGTGAGCTGGCCGAGCTGAGCCACGCCTTCAACTCGATGGCGCTGGCGTTGCAGGAGCGCATGGAGCAGATCAACCAGATTGCGAAGAGCCGTATCGAAGAATCGGAGCGGCTGGCCGTCATCGGCCAGCTGGCCGCGGATGTGGCCCACGAGCTCAACAATCCGCTCCAGGGTGTGGTTGCGTATTCACATCTGCTCCTGGAGAAGACACCACCCGAAGACGATGAGACACGAAGCTCGATCGGCCAAATCGTCAGCCAGGCTGACCGCTGCACCACCATCATCCGTGCCCTTCTCGATTTCGCCCGGCCCCGCACGCCGCAGAAGCGCTCGGTCGATGTGAACGCCGTTCTCGAGGAGTGCCTGCTTCTGGTGGGCGGCCAGGCGATGTTCCACAACATCGAGGTGAAGAAGGGTTTGGATCCCGAGCTGCCCCGGATCGTCGCCGACCCGGCCCAGCTGCAGCAGGTGTTTGTCAATCTGCTCATCAACGCGGCAGAGGCCATGGGGGAGCTCGGGCGCCTGAGACTGGAGACGAGGAACGATCCGGTGGTCGATGAGGTGGAGATCCTCTTCAGTGACTCGGGCCATGGAATCGCCTCCGAGGATCTGGAGCGAATCTTCGACCCGTTCTTCTCGACCAAGGAGGCGGTACGTGGCACCGGGCTGGGGCTGGCCATCAGCTACGGCATCGTCCGGGAGCACCACGGCAGTATCTCTGTGCACAGTGAGGTCGGCTCGGGGACGACGTTTGTGGTCCGGCTGCCGGTGGCCGAGAGCGATCCGACGAGTGTTACCGTGGAAGGGTGAGATCTATGGAGGTCTCGAGGAAGATTCTCATCATCGATGACGAGGAAGTCGTCCTCGACTCGTGCACCCAGATCCTCAAAGGTGAGCCCCACCAGGTGGCCGTCGCGCGCGACGGGAACCGGGGGCTTGAACTCGTTGAGGAGTTCGAGCCGGACCTGGTGTTCGTTGACCTCAAGATGCCCGGTATCTCCGGCTTTGAGGTGTTGGAGAAGATCGAGGAGATAGACCGGACCATCGTGACGATCGTCATCACCGGCTATGCCACGGTGAGCTCGGCTGTTGACGCCATGAAGAGCGGGGCCTACGACTTCCTGCCCAAGCCGTTCACTCCCGACGAGTTCCGCCTGGTGACGCGGCGCGGCCTGGAGAAACGGGCGCTCGTTCTCGAGACCATGGCGCTGAGACGGGAGAAGGAGATGTTGCGGGAGAACTTCGCCGCCATCGTCTCCCACGAGATGAAGTCACCGCTGAACGCGGTGCAGCAGAATCTGTTTGTGGTGGCGCACGAGCTGGCCGACTCCGCATCCGCCGAACAGCGGGAGCGGCTCGAGCGTATGCAGGCGCGCATTCGTGATCTGCTCCAAGTGGTCGACACCTGGTTGCGCTGCGTCTCCGTCGATGTCGATGCGATCAAGGAGCGGTTCGTTCCGGTGGCGGTGGATGCTCCGATTGCCCGGGCCGTGGAGAGTGTCGAGACGCACGCCACCCGCAAGAGCATCGAGCTGCATACGTTGATCGGAGAGCCCGCGGCGGTGGTGATGGGTGATGAGGGAACGCTGGCGGAGGCACTCACCAACGTTCTCGGCAACGCGGTGAAGTACTCCTACGAGGGCAGCAAGGTGACCGTGACGGCAGAACGGCGTGACGGTTTGGTCGATATCGCGGTGACGGATACCGGCATAGGCATCTCGGAAGAAGACAGAGCACACATTCTCGACGATTTCTATCGCGCCGGAGGCACCGGAGAGGGCGGTGTGGGGATCGGCTTAGCCATCTGCCGGCGTATCGTGGAGGCTCACGACGGCTCCATGTCGGTCGAGAGTGCTATTGGCCAGGGCAGCACCATCACCGTCACCCTGCCCACAATTCAGTTCGATGATCCTCACGGCCCCGGGCCGAAGGAAGATCCCGCAAAGAAAGGTCCTCAATGAGCGACAAGAAACGGCTGCTCATCGTCGACGATGACCCCGACTTCGCCGGGGCCATCAGGTCGATACTGGAGACGGCCGGCTACGAGACCGAAGTGATGCACAACCCCAAGGATGGGTGGCAGGCACTGAAGAAGAACACGTACGACCTGCTGCTGCTCGACATCATGATGGGCCGAGGGGCCGAAGGTGTCATGATGGCGCGCAAGATCAGGAAGGATCGGGTGCTGCGGGAGATGCCGGTGCTCATCATCACCGGGATTCGCGAGCAGATCGCCTTCCTGTTCCCGGGCCAGGCCATCCATCCCGGATTTGTCCCCGTGGACGAGTTGGTCGAGAAGCCGGTGGAGCCCGAGCTCCTGCTCGAGCGGGTCGCCGCCCTCATCGCGGCCGCTGAGGAGCGGAAGGCAGAGGCGTAGGGTGACCAGCGCCACATTGCACTTCGACCGGGAGGTGATGAACCTCCTGCACGCCAGCGAGGGCAAGCCGCTGAGCCGGTGCATCCAGTGCGCTGCGTGTGCAGCGGCGTGCCCGGTCGTCGATTTTATGGACCACACCCCGCGTCTGCTCATCGCCATGATCAACGCCGATGAGAAGGACGAGGTCATGGCCAGCAACACCTTCTGGACCTGCGCCTCGTGTTTTGCCTGCTCCGAGAAATGCCCTGAGGGCATCCGCCCGGCCGAGGTGATGTACGCCCTGAAGCGCTACTCCATTTGGAAGAACCAGTTCCAGGACGGGATGGTCGGGCCCGACTTCTCACGGCGGTTTGTGCGCACCATCCTGCGCAATGGCAAGTCCTACGAGCCCGGTTATGCCCCGGCCTTCATCTGGGAGGGCGGATTTACCGGGGCGGTCCGAGAGGTGCAGATCGCCCTGAAGCTGCTGCGCCGGGGCCGCCTGCCGCTGATTCCGTCCAGGATCAAGCGGATCGAGAACCTGCGCCGCATGGTGGGCCGCATCATGCCGCTGGAGGGCATGGAATGAACAAGACCTACGCCTACTACCCGGGATGTTCGGTTGAGGCCATCGCGGCCAGCTACCACGTCTCCACCATGGAAGTGGCCCACAAGCTGGGCATAGAACTGGCGGAGATTGACGACTGGAACTGCTGTGGCGCCACCGCCTACGCCCATGTCGATGAGCTGCTGGCCAATGTGCTTTCGGCGCGTAATCTGGCGCTGGCGGAGACCGAGGGGCGCGCCGACCTGGTGGCGCCGTGCAGCGCCTGTTTCAAGAACCTCTATTTCGCCAACGAGCACATGCTCAACGACGCCGATCTGATGGAGCACATGAACTACGCCTTGGAGGAGGACGACCTCCATTATTCGGGCACCGTCAACGTGCACCACCTGCTGGAATTCTTCGTCAATGAGGTGGGCCTCGACGCTATTCGGGAGAAGGCGACGGATCGGCTCGAAGGATTGCGAATCGCTCCCTACTACGGCTGTCAGATCGTGCGTCCCCGGAAGAAGGGCCAGGTGATGGCCGATATCGAGGCGCCGCACTTCTTCGAGGATCTGGTCGAGGCCATCGGCGCCGACGTGGCCGACTTCACCCATCGGCTCCAGTGCTGCGGCGCTTCGCTTGTGATAACCAACCGCAAGGCCGCGCTGGCCATGCTGCGGGAGATACTCGAGAGTGCCGTTGCCGCAGAGGCCGATGTGATCGCCACCGCCTGTCCGCTGTGCCAGGTGAATCTGGAGGTCTATCAATCCGAGGTCAATCACGAGTACAACACCGACTTCCAGATGCCGGTCGTCTACTTCACCCAGCTCATGGGCTTGGCCTTCGGCAGCAAGCCGAAGAAGGTGGCGCTGGGCAAGGAGGTTGTACCGGTGGCCAAGGGTCTGGCTCGGAAGAGCGAGTAGCGCCAGCTCAAGCCGGCACGGGCGAGAGTGAAGAGCGTATTGTCCGGCGGTGGAGATCAGAAAGCTGCTGTGATGCGCTGGTGCCTCCGCAGTCTGAGGTCAGCGGCCCTGGCCGCCGAAAGCGCCTTCGGCTCGGTGGTCGATCAAACCCGCCGCGGACAGGATGCTCCCTGGTGGGGTCACATGCTGGAAACAACGGTCCGTCGAGCCTGCCCGATGTCGCCCGCAGTGGGCGCGGCTGGTGAAGGTCGAGGAGGACGGCAATGAGGGACACGATCAGCGTGCGGGATCATAGCCAGCCCTGTGAACACGGCTCACTCTGGCCCCACTGGATGAACGCGGCGAAGGCTCGGTGGTGGCAAGAACCCGACTGTCTTGGTGGCCGGGAGATGAACCTGCGGCGGCTTGACGATGGCCTGTGGATGGAGGTCGAGGAGGGCCGCGACGGGAACGGCTGATCCGCTCCCTCCAGAGTGGATAGCCGGTAAGACGTGCGGCTGCTGCCGCCGGGTGACGGGAAGGGCGCCGGGTCCGCCGTCGGATACCACAGTGTGATCGCCACTCGACCGGTTCCGGGTTCGGTTCAGGCCCGCGGAGTGGCTGAACGATCGCGCCCCGCGGCTTGCTTCATTCGCCTGGTTCCCGACCGAGGTGTCAATGGGATCTGTCTCTTGGAGTCCGGCAGGGGATGGAACCGATCGTGATGCACGATCTCGGCCAGAGGACGTCGGGAGGATTGGCGGGTGAACTCGGGGACGCCAATGGGGACCGCGGCGATGATGCGACGAGACCGCGGTAGGGACAGCACTTTCTTGAGGGCTCCCTCGACACTTCCTCGCCTTGCTCGGCGGGCGTGGGTTCCGGCCCAGGAGGACCCGAGTCCTACAGCGTGGGCGGCCAGGCATAGGTTCTGGGCCACCACCGCTCCGTCCTCTACAAAGTGGTCGGGATCCTGGGAGGGCTCCACCGAGACGATGATGATCACCGGCGCCGCGGTAAACCCTGCCCACGCTCGGGTTATCCGGCCGAGGATGGCGCCCACTTGGGCACGGATCTCCGGGTCTTTGACCACCACAAACTCCCAGGGCTGCGAATTGAGGCCGGACGGTGCCCACCGTCCCGCCTCCAGGATGGCCTCCAACTGGTCGTCGGTGACGGGACTGGAGGCGAATTTGAGGGCGCTGCGCCGCTCGCGGATTGCCATCAGGGTGGGATTGTCGATCACGCCTTCTTCTTTCGATAGGCGCCGCAGTCCGGTGGCGGCACGGGAGATCTACTATAGTTACTCTGCGACTCAACGATAATTAACAGACTCAATAACAACCTGCGAGCGGGGGGTCATCGTTGTGCGAATGAAACTCACCAAGAAGGCCGACTATGCGGTTAGGGCCATGCTCGAGATCACCCGCCGGCACCCCAGCGTGTGTACTACTCGCCAGATCACCGCGGCCATGGATTTGCCGCGCGACTTCATGAGCCAGATTCTTGCCACCCTGGTTCGTCACGTGCTTCTTCACTCCTCCGCCGGACCCGCCGGCGGCTACACCCTGGCCCGGCCCCCTGCCGAGATCAGCCTGCTGGAGGTCATCGAGGCCGTTGCAGGCCAGGTGGCCGTTGACGAATGTGTTCTTGGTGGTGGATCCTGCGACTGGACCCAGGTCTGCCCGCTTCATGAGGTCTGGAGCGAGGCACAAGCCAGCTTTGTGAAAGACCTGGCCACCACTACCTTCGAACACCTCGCCGATATCGACCTGGAGATCCGGGCCGGTGGCTACCAGCCGCCCGCTCACACCCCACTGCACCTAACCACGACGATCAGGCGCGGCACCAACGATTAGCCCGACACGCAGGGGAGATGGCGCCGCGCCCCACGGCCGCCGCCTGAAGCAACGACCACGGCCAGAAGGTAGGCCACGCGGCGGGCGTCGGGCCAGAGCAGGACGGCGTTACGAACTCCTCGGGTCGAATGCCCTACCCGTACGTGGTGTCCATGAGAGGCGCTGGCTCCGGAGTGACAGCCCCTTTGGATCGCTCACGTCCTCTGAAGGGCAAAAGAGCCGACTGCTCAGTGCCGTTCGGCTGGAAGATGATCCACATGAGACGTTCCGACGCCGGCCCCGGCAAGTGTTGCCTTCTTCGCAGCAGCGGGGGAGCCGCAAGCGGAGCGGGTCTTTTTGGTTCTCCCGGAGGGGTGATGCAGATCTATTTCCGCGCCTCGAAACGCGAAGGAGCGGGGCAAAAGCCCCGCTCCGTGCTGTCGAAGACTGATCCCTACTTCTTGTGGGAGGTCTTCGATGCTCCGCTCTTCTGCCCACCTTTTTGGGAGGCGGGCTGCTTCTTGCGAGCAGGCTTCTTCGTGGCCACTTTCGCCTTTCCTCGGTAGGGCCCTCGAGACGAGGGCGGCACTCAACACGCCAAGCGGCGTTCAGGCATCATTTGAGCACGAGAGCGCCGCGCATTGCCCGCCAGACTGCCGCCGGTTCCTGACAATTCTCTGGCAGAAGACTGCCACCGACCGAGTACCGTTCGGTCGCCAATGACGGTTCCCGCCGTAATACTCGAATCTGCCGCAGCCTACCGCCGCGGCCTGATCCCGGCATTGGCCGGCGCCGGTTTTGATGTCGATGCGGAGTCCGACCCCACTGGTCGGCATCTTGTCCTGGCACCGCTGCGGTCTCCAGGCGACTGTGCGATTCTCGAAGGGCTTGCCGATGATGCGGACAGCGTCGTGGTGGCGTTGATCGACCCTGCGGAGCCTGAGGCGTATGCCCATGCCCTCAGCCACGGTGTTGCCGGCGTAGTTGCCTGGGATGCCGATCCCGAACACATCGCCTCCGTGGCCGGCGCGGCCGTTCAGGGAATGGTGATGGTGCCCGCCGCGGCAGCAACCGCTCTGGTCCGTCGTGCAGTGGATTTCCACCAGGATCGTCCGTTTCTCGATCCGACCGAGGTGGCGTGGATCATCGAACTATCGCGGGGGTCCACGGTGGTGACTCTCGCCGAGCGCTATGGGTACTCCGAAAGAGCGATGTTCCGACGCCTCGGCGAGGTGTACGGAAGGCTCGGAGCGACGAATCGAGCGGAGGCCCTGGTGGCAGCCGAGCGGTTTGGACTGCTGGAAGACTCCGCGCAGCCGTAGGGAAGGTTCCAGCACTGCGGCGGGCGCTGCCGCAAATGTGTGCGCTTCGCCTCGGGTCGTCGAGTGACCCCGCACGTTGTTGTGGTAGTGCTCGCTCCGCGCCTAGGCCTCCGGAGCGGTCTCATGCATGCCGTCTGCCGGGGTTGTTGAGATCACTCCCGCCTGCCGCCCAGCTTGGCGGCGCGTGTCCAACCGTTGTAGTGCAGGGTGACACCAATACGAGTCGCCCGCGATCTTCCGATGTGCGGATCCATGCCCGACCGGCCGCTGCCGGACCGGAAGAGCCGGGACGCTTTAGCTCGAGGTTTCCTTGGTTTGGGCGAAGACCTCGGCGATCTCGTCGATCAGGGCAAGGAGCCTGTCGGCCACCGCCGGGTCCATCCCCTTCTTGGCCTCACCCGCTTCCTGGGTTGCTCGCCAGAACAGATCGTGCAGATTGGGAAACATGGCCAGGTGAACCGGCTTGAAGTAGTCGGTCCACAGCACCCACAGATGGTATTTCACCAGCTCTGCTCGCTGCTCCTTGATGAACACGCAACGCTGGCGGAAAATCTCATCGGAAGATGCCAGGTACTTCTCGATGATGGCCTTCACCGATTCAGCCTCGATACGGGCTTGGGCCGGGTCGTACACCCCACAGGGCAGATCGCAGTGAGCGTGCGCCACATGGCGCGGCCTGAACGCTGACATGTAGTCCCTCCTTGTCTCAGCGCGGAGTGGCACCGGTTATTGGTGCAACCCTGGGTGCCTTCGACAATACCGACATGCGCTCCGTCTCGTGTGTCGGAAGCAGCGGAGTCTCTTCGTTCTGCCGAACCTAACCTGCCGGATTCGCGGTGCTGGTAGGTATCGGCTACAGCACATCCCTTTTGACCGTCAGGTGGTGTAGCCCGGCTGATGAAACGACATTGGTTCCTGGCCAGAGCGAGCGATTCACGGCTGACAGCCGTCCCGGATCTGAAATCCGCCTCGACCTACGTCCATCATGAAGGAAATGCAGGCGGAGCCATGACAGTAAGGCCCAAAATGCCGCTGAGGTAGCTCTGCCCTGGGCCAGCGTCACTCAATGTCACCATTCCCATTCTCACCCCTCCAGGGGGGAGTCCCGAGGCCCACAGGGCCGAGGGGAGGGGGGTGCTTGTCCCAGAGTGGGAAACGCACCCCCCTCCGTCCGCCTCGCTCCGCTCGGCGTCCACCTCCTCCTTAGGGAGAGGAGTCTGGGCCGACACTCCTGCGAGAGATGACGCTCCCCCAGGCCAGTGCTACCTCATCAGGGCGGCGGTTGCTCCCAGCTGCCTTCAAATAGGCGTTTTGCCGCCGCGTTGTGTTCGGCGATGAGGCGCTCTTCTCCCTCAAAGACTCCGTCGCTTATCACCGCCTTGCCGTGCACGTAGACGTGACGGGCCGGTGTGGGTGCACACAGCAGGGCGGCGGCCACCGGATCGTGAAGCGACCCGGCGTACTCGATATGGTTGAGATCGAGAGTGAAGAAGTCGGCGCACTTGCCCGGCTCCAGCGAGCCGATGTCGTCGCGGCCCAGCAGCTTGGCCCCGCCGAGCGTGGCCAGCTTCAGGGCGGTGCGGGCGCTCATCTGTGGACCGCCGGCCAGGCTGGGGGAGGTGTTGAGGCGCGCCAGCAGCAGGGCCATACGGGCTTCGGCGAGCATGTTGCTGGCGTCATTGCTGGCCGAACCATCGACGCCGAGACCCACATCGGCGCCGGCGGCCAGGTAGGCAGAGATGGGGGCGATGCCCGAGCCCAGGCGCATGTTGGACGAGGCGCAATGGGCGATACCGGTGCCGGCGGCGGCCATGCCGGCGATTTCGGCGTCATTGACGAAGACCCCGTGGGCGAACCAGACGTCATCTCCGGCCCAGCCCAGCTCTTCGGCGTAGGGCACCGGCCGGGCCCCGAAATGCTGCAGGCAAAAGTGCTCCTCGTCGGAGGTCTCGGCGAGATGGGTGTGGAGTCGCACCCCCTTGTCGCGGGCCAGGTCGGCCGAGGCCCGCATGAGGCTGGGTGTCACCGAGAACGGTGAGCAGGGGGCAAGCACCACCTGGGTCATGGAGCCGGGCGAGGGATCATGGTGGGCATCGATGGCCCGGATGCTTTCCTTGAGGATGGTGTCCTCGTCTTCAACGACCGAGTCGGGGGGAAGGCCGCCTTGGCTCTCGCCCAGACTCATCGACCCACGGGAAACGTGGAACCGGAGGCCGATCTCGGCGGCGGCGGCCACCTGATCGTCGACCGACGATCCGTTGGGCCACAGGTACTGGTGGTCGAAGACGGTGGTGCATCCGCTGTGTGCCAACTCGAGAAGGCCGACTCGGGTGGACACGGCCACGTCGTCGGGAGTGAGGCGGGCCCAGGCCGGGTAAAGGGCGCGTAGCCAGTCGAACAGCCCGACATCCTGGGCCCCGGGCAATGCCCTGGTCAGCGTCTGGTAGAGGTGATGGTGCGTGTTGACCAACCCAGGCAGCACCAGCTGATCGGCGGCGTCGAGCATCTTGTCGGCGTCGGTGGGGAGATCCTCTGGAGTGCCCACCTTCTCGATGATCCCGTCGCGGGCGAACAGGCCGCCATTGGCGATCTCACGCCGATCGGCGTCCATGGTGACGAGCACCCGAGCGTTTTGCACGAGCAGGGTGGGCATGGGTGAAGCCTACGTTGGGAGAGAGAGCAGGCAAGAGAATTCAGAGTCCAGAATCCAGAATGCAGAGTGCAGAATGCCGGATCTGAATCCTGAACCCTGAGTTCCCGCGCCCTTTCTCGGCGGTGATCGATCCAGGATCCCGCCGGCCACCGACTCTGAACTCTGAACTCTGTCTCCACCAAGACGTGGCTACCTTCCGTTGGCCTCCACGTCCCACAACCTATGGAACTCTGGACTTCCATCGAGCAGCTCGTCGAGTGTGCCCGTGGCCGACACTTGGCCATCCTCGAGGAGCACAATCTGGTCGGCCCGCTGCAAGGCGGGCCTCCGGTGGGAGACGACCAGGCTGGTGACCCTGGACCTCTCGGCGAAGAGCCGTTCCCACAGCAGGATCTCGGTCTCGACGTCGAGCGCACTAGAGAGATCGTCGAACACAAGCAACTCCGGCTGGCGCACAAACATACGGGCCGCGGCCGAGCGCTGTACCTGGCCACCCGATAGGCGGACGCCCGATGGGCCGACCATGGTGCCGAGCCCGGCCGGCATCGACTCGACGTCGGGGTCGAGCACTGCGGCCCGGATGGCTTCATGCAGGCGGGAATCGGTGTCACCGCGGCCCAGCAGCAGGTTGTCACGCAGCGACAGTGAGAATAGGCGCGGCACCTGGGGGGTGTAGGCCGATCGTGGTGGCACGAAGAACTCGGCGGGGTGCTCGACCACCTTGCCGTTCCAGCGGATTGTGCCCGCTTGGGCGGGAAGCAGCCCGAGCACGGCTCGAAGCAGGGTGGTCTTGCCCGAGCCGATGCGGCCGGTGATGACGGTGAATGAGGACCTAGGCACCACCAGGTCGATCTCTCGGATGCCGGCATCGGTGCCCGGGTGGAGGTAGGTGAGTCCCTCCAGCCGCAGCTCCTGGAGCGGCTCGACATCTGCAGCGCTGGATTCAGGTACGCGCAATTCGCCCCTTAGCTCCAGATCGACGGGGTCGGCCAAACGCTCCGGGGCCGCGCCCCCCAGCAGCACCAGCATGCGCCTGAAGGCGACCGTGGCCTGCTGGTAGCGGCCAACAAACAAGCCGAGCACAAACACGCCCTCGCTGAAAGTTCCCAGGAGGTAGACGAACATGGCGAAATCGCCGACGGTGAATGATCCGGCCGCCATGGATTGGGCCCCGGCGATAAGGATCAACGCGGTGCCGATGTTCACAGTGTTCCAGAACAGCGACTCGAGAACGGCGGTGAGCACGGTGTCGCGCACCATCGCAGTGCGCCGGGCATTGTTGAGAACCCGGAAATGTCTCACCATCGAGCCTTCGGCGCCGGAGACCTTTATCGACTGAACCGAGCCGAAGGTCTCGCCAAGGGCGTCGGTTATACGTCCGGTGGCTTCGCGTGCTGCCTCGCGGTACTTGCGCACCCGCTCTCTGGCAAGGGCAGCCAACCAGATCACAATCACAGTGGGGGCAAACACGAGCAGGGTGACGCGGGCATTGATGGAGGCCAGTAGAGCAAGAGCTCCCCCGGCGAAGAGGCTGATTCCGAGGACGTCGATGGTCCAGGCAACCGTTTCTTCGACGTCGTCCACGTCCTCACGGAAGCGGCTGATGGCCTCGCCGGGGGACTGGTCGAGTGCCTGGGCGCCGGGCATCTCGAAGATCCTCTCCAGCATGTTCCGCCGCAGCCGGGCGCCGACGCGAAACATGAAATGAATGTCGTTCCACATGGCCAGCCACATGATCACGAGGTGGCCTGCCCCGTAGGCGAGCACGATGACCACGAGGGTGCCGACGGAGAAGGTTGCGCCTTCCTTTCCGGAGATGGTGTCGAAGAAGGCCCGCACGGCAAGTGCCGGCACAAACGCCAGACTCCAGATGATGGGCCATGTGATGGCATTGGCCAGGTACAGCCAAGGCTGGCGGAAAGCGAGCCGCATCATGAGGCGCCCGGTGGGCATGGGCCGCTCGTTCATGCCAGCACCTCCTCCATTCCGGTCTTCAGGAGGCGGCTGAAGCGAGACGACGCGTCGGCGGTGAGGGCAATTCGCTCACCGAACTCGGCGACCCGCCCCTGCTCGAGTATGAGGATGTCGTCGGCCCGCTCCACCGTGGCTAGGCGGTGGGCGATGATCACCGCGGTGCGGCCTTGGAGCAGGCGGTCCACGGCGCGCTCGATTAGCTGCTCGGTCACCGGGTCGAGCCGGGACGAGGCTTCGTCGAGGATGACGAGGCCGGGATCGCGTAGGAAGACTCGGGCGAAGGCAAGCAGCTGTGCTTGGCCGGCGGATAGCCCGGCCGAGCCCGTTTCGAGCACGGTATCGAGCCTCTTGTTGAGCCCGGCCACCCAGTCGCCGAGGCCAAGCTCGAATAGAACTTGCCACAGGGCGTCGTCGTGGATCGACTCGTCGAAGAAGGTGAGGTTGTCGCGCACGGTGGCACGAAACAACTGCACCTCTTGTGTGACCATGGCCACCCGGGAGCGCAGGTCACGTATGTAGACGGAGGCCGCGGGTTGGCCGCCGAGCCGGACCGAACCGTCCACTGGGTCGTAGAGGCGGGTGAGCAAACGAGCCAGTGTCGATTTGCCGCTGCCGGTGCGCCCCAGCACCCCGAGCACCCTTCCCGGCTTCAGGGCCAGATCAACGCCGTGTAGCACGGTGTCTCCATCGGAGTCGTCGTCGTGGTAGGCGAACTCGACGTTGTTCAGGGAGATGGCGAGGGCTCCGTTGGGTAGGCAGGCATCACCGGAGGTGTCGAGGCGAGACGGGCGCTCGAGAAGCTCTTCGACGCGTGCGATGCCGGCCCCGGCCCGCTGCAGGTCCTCCATCTGCCGGCGGATGTGCTCGATCGGGTGCCTGAGCATGTCCGTATAGTGGAAGATCAGGTACACCGAGCCGAGGGTGAGGGTGCCGTTGTCGAGGAGCAGTGAGCCGAGCCAGAAGACGAGGGCGACGCCGATCACGTAGGTGGTGATCGATGTGCCCCAAAGCACCGAGAAGCCGAACCGGGCTCGCACTGCTTCGGGTAGCCAGGGGCGGAGCACGGCGGAGAAGCGGTGCATCATGAACGGCACTCCGCCGCTGGCACGGATGTCCTCGGTGCCGGCGAGCTGCTCGCCGACAAAGCCGAAAAACTCGGCGCGCCGGGCCCGCACGCTTTTCCACCAGGGAATGGCCACTCCCTGCATGCGCAGCATGGCAAACAGGGCAAGCGTGGCGAAGCTGGTTAGCCCTATGCCCACCCAGAGACTCTCCCGCCAGAGCAGGGCAAGGATGCAGGCGATAAGAACCACGTTTCCCACCACATGGATGACAAAACGGGAGAAGAAGTTGGAGAGTGTGGTTACGTCGCCGTCGATACGCTCGATCAGCTCGCCCGGAGTTGTCGATTTGTGGAACGACATGTCCAGATCGAGAACATGGGCCATGAGATCGGCGCGTAGCTCGTTGGTGGCGGTCCATCCGACGTTCTCGGCGATGTATGTGGCGGCCACGTTGAGAATCTGATTGCCGACTGCGAGCGCGGCAAATATGCCCCCGAGCGCCACCAGCCGCGACATCTGAGCTCCGGCTGTGACGTCATCGATGAAGATCCGGATGATCTGCGGGTTGGCCACCTGGAGGCCGATGCTGGCGAAGAGAATCACGGCGAGCAGGCTCACCCGGGGCCGCAGCGGGCGCAGGTAGCGGGAGAGCAGTCTCCAGTAGGCGCGAACAGGGATCATGGGGTTCCTCGGTGTTGGGGCACACAGGTGCCCGAGATGGGAGCAGACGCATTACCGACGGGTTCGGTGCCCGCCGGGTTTTTGTCCGGTGACCGTCTTGGTCAGGCGGACCCTCTTGCTTGCAGTCTGTCCATGATCGCCTCCGCGGACGGGAACTCTCACAGGCAAAAAGGCCGCTGTCAAACGTTTCCGCGCCGAGATACTTGGGAGGGCTACTCTGCTGCTCTATGCCCGAGATTCCGGAACCCCTGATCACCCGCGACCGTATCGCCGCACGTGTCGAGGAGCTCGCCGCCCAGATAGATGCCGACTACGCCGGAGTCGACGAGCTGGTCCTGGTCGGTGTGCTCAAGGGGTCCTTTGTGTTCCTCGCCGATTTGGCCCGCCATCTGAGCGTGCCTCACCGCATTGAGTTCATCGCGGTGTCGTCCTACGGCGAGGAGGAGAGTGTCGATCATCCCGGGGCGGTGCGCTTGCTCATGGACGTACGACACGATATCGGCCACAAGCACGTGCTTGTGGTTGAGGACATCGTGGATACCGGGCTCACGCTGGAATACCTGCTCCGCCTGCTCGCGGCGCGCGGGCCCGCATCACTGAAGGCCTGCACCTTGTTGCACAAACCCGAACGCTCCCAGGTCGAGGTGCCGCTTGCCTACCTGGGCTTTGAGATCCCCGACGTCTGGGTTGTCGGCTACGGGCTCGACTTCGCCGAGCGGCACCGCACGCTGCCGGACATCTGTTCCATCGAGCCACAGGAATAGCTGGTGCGGAATACAGGATGCGGAATGCAGAACGCCGCACGGCTCCGAATTCTGAACACTGGATTTTGCCCGCGTCGAACCTTGCGGTAGTACCGGAACCATGCCAGCCTTGTCGTTCACCATGTCCAGGACACGGCCTGTGATTACCTCCAAGAGGGCTGCATGCGGTGGAACGCTGTGGCAGGTCCTGGTCTTGATGCTGTTGCTGGTGTTCGTAACCGGCCTGTTTGTTCCCAGAGCGGCGGCCCAAGAGGAAGAGGATCAGCCCAAGGTCCACGCCATTCTCTTTTTCCTCACCACCTGCGGCCACTGCGAGCACGTCATCTACGAGGTGCTTTTTCCCGTCGTCTTCCCTGAAAACGGCGGTGATGCGGTCATCTATTACGACCTGGCTCTTGAGGAGGCGGGCGCAGAAGTCCCCTTCTACATTGTGACCAACGGCAGCCTGGAGATGCTCTTCGTGAACGCCGGCGGCCCTATTGGCAATCAGTTCTTCCACGGGGCTAGCGAGGCGGTCGGGATGCCTGCCGAATCGATGGGAAGTGTCCCACTGCTTATCGTTGATGATTCTTGGTATCTGGGTTCGGCTGACATTCCCGCCTATTTCCCCGGGATAGTCGAGGCAGGGTTGGCCGGTGACGGCGTTCCTTGGCCCGATGTTCCCGGCATCGGGGACGCCGTGGCCAGCGTGCCCCTGGGCGATGACGGGACGGTGACCACAACGACACTCGACAGCGGGACGGTGACTACGACGGTACCCGGCAGCGACGGGATCATTCTGGCGACCGGTGAATCGATGTGGGATCTATTCGCCGCCGACCAGCCGGCCAACAGCGTCGCTTTTGTTGTGCTGCTGCTTATGGTGGGCAGCCTTTTCGTTGTGGCAGCCGTATTCCGCAGAGGCGGCGGCGAAGCGCGTTCCGACCTGGTGGTGCCGGTACTGGCGCTGATCGGCCTGGGGATCGCCATCTACCTGGCCTACGTCGAGTCAAGCGGTGCTGAGGCGGTGTGTGGGCCGGTGGGCGACTGCAACACGGTGCAGCAGAGCGAGTACGCCAAGCTGTTCGGGGTCATTCCCATCGGGATCATCGGGATCGCCGGCTACGTGGTATCGCTGGTGGCCTGGTTCACGGCGAGGCTGAGTCGGAGGCCGCTGGCCGATTGGGCCCGCTTGGCGCTGTTTGCCGGCTCCTTGGGCGGCACTGCGTTCTCGGTGTATCTGACCTTCCTGGAGCCGTTTGTCATCGGAGCCACCTGTGCCTGGTGTGTCGGCTCGGCGGTCATCGTCACTCTGATGATGGGGCTGACGGTGTATCCGGCCGCCGAATCGTGGGGGCGGCTCCGCCCTGTATCGGCGCCGTCGAGATCGGATGTACCTGGGCGGAGGCCCGAAAGAGGGGCCGGTCGTGGAGCCAGGCCCTCGCCGCGGTCGGGTGGCCGCCGCCGGTAGCTGAGGCGACGACGGCCGGCAGGCTCCTATCCGATGCCGTGATCGACCGCCCAGCGGGTCAGTTCGTGGCGATTGGATAGCTGCAGTTTGCGCAGCACGTCGGAGACGTGGGTCTCGATGGTCTTGGGAGAGACGTAGAGCGCCGCCGCTATCTCCTTGTACGTGTAGCCCTTGGCGATGTGCCGCAGCACCTCACGTTGCCGCTCGGTGAGGCGATCCAGGTCGGGATCGACGTCGGCCACATCGACGCTGGGGAAGGCCTCGAGCACAAAGCCGGCCAGCTGCGGCGAGAACACGGCGTGGCCGGCGGCCACCAGCTTCAACGCCTCCAGGACCTCTGCAGCGCTCGTTGTTTTGGTGAGGTAGCCCGAGGCCCCGGCCCGGATCACGGCGATAATGTCTTCGGGGGCGCCGGAGACCGATAGGGCGAGGAACTTGATGTTGGGGTGGCTTCGCCGTACCTGGTCGACCACTCGCTGCCCTCCGCCGCCGGGCAGATGCACGTCGAGCAGCACGACGTCGGGCTCCCGTTCTCTGATCAGTTCTATGGCCGGGTCGACGTCGTCGGCCTCGCCGATGACGTCAACCTGACCGCCGACGGCGGCGCGCACCCCGGCGCGGAAGATGTCGTGATCGTCGACCACAAACACGCGCAGATTCTGCTCAGTTCGCTCCATCGTCCATTCCGATGCTGAGCTCGACTTCGGTGCCTTCTCCCGGTATCGATCGTACTTCTGCGCTGCCGCCGTGGCGCTGCATGCGTCCCACAATGGACTCGGCCACACCGCGGCCCTCTGCCGCCATCGAGTCCGCGTCGAAGCCGGCCCCGCGATCTCGTACGGTGACGGTGACGGAACCGTTGGCGACCTCGGAGTAGAGCGACACGTTGTCCACACCGGCGTGTTTGGCAGCGTTGACCAGGGCCTCGCGTGCGGCGTCGATCAGGGCCTCCAGCCGATCGGTCATCTCACAGTCGCCGACCGTGACCGTCTGCACCTTCATCCGGTAGAGATCCTCGACGTCCCCGCCGGCGCGGCGCAGCGCCGCCTTGAGGCTATTGGTGAATGGGGAGGAGATCTTGTCGATCCAGGCCCGCAGCTCGCGCTCTTGGCCTCGAGCGAGCGACGTCACCTTCTGTGGGTCGGCTGCGTTCTGCTCGAGCAGGGCCAGGGTCTGCAACACCGAATCGTGCAGATGGGCGGCGATCTCCGCCCGGTCGTGAGCCCGGATGCGGGCGGCGCGTTCCTCCTCGAATGCATGGATGGCGTCGGTGCGGAGGCAATCGTTGTCGCGCAGCCCTTTCAGGCCCCAGCCGAAGGCCAAGGCTGCGGCGAGGAAACCGGCCACATCGCCGACGGAGCGGGTAGCGGTGTGGCCCACCTTGCCGAGGGCGCCTATTACCTGACCGGCCCCGAGCACAGCGGCGGCCAGGAGAGCCGGCTTGAGGTTGCCGACGTATGCCGCCATCAGCACCCAGGACAGTGGGTAGCCGCCGAAAAATAGGTCGTGAGAGCCGGCGACGAACGGCGCCACAGAAACAGCAATGGCGACAACGCCGTCGGCGACGAGCCAGGGGTAGCCGTGCAGCCAAGGACGGAAGGCGCCGTACAAGGTGAGCAAGGTCCAGAGGGCGGCAAGGACCAGGGCGCCGGCGACAACGGTCTTGTTGGCCCCGGCGTCGGTGCTGAGCGTTGCCGTCACCAGGGAGGCCATCCAGGCCAGCGAGGCCAATCGCCAGCCAACCACCACCCAGCGCAGCATACGATCGAGCGGATGGACCCGGTACCCGGGCGCGCTCATGAATTCCCTTTTGTTCGCAGCCTAGCCAGCAAGACCCACCCGCAGGCGGGCCGCCGAACCGGTTCCGATCAGGTGTGGCATTCGACGGTGGCCGCGGCCTCCGCCACCCGTGTTACCCGGGCCGCAGCCTCCTGAAGCCTCTCCAGGGAGAGTTCTCCCGAATCAACGGCGGCAACTATGGCGTCGACCATCTCCTCCACCTGGGAGCCGGTCTTCACCAGCACCAGATCTTCGCCGGCGGCCAGGGCGAGCACGGCGCGTTCACCCGGCGAGCGTCCGGAGGCCACTCCCTGCATGGTCACTTCGTCGGTGACGGCAACTCCGTCGAATCCGAACTCGGTGCGTAGGAGATCCAGCACGGCGGGCGAGATGCTGGCGGGAAGGTCGGGGTCGATGGCCGGGTAGATGGGATGGCCCACCATGATCATCAGGGCCCCAGCGTCGATGGCGGCCCGGAACGGCACCCAGTCGACGCTGGCCAGCTCGTCGATTCCGGCGTCGATGGTGGTGACGCCGCTGTGGGGGTCTGTGGTGGATAGACCATGCCCGGGGAAGTGTTTAGGCACTGCGACAACGCCGCTGACACCAAGCCCGCGTATGAAAACAGCGCCCAGCTGGGCGACCAGATCGGGGTCTGCGCCGAGGTGGCGGCCGGTCAATACCGGGTTTGCGCCCCGGACGACATCGATGACCGGGGCCAGATCCACGTTGATTCCCAGGTCGAGCATCTCCTCACCAAGAACCCGGCCCGCCATCTCGAGATCGGAGCCGCTCATCTGCTGGGCTTCGGTGGCGGAGGGCAGCGGGCTGACGAGGCCGGCCAGGCGGCGGACCGGCACCCCAATCTCATGATCGACGGCGATGAGCACGGGACCTCCGGCGGCGCAGGAGATCTGACTGCCGAGCGCACGGACTTGCTCGGCGTCGGTGATATTGCGGTTGTAGTAGATGACCGCACGTCCACCGCCTGCCAAGTGGGCTGCGGTGGTTTCATCCAGGGTCGGGCCCGGCAAGCCGACCATGAGTACGGAGCGGGCCAGGGTGTGGATGTTGGGGGGAACGGTAGTTGTGGTGGTGGTGGTGCTGGTGGTGGAGGTAGTGGAGGTGGTCGTTATCGAAGTGCTGGTTGTGCTGGTCGAGTTCGTTGTGGTGGTGGCGGCGGTTGTTGTCGGCGGGTCCGCCGCGGGGGTGCAGGCGGCGAGAAGGGCCACAATCCCAAGGGTGATCAAGCCGCGAGCCATAGAGCTACAGCGGAGCAGAGTACGCGTCGGTTTCTCGGCCGGCCTGGTCCTGGGCGCGGCGGACGAGGTCCATGTACTTGCTGGCTCCGAGGATCTGGCGGTCGAGCAGGGCGCTGAGGTGGTCGACGGCGTATGCAGTGGCGTCCTCGAGGTGCGAGTCGATATCTGTGACGTCCTTCACGTAGAGGAGACGGGTCCAGTAGGAGTTGACCACGACGGTGAGGAACGACTGCACCACGCTGTTGCGCTCGAGTGCTGCCAGTGGCCGCATGTAGAGGAGGAGGGCGAACAGCACTATCGAGGCGAGAGCAAGCGTGCCGACAATGCCGGCGTGGGCCCAGTCGTAGCCGGCCGCGGGCTCATCGACTGCTAGGCGCACTGCGGCGATGAGGGTGCCGAGGGCCATGGTGAAGATGACCAGGAACATCCACTTCATCGTGGTGAAGGCGAAACGCTGGGAGCGCGCCGCCTTGAGGAACTCGTTCTGGTTCGAACGGAGCACCGTTTGGGCGAGGCTCTCGATGCTGGCCTGTTGTGGCGACGGGATGGGTCTCTCCGTCTCGGCCATGTGTAGTCCTTGGGGCGATTCCTCGGCTGGAACTTGAATCTACTGGATGCAGGATGCTGGGCGCGCCGCCGGCGGCGTGGCGCCGCGGTCTGTGGTGGGCGTGTCGCGTCAGCTGTCTCGGAATCCGGTCCGAATACGCTTGGCCGTTGCGGCAAGCTCTTCGGGTGACACCGCCATCGGTTCGGGGATTGGAATGGTGGCCCCGGACTCAAGCGGGATCAGGTGAACGTGGGCATGGGGTACGTCGGCCCCGTACACGACGACAACAACTCGCTCACACCCGGTCACCTTCTTCAGCACGGCGGCCACGGTTTTCACCGTTTGCCACAGTGATGTGTAGTCGCCCGGGTCCAGATCGAACAGATAGGGGACCTCGGACCGGGGCACAACAATGGTGTGGCCCGGCCGTGCCGGGTTGATGTCGAGAAAGGCGAAGCTGGCGTTGTCCTCGTAGACGGCGTGGCAAGGGATCTCGCCGTTGATGATTTTGGTGAAGATGGATGCCATGGTGGGCTCAGCGTACGCCTCCGTGTCGACGCCGGCGCAAAGGCGAACCGTCCGACGCGGCGGAGCACTACGATCCCGGGCGGCCATGAGCGATTCCACCGAATCCATTCTCGAGGTTGCCCGTGGCGCAGCCCGGTCTGCGGCGACGCTGTGTGCTGCCGTTCTCGCCGAAACGCCGTCGGCGCCGGAGGCCATGGCCAAGCTGGGGCGGGAGCCGGTGACCATCGCCGACTATGGCTCGCAGGCGGTGATCCTCGAGGCGGTGGCTCGGGAGTTCTCCGGGCACGGCGTCATTGCCGAAGAGGGATCGGCCCTGCTTGGCGAGTTGGCCGGCGCAGCCGGCGCCGAGCACGTGGTGCGCCTGGTGGGGGAGGCGCTGGGGCGGCAGGTGGGCCTGGAGGAAGTGCTCTCCTGGATCGATCACGTCGGTGGCGGCGGGGCCTATACCTGGGCCGTCGATCCTATCGACGGCACCAAGGGCTACTTGCGGCGTGATCAGTACGCCGTCGCCATTGGGGTGCTGCATCACGGTGAGGTTCATGCCGGGGTTCTCGCCTGCCCCCATCTGCCTTGGGACCTCAACCAGCCCGGGGGGCGGCGAGGGCTGCTGTTTTCAGCCGCCCGGGGCGGGGGAGCCTTTGTGGAAGCCTTGGAGGGCGGCGAGCGGCGGCCGGTGCGGGTCAGCTCCAGCCCCGACCCCGGCCGAGCCCGCGTTTCGGCAAGTGTGGAGCCTGCACACGGTGATCCGGCGCTGATTGAAGCAATCATCGATGAGGCGGCCCTGGGTGGCGGCTGGGTGCGTCTCGACAGTCAGGTGAAATACGGGGCTCTGGCCGCGGATATGACGGATGTGTACCTGCGGCCGCGCTCGCACCCAGATTATCGGGAGTACATCTGGGATCACGCCGGCGGTGTTGCCATCGTCACCGAGGCCGGGGGCCGGGTGAGTGATCTTGACGGCCGGGAACTCGACTTTTCGCTGGGGCGGTGCCTGGAGGAAAACCGGGGAGTGTTGGCCACCAACGGGCTCTTGCACGAGAGGGTGCTGGAGGCTATTACGACGGTCGAAGCCCGCCGATGAGCGATGCAGAATTCAGAATTCAGATGTCAGAGTCGGCATGGGGTGATCTGAACTCTGACCTCTGAGGTCTCTCTTCTGCCCTAGGCTGACGTTGACAGCACCACATCCATGATCGATCTCGAGAGCCTCGAACACCGGGCCCGTCAGCAACTCTCGGCCACTACGTACGACTACTACGCCGGTGGCGCCGACGAGGAGCTGACGCTGGCCGACAATCCTGCAGCCTGGCGCCGCATCCGTCTTGTTCCCCGTGTTCTGCGGGATGTGTCCGGGGTCTCCACTGCCACCGAGATTCTCGGCATGAAGCTGGAGACACCGGTGTTGGTGGCCCCGTGGGCGTTCCAAGGCCTGGCCCACGCCGATGGAGAGAAGGCAACGGCCCGCGGCGCGGCCGGCGCCGGCACGGCGATGGTGGTATCGACGCTGGCCACCGCTTCGCTCGAAGACGTTGCCGCCGCGGCCGCGGGTGACGCCCCGCTTTGGTTCCAGTTCTATTTGCTGCGAGATCGTGAGCTGACCGGAGAGTTGCTTCGCCGGGCCAATGCCGCCGGCTACCTCGGTGCGGTGATGACCGTCGACAAGCTGCCGGTGCTGGGGCGGCGCCGGCGCAGGGCCGCCGATCGATTCAGCCTGCCCGAGCAAACCAGAGTGGCCAATTTCGCCTTTGCGGTTCCTGAGGATGAGGAGATCGAGCCCGACGAGTATCTGAGCCGGCAGCTCGACGATTCGGTGACGTTCGCCGACATCGAATGGGCTTGCGAAACCGTTGGGCTGCCGGTGTTGGTGAAGGGCATCCTGAATCCCGAAGATGCCGTGGCTGCCGTCGAGTGCGGGGCCTCCGGAGTGATCGTCTCCAACCACGGCGGCCGGCAGCTCGATGGTGCCATCGCCACCGCCGACGCCCTGCCTGCCGTGGTCGATGCTGTGGCCGGAAGGGTGCCGGTCCTGGTCGACGGGGGTATCCGTTCGGGGGCCGACGTCATGAGGGCGTTGGCCATTGGAGCCTCGGCAGTCCTGGTGGCGCGGCCCACCATCTGGGGTCTTGTCGTCGATGGCGCCGAGGGAGTCACGGCCGTGCTCAAGGAATTCACCGAGGAGCTGGCGCACACAATGGCGCTGAGTGGTGCCAGGACCGTGTCGGACATCGATCGGCAGCACGTGCGGGGGATTGTCGGTTAGCGTCAGGTCGACGGCGACGCGGCCGATCCTCAACAACCAAGCCGGCGCCGGCAGCTCTGTGGACTCTGAGATCAGGGCTCTGCGCTAGGGGATCTCGCAGCTCAGATTGGTGGCGGCGTTCTGGCAAGTATCGGTGCCCGGGCCTCCGAGGTTGTTGTCGGAGGAGCCGGTACCCGCATCGAGTGTGTCGTTGCCGGAGCCGCCGAAGAGGCAGTCGTCGCCTCCCTGGCCGTAGACGGTGTCGTCTCCACTCTTGGCGAAGAGGGCGTCGTTGCCGCGGCCGCCGTAGATGATGTCATCGCCCCTCTGGCCGAAGACAATGTCGTCGCCTTTCTGGCCGTAGATGGTGTCGTTTCCTTTGTGGCCGTAGATGGTGTCGTTGCCCCTCCCGGCGAAGATCAGATCGGCGTGGATACCACCGTGGATGAAATCACTGCCGATACCGCCGAAGAGGGTGTCGCGCCCGGATTCGCCGTAGAGGGTGTCGTGTCCATCACCCCCCGAGATGACGTCCGCCCCAAAGCCTCCGAAGATGTGATCCTCTCCGGGGCCGCCGTAGACGGTGTCGTTGCCGTCACCGGCGCAGATAATGTCGTTGCCGTCACCCCCGTAGATGGTGTCGCGGCGACCCCAGCTGACGATCACATCGTCGCCCGGTGTGCCGTAGATGACATCTCCGTGTTCGGTGCCTTCCAGAGTGGCGGGCCGGCCGTCACACAGTGGTACGGGGAGCCCGCCCAACGTCACTCCCAGACTGCTGTTGGTGTCAGCGGAGACGTTGGAGCAGGTGAAACCGCCGGCGCCGTCACCGAGGCAGAGGCGATTGGCTCCGGCGTTGGAGAAGACGGCGTCGGGGTTGCTGTTGCGGTCCACGAGCCCCAGTGCAACGTCCTGAGTGTTGTTGCCGTCGGCGGAGACGTTGGCGCAGGTGAAGCCGCCGGCGCCGTCGCCCAGGCAGACCCGATTGGCGCTGCCGTTGTTGGCGAACACGACATCGAGGTAGCCGTCCCCATTGATGTAGCCGGCCGCTGCTCCGTATGTGTTGTTGGTGTCGGCGGAGACGTTGGCGCAGGTGAAGCCGCCGGCGCCGTCGCCCAGGCAGACCCGATTGGCGCTGCCGTTGTTGGCGAACACGACATCGAGGTAGCCGTCCCCATTGATGTAGCCGGCCGCTGCTCCGTATGTGTTGTTGGTGTCGGCGGAGACGTTGGCGCAGGTGAAGCCGCCGGCGCCGTTGCCCAGGCAGATCCGATTGGCGCTGCCGTTGTTGGCGAACACGACATCGAGGTAGCCGTCCCCATTGATGTAGCCGGCCGCTGCTCCGTATGTGTTGTTGGTGTCGGCGGAGACGTTGGCGCAGGTGAAGCCGCCGGCGCCGTTGCCCAGGCAGATCCGATTGGCGCTGCCGTTGTTGGCGAACACGATATCGAGGTAGCCGTCGGCGTCCACATGGCCGAGCACGACGTCCCTCGTGTCGTTGGTATCGGCG
>CAZTJO010000004.1:51305-54117 GCA_964614095.1 uncultured Acidimicrobiia bacterium
GCCGTCGGCGTCCACATGGCCGAGCACGACGTCCCTCGTGTCGTTGGTATCGGCGGAGACGTTGGCGCAGGTGAAGCCACCGGCGCCGTCACCGAGGCACACTCGGTTGGCTTGCCCGGAATTGGAGAAGACTGCGTCGCGATTGCCGTCGCCGTTCACATCGCCCAGGGCCACCTGCTCACTGTTGTTGGTGTCGGCGGAGACGCTGGAGCAGCTGAAACCGCCAGCCTGGTCGCCAAGGCAGACCTGGTTTGCCTGGCCCGAGTCGGCAAAGACGGCATTGAGGTTGTAGGGAGGCAGACCACAATCAGGCTGGCCGGGAAAAGCACCTGAAGGGTCGGTAGCTGCAGCGGCCGGCAGAACCGACAGTCCGGCGAGATGGGCAACAACAGCTAGAGGGAGCAAGCGCTTGAGAGTCATGAGTTCCTTCCTGGCCTATGCAGAGCAAGCAGAGGTGATGCCAGGCGCGTTTTTGTCCAATCACCAGTGACGCCATACCTGCTATCGGCACGTGCACCGACAGAGATGAATATAAACCCGTCCGCATATTGTGGGAGGGCTTTGGGTGCAGAATGTGTGGGGGCCGGGGGCGTCCGTTCGATCGTGGCGTTGCCGGGACGCGGCAACGCGCCACCCACGCTCTCAATCAGAGATTCTGGCTGCTACGCGACGTAATCGAGGAAGGGCCCGGTCTCTTCTGCCGGGATTCGCGCCGTGATACGAATACCCGCCTCTTCGTGGCTCTCGGTGAGCACCGCGCCAATGCGATGCAGCGCCGCGGCGAGGTTGGAGCGATCGTGAGGCAGGAGAAGATCGAGGTCTACGGTCGGCGGCGTGAGCATCTGGTCCACGGCAGCAATCAGGCCGGCAAGCCCGGTGCTCTTGAGCGCAGAGGTGGCCACGGCGTCGGGGTGGAGGGCCAGCAGGCGCTTCACCACCGCTGCCGGCGCGGCGTCGGTCTTGTTGATGACGAGAAGCTCGGCGCGGCCCCTGCCTCCGATCTCGGCGAGTGTCGAATGTACCGCAGCGATCTGCAGGTCCGGCTGCGGGGCGGCGGCGTCGACCACGTGGAGCAGCAGATCGGTGGCCACCGCCTCCTCCAACGTGGAGCGGAACGCCTCAACGAGTTCGTGGGGGAGGTCGCGCACGAACCCGACGGTGTCCGCAAGCAGAGTGGTGCGTCCGGACGGCAGCTGGAGCCGGCGCACCGTGGCGTCGAGGGTCGAGAAGAGACGGTCCTCCACGTGCACCTCGGCACCGGTGAGGCGGTTGAGCAGGCTTGATTTGCCCGAGTTCGTGTAACCGATAAGGGCGATGGTGGGCAAGCCCGAGCGGCGGCGGGCCTTCTGCTGCGCGGCCCTGATGGTGCGCATCCCGGCGATCTGCCGCTCCAGTGCCGAGATCCGCCGCTGAACGCGGCGCCGATCGGTCTCCAGCTGGGTCTCTCCCGGCCCGCGGGTGCCGATGCCGCCGGCAAGGCGGCTCATCTCGATTCCCCGTCCCCGCAGTCGAGGGAGCCGGTAGCGGAGCAGGGCCAGCTCCACCTGGGCCATGCCCTCTCGACTGGAGGCGTGCTGGGCGAAGATGTCGAGTATCAGGCCCACCCGATCGACGATGTCGCAGCCGAAGATCTCCTGAAGATTCCGCTGCTGCACGGGGGTCAGCTCGCCGTCGAAGACGACGACATCAATGTCGAGCTGTTGACTCCAGGCGGCCAGCTCTGCCGCCTTTCCTTTCCCCAGGTAGGTGGCCGGGTCGGGTGCGGGGCGCTGCTGCAGGATTCGATCGACTGCATCCGAGCCGGCGGTGTCGGTGAGGCGGGCCAACTCCTCGATTGATACCTGGGCATCCTGCGGGTCGCGGCCGTGAACGCCGACGAGCAGGGCACGCTGGCGCCGCACCTCGAGGTCGGTGACGGTGGCGGTGAGGCGGCGTCGTTCTCGTCGTATGTGACGTTCGGCCATGACGGCATGAAAGCACAGCCCCGGACCGAACTTGGCGGAGGCGGACGGGAATCGAACCCGCCGGGGACCTTTCGACCCCCCACCGGTTTTGAAGACCGGGGAGCCCACCAGGCGCTCGGACGCCTCCACTGCCTACGGTACCGCGGTATTCGGCAAACCGGCCGCCGCGTCCTGAAGGCTAGTTTCGCCGGAGTGCCGGCGGCCGGGTTCACCGGCGCCGGCCGCGCCGAATCCGGTGTCAGTTGGCGACCTCACCAAGCGGGCAGTGCTGCTGCCGGTTAGGGTGCAGTCACGGATCGCATCCGCTCCGGAGGAACTGTGTGTTTTTCGGCGGAGGCCGACCTGGTGGGCGGGATCGTGATCAGCGGGGCTGGCGTCGACGCGCTCCGCCATCTGCGTGATCGAAACGACATTCCGCTGGCGGTTCTGCCGCTGGTCTTCGGCGTTCATCAGATCATCGAGGCGTTCAATTGGTGGGGGCTGGATGGCCGCGTGCCCGAAGGTGTGGGCACCGTCGCCCTGTGGGCCTACCTGGTAATCGCACTCGGGGTGTTGCCGGTTCTGGTGCCTGGGGCGGTCTATGCGATCGAGCCCGACCTGCGACGGCGAAGACTTGTGATCCCGTTTGGTGTGGTGGGGGTGGTGGTGGCGGCGGTGCTCATGACGGAGATGGTCTCGGGACCGGTGGGCGCCGAGGTGGCTCACCGCTACATCGACTACAGCGTGGACCTCGGCTACGGAGGTCAGATCACTGCGTTGTATGTCGTGGCCACCTGTGGTCCGCTGCTGATGTCCAGCAGGCGGAGCCTTGTGGTTTTTGGGTTATTGAACCTGGCCGCGGTGGTGAC
>CAZTJO010000004.1:54217-90114 GCA_964614095.1 uncultured Acidimicrobiia bacterium
CCAGCAGGCGGAGCCTTGTGGTTTTTGGGTTATTGAACCTGGCCGCGGTGGTGACACTGGCGCTGCTGCTCTCCAATGGTGTTGTCTCCCTGTGGTGCGCTTGGGCTGCGGTTATCAGCCTGATGATCGTTATCCACCTGCGTTCGATGTCCAGCCGGCAGGAAGAGCCGAGCGCAATCATCGAAGGCTGAGGCCTGTCGGGATCGAAATGAGCGGGTGCCGGTGAATCCGACTTCGTCCCGGCTGCTCGTTGCGGGATAATTGGAGCGGGTGACAAGCGGCCGGCTCCAACGTGGCCGTGGAAAGGTCTGTAATGGGACGGCGTTTGGCGGCGTGGGCGCTGTGCCTCGTCGGGTGGCGGGTGGAGGGGGAGACCCCTGTGCAGCCCAAGCTGGTTGTCATCGTCGCGCCGCATACCTCAAACCGGGACTTCGTGCCGGGATTGCTGGCGGGCTGGGCTCTCGGCCTGAAGCTCTCCTGGATCGGGAAACACACTCTCTTCCGCTGGCCCTATGGGTGGTTCATGCGCTGGATCGGGGGCATTCCGGTGCGGCGTGATATGAGCCAGGGGGTCGTCGAGCAGATGGTTTCCGTTTTCGACGCCTCTGAGAAGCTCGCTCTGGTTTTGGCTCCCGAAGGAACCCGAAGGCCGCTTCCCTACTGGCGATCCGGCTTTTACCACATCGCCGTTGAGGCCGGAGTCCCCATAGGACTGGGGTTCATCAACGGCGCCGAGAAGCTAATCGGATTGGGGCCGATCCTGACACCGTCCGGGAACATCCGGTCCGACATGGACAAGATCCGCGCCTTCTACTCGGGAATTCTGGGGATCCGCCCCGAAAACGCCAGCGAAGTGCGACTACGGGATGAGGATTGAGCCACTGGGTGCGGAGACGAAGGACACTGCGCAGCAAAGTGATTTAACACTACTCGCATAGTAACAACGCCCTCCATAGACTCTCTCGCCTCACACCGGAGGGGTAGAGAATGCGAGTGGCCGCACTACCACGTTCGAGGTATTTGGCCGCCTTGTTGTTGTCGGCAGCGCTGGTGATGACAATCGGCGGCGTCGCCCTGGCCCAGGCGGCCGGGGTCACACCCGGTTCAGGCCCGGTGGGGTCCGATGTGACGATCTTTGGTTCGGGGTTTGATCCGGGGGAGATGGTGACGGTTGAGTTCGGTGGCTGGACGATTGCCATCGGCTACGCCGACGACAATGGTGATTTCAATCTGCTCGGCACAATTCCCGAAATGCCGTTGGGTGAGCACCCAATGGACGTCAACGGTGAATTCAACTTCGCCGATTTGACCTTCGAGGTGACCGAACCGTTGCCGACCACCACCGTCCCGCCAGAGACCACGGTGCCTGCGAGTGGCGGGGAATCAGACACGACGGTTTCGGATATGACCGTTCCCGAGATCATGGTATCGGAGACCACATTGTCCAACACCACGATGTCGGGCACCACCGTGCCGGCAGCGATTGAGGAGGACGCCGCGGTCTCGACCACCGAAGGGAGCAGCTTCCCCTGGTGTCTGTTGATCTTGGTGCTAGTGGCGTTGGCTCTGCTGGGCGGCGGGTTCGCTTGGGCCGCGCTCCGCAGGGGTGGAGTGGCCAAGGGAGGCAGCTTCACCGACGATCAGGGTATCGAGTGGTTCTACTGCGCGGCTCGGGCTTGCCGAATCGAAAAGAAGTCGGTTACCGACACCGACGGCCGACGCGTGCTGATTCGCGTCGTCCCCCGAGGCGACGCATGCGCGGGATGCCAGTGCGTGCTGTTCGAGAACGTGGCCGGTCCGCCCAAGTTGCTGGACGAGGACGGCGGCTGGGTCACCAAGAGGGGCGGCGCAGAGTATTCGGCTCGCTGTGTGCGCAGGGCCTAGCACGCCTCCAGACAAATGGCGATGGGCGGCCCGGCAGGTGCGGGTCGCCCAAGGCCCCGGCGATTAGCGGTTTCGACGCCCTAGGACGCTTCGACGGTGAGCTTGCCCAGCGCTTGGTGGGCGGCATTGATCAGCGGGTGCACCGTCGGTGCCGCAGTCAGCAGCGGATGGGTGGCTATCTGCATCATGTCCAGCTCTCGCACGTTGATCTTCTTCTGGATTCCCAGGGCGATCACGTTGATCAGCTCGCCGACCGAATCGCCACCTTTGACCTGGCCGCCGAGCAGGATGCCCGAGGTGTCGGCGAAGAGCAGCTTCACCTGCATTTCGCTGGCGCCTGCTAGGGAGCCCGGATGGCGGTCCGGCGCGGTGGCGACCCCTTCCACGTAGCGGAATCCCTCTTGCTCACAGGTGCGCGCGGTGAGCCCCGCACTGGCGAAAGCGACACCGCCGAAGCGTGTGGAGAATGCTGCGATGGTGCCCTGAATCTGGCGCAGCACGCGTATTTCGTAGAGGTTGCTGCCGGCGATGCGGGCTTCGGCGGTGGCCGTTGAGGCCAGCCAGACCGGGACTTCCCGGCGAGTGAAGAAATCACGCTTCACCGCGCAATCGCCTACGGCGAAAACGGCGGGCACGCTGGTCTTCATGTAGGCATCTACCCAGATCGATCCGCCGTCGGTAATACGCAAGCCGGCGGCCTTGGCCAGAGACACGTTCGGCTTGCCTCCAACACCGACCAGAACCATGTCCGCGGGCATCTCCTCGCCGTCGGCCGGTGTGACCGAAGAGACCGCGGCGTTGCCGTTGATCGAGACTGCCCGGGTGTCGGTATGGACTATCACGCCCGCGTCCTGGAGAATCTGTTGGGCCAGATCGCAGAACTCGTCGTCGAAGGCGGTCTGCAACAGCTTTGGCATCATCTCGATCACGTGTACTTCGGCGTCACCTCCGCGCGCCAGCTCATCGGCAAACTCGGCCCCGATGAAGCCACCTCCCAGTATGACCACACGCTTGGATTCCCGGGCCTTGGCGCGCAGAGCGGTCATGGCGGAGAGGCTCTTCTCGATGGTGAAGACGCCGGGCAGGTCGGTGCCTTCTATTGGGGGCGTCGAGGGCAGGGTCCCGCTGGCGAGCACGAGGCGGTCGTAGGTGATCGTGTCTCCGGAATCCAGCTTCACAACACGGGAATCCGGGTCGAAAGCAGAGGCTCGGTCGACGATGATCTCGACGCCGGCTTTCTCCAGCGGCACATTGCTCATCCGGTTCTGCTCGGGATCATCCATGGAGTGGATCATGTAGGGAATGGCACAAGGGATGGCTCCATCACCGATCTCCTTGACCATGCAGATCGTCTTCTCGGGATGCATGGTTTTGGCCGTGAGGGCGGTTATGACGCCTGCGGGGCCGCCGCCGATGATCACCGTGTCTTTCTTCATGCGCGAGTTCTCTTTCTTGTTTGCCTATGGAATCAGGGGAATCCTTGACCGCGGCGCGCCTCCGCCGGCGTGCCGCGGATCTTTGGAGTGTACGGCGCTGCGGTTGCTCCAAATCCGCCGCGGCAGGACTGGGCCGGGCGGCCTGGACAGGCCCGCCGACCGACGCCTTGAGAGGAGGAGGCGGCGGGTTTTCGACACGGAGGCGTTGGGGCATCGGCCGCTGGCCTTGTGTACCGCAGACGGCGGGCCTGGACTACCTTGACGGCAACCGACAGAGGATGACGATGGCGGCCTCGGCCCTGGGGAATGAGCTGCGGGAGCGTCGGCGCGCTCTCGGCTTGACCCAGGCGAGGCTGGCCGACCTCGTCGGCGTTCGTCCCAGCGTCTTGGGCGGTTGGGAGCACGGCGAAGATCTGCCGTCGGCGCAGCAGGTGAAGGCTCTGTCCGAGATTCTGCTTCTGGATCCCGAGGTGACCGCAACTTGGCTGGCGGTGGCGTCCACGCCTGCCCCTCCCGACCCGCCGGCGCCTCCTTCTTCTCGAATGGCCGCTCGAGGCCGGCCCGTCTCGGCCCGCATCCTCGGCGCCCTCGGTGCCGCCGATCCTTTTGGTGAGGTGGTGATCTTCGGCCCGCGGCAGGAGCGTCCTCCGTGGTGGCAGCGCCTGCTGGGCCCGCTGGCGCCGACGCGTTCTTCTTTGCCCGCGGGCAAGGCGGGCGCAAAGAAGCGAGGAGACCGGCGGCGCAGCTCGACTGTGGCCGAGGTCGCTCTTCTCGAATCGCACAGGTGGTTTGGAGCCGGCGACCGTTCCGATCGAGACCAGATGGCCTCCTTCCCGGAGCTGGGCTCCGGCATGTGGCCGCGGCCCTACTGGGAGGATCCCGAGGAGGCGCGGGTCTATCTGCTCCGCTGGATGGGCACGCTGGTCGTGCTCGGCGCGCTGGCGGTCGCTCTGGTCTGGGCCTTCATCCAGCTCGGCGTCGGCTGGGGAGCCTTCATTGATCTCTTCCGCGGGAAGGAGACCCCATCGGAGCTTGTTGATGCCGTCGGCGTGTTTGCGGTGCTCGCGAGCGGCCGGCGAAGGCGCTAGCGTCGCCGCTGGTGGCCACGATCACGTTCCTCGGCGGAGCCGACACGGTGACCGGATCAAAGTTCCTCGTTGAGGACACTGCCGGTTCGGTGCTTGTCGACTGTGGCATGTTCCAGGGCCTACGCCGCGTTCGGGAGCTCAACTGGAGTGACCCGTTCCTTGAAGAGCACCTGCCCGACGAGGTCCTGCTGACTCATGCCCATATCGATCACACCGGCTATCTGCCGAGATTGGTGGGCACTCATGGCTTCGCCGGTCCGGTCCGCTGTACCGCGGCGACTGCCGACCTGCTGGGAGTGATGCTCCCCGATTCGGCACATCTACAAGAGGAGATGGCCGCCTACGCCAACAAGAAGGGCTATAGCCGGCATGAGCCGGCACTTCCTCTGTACACCGAGGCCGATGCCGAGCGCGCCTTGGGCCTGCTGAGCCCCGTGGACTACCACGAGTGGATCGACGTGTCGTGTGGGAGGGCTCGCTTCTCGTATGCGGGGCACATACTCGGGTCGGCGCACATCGGGCTGGAAACCGGCGACAAGCGCATCGTATTCTCCGGGGACGTGGGGCGCTGGGATGTTCCCGTGCTGAAAGATCCGGAGCCTCCGGCGCCGGCTGATCTCCTCTTGCTCGAATCGACGTACGGGGGGCGCCGGCACGAGGCCGATGCCGATCCGGATGGCCTTCTCGAGCAAGCAGTGCAATGCATCGTCGACCGGGACGGAGTCATGGTTATGCCCGCCTTTTCCATCGGGCGCACCCAGGAGATTCTCTACCGACTGCGAGCGCTGGAGGACGAAGGCCGGGTCCCCTCGTTGCCCATCTTCCTCGACAGCCCTATGGCCATCGAGGCCACCGAGGTGTACCAGCGGCATCACGAGGAGCACGACCTCGAGATGCGGGCCCTGGACCTGCAGGGTGCGGCCCCGCTGCGGCCTGATCGGCTCCGCTTCACGCCTACCGTTGACGAGTCGAAGGAGATCAACAAGCGCCGCGGCCCCATGATCGTGATTTCGGCTTCGGGCATGGCTACCGGGGGCCGGGTGCCGCACCACCTGAAGCGCCGCCTGCCCTTTGCCGAGAATCTCATCGTGTTTGTCGGCTACCAGGCGGCGGGCACGCTGGGCCGAGAGCTGGTAGACGGGGCCGAGCGGGTGCGGATTCACGGAGACGACATCGAGGTGAGGGCGGAGGTGACGCGCCTCGAGGCGTTTTCCGCCCACGCGGACCACGATGATTTGCTGCGCTGGGTAGGGGAATCGTTGCCGCGGCGCGTTGCCCTCGTTCACGGCGAAGACGATGCTCGTCAAGAGCTGGCGAAGGCGCTGAGGTCAACCTACAGCATCGAGGTGACGGTTCCGTCGCGGGGCGACACGCTTCGGCTCTAGATCATCAGCCCTCGTCGCAGTGATCAGGCGAGTAGATGCCGGTGACCATGGCGTCGTCGTCCGCCGAATCGACGGGACCCCAGAGCAGCACCTTGCCTCCGGTCTCGAGGCGGAGCTGGAAGACGAGCCCACCAACTCCCGAGTCGACGACAAAGCTGATGGGCCAGTCTGCGTAGATCTCCTTCAGGTCGCCCACGGTGTCACCGACCCTCAGGCCGCTGAGGGTCATCATGTCGACCGGTGCGGCATCCCGGCCGCCGTATGCGATGTCCATGCGGTAGGAGATGAATTCGCTGTTGCCCGCTTCGCCCTTCACCACGATATTGAGGGGACCCCACTGCACCACCCTGATCGGATCGCCGGGGCACTCCCCCCAGACTCCATTGCCGACAAAGAACCCGGAATCCTGGGTGGGGTCTCCAAACGTGGCGGCGAACACGCCGAGTGCCTCGTCGCCGTCGCTGCCGAAGTCGTATTGGCCGATGCCGTCCGATTTCATCGTCAGCTCGGAGACGGGAACGGCATCGGCGGCGGGTGTGATGGCTGGGGTCGTTCCATCGGGGAGTGTGGAAGCGGTGCCGCCGTCTTCGAGGGTGGTTTCGGTGGCGCCGTCTTCGAGGGTGGTTTCGGTGGCGCCGTCTTCAAGCGTGGTTTCGGTGCCGCCGTCGGTCGCTGTGGTGTCGGGCCCATCGGCGCCGCCTTCGTCCGTGCGAGCCAGAATGCCGAACGCGATGATGCTGATGGCGGCGAGCACGACCGCGATGGCGAAACCGACCAGCACCGGGTTGGCCTGACCCGATGGAGGCCCGGCACCTCGAGTTCCGCCTCGGATTGGGGTCCGGGCCGACTGGGATGCTCTTCTGGGCTCGAAGCGGGGAAAGGCCTCGTCGCCCGAATATTGGTCATCACCGGAATACCGGGGTGGTTCTTCCACGGCTGAGGGCCCCTGTCGCTTACTGGCATCATATTGGTTTCACACCACCCAGCGCGGGAGCGGCGGCTTCGGCGGCCGTCTCGAAACACATGATCAGGGGTTGGCGCGGCGCGACAAGAAGGCTCAGGCGCCCCAGAGGATTTCGCCGGCCTCAGGCCATACCGACTCCAGGACCTCCTGGAAGGTGGCGAGCCCTATCAAGACGATGGCGCCCGATTCCGTGGTGTAGAAGGCCACGGGGATGGTGGGTCGCAGCACGCTGGAAGGATCGAGGCTGCGCATATCCCAGGCGAGATTGATGGCCTCGCCCAGAGAGAGGGTCTCATCGATGGCGAACATGCCGGCGAGGTCCTCGATGAGACCGGTGAGCTCGCCAAGGGAATTGAGGTTCTTGAGGCGCCGGAGAGCTTCGAGGATCAGCTCCTGGTGCCGCTGATCGCGGGCCAAAGCACTCATGTCGGGGATGATTCGCCATACGCCGTCGACGTACTCCTGTGTCTTTCGGGACCGCATCCAAGCAAGCGCGGTCTTGCCGTCGACGACGCTGCAGCCGGCCGGCAGATTCAGCAGCGGCTTGGTGTCGCGCACCGGGTAATCCCCGACGCAGACCTCGACACCCCCGACGCGGTCGACGATTGTCTTGAAGCCGTCGAAACCGAAGAGGACAAAATGGTCAACCTCGATGCCGGTGTAGTCCTCCACCGCAATGGCAAGTTGCTCGGGCCCGGAGGCTCTGTCGCCACAGCCGTTGAGGTTGTCGGAGATCCTCGAGTTGGAGTGGGTGCAGGGGTTGGGCAGCCAGAGATCGCGGGGGATCGACAGCAGCACCGGGTCGCTATCGCCGATGGGCAACAGGAACAGCATGATCACGTCGGCCCGGCTGGAGGGTCCGTACTTCTCCCGTTGATCGCTACCGATGATGAGGTAGGCATCGACGGCGTCGTCTCCGAACACCGGCTCGACGGGTACCTCCTCAGTGGTTGTTGTGATAGCCGATGTAGTGGTCGGGGCGTCGAGGGTGGCTACGGTCACGGTTGGGGATCCCATTTCCTCGCGCGATCCCTGTATATCGAAAGGAAGCGTCTCCACCTCATGGGCCCAGGCCCACCAGACCCGGAACCCATAGGCCCCAAGGACGAGAGCGACGGCAACGGTCACCACAACCGCGCTACGGAGGAGAATGCGTCTGGACTCGGGGATGGGGCGCTTCATCTGTAGATCCTGGATTTCGCCAGGGTAATAGCGGAAGAGGCATTTCTGTCTTGGGGCACGGCGGCGGCAGGGCCGTCACCGGCGCAGGCGCATACCGTAGTCGCGTCTCGCCTTTCTGCGGTGGGCAAGACGGTCGCGGGCGCACGCGGTCCGATGACTCGGCGGCCGTACGAGGGAGCGGCCCAGGCCCGGCGAATAGTGCAGATGGGGGGTTCACAAAGTGCACGGGTTGTGTCATAGTGGGTGAGAGCCAGCCCTTGTGAATTCTTTCACAAGCTTCATCGCTTCCCAAGCACCGAGAGGACACGGCACAACAGATGGCAGTCAGCAGCCGCACGCGTCGTGAGCGCGAGCGCAACAAGCTCACCGACGAGAGAGGCCGACTCACCACCGACCTGGTCAGCCAGTACCTGACGGCGATCGGTGAATACGAGCTCCTTACCGCAGAGCTCGAGGTCGAGTTCGCCCAGAAGATCGAGGCAGGTGAAGAGGCACAGCGGCGTCTCGAGGAGGAGGACATCACCGCCAAGGAGGAGAAGATTGAGCTGAAGCGTCTGGTGCGTCTCGGCCGTCAAGCCAAGGACGACTTCCTCACCGCCAACCTGCGCCTCGTTGTGGCCAATGCCAGGCGCTACGCCAACACCTCGGGCATCGATTTCCTGGACCTCATCCAGGAGGGCAATCTCGGGCTCATCAGGGCAGTGGAGAAGTTCGACTGGCGTAAGGGCTTCAAGTTTTCCACGTATGCCACCTGGTGGATCCGCCAGGCCATAACCAGAGCCATCGCCGACAAGTCGCGAACCGTGCGCATTCCCGTGCATCTGCACGACACCCTTGCCGCGGTGCGAGCCGCCCAGGCCAGCCTCAAGGCCGAGCTCGGCCGCGATCCCAAGCCGCTGGAGATCGCCGAAGAGGCGGGAGTGACGGTGGACAAGGTCGAGCTGGCTCTTGGCGTGGCCGACACCGTTTCACTCGAGCAGCCGGTTGGCGAGGACGGTGCCCAGCTCGGTGACTTCATCGAGGACGAGGACGCCGTTGACCCGGTACGCGTTACCGAGGAGCTGGACATCGCCGACAGCCTGAGGCGTTCCATCGGCCGTCTTCCCGAGCGTGAGGGTCGCATCCTTGCCCTCCGTTATGGGTTTATGGACGGTGTGCCGCGGACGCTCGAGGAAATCGGCGAGGAGTTCAACCTCACCCGCGAGCGTATCCGGCAGCTGGAGAAGCTGGCGCTGTGTCGTTTGCGCCATCCATCGTTCGGCATCCGCGAGCAGGATCTCGCCTGACTTTCAGTCTCGGAATACCCAGGCGGGTGGACCCGACTGGCAGGGTTGGCGGCCGCTAGCCTGGCGATGACTTAGGGAAGGAACCGTCGTGAAGCTCCGTGCTCTTGTGAGCGGCAGCGCCACGGTGATCGGGTTCGAGACTTCGGTGGCCGATGCCGCCGAAGCACTCATCGCGAACGAGGTGGGCAGCGTCGTTGTCGTCGACGGCCGGCAGCTGGTCGGCATTGTCACCGAGCGTGATGTGGTGAGAGCCATTGCTCAGGGAGCCGATCCGGAGGAGGAAACGGTCTCCGACTGGATGTCCGATGCGCCCGACACCTTCTCGCCGGATGTTGATGTCGAGGAAGCTGCCGCATGGCTTCTTGAGATCGGCTACCGGCACATGCCGGTGATGGACGAGGGTGAGCTGCTTGGTGTGGTGAGCCTGCGTGACATCCTGGCCGCGCTGACCTCGCCGGACGAGGAGTCCTAGAGGATCATCTCGAGGCGGCGGTTCAGGGCATCCATGACCGCCCGCACCGCAGCCAGCGGCGGATCGTCCTCCCGAATCACCGCGGTGCCCACCAGCATGTCTCCGTTGTCGCCGGCGCGTATCTGCGCCAGAGCGATGCGCGCCTGGCCCAGACCGGCCGTCGCCACGGCCATCAACTCCAGACGGGTGTCGTCTCCGATGAGGTGTTCGACGGCGCGAAGGGCCGCTTCAGCGGCCAAGCGGGGCCGATGGGAGGGGTCTGCCTCCCCGATCGCCTGGCCGTAGTGGCGTTTTTTGCCACAGTCGAGGGTGATCGTGACTCGAACGTCGTCCCCGTCGCTGTCCTGCTCGATGGCGTGGATGGCAGGTCGGCTGCTACTCACGGTGGCCAGAGTAGACGGTCTGAGAACGGTTTGCCTCGATCATCGGCGCGATGGCCGCCTCCAGGTTTCCCTCATTTGTGCGGTATCCAAACGAGCGCAACCTCATCTGCGGCGATGTCCGTTTTCTCAAGGCCGATCTCCATGGTTTTGATCTGGTTGCCCACGGCCGACCACTCAGCGTTTATCTCAGTGATTTCTTCGGCCAGGCTGTCTTCCAGCTCGGTGAGATCTTCGACTTTTGTCGTGAGTTTGGCCTCGGCGGTGCGGAGGCGCTGTTCAGCCCTGCGGGTCATCGAGCGCTTCGATGCGGTCGAGGACATGGAGCGGCTCGAACGCCTACCTCCGAACAGCACCCCGATGAGGGTCCCTGCTCCGGATACGAGCTCTTCATTGCGGCGGGTGTCGGCATCGAGCCCGGCGTCGTCCACCTTGAGCCGTGCCGCTTCGATCTGGCTGCGGATGGTGTCCATCTTGCCCTCAAAACGGTCCCGGATCTTTGCCACCTCACGGTCGGCGTGCTCTTGGGCGGCCGCATCACATCTGGCTGAAAACTCCTGGGCACTTTCACCGACGCGGGAGTAGAGCTTGAGATCCCGATTGCACAGGACCTGGATCGATCTGCTGCGATGGAGGTGGTCTTTGATCGTGTTGGCGGACTCGGCGAAGAAGGCCTCTTTGTCGATGGGCGCTTCCGGCAGCAGGTAAGTGGTTCCTGCAGGAGCTTCATCGAGGAAATCGCGCTCGTCGTAGTCGACGACGGTGGCGTCTGCCGCATCGATCCGGGCGCCGAGCGGGTGGTAGACGGCCTCCCAGACCTCATCGTGGTCGACTCCTGCCCGCTCGTCGTCGAAGGTGAGGTGTAGCTGGGCGCAGAGAGCCGCCTCGAATCGGGCGCCGTTGCGGTCTGCTCCAACCTGGTCGGCCGAAGCGGCAGCCGGATCGAGGTAATGAACGGGCACGCCGGGTGCAATCTCAGGAGCAATGGCGCTCTCATCGTCGGCGACGCCGGCCACCGCTCGTTCCGCATCAGCAGGGCGATCCACACCCATATCGTGTAGAGGGTCGTCGGCGGTCAGATCGGTGATTTGATTCTTGGTGAGGGGGCCTCTCAGATAGGACATCGCCCACCGTGTGGCGAAGACCGTGGGTTCCGATTCCCTGGTGTCGTGCAGAAGGAACTCGCGTTTGTCGAGAGCGGAGATGAGAGCATCCAGGCGAGACACATCACGGTCACCACTCGCCGACTGCAGCGCCTCGAGAATGCGCATTTTGTCGCGCTCCGTCTGGAGACGGCCTACACACCAAGTACCGGCGTTCGACATCGCCTTGTAGTCGAGATCGATCGGGTTCTGTGTGGACAGCAACATCCCAGTCCCGAAGGCGCGAGCCTGCTTGAGGATGGTGAGAATCGGCTTTTTGGACGGAGGCGCAGCCGTTGGCGGCACAAAGCCGAAGACCTCGTCCATGTAGACCATGGCACGAAGATCGCTCGACCCTTTCTGAGAACGCATCCAGGTGACCAGTTTCGAGAGCACTGCGGTCACCACAAACTGCCGCTCATCGTCGGAGAGGTGGGCCAGGTAGACGATCGCCGCCCGGGGAGTGTCACCAGACCAGAGCATCGATTCGATGTCGAGCGGCGGGCCCGAGCGCCACGCGGCAAAAGATGGCGAGGCGAGGAGCGCGTTGAACCTCATGGCCAGGTTGAGGCGGTCTTTCTCGGGAAAAAAGGTGTCGATCTCGAAGACACCGAGCTTGCGCAGTGGAGGCCGGTGTACTCGAGCGAGCAGCGCCTCGAGAGTCAGGTCCTCGCCCGCGGCCCAGGCGCGTTCGACGAGATTGGAGATCAGGATGTGCTCACGGCTGGCCAACGGATCGGCGGTGATGCCAACGAGGCCCAGCAGGCCTGAGACAAAACCCTCGATCTCATCCCGTATCGCCTCGTCGTCGGAATCTGGGGGAGCGGCCAGCGATCCGATCATGTCGAGCGGAACCCCGGCGCCGGAACCAGGCGTGTAGATGGTGAACTCAGCGCCCCGGCGCAGTGCGGCGATGTCTTTGCCGCCGAGGTCCTAGGACTCGAGGCCTGATCTCCACAACTCGGCGGTCTGGGCCGCCAACTCGTCGCGAGTCGAACCGGCCCGTTTTGCCTCGGCTTCGTCGATCCAGGGTAGGAAGTCGGTGGGCTCGAGGTCGGGAAAGGTGAGCAGGAGGTTCGTCATGTCACCTTTGGGGTCGAGAATCAGCGCCGGGATCCTGGCCCGTAGCGCCTCTTCCAGGTAGATGATGCCCAGCCCGGTCTTGCCCGACCCGGTCATGCCCACGATGACGCCGTGTGTGGTCAGGTGGGCCGGGGGTATACGACGATGTCCTTGGATCGCGTGTCGGTCTCGGGATCGATGACGCCGCCAAGATAGAAACCGTCCTTGTGTGCCATCGTCGTTCTCCTCGGACGTTTGGCGAGTGTAGACGGGGCGGCCGGTTCAGTCTCGGGGCGTGCCCGGGGCCATTTGCACCGTCGCCTAACCTGTGGTCCGGAAGCAAGGGAACAAGAGGACATGTCCAGAACTCGTGCCATTCTGCTGGTGGTGCTTGTTGCCGCCATCGCCGCTTGCAGCAGCGATGGGGGATCGTCGAGCGCTCCCGACCTCGAGATCGAGAGAAAGACCGGCTACGCCGTTGTGGTCGATGAGTCGGATGACACCATTCAGATCGGTTTCAGCACCGACCGTGACTCTCCAGCCGGTGACGCCTACGACGTCACCGAGTCGGTCTGGCGTATCGAAGATGGTCCGTGGAATCTGCCACCGGCCTCATGCTTGGGCATAGGGCGAAGGATTGAGCTGGGAATCAGCCAGGTTCAGGACGAGGCCCAGCCCGGTCTGCTCATGGATCGGGTGATCTGGCTCAGCTGCCTGAGTCCTGCCGAGGACTGAACGGGACCCGCCGGCGAACCTGGGCGACGGCGGCCTCCGCGCTGTCGACGCGGATGACGGTGTCGTTGGGCACATCGAGTGCTCCGGCGAGATAATCGATGATCGAGGCCCACCCGGCGCCAACTGCGACGATCGGTGCTGCCGGCATGTTGCGTTGCGAGGCCGTCTGGGCGACATACCAGGAGGCGACCAGCTCGGCAAAGGTACCGATGCTGCCGGGCAGCGCGATGGCGGCTACTGCGGCGCCTATCAGCCCGTGAATACGCTCGGTGAGGCTCGCCGCGGCCCATTCCTCCATGACCCATCGGTTGGGTCCGCCCCGGTCGGGGAATGCGCCACGGTCGGTGACTCCGATGACATGGCCACCGGCCTCCGCTGCTCCGCGTGACACCGCTTCCATGCTGCCGCCGTAGCCTCCGGTGGCCACGGCGTATCCGCTCTCGGCGAGGAGCCTGCCGCAGGTCTGTGCCTCGGCGTACTCGGGATCATCAGGCGCGGTGCGAGACGAGCCGAAGACGGCCACCACGACACGGTTCCGTTTCACCGATATCACTGGGCCTCCTTGGCTCGCGGCAAGCTGTTGATAGGGATGTTTGCAGCGTTGCGTTTTGGTGTTGGCACACGATGGCGACGCCGCGGGTTCGCAGGACGCAGCTGAACAGCGCCTCGACGGGAACCGAGGCACGCGGTCGGTTCGAGCAGCAGTGCCTTGCGGCTACTGCGACGTCGGAGCACGAGGCTTCGGGAACACCTCGTTCATGAACTCACGCAGTAGATCCATCGCCTGGAGAATCTTTGGTGAGGACAACGAGTAATAGGAATACTGACCTTCACGCCGCACCTGCACCATCCCCTTTTCGCGGAGAGTGGCGAGGTGCTGCGACGTGTTCGCCTGTGGCAGTTCCAGAGTGAGACAAAGGTCACTGACGGTTCTTTCGCCATAGCGCAAGGCGTCGATGATCATGAGCCGTTTTGGATCCGAGAGCCCTTTGCACACCGCAGCGTGCAGTTTGACGAGCCCTCCCTGATCGGTCATGGCGGAACTATATGCCTGATTGAAGCGACGCGCTCCAAAAACGGGCGGTGGCGGCGGGTCGGTCGCCGCGGGTCCTGGACGCTCACAGGAGGGGGCGCTGTGTGCTCGGGCCCACAGCTTGGCCCGCACGCCACCGCCTTGTCCCCGGCTCTTCCGCCGGGTCAAACCAGTGCAGGTGCCGTTGCTGCGGCTGCCTGCCGACATGATTCCGCGCCATCGAGGCGCCTCCTAGGGGCGAATGTCCCCTTCAAACACGCCGGCGCCGCTGGACCCGGGAGCCGCAAAGGGGGAAACTGGTACCGATGTTCCGTGATCGTGTTCACGCGGGCCGTCTACTCGGTGAACGGCTGCAGGCGGCAGGTGTGGAGCATCCCGTGGTGCTCGGCCTTCCTCGTGGCGGGGTGGTCGTGGCTGCCGAGGTGGCCCGTATGCTCGATGCGCCGCTCGACATCATAGTTGTTCGCAAGCTGGGTGCTCCGGGCAACCCGGAGCTGGGCTGGGGGGCAATCGCCGAGGGCGGCGTCACCGTGCGCAACGTGCCTCTCATCTCACAGCTTGGCGTCGCCGAGGAAGCTCTCGAGGCTGTGGCGGGCGAAGAGCATCGGGAGCTGGCCCGGCGGAGTGCGGTCTACCGTCACGGTCGAGAGCCGATGCCCCTGAAGGGCTGCAGCGCGGTGGTGGTGGACGATGGCCTGGCCACCGGCTACACGGCGCGTGCCGCAGTGGAAGCGGCGCGGCGCCGCGGAGCGGACCGGGTGGTCTTGGCCGTTCCCGTGGCGGCTCCGGAGATCATCGACGAGATGGCGGCGCTTGTCGACGGGCTGGTTTGTTTGGAGATGCCGGGATTTATGTTTGCCGTTGGCGCCGCCTACTCCGATTTCGGGCAGACCACCGACACGGAGGTGCAGGAGCTTCTCGAAGCCGCCGGCCCGAGCACCTCGGTGGAGGTGGTCGTAGCCTCTGGGGGAACGCCCTTGCCGGGGACGCTGACTGTGCCTGTTTCGGCGCGAGGGGTGGTGCTCTTCGCTCACGGCAGCGGGAGCAGCAGGCGCAGCCCGCGCAACCGTGCCGTCGCCGAGTGGCTGCAGGGAGCCGGGCTGGCCACGCTGCTCTTCGATCTGCTGACCGAGGAGGAGGGAGGCAACAGGGCCGCCGTCTTTGATATCCCTCTGCTGGGAGATCGCCTGGCCGGAGCCACCGAGTGGCTGCGGCGGGATCGTCCCGATGTCGCCGGTCTTCCCATCGGATACTTCGGGGCCAGCACCGGAGCAGCAGCGGCGCTCTGGGCCGCCGCCGAGGAGGGTGATGGCATCGCCGCCGTTGTCAGCAGAGGAGGTCGTCCCGATTTGGCCCTGGCCCGTCTGCCCCAGGTCTCGGCGCCAACCCTGCTGGTGGTGGGGGCACTTGACCGCGTCGTCATCGAACTCAACAGGACGGCGCAGGCGGCGATGGTCGCCGATTGTGCCCTGGAGATCGTGCCCGGGGCCGGTCATCTCTTTGAGGAGCCGGGGACACTGGAGCGTGTGGCCGAGTTGGCCGGCGGCTGGTTCCTGCGCTGGATGGAGCGCGGCTAGTCCGGGTAGTCGGAGGCGGGCGGGAACCAGTCGGCCTCAAAGTTGCTGAGAGGGTGCCAGAGGATCCAGCCGAGACCCCGCTCGTCCGCCTGGTCGATCTGGGCTTGGATCTCCGTCGGCCCATACTCGATGAAGTCGCAGGGCCACTTTTCGGTGCTGTGCGCCTGCAGCAGGGGCCGGAGTTGCGCGCTCCCGGCCATGCGGGGCAGCGCCGCGCCAAGGGCCTGATCGACAACTTCGCCGGGGTATTGCCACGGGCAGGTGTAGCCGAGCCATCCCGACCAGTAGTGATCCGGATAGACCATGGGGAGAATGGCATCAACGGCGTAGGAGAGCTCTTCGACTTTCTGGCCGAGACCCTGGTCATCGGGCACCGAAAGCACGATGGCATAGATGTCGGCGGAAACCGCACAGCCGGCTTCGTGAAGCCGGGTGCGTGCCTCTCTCAGGAAGCTGGCAATGGTGTCGACCCGCTCCACTTGGTACTGAGCCGTGTAATCGATGTCGAGGTCGTATTGAAGGTCGGAGAGGTCTGGCTCCGACGGGAAACGGACGTAGTCGAAGTTGATCTCGTCGAAGCCGAGTTCGCAGGCTTCGAGTGCAAGAGTTATCGGGTATTCCCAGGACTCCTGGTCGGTGGGATCCAGCCAGGTGTTGCCATCGGCGCCTTTCCACAGCTCGCCGGTTTCGGCATTGATGATGGCGTGTTCAGGATGCGCCACGGGCCAGAAGCTGTCCTGGAACGTGGCGATGCGGGCGATGGTGTAGAAGTCCCGCTCTTGGGCCATCTCCAGTGCTGCCTCGACGTCGTAGCCGTAGAGATTGGCGGCCCCTATGTCTATTGCTTCCTGCACCTGTGTGTCGTACATGATGGCGCCCCACTCGTCTTTGACGTCGAACAGGAGGGCGTTGATGGCGGTGCCGTCGGCCATGTCGAGAAGGGCATCAAGCCGGTTCAGGTCCTCGGCGACTTGGTAGTAGACGCGCAATCCGTGCACCATAAACGGGTCCATGGTGATGTCGAGGCGCCCGGCGGAGCCATCCCACTCTGCGGTGGTCGTCTCCCAGACGATCTTGCTCACCTCAACGGTTCCGGGAGCGGCCGCGGTGATCTCGAAGGTCCCGAGTTCGCTGGTTGCGGTCTCCGTGTCCCCAAGACGTACCGTTGCCTCGCTGATGGCGCTCCCGTCTGGATCGACGACCCGTCCGGTGAGGATCACCGGCTCGAGTTGAAGGTAGAGCACGACGTTGTCGGGGACGGTCTCCACCAGGAATGTCCCGGAATGGTACCCGGGAGCGGTGACGACGATTTCGCCCGGGGGATCAATGTCGACCGTGGCGAAGCCGCTCTCGTCGGTAGAGCCCTCGCCAAGTTCACTCTGGATCAGGGCACCGGCGACGGGGCCGCCATCGAGGCCGAGAACACCAAAATCTGCTCCGAGATTGGGATTGAGCCGCCGGTACAGAACCCAGACCGCAATAACGAGAAGGGCGACCGCGCCGGCAACCAGGAGGGCAGAGGAAAGTATGCCGCTGCTGCGGCGACGCGGCTGCCGCCCGTAGCCTCCTCTGACTCCGTCAAAGATTCCGAGGTCGCTCCTCGACCGCTTCATCTAGAACTCCTGGTCATCAATCCGGTCCACCGGCCGGAGCGTATAGATTAGGCCGGCCGGGGCGCTGGACGCCCCCGCAGTCTGCCTGCACGCGGCGGGCTGTCGAACCTGCCCCCAAGCGTAGAGTCACCTCATCATGATTGACGCTCTAGAGGTCTACGAAGCGTGGCGCACGGCGGGCAAAGAGGTTGCCTGTGCGACCGTGGTGTCGGCATCGGGCTCCGCCCCGCGCCGTGAAGGGGCGCGGTTCCTCGTCTCGTCGGCTGGTGACACCTGGGGCTCGGTGAGTGGGGGTTGTGTGGAAAGCGATGTGGTGCTGCACGCCGGCGCGGTGCTGCGTAGCGGCAAGCCGCGTCTCGTCACCTACGAGATCCAGGATGATGACGCTTTTGAGGTAGGGCTCGCTTGCGGCGGCACCATCCAGGTGTTTGTGGAGCGATGGTGAGAACGCTGCACGCGGCGCGCCGGCTCCTGGAACAAGGCCGGCGGGCTGCGCTGGCCACGGTCATTGACGGCCCTGGGACCGGGCAGCGTGCGCTGTTCGGCGATGAGGGTCTGGTCGAAGGGGGGCTTCCCGAGGCCGTTTCCGCCCTGGTAGCGGCCGACGCGGTGGAGATGCTGCAAAGACGCAGCCGCACCCTCACCTACGGCGACAGCCGGGTATTCATTGAGATCCTGACGCCCCCGCCGCGCCTTGTCGTTGTGGGAGCGGGCCATGGCGGTGAGTCCCTCGCCGCTCTTGCCGCCCTGGTTGGATTTGAGGTGGTGATCTGTGACCCCAGGGCGGCGCTGGCCACCGCGGATAAATTCCCGGAGGATACCGAGATCGTCGTGGGCTGGCCCCACGAGGAACTCGATCGGCTGGGACTCGATGGACGGACCTCAGTGGTGATCCTGAGCCACGATGACAGAGTGGAAGGACCTCTGCTGCCTTTGCTCCTCGATTCTCCCGTGCCGTACATCGGTGTGATGGGGAGCCGCCGTACCCACGCCGCCCGGCTTGACCGATTGCGCGGCGTGGGGCGTACCGATCATGATCTGGCGCGTATTCGCGGCCCGGTAGGACTCGACATCGGCGCGGAGACGCCCGAGGAGATGGCTGTGGCCGTTCTCGCCGAGGTGATCCTGGCCCGCTCGGGGGCGGGCACCGGCCTGTCGCTGCAGGGTGTGGACACGCCCATCCACAAAAGAGGCCCGGAGACGGATTCCTGAGGTCGTTGGCGGCCCTGGGGCCGGGTGCCGCCTCGCTCAGGCCTTGTAGCGGTTGTGAAAGACCAGCTCCTCCAGGGGGCGCCGTCCGGAGAAGCCGTGGGCACGGGCGCTGCGGCGCTGCTCGGCCTCGGCGGCGGCATTCGGATAGCCGAAAGCGATAGCCCAGCGGCAGGAGTGACCGGCGGGAAGGCCGAGTACTTCGGCAGCTCGTTCGACGTCGTGGAGGGTGATCGGGCACGAGCCGATGCCGCGTGCGGCGGCGGCGAGCATCATGTTCTGCGCCGCTCGCCCCAAATCAAAATCGTTGCCTTCTGGGAGGCGGACGATGGCCACCGCCAGCGCCGCCTCGGAGAACGGTGCGGTGAAGTGCCCGGCGGTGGCCAGGGCTTCGATGGCGTGGCGGTCGTCGATGACGATAAATGCCCATGCTTGGCGGTTCTTTGAACTGCCGGTCCAGCGGCCTGCCTCAAGGACGGCGGTGATTTCCTCGGAGGGGAAAGGCTCGGGGAGGAATCGTCGCACCACACGCAGGCCAAGGACGTGCTGGTAGGCGCCGGGATTAGTTTCGAGGGGCAGCATCAGGATGCTCCGTGGGTTTGGTCATCGATAACGCCGGTGGCCGGTGACCGGCACCGTGGCTGTCACCCTACTCCCGAACGTGCCGACGCCGGATGGACGCCGGCATACAGCCGACGCCGGCTTGGCTAGATCGCGGCGAGACGGACCACCAGGTCGGCGGCGACCGGGGCGGCCACCTCTCCGCCGAACCCGCCGCCCTCGATGATGATGGCGAAGGCGTAATCATCCCAATAGCCGATGAACCATGCATGCGTGTCGCCTTCGGTGCCGTACTCGGCGGTGCCCGTCTTTCCGTGGACCTCCTGGCCGGAAACGGCGGCGGCGGTACCGGTGCCGATGTTCACCACGCGCAGCATCATCGCATCGAGGGTATCGGAGATTCCTTCCCCCAACTCGAACGTCTGGATCGTTTCCGTGCCGGGCAGGATGCGGGGCGATCTCCAGACACCCGATGCGGCGGCGGCGGCCACCGTTGCCTGATGGAGCGGGCTGGCCAGCACCCGGCCCTGGCCAATGGCGGCTGCGGAGCGGTCGGCGGCGTCGGCCGGCACGGGGAAAGACCCGCTGGAGGCGGGAATGGGCAGTGCATAGGTGCTGCCGAATCCGAAATACGCTGCGGCGATGATCAGTTGCTCATCGGTCAGCTCCTCGGCGGCCAGTGTGGCGAATGTTGTGTTGCAGGAGAAGGCAAATGCGTCGCGGAACGAGATCGATCCAAGGTCGACGTCGCCGGCGTTGGTGAAGGTACGGCCGATGACGGTGGTCTCGTTGGGGCACTCGACTGTGGTACCCGGAGTGAGGCCGGCACCGAGGAGAGCCGCCGCGGTGACCACCTTGAACGTGGAACCGGGGGGATAGAGGCCGAGCATGGCTCGATCGAAACCCGAGACCGGCCGGCTCGCCGCGGCCCGGATCTCACCTGAGGCGATGTCGACGACGACGATGGCGGCGGGTTCGTCGATGCCGGTGAGAGCGCCCTCAACGGCCAGCTGCACTTCGGCGTCGAGGGTGACGGTTGTCGCCGACGGCGAGGTACCGGGGAACTCGGCGAGCACCTCGATGGTCTCTCCCAAGGCGTCGACGCGCTGTACCTCTTGGCGCGGGGTGCCGGCAAGTTCTCGTTCTAGGGCCAGCTCCAGTCCGGAGCGGCCGACGACGTCGGTGGCCGTGTACGGCGGACCCAGTTGGTCCAGGATCTCGACCGTGATCGGCCCGGTGGTGCCGAGCACGTGATCGGCAAAAGGATCTCCGGGTGAGGCGCGTTCGGTGGCATCGCGCACCAGCACCCCGGGAATGGCTTCGAGGTCGTCGGCGACGGCCGCGTACTCGTCGGGGGTGAGGCTGCCCACCTGGAGGAACCAATGGGGCTGGATGCCGGGCTGCTCGAGCTGTTCCATGACCCGCTCGGTGGGGATGTCGGCCAGCGTCTCGAGAGCATCGACCAGAGAATTGAGGTCCCCGATCTGGTCGGGGCGTACCCCAATGGCCTTGACCGCAATGTCGGTGGCTATGGAGGTTCCGTTGATATCGAGGATGTCGGCTCGCTCCGGCCATTCGCGGTACATCTGGAGCCTGTCGCCGGGTTCGAGGCTGGGATACAGCACCGACGGCACCCAGTCGACCTGCCAGCGTCCGCCGGCACGCACCATGGGCAGAACACCGTCGAACTCCCAGGTGCCGGTCCCGCCGAGTTCTACGGCGGCATGGAAGGCGATCTCGGCCCCACCGGTGGCCGTGGGGGTAGCCCGAAGGATGTCGAAGGCGACCGAATCGACGGCGAGCCCGGTGCGCCAGTCTTCATGGATGCCGGAGAATCCCACCGGTGGCTCGACAACGTGTTGCGCCGCCCGCTCCCACTCAAAGGCGGCCCAGGCGGCTAGATAGTCGGCGGCTGCAGCGGCGGTGGCGTTTGATTCGGTGGGGTTCAGGGTGGGCGCAGGACCCTCGGTGGTGTCGGCAGCTACAGGGTAGGTGGTGATCGCCAAATCGGGGTCGACTCCGGGGCCGAAAGCGCAGCCGGCGACAAGCAGTGCCAGAGCGACGATCGGCCACCGCCGAGTTCTCATAGCAGGATGGTAGGTCGCTGCTCCCGCAGCGCCTGGTCACCGTGTGGCCAGGATGAAGAGGCGGCGGAAGGGGAACAGCGTGGTGCCGTCGGGCCGGGCCGGATAGGCGGCGCGCAGGCGCCCGGCGTAATCGGCAACAAAGTCTTTGGCCTCGTCGGCGGATAGGACGTCGAGGAAGCGGCGGGCGCTGGTCCCTCGCGTCCATCTAGCCACCGGATCGTCTCCGGACAGAACGTGCACGTAGATGGTTTCCCATATCTCGATGGCTGTCGCCTCTCCGGCGAGGCGGTCGTAATAGGCGGACGGCTCGTCGACCGGCTTCCATCCGGCGAGGTGGCCGACGCGAGCGGCCCAGGGCTCGCTGCGGGCGGTTTGATAGAGGATCTGGTGGGAGGGCTCGGCGGTGTTGCGCGGCATCTGTGTGGCAAACACCCCGCCGGGCCGCACCGTGTGGAGCAGCCGGGGGAAGAGGGTGTCGTGATCGTCGACCCAGTGGTACGCGGCGTTGGAGAAGAGGATGTCGACCGGAGACGCTGGCTCCCACTCGGCGATGTCGCCCTCTTGCCAGGTGATGCCGTCGATCTCCCGGGCGGCGGCCAGCATGTCGGCCGATGAATCGAGCCCGTGTACGTCGGCATCGGGCCAGCGCTCGGCGAGGAGGCGGGTCACGTTTCCGGTGCCACAGCCCAGGTCCCAGATGACGCCCGCATCTGCCGGAGGAATACGTGCAATGAGGTCGAGCGCAGGACGCTGCCGAGGGTCGGCAAAACGCAAGTAGCAGCCGGGATCCCAGTCGGGCATGGCGGTGCAGGGTAGCGCTCGTGATGGGGCCCGCCGGCTGCGGCGGGCCCCATCAATCGTTGGTGAACTGCTACTGCTTGTGAACGAAGGCTCCGACGAGCGCCAGGGCCCCTCCACCGAGGGCCAGATAGGGCCCAACGCTCACGGCATTCTGGAGCGTGTCTCCGAAGGATGCACCGAAGTAGAAGCTCGCCCACCGGGTCAACTGGATCATGAAGACCACGGCGGCGACGATGGCCAGGAGGCCGGTGACTGCTGAGTAGGCGCGCACTTTGGTTGGGACGACGCCGACGACCAGGGCGCCCACGCCGAGCAGCATAGGAAGCCAGCCCAGATCGAACCCCGCACCTGAGTTGTAGTCCCACAGGAATGGGAGCGGGATATCCCAGCTATTCAGACCGACGGGAGCGACCACAGACGCCTGTATCCAGTCGATGAACGTGCTCACGATCAACAGCACGCCGGCGATCAGCGGCAGCGGCCTCAGGGTCAGACCCCCCATGCTCATGGCGCCGCCGGCACCCTTCTTTTTGAGCTGCCGGCCGTCGACCCAGCCGCTCCACCCGTTCTCGGCGGTCACTTTGGCCCAGGCGCCGCGCATCTCGTCCACCCGGAGCTGCACTCGCGCCGCCAGTGTGGTGACCGGCTGCAGCTGCGGATTGGGCTGCTCCCAGGCGCTGAGGCCAGCCGCCGGCACCTCGTGGGTGGCTTTCCACACCGCGGCAGCCGGCCGCAACGGAACGGTCGGCAGCGGCTGCGTTACCGGCTCGGGCTGAACCGCCGGTCGGGCCGCAGCCGGCTGCACGGCACCGGTCAGGGCGGCGAGCCGGCGGGCATCGACCCAGCCGGTCCATCCGTTTTCGCCGGTGACCTTGGCCCAGGCGCCGCGCGTCTCGTCGACACGCAGCTGTACCCGCGCCGCCAGCTCGGCGATGGGTGTCAACTGTGGATCCGGTTTGGCCCAGGCCCGCATCCCTCCGGCGGGTACCTCGTGGGTGGGTACAAATGTGGTGTACGCCTGGTCGATCATCACCTCGCTGGAGGACACAGGGGCCTCGATGATCGGCGCTTCGACGATGGGCGCTTCGACGATGGGCGCTTCGACGATGGGCGTTGCGACGACGGGGACCTCGACGACGGGGGCTGCCGCGCTGGCGGGAGTAATGGTGTCGACGGCTCCTGACAGCTCATTGACCCCAATCAGGAAAGTCTGGCGGTTCAGGCCTTCCAGAAAGATCTCGTACCAGGTCTCCACCTTGAGTTGGCCGGCATCCAGTTCGGCCGAGCCACGCAGCAGTGAGCCCCTCTTGTTGAACAACGAGCGGGCTTGGGCCGCCTCCGCCTCGCCGGCGCCATCGACGGTGAGGGCATGACTGAGTACTAGCTGCGTTTCGGTGACATCCACATCGAGGCGTATCTTCGGGTCACCGGAGACATCGATGGCCGGGCCCCTCGTCTTGAAGGTCTTGAAGGTCAAATTCGGATCGGCACTGCACCACTCGTCGATCCGGTTCAGGACTTCCTCGTTCACGATTCTCCTTCCTCGGCCGGCACGGTGTCCTGCCACCGCGCCGCCGTTGACTCGTGCACGAATCAACGGTAGCGAGAGAGAAGGAGGCAGGTCGTGCCTCGGGCGTGTCGAATCCATCCAGGGGATGGGATTTCGACGGCCGACCCGTCGGTTAGGACGTGGCCTTTGAGGTCTTGGTGGCGAAACGTCCCCGCTCCAGGAGCCTGGAGACCTGGTCCCGCAGAGCGGCGGGCTCGAACGGCTTCGTCATGAAGGCGTCTGCCCCTCGCCGGTCGGCCTCGATGCGGGACTCTTCCTGGGCGTGTGCGGTGAGGATGAGCACCGGCACCTCTCTGGTGTCCAGGTGGCCGCGCAGGTGGTGGAGAACCTCCCAGCCGTCCATGCCGGGGAGTCCGATGTCGAGGATGATGAGACCCGGAGGATTGGAGAGTGCTGCGTCGAGGCCACCGGGCCCGTCGTCGGCAGCTTCCAGGGCTCGGCCGATTTCGCGCAGACACACTGCGACCAGGCGTTGCACGAGCGGTGAGTCCTCGATGATGAGGATGTGTTCGTCGGTGTTCAGTTCACACATCATCGTTCTCTTGTCCTCCGTCCTGCAGGCGACATCGGCCCTACGTGGTCCGAACTTCAGCGGTTTGCGCCGATTTCCCTGGAAATAGTGGGCCTTTAACGGTCTCTTGAGTAAACCGGGCCGGGAAGGCCCCAAACCGTTATCGTGACGGCACCGGCCAGGGGTGAGGAGCATCGTGACGGCGCCGAGACCGGCTTTCACCGTGGGCATAGAGGAGGAGTATCTCCTGGTGGACCGGGAGACTCGCAGCCTGGTGCGGAACCCACCGCAGGAGTTGCTCGATGCCTGCGTTGCGCGATTGGGAGAGCAGGTGACCCCTGAGTTCCTGCGGGCCCAGATCGAGGTGGGCACCAGGGTGTGTCGGGACATTGCCGAGGCTCGTGAGGATCTGAAGACCCTGCGGCGAACCGTCAGCGAGGTCGCTGGCGAGCGCGGCATGGCGGTCATCGCCTCTTCCACACACCCATTCTCCGCGTGGCACGAGCAGCAGGTCACCGATAAGGAGCGCTACAACATCTTTGCTCGCGACCTGCAGGCGGTGGCTCGGCGCCTCGTCATCTGCGGCATGCACGTCCACGTGGGCATCGAGAATCCCGACCTGCGTATCGACCTGCTCAATCAGGCGGCGTATTTTCTGCCTCATCTCTTGGCGCTTTCGACATCTTCGCCGTTTTGGCAAGGTCTCGACACCGGCCTCAAGAGTTACCGCAAGAGTGTCTTCTCGTCCATGCCGCGCACCGGCCTTCCCCATCAGTTCTCCAGCTGGGCGGAGTACCAGCGCCACGTGGACGTGCTGGTGAACACCGGTGTGATCGCCGATGCCAGCATGCTGTGGTGGGACATCCGGCCCAGTGCTCGTTTTCCCACCGTGGAGATGCGGATCACCGACATCTGCACCAATCTCGAGGACGGCCTCACCATTGCTGCTCTGTTCCGGTCGCTTCTGGGCATGCTCTTTGACCTGCGCAGCGTCAATCAGCGCTGGCGAACCTACGCCGACATGCTGGTCTCGGAGAACATCTGGCGGGCCCAGCGCTACGGCATCAGCGGTTCGCTGATCGACTTCGGCAAGATGCAGCTCGTGCCGTTTGCCCAGCTGGCCGAGGAGCTGGTGGCGCTTGTCTGGGACGAAGCCGTCGGCTTCGGGTGCCAAGAGGAGGTGGAGGGCGTACGCCGCATCCTGGAGCAGGGCACCAGCGCCGACCGGCAGCTCGGCGTCTACGCCGCGGCGACGGCCGCCGGCGCCGACCACGACGAGGCTCTGACTGCGGTGGTCGACATGCTCATCGCCGATACCCAGGAAGGCTTGTAGCCGGCATCGCTAGCATCCGGCGGCGACTTCAGGGAGTGTTCTTGTGTTCGAGCATGCCACCGCGGCCGTGGAGGGGGCCTTGGCCGCGGGAGCCGTATATGCCGATGCTCGCGTCGTCGGGTCGCGTCACGAATCCATCGAGGTGCTGAACGCGCGCGTTGAACAGCTGGAACGTTCAGAGAGTTGTGGCGTCGGGGTGCGTGCGCTTTTCGGCTCGTCCTGGGGCTTCTTCGCCACTGCCGACCTAGAGGCCGCCGGAGCCGCCGGAGCCGGCGCCGCAGCCATCGCCCGTGCCTCGGCGACGGTGCCGGGTGAGCCCATGATGCTGGCTGATGTGCCCGTTGTCGAAGATTCCTATGAGACGCCCCATCAGGAGCCGCCCCTTCAGGTTCCAATTTCCGAAAAGGTGGACATGCTCACTGAGGTGAGCCGCATCATGGGCGCCGTCGATGGTGTTGCTCTGGCGCGAGCATCTCTGGGGTTCTGGGACACCAACAAGTGGTTCGTGTCGTCTCAGGGCCATCGTATCCATCAGCACCTGGTCGAATCGGGCGGCGGCTGCGACGCTACCGCCGTCGGCGAGCAGGAGACACAGCGCCGGTCCTACCCGCAGGCCTTCGGCCAGTTCGAGACCGGGGGATACGAGGTGGTGCGGCGCTGGGATTTTCCCGGCAACGCCCAGCGCATCGCCGAGGAAGCTGCTGCGCTGCTACGGGCCGATCGCTGCCCCGAAGACGAACGTTTTCTCGTCCTCGAGAGCAGCCAGCTGGCCCTGCAGGTCCACGAGTCGGTGGGCCACGCCATCGAGCTGGACCGCATCCTCGGCTGGGAGGCCGCTTTTGCCGGGACCTCACATCTGGAGCTGGCTCAGCTTGGCACTCATCGTTACGGGTCTCGGCTGATGAACGTGACCGCCGATGCCACTCTGCCCGGAGCCTTGGGCACGTTCCGCTACGACGATGAGGGCACCCCGGCGCAGAGGGTCGACATAGTGCGCGACGGCATCTGGGTTGGGGTGCTCAGCGGCCGCGATTCTGCGGTGCTTGCCGGGTTGGAGCCGGGAGGCATGGTGCGGGGTGAAGGCTTCAACCGATTGCCCATGGTGCGCATGACCAACGTTGGGCTGCTGCCCGGAGACTCATCGCTCGAGGAGATGATCGCCGAGACCAAGCGGGGCATCTACATGGCCACCAATCGGTCGTGGTCTATCGACGACAAGAGGCTCAACTTTCAGTTTGGGTGTGAGATCGCCTGGGAGATCGAGAACGGCAGGCGGGTGCGGATGCTGCGCAATCCGACGTACACCGGAATCACGCCGCAGTTCTGGGGGCAGCTCGACATGCTCGGCGGAGAGGATGAATTGGTGCACTGGGGTGTGCCCAACTGCGGCAAGGGGCAGCCTATGCAGGTGGCGCACACCGGTCACTCGGCTGCGCCGGGCCGGTTCGGCTCGGTGCGGGTGGGGGTGCGCTGATGAGCAACGAGCTGGGTATCGCCGAGCGACTCCTGGAACTGGTGGGGGAACGCGCCGAGGCTGAGGTGATTGTGGCTTCCGGCCGGGCCGCCCTGACCCGTTTCGCCAACTCCTTCATCCATCAGAACGTTGGTGAGGACTTTGTTGCGGTGACGCTGCGCCTGGCTGCCGGCGGCCGCGTTGCCAGAGGAACCTCGAATCGGATCGACGAAGACGGATTGTCTGCGCTGGTGGAGGACACCATCGAGGCGGCGCGTCTGTCCCCGGTGGACGATCTGTGGCCCGGGCTCACGGAGCCGGCCGAGATTCCGTCGACCGACAACTTCGATGAGGACACGGCGGCGGCGGGCCCGGATGAGCGTTCCGCCATCGTGCAGGCTTTTGTCGCGGCCGGTGAGGGCCTGGGTGCAGCCGGTTTCTGCGACACCGACGTCGTCCATGAGGCGTTTGCCAACAGTCGGGGACAGCGGCTGACCGGCCGATCGACACGAGCGACGCTCGACGGGATTCAACAGACGGGCGAGAGCGCCGGGTCGGCCCATTCGACCTCGGCGCGGCTCGGCGAGCTGGACGGATGGGCTGCCGGGTCGCTCGCCGCCGAGCGGGCGCGGCGTGGCCTTGGAGCCACGGACCTGGATGCCGGCGAGTACCCGGTTGTGCTGGGGCCCGAGGCGGTGGCCACCATCGGCATCTTCCTCGCCTTCTACGGGTTCAATGGAAAGCAGGTCAATGAAGGCCAATCTTTCCTCAGGCTGAACACACAGCAGTTCGACGAGCAGATCGGCCTCTGCGACGACGTCACTGCGCCTGGGGCGCTTGGTGTGCCCTTTGATGCTGAAGGAACCCCGCGCCGCCGCCTCGATCTTGTTGCCAAAGGGGTCACCGTGGGAGTTGTCCACGATCGCCGGACTGCTGCAGAGGCGGGAGCTGCCTCCACGGGGCACGCCGTCGTCGGCGGAGAGTCTTTCGGGCCCGTCGCCTCTGCACTCGTTCTCGCCAACGGTGACAAGAGTGTCGCAGACCTCATCGCCGGGATTGACCGGGGTCTCTATGTGGCCACCTTCAACTACTGCCGCATCCTCGATCCGAAAACTCAGGTGGTCACCGGGCTCACCCGCAATGGAACCTACGTGATCCGTGCTGGTGAGCTTGCCGAAGCGGCCGCCAATCTGCGCTTCACCCAGTCTTTTGTCGAGGCGCTGGGCCCGGGCCGGGTGCTGGGAGTCGCCGACGACGGCCGCTTCGCCGATTGCGAGTTTGGCCCCGGCATGGTGCAGGCGCCCAGCATGCGGTTGGCTTCCTGGAGCTTCACCGGTGGCGCCGGGGGCTGAGCGGGACCCGGCTATTCGTCTTCCGGCCGCCGCCGCCAGCGCTTCAGCCGCGCCCGGTGCTCTTTGCCGCGCCGTCTGCGCCGTCGCGCCGCTGCGGAAGGGCGGGTAGGGAGGCGCCGGCGTGGTCGCCGCAGCGACTCGGTGAGCATCTGGGCCAGACGGCGGCGGGCGAGGCTGCGATTGCGCCACTGCGACCGGGATTCGTCGACAACGACAGTGATCACTCCGTTGTGCGCCCGGCCGGCCAGGCGCTCAAGGAGCCGTCGGCGCACATCTTCGGGCAGCGAATGGCTCCCGGCGATGTCGAGGCTGAGCTCCACTCGGGTAGCCGAGCGGTTGGCGTGCTGCCCCCCGGGGCCGCCTGACGTGTCGAAACGCCAGCGGAGCTCTCCGGGCGGAATGACGAGATTTGGGGCGATTTGGATTCCGTCGTCTGCCGGCACGAGCCCGAGTGTACGGCGAGAACTTGTGTGGAATCGGCGGCAAGGAGGGGGGCCGAAGCGGTAACTTAGGGAGCGGAGACAACGGGAGGATTCTCGTGGACAAACTCAAGGCTTCGCTCAAGAAGGCCTGGGACAAGACCAAGGCAGTCTTCAAGCGGACCAAGGAGAAGGCCGCTCCCAAGGCCGAGAAGGCATGGGACAAGACCAAGGACGTCGCCGGGAAGACCTGGGACAAGACCAAGGAGGTCGCCGGGGAGGTCAAGGAGAAGGTGGAAGACAAGGTCGAAGAGCGGCGGGAGCAGAAGGCCGCCGAAGAATCCGACGACTGAGGCGCCTTGTAGCAGACGTCCGAGGCCCGCGGAAACGCGGGCCTCGAGTTCTGGGGGCTTTTTAGCCGGCGGCGGTATGAGCGGCCACTGTGAACGGTGGGTACTCGTCGGATAGGCCCAGCAGCCAAGCGGCGGCCCGAGCACTCCACTGTGTTGTTCCGGCGATGAAGTCCTGCATCTGGGTGGGGAAACGGCCGGTGAACAGCACGACGAAGTAGGCGGCCCAGGCGACAAAGGTGGCGGCGACCCCGACGAACATGAGGGCGAAGAGGTGGGGAACGACCGCGAGCACCTTGATGAGGAAGATGCCTGCGACGGCCCAGCCTCTGCTGGGGCTGTTGTTGGTGGGTGTCTGCATCTCGATGCCGTAGCCCACCGGGTCGGCGTCGAACGGCGGGTACTCGTCGGTGATGCCGGTCACCCAGCCGGATGTGCGTGTTGTCCAGCGCAGCCACATGCTCAACAGCTTCTGCAGTCCCGAGGGAAGCGAGCCGGCGAAGGCGACGGCGAAATACCCGATGTAGGCGGCGGCGAATACAACGGGTCCAAGCAGCCCAACCAGAACGAAGTGAGGAACGGCCAGCAGCATCTTGAAAGAGAAGATCCCGCAGGCGGCCAGGCCGCGGTGCGGGTTCCGGTTGTACCGGTAGACGATGGTGGCCGGGGTCATCGCTGAGTCCCTCCTTGCTTTCGGGATCGACTCTACGGGTGGTGTCGATCTGCCTGTGGGCCGTTCAGTCCTGGTCGCGCAGGTAGTCCTCAGACTCGTCGGCTAGATCCTGCTCGGCCTGCTCCAGAGCCTCGGGGACGTTGCTGGCTCTCAGGTTGCGCCAGTAGAGGCTGAGGTAGGCGGGCACCAGCACGCCGGCATCTCCGCCCACGTCCTCGATATCGTTCGGCAGCTCGCCTCTCGCCCGGGCCGCCTCTACTTCGTTCATGAGCCACTTGCGGCAGGCCAGCGCCTCGGGGTCGTCGGCGGCGCAGCGGCGTTCGATCTCGGCGATCACGACGCTCCAGCCTTCCCCGGGGCTCAGATCGTCGAAGTGTTTTTCAACCTCATCGGCTATCGCATCTATGAGCTCTTCGGGGCTGCGGTTCGGGATGTCGTCTGTCACCGCTGTGCTTTCTTCCGTCGGGGAACAAACATATCCCACCGGCGAACGCTGGCCAAACGGGCCCGGCCCGGCCCGGCGGGCCCACTCAACGCTCCAGGCAGGCCGCTGACGGCATACGCTGGCTCTGTGTCGGCAGAGGCCGGATGCCCGGTGAAGTTGGGCGCCCAGTCGGATCTTTGTCCCGTGAACGATGCTGCGACGTAGACGATGAGCTTCAAGATCCAGAACACAAAGAGGGAAAAGAGCACCACGATGGCGGCGGGAAGGATCACGGGCAGGACAAGGAGTGAGATGGCGATGGCTCCGAACATCTCACCCCAACCCCCCTCGCTGATCCGCAAGAGCCCTCCTGTGCCCCAGCGCACCGCCGACCACCTGATCCAGCGGCGGAGGAAGTCAACCTTCAGCTCACGCATGGACCGGCGGAAGATGCCGCCGGCATCGGAGAGATGAACGGCTGGCTCCAGCGTCGCTCCGTTCCGGCAGAGGTAATCGTGAAGAACGGCAGCTTTTGTATACCGCCCGTAGCGGGGCACCAGCCACCAAAGAGGCCGGGGCGCCGAGGCGAAATCGTTGGTGGACTTCTCCGACACGGTGATGAGATCGGCTCTTCCCCGGCAGCGGAGCGGGGAGACCCAGCTCCCACTCCTGCTTCAGCTGCCACTTCTCCTTGCTGATGTCCCAGACCACAAGCTCATCGAGGAACGGCACCAATAACTCCCTGGACGCCTGCCGCAACGTACCGCTCGGCACACCATGTTGCCGATCCCTACTCTGATGTTTTCCATGCGGCCCTACCTGAGCCACGAGCATCCCATCCGTTTTGCCCACCGGGGGAGCCGGGTGTTGTGGCCGGAGAACACCATGGTCGCCTTTCAGGGCGCCGTCGACCTGGGCTTGCGCTACATCGAGACCGATCTGCACCTGAGCAGAGACGGCCGTGTTGTCGTGTTCCATGATGACCACCTCGACCGGCTCACCGACGGTGTCGGCAAGGTGTGGGAGTGGGATTGGGAGCACCTGAGGCACCTGGATGCGGCGCATCACTTCGGTGAGCCGCAGGGCTACCCGCTCCGGGGCCAGGACGTCGGCATACCTCTCTTCGAGGAGGTGGTGTTCACTTTCCCCGACTGCCTCTTCAACCTGGATCTCAAGCAGCCGGGCATGGAGCAGGTGACGGCCGAAGAGGTGAGACGGCTTGGTGTTTTCGACCGGGTGCTCATCGGCTCTTTCCATGGTTCTCGCGTCCGGCGCTTCCGCCGTATTACCGAGGGCCGAGTGGCTACCTCGGCCGGGCCGGCGGAGATCGCCGGAGTCCTGGCCGCCTCGCTGCTGGGGAAGGCGCCGGGCCGGGCCGATGCTCTGCAGATACCGCTGCAGGCCGGCGCGTTTCCCATGGTGAGCCGGCATCTGGTCAACGCGGCCCACCGCGCCGGCAAACACGTGCACGTGTGGACGGTGAACGGGGCCGAGGAGATGCACCGTGTGCTCGACCTGGGGGTGGACGGCATCATGACCGATCGTCCCGACCTGCTCAACGAGGTGCTGGCGGAGCGCAGCGAACAATAAAAGGGCGTCTTCTGGGTCTCGTGGCCGGTCTCTAGGTGCACCGGTGGCCGGTGAAGGCCAGAACCGGCTACCGGCTTGAAGCGATCCTTCCGGTGAACGAAGCCGCAATTGGGCCTCTGGGTCTTATTGGACTCCGCGGTGGGGCCTGGTTCGTTGACGTTCATCACTCCGCTCACCCCCAGGCCCGCGGCGGGGGGAATCGGGTTTTGTCCCTTGGCTGCACCGGCCACTACTCCGCGTTGGTGGAACGTTTTGGTGCGGTGGCGGTGGGTGTCGGCGGAGAGAACATCGTCGTGGAGGGGGACGGCGAGACGCGCCTCGAAGCTCTGCGGGAAACTTTTGCGATCCGCGGGACGGACGACGAGGTGGAGGCGATTGGGGCCAGGGTGGCAATACCCTGCCTGGAGTACACCTCGTTCCTGCTGGGCCTGGATCACGTGGCCGATCGCTCCGAGATCGAGGCTGATCTGGCCTTTCTGGATCACGGCAGGCGTGGGGTTCCTGCTCGATGTGTCGTCCATGGAGCGGCCCGGCGGGTGCGCATCGGCGACGAGGTGCGGGTGGGGGCCTAGTGGTGAGGGCAGATGATTGCCGACTGGGCGTCGGTATCGGCCCCGCCTATGGTCCACATTCCTGCTGACGTTGCGGGATAGAGGAATGTGCCGGGGTCAGGACCCGGTGGGAGAACAACGGCCCGGATCTAGCCGGGCCGTTGTTGTTGGCTCCACCCTCTCCTGCGGGCTGCCATGGCTAGACGAGCGCTTTCAGGCCGACCCGGAATGCGTCGGCGGCAGAGGTGTCGAAGGCGACCAGCCGTATCTCCTTCAGGCCCTGGTGCCGGTGCGCCCAGTCGGCACAGGCGGTGGCTATGACGGTTGTGGCCTCTGCAACGGGATATCCAAAGATGCCGGTGGAGATGGCGGGAAGTGCCACCGTCGTGCAGCCTGCGGAGGCGGCGGTGTCTAGGGCGGCCCAGACGGCGGTGCGCAGCAGGCTCTCACTGTCCTGGTCCTGGTCGTAGCAGGGCCCCGCCACGTGTACCACATGACGGGCTGGCATGGCCCCGGCGCCGGTGAGGGCAGCTACCCCCGGAGAAAGGGGGCCGTGATCGGCGATCCAGCGATCGGATTCCTCTTGGATGACCCAGCCTCCGGCACCCACCATTGCCGCGGCCAGACCGCCGGCGTGATCCAGCCAATCGTTGGCGGCGTTGACCACAGCGTCGACCTGCTGGGTGGTGATATCGGCCTGAAGAGCCCGGATAACCGTGGCGCCGATGGTGATCTCGTTCACGGGGGAAAGGTAACTCCGGAGAATACGGAATGCAGAATGCAAAGTTCAGAGTCGTGTTGTACCGACTCTGAACTCTAGACTCTGCGTCTTCGCAGGTGCTCCTACGCCTTTCGCGACCTGCGCAGTAGCACCCATAGCACCACCGCCACCGCCACCGTGGTCAGCGCCGCGCCCGAGATGATCGGAACCGGGCGGGCCAGTCGGTCTCCAACGGTCACCTGGTGCTCGAACTCGAGGATGGGCCAGTCCCGCTCTTCGGCGATCTGGCGCAACTCCTTGTCCGGGTTCACCACATGAGGGTGGCCCACCGCTTCGAGGAGCGGAAGATCAGAGGCCGCGTCCGAGTAGGCAAAGGAATCTTCTAGCCTGATGCCCTCGACGGCGGCCAGGCGGCGCACCTCGGCAGCTTTTGACTCGCCGTAGGCATATAGCTCGATTCCACCGGTGTAACAGTCGTCCTCATCGACCTCGGCTCGGGTGGCGATGACCTCGTCGACCCCGATGTAGTGGGCTAGGGGCCGCACCACCTCTTCAGGACTTGCTGAGACGATGATGACCCGGCGGCCTGCCTTGAGATGGTCGTCGATTAGGAAAAGGGCCTCGGCGAAGACGATGGGGGCGACAACCTCGTCGAGAGCCTCCTCGACGAGCGCCTCCACCTCATCACGTTTCCACCCTCTGGTCAGTGTGAGCACCGCCTTGCGGATGCGTTCAGCGGTGCTGTGGTTGGCACCGAACAGTGAGTAGTAGATCTGGCCCACCGCGGCGCGCAGCATGGTTCGGCGGCCCAGCAGGCCCGCCTTCGCCATGGTTCCGGTGAAGGCGAGAACGGCGGACTTGGCGACCACGGTCTTGTCGAGGTCAAAAAAGGCGGCCTCTGACATCGCCGGGATTGTAGGTGCTGACCCTCTTGAGACCAGGTCTCCGAAGTCGTACCTTGCCGGTGCCGACGATCGAGGTCCCGTGCCGGCTCTGGCCATCTGGACGCCGGAGGACGGACTGCTGGGAGCGCTCGCGCCCCTGGGTCTGGCCGCGGCGGCCGGCGGGCCGGCCCTCGTTGTGGATCTCGATCCCGCCGGTCCCCGCTATCCCGGGCCCGGCTCACTGGCCGACCTCGTCGCCGAAGGTCCTCGCCGCGTCGACCTCCTGCCGCAGCGCCGGGGTGTTGCCGTTCTCCACAACGGCGGGGTCACAGCTACCGAGGCGGCGGCGGTTGTTGAGGCACTGCTGGGTGGGTGGAACCGGCTGGTGCTTCGACTGCCACCGCGCCCCAAACCGGAGACCACCTTCTCCGTGCCGGTGATTCCGGTGCGGCTCCTGGTTCCCGGGGGCCTGTTCAAGATGGGCGGAGGGCCGGGTGTCTACCAGTCGACGCCGGCACGGGTGGCCGTTCCGGAGAACGGCGTGCGCCTGCCGCGGCCATCGGTCACCGCGGTTCGGGCATTGCTGACCGGGCGGCTTCCCGCGCCGACGGATCGCTGGTTGGCGGCCTGGCGGCCGGTTTGGAGGATCCCATGGGAGCGCTAGAGAGGGTGGTGGAGAGGATCGTTGCCTCGTCTGTGCCGTTGCGGCGCGCCGACGTGACCCGGGCTGCGCTTCGCCTCGCGGCAGAGGAGGCGCCTCTCGACGTGCGGCGGGTGGCGGCCGCTGCCGTCGATGCGCTCGTCGGGTTTGGGCCGCTGGAGCCGCTGCTCGCTGATGCTGCCGTGAGCGATGTGCTGGTCAATTCTCCCGACGAGGTGTGGGTGGAACGCTGTGGGCGGCTGGAGCGGGCGCCGGTAGCGTTTCCCGATGCGGCCTCGGTGGTCGCGGCCGTGGAGCGGGTAATCGCCCCGCTGGGCCTTCGCCTCGACCGGGCTTCGCCTGCCGTCGATGCCCGCCTGGCCGATGGGTCTCGCCTGCACGCCGCCATCCCGCCGGCCTCGCCCGACGGCCCGGTCGTGGCCATCCGGCGCTTCACTCAGGCGGTTCCCGATCTGGATGCCCTGGTCGAGGCCGGGTCGCTGCGGTCAGAGGGGGCCGCGGTCCTTGTCGATGCCGTTGCCGGGCAAAAGAACCTTCTGGTGAGCGGTGGGACCGGTTCCGGCAAAACCACGCTGCTCAACGTGCTCTCCAGAGAGATTCCGGAGTTGGAGCGGGTGGTCACCATCGAAGATTCGGCCGAATTGGCGCTCTCCGGCCACGTGATCCGATTGGAGGCTCGGCCGCCGAACGCCGAGGGAGCGGGAGAGATCACCCTGCGCACCCTGGTCCGTCATGCGCTTCGGATGCGGCCGGACCGCATCATCGTCGGTGAGGTGAGAGGGCCGGAGGCGCTCGATCTCATCCAGGCCATGAGCACCGGTCACAGTGGGTCGATGGGGACGGTGCACGCCAATGGGCCCGCCGAGGCGCTGTGGCGGCTGGAAACGCTGGCGTTGTCGGGCGAGCAGCGGCCAGCTCCCGACGCGGTCAGGAGACAGCTCTTCAGTGCCGTCGATGTGATCGTGCACATGGCGCGTCGGGGGAGCCTGCGTACCGTGGCGGTGGTGTCGGAGGTGGACGGCGCCAGACTGCAGGAGGTCTACCGGTGCTAGCGGCCGGTCTTGCTGCCGTGGCCCTGCTGTGTGGTGCGCCACCGTTGGCGGCGGCCTTCTGTCTCCTGGCGTGGTGGCAACCCGTTTGGTGCGGGGCCGGTGTTCTTTTCTGGGTGGTGTTTGCCCTCCGCCGTCGCCGAGCCGGCTCACCCGGACCCGATACCGAGGCGGACTTCCTGCGCGGGCTGGCGGCGGAGCTCGAGTCGGGTGCCTCTCTGCGGTCCGGGGTGGCGGCTGCGGCACAGCGGGTCCCCTCGCTTGATCTCGATGCGGCCTCCCGGCTGGCGGCCGCCGGCATGCCGGCCTGGCGTGTAGGAGCGTGTATCGGTTCGTCCCTCCGGGTCAACGGGCGCCTGGTGGCTGCAGCCTTCCGGCTTGCTGCAGAGGGTGGGGGGCGGGTGGCGGCTCTGATGCAGTCGCTGGCGGCGAGGGCCGCCGAGGTGGGCAGGCTCAGGC
>CAZTJO010000005.1:0-12492 GCA_964614095.1 uncultured Acidimicrobiia bacterium
CCCTCAGCACCCCTGACCTTCCCCATCAAGCAGTTCCCGGCTGATCCTCACACAGCCCTTCGTGACATTGGCCCGGGCCAAGGTGACCTCACAGGTATGGCCTGCCGATGCTCCCCCCATTCCGGCACCAACACCGACTCGAACGCTCGACCGGCAGGCAAAACGATTCCTGTCGACCCGTCGGGCACAAAGGTGCCGGGGCCAACACAGGAGACCTTATGAGCGAACGTGTACGCGAACAGAAAAGCGGACTAGCCGCTGTGATCGGGGTCGCTGCCCTGGTTGCGCTCGCCGTGCTCGTTGCCATTGTGTGGCTGCGGGCAAGGAGCGGGGAGAATGACTACCAGTCATCACCGATCGCTCTGAGCGATCTTGACTCCGGGTCAAGGGTTGTGGTTGAGGCAGGTGATGAGTTCGAGATCGGTCTGATCGGCGAACAGGAGAACCCGGATCTGGCCTGGATAGTTGCTGAGATGGACGAATCGGTGATCGAACTCACGTCCTCCCGCCATGAGCCTGAGGGCACCGCACTGGAGGAGTCCGATGACGGCGAGCCCGCCTACTACCTTCCCCTCACCGGGTTCCACTTCACCGGCAAGGCGCTGGGAGAGACTGAACTGCTGCTGGAGCTGTGGGTGGAGAACGAACTGCTTCGCTCCTTCGAAGCGACTGTGTGGGTCGTCGAGGACGCCTGCAACTACTTTGAGAGCCAGCAGTCGTCTACAAAGGTTCCGCATCGCTGCGGCTGACAAACCCGGAGCCCGACGAGGCCGCCCTCTCCAGTACAGCAGCGCTGTGCCCACGATCAGGCGTCGCGGGTGAGAGCGATATCACCTGAGACTGCCGCAGAGGAATCTCCCCACGAAGGGCGCCGCTCCTGCCACTGCGGGAGGCCAGACAATGGGCTACTCCTCGGGCGTCCAGTACCCCACCGCCGCATTCCAGACGTCCCCCCGGCGACGATGATCGTCTGACCCTCTGCCGCCACTGCCATCAGTCCATTGCCACCCAAGACCCCGTCGTCGTCGGGACCCCGGCTCCAGCTGAGCCCGCCAGCCGAAGTCCACACCGCCCCATCGCTGCCGTCGTATCCGACAGCCACCAGGCCGGATCCTCCTTCCACCACCGACTCCGTGTGCTGACGATCATCGCCACCGAGCACGGGCTCGTAGTGGGACAGGCGCGTCCAGCCGCCGCTACCCGCGTCTGAATCGGCCCGCCGGGCCCGCAGCCGACCCGTCACATCGACCCATGAGCACAGGCCGCCCGCGGCTAGCCTGCCGCCATGCCCGACATCGGAACTCTGCTCACCTTCTCGGCGGCGGCGCTGGTCTTCTTTGCCGTGCCCGGGCCGGCGGTGCTGTACATCGTCACCCGCAGCGTGACACAGGGCAGGACAGCCGGCTTCGCCTCGGTGGCCGGCATCCACACCGGCAGCCTGGTACACATCGCCGCGGCGGTGGCCGGGCTCACCACCCTGCTGGTCACATCGGCGGCTGCCTTCCGCGCCGTCAAGTGGGCCGGGGCCGCCTACCTGATCTACCTCGGCATCAGAACCTTGATGGACCGCAGCGGGGGCGGCGAGACCGATGCCCCGGTTCCTCCCGCGCCCCTGGGCAGGGTGTACCGGCAGGGGTTCGTGGTGAACCTCCTGAACCCGAAGATGGCCGCGTTCTTCCTGGCTTTTGTGCCCCATTTCATCGACCCGTCACGAAACTCGACCGCACAGCTTCTCGTCCTTAGCGCCCTCTTTGTGGTGCTGGGGGCGCTATCCGACGGCACCTACGTGCTGGTGACGGGCTCGCTGGGGAGCCGGCTACAGCAGCACGGCTGGTGGCGGCAGGGCCGCCGGCTCGTGTCGGGAAGCATCTACCTGACGCTTGGGGTGCTGGCCGCGGTCAGCGCCGGAACAGCCGAGGCCGACTGACGGCGACCCCCACCCGGACATCAATCAACCGGGACCCCGACACCTGCCTCCGGCGCGGCATTGGGGGCCGGCTGCGGGTGGGTTGGCTGCGGCCCTCAGGGGACCGGGGACCACCCCGGATCGCGATCGTCGTTTACGGCCCAGTCACTGATGTTCACCAGGCCGGAGCCGTCCGCACTCATCACATAGACCTCGGCGTCGCCATCCCGCCAAGAGGTGAAGGCGATTTGTGTGCCGTCCGGTGACCAGGCCGGCAACACGTCACTATCAGGATCATCGGTGAGCCGAGTGGTGTTGCGGCCATCGGCGTTCATCACGTATATCTCGAAGTTCCCCTCACGGTTCGACTGGAAGGCAATCCGGCTGCCGTCGGGAGACCAGGCCGGTCCATCATCGTGGTCCGGATTGAAGGTGAGCCGAAATAGACCGGAGCCGTCGAGGTTGCTGGAGTACACCTCCCAGTTGTCTTCACCGACTCGATCGCTCGCAAATGCGATTCGCCGGCCGTCCGGCGACCATGCCGGGCTGACCTCATCGCCGTAGAAGTAGTCAGTGACGTTGACGGGGTCGGAGCCGTCGGCATTCATCACGTATACCTCAGAGTCACCGTCCCGCAGCGACTGAAAGGCGATGCGGTCGCCATTGGGCGACCAGCTCGGATTGGTGTCGTCGGCATCGTCGAAGGTGAGGCGGGTGGTATCGGAGCCGTCGGCATTCATCACGTATATCTCGTAGTTGCCGTCCCGCGCAGACTGGAAGGCGACCCGGGTGCCGTCGGGAGACCAGACCGGAGAGCCGTCCCAGCCGGCGCTGTAGGTGACACGAATCTGGTTGGAGCCGTCCGCGTCCATGTAATACAGCTCCCCGTCGCCGTCGCGGTTGCTGGCAAAAACGATACGCACACCCGTCGACGGGGCGATGGTGGGGAGAGTCACCGAGGTAGCCGAGGCGACGGTGGAGGTGGTGGTAGTCGCCGGCTCGGCGGTCGCCGGCTCGGTGGTCGCCGGCTCGGTGGTGTCGACCGTGGGCGAGGACACCGAAATTGCCGAGCCATCGTCACCACAGCCGCCCGCCAGCATCACCACCAGCAGTGCCATCAGGGTGATCCACCGGCGCATATTTCCCCGCGACGTTGTTCGGAGGCTAGCGACGGCGAAACGCTTGCAGCCACAGCCGATGGAACCGCCTCAATGCGGCACTATCAGCTCGATGGCAGTGTATGCCGCTACAAGAGAGCCGAGCGCGACCGCAACCATGACCAGCCAGGCGCGTTCGCCGCTATTGGTGATGGCCGACAATCCGACCGCACCACCGGCGATGGCTGAGGCGGCCGCTGTCAATATCGCCGCAGACAGGCGGGCGTTCGAAAAGAACCCATCGCCCCCCTTCTCGCCGCTGAGCACAAAACCGAAGAACACCCCAAAGGCCACCAGGGCAAGAACAAAGAACCCTACCGACAGCCACCCCAGCCGAGTCTTCGGCACCTCTTGCCCTTTCGTCTTCTCTCGCCCTCCACCAGGCTACGTCGAGACCGTCGCAACGCGCCGATCCAGCTGCGACCGCCATCCGCTCCCGGCACCCGCTGCCTCCCCCGGCTCCAAGGCCGGGAGTCGTAATCGAGTACGATCTTCATTCGGGCCACATGGCCCGCCAACAGTCGAGAACAGCGAGGTCACGTGCCAAAAACCGCGTTCATCACAGGCATCACCGGACAGGATGGGGCATACCTCACCGACCTCCTCCTCGAAAAGGGCTACGAGGTTCACGGCATGGTCCGACGCTCCTCCTTCTCCGGATCCGAACGGATCGATCGGTACGAGCACACACCCGGGCTCGCACTTCACTACGGCGATCTGACCGACGCCGGCGCGCTCAGCCGTCTGGTGAGGGAGACCCTCCCCGATGAGGTCTACAACCTCGGCGCCCAGTCCCACGTCGCCGTCTCCTTCGAGAACCCCATCTACACCGCCGACGTCGACGCCATCGGTCCGCTGCGCCTGCTCGAGGCTATTCGCCAGCTCGACCATCCGGCCCGCTTCTACCAGGCCGGATCCTCCGAGATGTTCGGCCGGGTCGCCGAGATGCCTCAAAACGAGCGCACTCCGTTCCACCCGCGCAGCCCGTATGCCGCAGCCAAGGTGTACGCCTTCTGGCAAACGGTCAACTATCGCGAGGCCTACGGGCTCTTCGGCGCCAACGGAATCCTCTTCAATCACGAGTCACCCCGGCGCGGAGACACCTTTGTGACCCGAAAGATCACCCGGGCCGCCACCCGCATCAAGCTCGGTCTGCAGGACCGCCTGTACCTGGGCAATATCGATGCCGAGCGCGATTGGGGCTATGCCGGCGACTACGTGAAAGCCATGTGGATGATGTTGCAGCAGGATGAGCCCGACGACTACGTGATCGCCACCGGGAAGCGCCACTCGGTTCGTGAGTTCTGTGAGCGGGCCTTTTCGATCCTCGATCTCGATTGGGAGAAGCACGTCGAGATAGACAAGCAGTACATGCGGCCTTCCGATGTGGACAGGCTTCAGGGCGACGCATCCAAAGCGCACAAGGTATTGGGCTGGAAGCCGAGCGTCACCTTCGACACCCTGGTCGAGATGATGATCGAGACCGATCTCAAGCTGGCCAACCGGGAACGAACGCTGCTCGACGCCGGCTTCAAGCCGGACGAGTAGCAGGGAGGCGATCACCCGTCCCCCGGCCCAGACTCCCGCTGCGCCCGAGTCCAGCGGGACCCGAAAGACGTCAATCCCGGGGCACCAGCTCCGGAGGGGAGCATCCCTCGTCGTAATCGGTGATCTCCGGGACCAAATCGGGATCGCCACAGGCGGCGCACTCCGGGCGGCGCAGCACCTCGAACATCGAGAACGTGGCAGACAGGCCGTCATAGGCCAGCATTCGGCCGATGAGCGGCTCACCGATGCCCAGCAAGAGTTTTATGGCCTCCAGCGCCTCGATGGAACCGACCACGCCAGGCACAGCGCCGAGCAGCCCGATCTGAGAACTGGGAGGCACGGATCCCGCCGGAGGCGGTTCGGGGAACAGGCAGCGGTAGCAGGGTCCCTCGTAAGGCAGGAACACGGTGACCCGCCCTTCGAAACGATAAACCGAACCATGCACCATCGGCTTGTGCAGGTTTAGGGCGGCATCGTTCATCAGATAGCGGGTGCGGTAGTTGTCGGAACCGTCGACCACAACCTCGTACCCCGACATGATCTCGAGAACATTGTCCGCAGCCAATCCTTCGGGATGGGTCTTCACCGTGACATCGGAATTGAGGCGGCCGATGGCCTCCGCCGCCGATTCCACCTTGGGACGACCCAGCCCATCCGAGTGGTGCAGTACCTGCCGTTGCAGGTTCGATAGCCCCACGGTGTCGAAATCGGCAATGCCGAGCGTTCCCACACCGCCGGCGGCCAGGTAGAGAGCCGCCGGCGACCCAAGCCCGCCGGCGCCGGCCACAAGAACCCTCGAACCGAGCAGACGCTGCTGCCCCTCCTCCCCCACCTCGGACAGCATCAGCTGTCGCTGGTATCGGGCCCGCTGCCGATCATCGAGCATTGTGTGAGCCTACGACGCCCGGTCGCCACATGAGCCGGCGTACAACCCGGCGGCGGAGAGCCCGCTGGACCCGGAGGCCCTACGCCCGGCTCATCTCGAGCACCAGGGGCTCCTCGCTGACCACACCGTCGCGGATCCAGAACCCGCGCACCTCGGGCTTGTCGACATCAAGAAGCCCAACCAGCACATAGAGCCAGTCGGGGTCGAGAGCGCGGGCCACATCGGTGGCCGACGGGTAGGCCTTCGAACTGATGTGTGAGTGGAACACGCCGGCCAGGCTCCACCCATTACGCTCAGCGTGCTGCAAGGCCCGATAGTGCTCGTCGGGATCGAGAGTGAACGTCATCGCAGAACGCTCGGCGTTGCTGAGGCAGTAAGCCATACGAATCCGTCCCTCGTTGTCGGCAGCCAGCAGTCCGCATCCTTCCTCAGGCAACGAGAAGCGGACGTGAGCAACCATCACCCGGTGTACGTCATCCGGCAGTACCACGGCCCAAACCGTACCTGGATGATCCGGCAACCAGAGTGCCCGGCGGGGTTTGTGCAGCATCCGTCCTGCTGCGTTCGCTATCAAGCTTCCGGGGACCGCCACTGCCACCGGCTAGCCTCTCCGCCGTGGACACAGCAACCATCAAAGAACAAAACGTCAGCCTGCGAAACGCAGAGGGCGACGCAGTGGTGACCTTCGGCCTGCTCCCGGCCGCAGCGGCAGCTGTGGCTGCGCTGATCGTGATCCCGCGCCTGTTTGCGGCCGCGGCTATCACCGCGCTGTTCCGCCGGATGTCGCTGTCGCTCGACGATTAGTCAACCTCTACCAGCAGGCCGCCGACATAGACCGTCTGCGCCGCCAGAGCCACAACGCCGGCGACCACAACGCCGATCTTCATGTCGATGGTGACCACTATCGGGAGCAGCGCCCCCACCACCCATGAAAGCTGGAACAGCGTCTCCGATCGAGTGAAGGCACTGCCGCGGCGATCGGGATGCACGGACTTTTGCAGCAGACCGTCAAAGGCAAACTTCGCCGTGCCCCAAGCCAATCCGGCGGCCGCAGCCAACCCGGCCGCCGCAGGCAGGGCGGGCCACTGCCCGGCAACAAAGGCGGCGGCGGCCTCGATGGCCAGCCCGGCCACCACCATCGGTTCCTCCCGAAGGTGCTTCTCCAGCCACGGCGACAAGAAAGAGGCCAGCCCGAAGCCCACACCGGCACCGCCGAGCAGCGCGGCAAAGTCGAGGCCCGCGTCCGTGCCCTGGAACTCGAAAGCAAGCAAAGCCAGAAGGAAACCATTGAGCAGCCGGACTCCGGCGGTGGCGAACCGGGAAAGCCGAAGCCGTCGCTGCTGGGCCCGGCGCACCTCGTAGGAGGGAGCCGGACGAACTTCGGTGCCGACACTCAAGGCCCGTTCCCGGCTGGAGCGCGGATCGGGAAGGCCGAGCCCGGCGTAAGCGGCAAACAAAAAGAAGAAGATCGAGCCGGCCAGCGACCATTCCGCGCCGATCTGGACGAGCAGCGCCGCCAACGGCAGCGCCACCGCCCCAGCGAGAATGCCGATACGCGCCAGCTGCGCGTTGGCTGCAACCAGCGCAACTGGTTCCGGCAGCGCCACCGGCAGCATGCTGTTCTTGCTGATCCCGTACAGCCGGGACAGCACCAGCAAACCAAAAGCCAGCGGGTACAGCCACAGGGTGTCCAGGCCGGTGATCAGCATGCCCACGACCACAAAACCGCGCAGCAGCGCCGCCAGCGTCAGCACCGCTCGGTACACCGCGGGGAACCGATTGAAGAGCCCGCCCAACAGAGGGGTGACCACGGCAAACGGGGCCATGGTGAGCAGCAGGTAGAGGGCCACGTCCTGCCGGGCCGCCTCCGCGGGCACACTGAAGAACAGAGTGTCGGCCAGACCGACGACCACCAGAGTGTCCCCGGCCACATTGGCCGCCCACGACACCGCAAGCTGCTTGAAGGCGGGACCGTTGCGGCTGAAGATCGCATCGACCCGGCGTGCCGCGGCCCGAGCCGTCTGCCGTGCCAGGCTCTGCTGTCGCACCGGTCTTCTGTAATCCGGCTCCGTCACGACCCCGAAGTTAGCGGCGCGCCCGCACGGAGGCGATACACACGCATGTCCTTATTCACAGAACCGTCGTCACCAGCTCCGCAAGCGGGCTGCGGACCGTCCGCTCCAGAATCACGTGCCCGAACAGAGCCGATCCCTTGAGTTTCTCGATGAGCGCGGCGGCGCCCCCAAACGGTGACACGTACGGATTGTCCAGCTGGGTGAAATCGCCGCACAGCACCACCTTGGCGTCGGCGGCAATGCGAGTCAGGATGACCTTGAGGGTCGGAAGCTCGAGATTCTGCGCCTCATCGATGATGACAAACTCGCCGGTGATGGACCGGCCCCGCAAGTAGGTGATGGCCGCCATGTCGAGCACATCCCGCTCCAGCAGCTCCTCGAGAGCGTGGCGCGCCGACGCCGGGTCACCCTCGGAAAAGAGGGCAAACAGATTGTCGGTGATCGCCGCCATCCACGGTGCCAGCTTCTCATCGAGGTCTCCGGGCAGATACCCAAGCTCCTGATGGCCTACGGGTATCAGCGGCCGATACACCGCCACCTTGCGATACCGACCGGACTCGAGTACCTGCTCCAGGCCGGCGGCCAGGGCCAGGAACGTCTTGCCGGTGCCGGGCGGTCCCATAAGCGAGACGGCCGGGATATCGGGATTGAGCAACAACTCGAGGGCAAAGGCCTGCCGCAGGTTCTTGGATTCAATGCCGAAACAGCGGCGCGAACCGGGCACCCGCACCACTACCGGCCGCGGAGACACATCCACAACCTGCCCAAGGGCAGAGTGGGAACCGGCTCCCTTCAACACTACAAACTCATTTTGATACAACACGGCGCCGGGCAACTCAGCCTTGCCGTCCGAGTAGAGGCGATCGATGACATCGGACCCCACCGCGATCTCGGCAACCCCCGAGTACGACTCATCCACAGCGACGGTGTCGGCCCGATAGTCCTGCACGTGCACCCCCAACTGCGCCGCCTTGATGCGGAGGGCGGCATCCCGTGTCACCAGCACCACCGAGGCCCCGCCGTCGGCAAGATTCAGGCACATCGAGAGCAGGCGATGATCCGGCGTGTGCGGATCGAGGATTTCGGGCAGCCGTTCCGAGGCCATTCCGTTCGGTTCGATACGCAACGACCCACCCGACGGCAGACGCACCGGTTCGAGCATGCCCCCGGGACGGGAGGCCCCGTATTTCTCCAGAAGGCGAATGGCGCGCCGCGCATTGGCGCCGGCCTCGTCAATCCGAGCCTTCTGCCGATCGAGCTCCTCGACCACCACCAAAGGCAGCACCACATCGTGCTCCTCGAACATCAAGGGGGAGCCTGGATCCGCGATCAAGACACAGGTGTCGAGCACGAAGGTTTGATGTGCGGCGACACTGCGGGGCACGGCACTCCACAGACTCATGGAGCCGGCCGGCAAAAGCAAGGACCCGACGGTTCGGGCCGCGGCCGGCCGCCGACGGGCATCTTTGGCTAGCGTTGACTCATGGCCGACGACATCAAACGCGCAGCCGTCATCGGGGCCGGCTCCTGGGGCACCGCCGCGGCCCGGCTGGCCGCCGCCCATGCCAAAGTCCATCTCTGGGCACGTGAGCCCGAGGTGGCAGACGCCATCACCAACCAAGGTGAGAACACCATCTTCTTGCCCGGCTTCCCCATCCCCGATTCTCTGTCGTGCACCAACGACCTGGCACAGGCGCTCGACGGCGCTCAAGCAGTGATCATGGCCGTCCCGTCCCATGGGTTCCGGGCGGTGATCTCCGCCGCCGCACCTCACCTTCCCGAGGGGGTGCCTGTAGTCAGCCTCACCAAAGGCATCGAACAGGCCACGCTGCAGCGCATGACCGAGATCGTTGCCCAGGAGACCGGACACGACCCCGATCTCGTCGGAGTGCTCACCGGGCCCAACCTGGCGGTCGAAGTGGCCGCCGGGCAGCCGGCGGCCACGGTCATCGCAATGAACAACGAACCCGCCGCCGCCGCCATGCAGCGGCTCTTTATGGGACCGACCTTCCGCGTGTACACGAACCCCGATGTTGTGGGCTGTGAGTCGGCGGGAGCCCTGAAGAACGTGATGGCCCTGGCCGCCGGCATGGCCCACGGACTCGGCTACGGCGACAACTCGATTGCCGCACTGATCACCCGAGCGCTCGCCGAACTCACCCGTCTCGGCGTCGCCATGGGGGGTCGGCCGCTCACATTCGCCGGCCTGGCCGGAATGGGCGACCTTGTCGCCACCTGCACCAGTCCGAAGAGCCGGAACCGGCGAGTCGGCGTCGCCCTCGGAGAAGGTCAGAAGCTCGACAAAATAATCGCCGAGATGAACATGGTGGCCGAAGGGGTCAAGACCACCGCTGCCGTTCTCGAGCTTGCCGACCGGCACGACATCGAAATGCCCATCGCCGGGCTGGTCGGCGAGGTCCTCTGCGAGAACATGGCCCCCGCCGACATGGTGAACCACCTGATGAGCCGGGCGGCCAAGGCCGAACTCCACGGCATCGACTGATTTCCATATTCCCCAGCGCGGCTACGGTGGGTGGCGGATCAAGTTTTGATGTCACGACTCCGATACGAGTAGGAAGTCATGAGGCGCTCAATCCGCGACCGTCTCGCGGTAATCGCAGTATTTGTGCTGGTTTTGTCGTGTCTCGCCGCGGTCCCCGCAGCCGCCGCCGAGCCCACCCACAACTTCGGCGAAAAAGTCGACTACCCGCTCGTCTTTCCCGTGGAAGCCCCCGCCGGCACCGGTGGCCGCACCCACTTCTGGGATCCCAGGGCGTCGGGAATCCATCACGCCCAGGACATCATGGCCGACAAGATGACTCCGGTGTATGCCGTGGCCGACGGCACGGTGCGCTACGTCAATTGGTCGTCGAATCCCAACGACCTCAACCCTGATCGTTGCTGCTCCCTCTCGATCACCCACGACGACGGCTGGCGCTCCGTGTACATCCACCTGAACAACGACACCGAGGGCACCGACGACGGCGAGGGATGGGGTATTGCTCCCGGCATCCTGCCCGGTACCCACGTGGAACGTGGACAGCTAATCGGGTGGGTGGGCGACTCCGGCAACGCCGAGAACACGCTGCCCCATCTTCACTTCGAGCTGATCGACTACTACGGCACCTACGTGGACGGGTACAGGTCGCTGGTGCGCGCCCATGCGGCCCGTGGCTACTCGTGTGACGGTGTGAAGGCAACCCACGTCCCCACCAATGGTGGCCACACCATCAGGGGCACCTCCTACGACGACGTCATCGTCGGCACTGATGATGCCGACAGGCTCCTCGGCCGCGGCGGCGACGATCTCATCTGCGGTAACGGGGGGGCCGACTACATCAACGGCGGAAGGGGCAGCGACGTCCTCTATGGAGGCGATGGACCCGACGTTCTCATCGGCCGCAGCGGCATCGATCAGCTCTACGGAGACCTCGGCGATGATGTGGTGCGTGGAGGAAAGGGGGGCGACACCATCGATGGCGGCGCCGGCAACGATCACCTCTATGGCAACGGGGGCAGCGACACCATCGATGGCGGCAGCGGCAACGACACGGTCCTCGGCAGAGGCGGCAACGACGTCATCAGTGGTGGCAGCGGGGACGATGTCCTCTACGGCGGAGGGGGCCATGACGCCCTCAACGGAGAGGCCGACAACGACATCCTCGACGGCGGCAAACACATCGACACGCTCTTTGGCGCCGAAGGTGAAGATGTGCTTTTCGGCAACGACGGGACCGATTCGCTGTACGCCTCGGCAGAGGCCGACACCTACAACGGCGGCGCCGGCACCGACACTCTGCTCTTCCTGCTCGTTGAGGGTTCGGTGACCGTCGATCTCGCTGCGGGAAGCATCTCAGGCAGTGCCACCGGCACGATGACCGCGGTCGAGTGCGTGGTCGGCACCGAGGGGGACGACATCATCAACGGTGACGATGGTGCCAACAACATCGACGGCGCAGGCGGTGCCGACACCATCGCCGGCGGCGACGGCGCCGACCAGATCTACGGTGGAACCGGGGACGACATCATCTTCGGCAACAACGACGATGACACTTGCGACGGCGGCGACGGTACCGATACATGTGACGGTGGTCCCGGCACCGACGTCTGTACGGCAGAGAACCTCATCGCCTGCGAACCGAGCTAATTCATCGGTAAATGGGGGTTAAGGCGGCTGCCGCGCCGGCCGATACCGCTTGCGATGACTCCCAGACCCAGCCTCGGGATCAGCATGGGGCGCGCCGCGCTTGTTGTCGTGCTCGCCATTATCACCGCCACTGCGGGCGCCACGATCGCCGGCGCCGACGATGTTCCCTACATCGATCCAGAGATAACCGAGAGTCTGGAAGGCGTCTTCGACGATTCCGGTCGCAGCAACCCCGACGGCGAGCCCGGCCTCCCCCAGGCCGACGGCACCGCCGACAACGACACCTCCCACTACTACGGCGAAGTCGTCGATTATCCGCTGGTGTTCCCCGTCGGCGGCGACGACTACTACTACGCCGACGACCAGTACATCGGGTTCTGGGCGTGCCGAGACGGGTGTGCACGAACCCACCACGCCATCGACATCATGACCGACAAGATGACCGAGATCTATGCAGTTGCCGACGGCACGGTCACCTGGCTCGGCACCAGGTGCTGCTCGGTGTTCCTGACCCACGACGACGGCTGGGAAACCTGGTACATCCACCTGAACAACGACACCGAGGGCACCGACGACGGGCTCGGCTGGGGCATCGCTCCGGGCATCGAGATCGGCACCCACGTGCAGGCGGGTCAGCTGATCGGGTGGGTCGGTGATAGTGGGAACGCCGAGGACACCGCGCCCCACCTGCACTTTGAGCTGTACGACCCGGCAGACGTCGTCGTCAATCCCTACAGGTCGCTGCGTGAGGCAGACGAGGCCCGCGGATTCTC
>CAZTJO010000005.1:12592-88855 GCA_964614095.1 uncultured Acidimicrobiia bacterium
TCGTCGTCAATCCCTACAGGTCGCTGCGTGAGGCAGACGAGGCCCGCGGATTCTCCTGCGATGGCCGTTTGGCCACCAGGATCGACACCAACGGCGACCATGTCGTCCTGGGTACCCCGCACAACGACGTGATCGTCGGTACCAACACCGCCGACTACCTGAACGGCCTCGGCGGCGACGACACGATATGCGGCGCCGGTGGAGATGACACCCTCGCCGGCGGAGCAGGCAACGATTCCATCTGGGGAGGCGACGGCGCCGATTCCATCCTGGGTGGCGGCGGTGCCGACCTGCTGCACGGAGATGCCGGCGACGATGAGTTGAACGGGGCACGCGGCAATGATTCCATCTGGGGAGGCGACGGCGCCGATTCCATCCTCGGTGGCGGCGGAAGGGACCTGCTACACGGAGATGCCGGCAACGATCAGCTGAGCGGGTCGGGCGGCAACGACTCCATCTGGGGTGGTTCCGGCCATGATCTCCTGGACGGAGGCAACGGCCACGACTACCTCACGGGGGACAGAGGCAACGACTCCATCTACGGAGGGGACGGCAACGACTGGCTCCACGGAAGGGCCGGACGAGATCTCCTCCATCCCGACGACGGCGACGATGTCGTCCTGGGCGGCCGCGGGCGGGACATCATCTACTCGACCTTGGGCCGCAACATCATCAACGGTGGCAAGGCGGTGGATACCGTCATCTACTCAGAGGCTCCCGCCCCGGTGGTCATCGACCTAGCCGCCGGCACCACCAGCGGCGCCGTAACCGACCTGCTCCGTCGGATCGAATGGATCCGGGGCTCCGGCTTCGACGACATCATCCGCGGCAGCGACCAGGCCGACACCCTCTTTGGAGCCGGCGGCAACGACCTAATCCTCGGCGGCAAGGGTGGCGACACGGTACACGGGGACGCCGGCGACGACAATCTCAACGGCGGGCCCGGCGACGATTCGCTCTTCGGAGACGATGGTGAGGACGGCGCCGTCGGAGGCGCCGGCGTCGACAACTGCTCGGCAGAGGTGACGGCAGGCTGCGAGTCCTAGACGCGTATCTTCACGCGGCATAAGCACATAGCCGAACACCTTTGCGCCTTCTAGTCGGTGGGCAAACAACGCACCTGCCGCAGCCGACTTGCACCGACGGTACCGCTCCATCACCTCACTCGGCCCTCGATAGAGACCCTGGTCCACAGAAGATCGTCACCGCCCCCGGCACCCTCCCGGAGACAGTCAACACCCCCGAGTACAATGGTGTTGTCAGGGGGTTTTATGAAGAAGCTGATCCTGCTGCTCCTTGTGGTCGCCGTGGCCATGCTCGTCGTCAAGCAGTTGACCGGCGAGTAGCACCAGCCGATCACCCAACCTGCGATCTCCCCGCCGCCGGGGAGATCGTCAATTCCTGGCCAGGAATGACAGGATCGCCGCGGCCAGCTCGTCGGCGTGGGTGAGCACCGCCTCATGACGGGCGCTGGCCAGCTCCACGACCTCAGCGTCGGACAGGAGAGCCGCGGTGCTTCGCTGCAGAGAGGCGGGGATGAGCTGGTCCTCGGTCGGGATAATGCAGAGCGTCGGCACTTCAAGAGATCCCACCCATGGCCTGGCGTCGAAACGATTGATGGCGAAAGCCGACTCGTAGTAAACGTCGGTATCCCGATCGAGCAGTTCCTCCCAAAGCCACGCGGCGTGTCGAGCCTCGACGGCTCCCACCGACAAGAGGTAGCGGTGGACCACCCGCGGCACGGATACCGGGTCGAGGCGGGCCAGAGCCCGGCCGATTACCAACACCGCCGTGGCTAGCTGGCGCGGCGGCCACACCGGCTTCGCCGCCGTCGCTGCCAGCACCAAACGTTCGACTCGCGCCGGATGCCGCCGCGCCAGCTCCTGCGCCGTCATACCCCCCATCGAATATCCAACAACCACAACTCGACCCAGGCCCACCGCATCGAGCACTGCGGCCACATCGTCGGCAAGATCCGCTATCTCGAACCGGCCCCGAATACGGTCGCTCTTGCCGTGGCCACGCAGGTCGATGGTCAGGACACGATGATCCTGCGCCAGCCGGGGCAAAACACGGTGCCACATGGCGAACGACGGATAGGCCCAGCCATGCAGCAGCAGAACCGGGGTGCCGGAGAGGGGTCCCGCCTCACGAACAAAGAACTCGTGCTTGCCGGTGACCACGGTGTGCCCAGAAGGACCCGGCGGCCGGCTCTGGAGGCCCTCAAAACGCGGCGGCACTCGAGGGCCGAGAAGCCGCCACAGGCCCCAGCCTCCGAGTAGCGCCGCTGCCGTCTTGGTGAACCGTGCCATGGCCCTGAGCCTAGGGCGAAGGATTTGTGGCACCGGGGCGTCGAAGACTCGGCGCGGTCAGGCCAGGCTGATCCGCCCGGCTGCCTCGTCGGTGAACCGCCCTATCACCGCAGCCGCCGGAGTCTCCTCCGCCACTAGGCCGTCGAGGAGCTCATCCAGCCGATCGGGACCCACCGCGATCAGCAGCCCGCCGGAAGTCTGGGCGTCGGCCAGCAGCAGGCGCATCGTTGCATCGGCCACACCAAAGTCGGTGAAGGCCTCGGAATGGCTGAGATTGCGCAGGGTGCCGCCGGGCGCAGCACCCTCGGCGGCAAAGGTGGCTGCACCGGGCAGGATCGGCACCGACGCACAGAAGACCTCAACCCCGACACCGGCGCCACGGATCATCTCCTCAAGATGGCCGAGCAAGCCGAAGCCGGTGACGTCGGTGGCAGCGCGGGCTCGGGCCCGGAGCATCGCTCGAGATGCCCCGGCGTTCAGGTGAGCCATGACCTCCACCGCCCGTCGTCGATCCTGCGCCGAGATGGACCCGTTCTTGATGCCGGTGGCCAGCAGCCCGGTGCCTATCGGCTTGGTGAGCACGAGAGCGTCACCAGGCCGTGCACCGACGTTGGTGACGATCTCGTCGGGATGGGCCAGTCCGGTCACCGCCATCCCGTACTTCGGTTCACGATCGTCGATGGAATGTCCCCCGACGAGCAGGCAGCCGGCCTCTGCAAGCACGGCAGCGCCACCGCACATGGTCTCACCGAGGATGCTGAAGGGAAGCGTGTCCCGCGGCCATCCCACGAGCTGCAACGCGGTAATCGGCCTGGCGCCCATGGCGTAGAGATCGGAGAGGGCATTGGCCGCGACAATGCGGCCCCAGTCGTATCCCTCGTCGGCGATCGGGCTGAAGAAGTCAACGCTCTGCACAAGTGCCAGATCATCCGCAAGGCGGAAGACGGCGGCGTCGTCACCACCATCGATGCCGACCAGCAGATCAGGATGCCGCAGAGCGGGCAGGTTGTCCAGATAGCGCAAGACCTGCGCCAGCTCGCCGGGAGCGAGCTTGCAGGCTCAGCCGGCGCCGTGCGAGTACCCGGTCAAGCGGATCTCTTCGCTCACGGCATCACCTCCTCCCGATTCCTTCTGATGGACCACTGCCGCGCCGACACGGCGGCGGGTCTTCGGCAGGTTACCGGTCGGCGGTGCCGCTATCCCCTGATCATCTCGCGAAATCCCAACCACCGCACGAATTGACCATCGATCAAAGTCCCCGCAGCCGGTACGTAAGCGCCTTTGAATACGTCGTCAAGATGGCTAGCATGATCCGAGGTGCCCTCGTGGCGCCCCACCCGCAGGTCCCCTTGCCCCCCTAGGGGGCCTGCACACCCACCGGGATCGGCCCGCGACGCAAGTCGCGGGCCGATCTTCGATTGGTGCGCGCCGATCGTGTCGGTGCTTGAATCCGCATCGGCATGAAACTCCGACTCCGCCGACCCCGCCACCTCGCTCTTGCCCTGCGCGACCTCGCCCGACGCCGGCCCCGCCAAGCCGAAGAATACCTGGACACCCACCAGGAACAATGGGGATCCCTTGCCCAGGCCGATCCTCACGATGCCGCGGACATCCTCGAGGCCCTCGACGAAGAGGCGGCGGCGGATCTGATCTCCGGCCTCGATGCCGAGCAGGCTGCCGAGGTGCTCGAGGAGATGCGGCACGAAGCCGCCGCCGACCTGCTCGAGGAAATCCCACCGGCCGAAGCCGCCGAGATGATCGCCGCCCTCCCGCCGGACGAGGCTGCCGACATCATCGGCCAGTTGGAGGAAGACGCCCGGCGCCGTCTGCTCGAATCTGCCAGCGCGGACAAGTTGAGCGAAGTGCTGGCGCTCCTGGCCTACCCTGCCGACACCGCCGGCGGGTTGATGAAGACTGAGGTGGCCACGCTGCCCTCCGCCATCAGCGCCGGCGAGGCCATCGAGGCGATGCGGCGTCTGCACGAAAGCCTGGAAGACCTCTCCTACGTATACGTGATCGATCCCGCACGGCGCCTCCTTGGAGTCGTCTCGTTCCGCGACCTGGTATTCGCCCGTCCCGGAACCGTCCTCGACGAGGTCATGGTGCCGAGCCCGGTGGCGGTGCGGCCCGACACCGACCGCGAGGACGTCGCCGACCTCATTCAGCGGTACAACCTGCTTGCGCTGCCCGTCATCGACCACCAGGGCGTGCTCCTCGGCATGGTGACCATTGACGACGTCATCGTCGAGGTCCAGCAGGAGGCCACCGAGGACATCGCCGCCATGGTCGGCGCCGGCGTGGAGGAGACCATCTACACCCCGGTGGGACGTTCGGTGCGATCCCGCCTCCCCTGGACCGCAGTGAATCTGGCCACCGCCTTCCTCGTCGCCTTCGTTGTCAGCCGGTTCGAACCGGTCATCGACCGTCTGACCGTGCTGGCGGCCTACATGCCCGTCATCGCTTCGGTGGGCGGCAACAGCGGGGCCCAGAGCCAGGCCATCGTTATCCGCGCCATGGCCGTCGATAACATTCCGACCGTTCTGGTGCGCCGGGTCCTCTTCCGCTCCACCCTCATCGGCCTCTTCAACGGTGTCGCCATCGGCACGCTGTCGGGAGCCATCGCCGCCTTCTTCACCCACAACGCCTCGATCGGAATGGTCATCGGCCTGGCCGCCCTGGCCAACCTGCTCGTCGCCAATCTCGCCGGAAGCAGCATTCCCATAATCCTCGACAAGCTGGGACAGGACCCGGCACTCGCCTCAAACATCTTCATGACGATGATCACCGACATGGTCGGCTTCGGTGGGTTCCTGGCCATCGCCACCGCCCTGCTCTAGCCGGAGCTGCCGCCCTCCGTCATCTGCTCCCGCTGTCCCAGCCAGTCGGAGTAGGTGATTCCCTCCATCCAGGGCTCAAAATGCACCTGCCGCCAGCGCTTCCGACACTCGGCGAAGCATTCTGGAGTGGGTTCGGCCTCAAGACCCAGAAGGGCGATGGTGAGGGCCGGCTCCCACCCACGGCTCCCCAACGCCTCGTCGGCGGCAAGACGCCAGTCGCTGGGCAGCCGATCGTTGTGATCGGGGTCGCACCAGTAGCGCGCCATCCGGTCCGCCAGCCGCAACGACCTCCGCACCTGGCGAAGCACGGCCTTGTCGACCTCAGGCCCGGCAACGGCAAGCACCGCCTCGTACCACTCGGCGCCGGTGGCGTCGCCGTGCCCGGCCGGGTCGCCGGCCGTCTGCTCATAGAGACGGTCGATAGCGGCGGCGATATCCAGGTGACTCACCCGACTCCAGTCTCCATGCGGATTATGTCGCGGTAGGCCCTCTTGAGAGCGGCGCCCAGCTCACCTTCCGCCTTCATGTGTTCTCCTACGGCTCCGATCCGGCTGACCTCTTTGACCGTGGACAGGGCGAAGGCCTCATCCGCATCAATGAGGCGCTGCAAAGGAAAACGGCCCTCGGCCACGGTGAGGCTGAGGCGAGCCGCACTCTCGAGAAGAACACTTCGGGTAATCGAGGGCAGGATGCCCAGGGCCAGCTCGGGGGTCTCGATATGGCCGTCGCTAAGCCAGGCCACGGTGAACGTCGGGCCTTCCAGGACGTGCCCCTTGCCATCAAGCAGCAGAGCCTCGTCGAATCCCAGTTCCCGGGCCTTATCGGTTGAAGCCATGTTCGGAGCGTACGACAGCCACTTCACGCCGTAGAACGGGCTCTCGCTGGTAGCCGGATGCCATGGCGCCGCCATCGGAAACAGCCGAAGCGGTTCCGGCACTTCCGGCAGCTGCTCCCACACCACAATGGTGCGCGACGGCGCCGTCTGCAGCAGATCTCTGCCTCCTCCGGTGACGATGATGCGAATCACACAGTTCCCTCCGGAAGCCGCGACCGCCGAAGCCCATGCGGTGAGATTGGGGCGCGGCGGCGGCTCCACGCTCAGAACGGCGGTGCCGCGCTCCAGGCGATCAAGATGTTCGGCCAGGCGAAACAGTACGCCGTCGTACGACCGGACGACCTCAAAACAGCCGAAACCTCGCTGCAATCCCCAATCGAACACCGAAATGGCCGCAGCGCCGGGAGCGACTTCCACACCATCGACGAGAACTCTCATGCTGTTCAGGCTAGCCCTGGCCCCACCGCTTACAACAGCCGCCCTAGCCTTCTGCCATGGCCCGTTCGCTGGCCCGCTACGGAATCGATGCGACCATCCAGGAACAAATGTCCGCCGCCGGATGGATCGACGGCGGCTCACTGGTTTCGGCTGCCGTTCCCCTGTTGGAGGAGAGCCGCAGGGGCCCCGATCCCGACGGGGCGCTGCCTCGCCTCGCCGCCGTGCTCGGCGCCGATCCAGATCTGGGACGGCGCGCCCTTGAAGACCCCTTCCTGGGACGTGCCCTCATCATCACCGCCGGCGCCAGCCCGGCGCTTTCGCGCATTGCCGCCACCGACCCCGGAGCTTTGCTGCGAATCGTTGATGGCCCACCCTCACGCCGGCCCATCGAGCTGCCCGCGGGCCGCCGCGCCCAGCTCCGAGCCATCCGTCGCGAGGTCTCGGCCCGCCTCCTGGCTATCGCCGCCCACGATCTCCTGGGACGGCTCACTATGCCCGAAGTTGGCCGCCACCTCAGCGACGTTGCCGACGATGCCGCTGCTGCAGCCATCGCGGCGGCGGCCGACGACCCCCGCCTCAAGGGCGCCGATCCCGTGCCCTTCGCCGTCATCGCCATGGGCAAATGGGGCGGACGCGAACTCAACTACGCCTCCGACATCGATGTGCTTTTCGTGTACCAGGCGCCGGACGACCAAGACCGGGCGGCACGTTTCGCACAGCGAGCGGCCGAATCATTCCTCGACGCTCTCGCCACACCGACCGCCGACGGCCTCGCCTTTCGAGTCGATGCCGACCTCCGGCCCGAAGGCGCATCGGGACCGCTGGCTCGCACCCTCAACTCCTACCGGTCCTACTGGGAACGCTGGGCGGACACCTGGGAGTTCCAGGCCCTCATGAAGGCGCGCCTCGCCGCCGGCGACAAGGACCTGGGCGCGGCTTTCCTCAAAGCGGCAGAGCCGTTCGTTTATCCCGAGACTCTGGGCGCCGACGCCGTCCACGAGGTGCGCTCACTCAAGGCCCGCGCCGAGGCGTTGGCCGAGCGCCAAGGTGGCATCGAGATCAAACGCGGCGTCGGGGGAATCCGCGATGCCGAGTTTGCCGTGCAGCTCCTTCAGCTAGTTCACGGCCGCAGCGATCCCAATCTGCGCTCGGGCAACACGCTGCACGCCCTCGAGGTCTTGCGCCGTGCCGGATACGTGCGGCCCGACGACGCCGTCGCCCTCGAAGAGGCATACCGCTGGCTCCGCGACGTCGAGCACCGGCTGCAGATCGTCGAACTTCGCCAAACCCACGAGCTTCCGACCAGTCCCCCCGAACGCGACCGAATCGCCAAGTCCATGGGCTTCCGAGACGACACCGAGGCCACCGCTCTCGAAAGATTCGAGGCCGAGTTGGTGGAGCGACGGGCCGCCATCCGCACCATTCACGAAAGGCTCTTCTACCGCCCACTCCTTGAGGCGTACGCCGAATCGCCTGCAGTGCAACTGACTGCCGACGGTGCAGCCCGACAGCTGGCCGCTCTCGGCTTTGTCGATCTCGAAGGAGCCAAGCGCGCCTTCGCCGATCTCACCACCGGGCTCTCCCGGCGCAGCAGGCTCATGCAGCAGCTGCTCCCTCTCATGATGGATTGGCTGTCCCAGGCGCCTAATCCGGACCTGGGGCTGGCCCAGCTGCGACTCCTGGTCACGTCGACTCCCGACAATGCCCTTCTGGTATCGGCAATGCGCGACAACCCGGTCGCCGCCGAACGGCTATGCACCCTTCTCGGCACCGGCAGACTCCTCGGCCGGCTACTCGATCGTATTCCGCCGACAATGTCGCGCCTCGGCGACGACGAAGGTCTTGCCGCCTTTCCCTCGCCCGAAGCTCTCGCGGCCGAGGCCGAGCGCCGACTCACCCTGCGCTCCGAAGATGACACCGCACCCGATGCCCTGCGCCGTTTTGCCGAGGCGCATCTCCTGTGGATCGCGGGTCAGGACCTTGTCGGACACATAGACGAGATCCTCATTGGCTCGCGCTTGTCGAATCTGGCCGACGCCGCCGTCGAGGCGGCCCTCTCCCTGGCGATACACCAACTACAGCGCGAGGGCCTGGAGCCCCCGCCGATGGCAGTCATCGCCTTCGGCAAGTGGGGCGGCCGCGAGCTCAATTACGGTTCCGACCTCGACGCCATGGCCGTGTTCCGATCCGGCAGCGAGAACGACGCCGAAAACGCGGCCCGCGTGGTGGAGAATCTGCTGGGCATCCTCACTCCGGGAGCAACCGTATGGCCCGGCCTGGCCATGGACCTCGACCTGCGGCCCGAGGGCCGAAAAGGCCCCATCGCCCGCTCGCTCGAGGCCTTCCTCACCTACTGGGCCCGATGGGCCGACACCTGGGAGCTTCAGGCCCTGCTGCGAGCCCGCGCTGCCGCCGGCGACCGCGATCTTGGTGCCGAGTTTGTGGCCTCCGCCCAGGGGCGTCTCTTCAGCGGCGGCCTCGGTGCGGAGGCCGAACGCAACATAAGGAGAATGAAGGCGCGGGTCGAAAACGAACGTATCCCCTCCGATGAGGACCCCGAGTACCACATGAAGCTCGGCCGGGGTGGAATGTCCGACGTCGAATGGCTGGTGCAGCTCCTACAGCTGCGGCACGGCGCAGAGACTCCACTGCTGCGGAGTGCCAGCACCCTGGCCGGGCTGAGCGCTCTCGAAGGTGCCGGCCTCCTGGGCAGCGAGGACGCCGGGATCCTCGAAGCGTCCTATCGCTTCTGCGCCCGGGTGCGGAACCGGCTCTTCCTCCAGGTAGGACGCCCCCGGGACTCGCTGCCGACCGACCCAGCAGAGGTGACGAGACTCGCCCGCTCTCTCGGCTATGTCCGCCACCCTCGAGCCACGTTACGCGAGGAGTACCGCCGACTCACCCGAAGAGCCCGGCGCGTCTTCGAGGCACGTTTCTACGAGCGGTAGCCAGCGCCGACGACGGGCTACCATGCCGGCGCTTCGGAGCGCCATGGTCGATCACGTCAAACACATCAGATCCCTTATCGACGAGGAGGCCACCAGCGCCATCGAGTTGCGCCGCGCTCTGCACCGCCATCCGGAACCGGCCTGGCAGGAATTCCGCACCACCGAAACGGTCGCAGCGTCCCTAACCGCATCCGGCCTCAAGCCACAACTGCGGGAGGGAGGTACCGGCCTCAGCGTGGAAGTGGGAGCGAACGATGGTCCAATGGTCGCCTTCCGCGCCGATCTGGACGCCCTCCCCATCACCGAAGAGAACCCCGCGCCGTATGCCTCCGAGGTGCCCGGTGTGATGCATGCCTGCGGCCACGACGTGCATACCGCCATCGCCACCGGGATCGCCCGCGTGCTCGGCCACATCGACAATCTGCCCGGCCGGGTGCGGATCGCCTTCCAACCGGCCGAGGAGACGGTTTCCGGCGGGGCCATCAGCCTCATCGCCGACGGTGTCCTCAAGGACGTCTCGGCCATCTTCGCCTTCCACGTCGATCCATCGATCCCGGCCGGCACCGTTGGTGTGCGCGCCGGAGCCATCACCGGCGCCTGTGATCGACTCCAGGTCATTCTCGGCGGGCCCGGCGGCCATACTTCCCGGCCTCACCTCACCGTCGACCTTGTTCAGGCCGCCGCCCGACTCGCCGACACACTGCCCTCGCTGCTTCAGCGCGCTATCGATCCACACCACCCCGTCGTGACTGTGTTCGGCCAAATCTCTGGTGGAAGCGCCGGCAACGTAATCCCAACGCGCGTCGAGATGGCCGGCACGGTTCGGCTCTTCGACACGGCAACGTGGCACTCCCTGCCGAAGTTGGTCGAGCGCCTGGTGCACGACATAGTCGCCCCCTTCGGCGCCGCCGTCACCATCCACTACGAGCGGGGTTCACCCCCGGTGGTAAACGACGCGGAGATCGTCAAAGTGCTGGGTGCCGCTATGAGCGAGGCCCTGGGCGCAGATGCGGTGCTGCCCACCCACCAGAGCATGGGATCCGAGGATTTTGCCTGGTATCTGGAGTCGGTTCCCGGTGCCCTCCTGCGCCTCGGGGCGGCCCTCCCCGAGGGTCGGACCGACCTCCACGCGGCCAACTTCGATATCGAAGAGCGTGCCATAGGCGCCGGCATTCTTGCCGGGACCATCGGGCTCCTGCGCCTCATTGAGGCCCAGGCCGCGGCCTCCTAGGCCGACCTGCCCAACGCCCCGGCCAGAGCACGGATCTGTGACATCAGCTCGGTGAACTCCGTGGGAAGAATCGCTTGCGCTCCATCGACCAGGGCGGTCTCCGGGGCCGGGTGCACATCGACGAGGATGCCGTCGGCTCCGATCGCCACCGCCGATCGGGCCAGCGGAGACACTAGAAATCGATGACCACCTGAGTGCGACGGATCAACGATGATCGGAAGATGCGAGAGGCCCTTCACCACCGGGATCGCCGAGATGTCGAGAGTGTTGCGGGTCCGACCTTCAAAGGTGCGTATGCCCCTCTCGCAAAGCACGATGTGGTGGTTGCCCTCCTTGTAGATGTACTCGGCGGCGTTGAGCCACTCGTCGATGGTGGCGGTGAAACCCCGCTTGAGCAGCACCGGCTTCGGCTGGCGGCCCAGCTCCGCCAGCAGGGTGAAGTTGGCCATGTTGCGGGTACCGATGCGAAGAAGATCGGCGTAAGACGCCACCAGCTCGACGTGGCGCGGGTCGACAACCTCGGCGACAAACGGCAGGCCGAACTCATCTCTGGCCTCGGCCAGCAGCTTCAGGCCATCCTCCCCGAGGCCCTGGAAGGTGTAGGGGGAGGTGCGCGGCTTGAAGGCGTCACCTCGCAAGATCGACGCCCCCGCTTCTTTGACTGCGGCCGCAGCAGCGAAGAGTTGCCCCCGGCTCTCCACGGCGCACGGACCTGCCATGACAACAAACTTGGGGCCGCCGACCGGGATTCCCCCGACATCTATGACCGAATCCTTCTCCTGGAACTCCCGGCTCACAAACTTGAAGGGGGTCAGCACGGGCACAGCCCGCTCGACACCGGGAAAAGCCTCCCAGGGCAGTTGCTGTATGTGAGCCCGATCTCCCACCGCGCCGATGACGGTGCGAAGCTGGCCCTGCGACACGTGCGCTTCGGCACCGATCTCCCGCAGCCTCTCCACCACGTGCGCCACGTCCTCGTCGGTCGAGCCGTGCTTCATCACGATGATCAAGGTGTCGTCACCCCCTCGGGGCACATTACTCCTCACCCTTGCCGAGCCTTTCGAGCCGGCGAGTCACCGGCGCCTCGTCAATGGCCCGAAACGCCAGGATAGGACGTTGTGGAGCCACCCCGGACGGCGTCGGCAAGCCCGTCCGCCCACAAGAACGATCAAGCCCTCACCGGGCCGGATCGGTCTGTTAGTACTCAACCACCGGGGGCAGCTTCCTGGCGTGATCCACCCAGCGCTCAACCATTGATTCCGTGGGGAGGCGTCGCACGAGCCTCTTGCGGTCGTTGACCTCGGCCATGGCGACAGTCAAGTTCGCCGCTCGCCGGGTGCGCAGCTCCTTTACGGTGTCCACACCAGCTGCTTCGAGCAGGTCGGAGTACTCCTCACCCACCCCCTTGACCCGCATGAGATCGGCCCGATTCACCCACTCCAAAATCATATGCTGACTGAGGCCGGTGGCCTCACTCAGCTCCTTGCGGCCCTTTCGCGTCGCACCGCGTCTGAGCAGAGCTTCAGTCGTCCGGACCTTCACCTTGCGCAGCGTGCGACCGTACTGGACACCAATCCCTTCGATGGTGTCAATAGAAGCCATGGCGCTCCTTTCCAGAGGTTCCGGCAGTCGAGCCAAGCCTTCCTGCTTGGCCGACGCGAGCGCAGAATACAGGTTTGGCTTGGCAAGCTGCCGAGTGCAAACACCCGATCAGCGGTCCCGCTCCTCGAGATCCTCCAGAACATCGATGTCGGCCGGAGGCAAGTGGTCGAACCTCACTTCCTTCACCCACTGCGGATGCGCCTTCAGCAAACCGGCCGCTCCTTGATCCCCGGTGAGGCCGGCAAGCCGCGTCCACAACGGCCGGGCCACAAGCACCGGGTTCCCCCGCTGGTAGCGGTACACGGGTACCACCGCCGGCCGTCCGCTGCTCTCCATCATCTCCAACAGGCCCGGCGGCACATCGGCAGGGATCTCCGGTTGATCGCCCAAGGCCATAAACGCGCTTTCGGGAGTCCGCTCCCGCATGACCACATCGATCCCGACTCTGATGGAAGACGCCAGCCCCTCTTCCCATTCTGGATTCACCGCAGCCACTGCATCCCCAAACTCGACCTTCTCCAGGATTTCGTCGGCTGCGCAGCCGAGCACTACAACAAGAAGATCGACCGGCCACCCGGCCACCATGGCGATCACGTGCTCCAGTAGAGGGCGTCCGTGCCACTCCACAAGCTGCTTGGGCTGACCCATGCGGCGCGCCCCACCGGCGGCGAAGACGACCGCGGCTGCAAACATTGGGGCTACCTTCTTTCGGCTCATTCACGTTAGCCAGCAGGCCGACCGCCCCGACGCGGGCGACTCCGCGAGGACCGGGCGAAGTTGCCCCTCCGTCGCGCCTACGCGCCCCGCAACCCGGCGACGGCAAACCGGACCGTCGCTCCAATCTCTATCTCGGTCAACAGAGTCTCAGCGACCAGATAGCGCACCGACCCTCCGTCGGCGCGAGCTCGTTCGGCGACGGCATCAAAAAGATCCGCCACAGCCCGCGTCTTCGCCCCACAAGCGGCGCACTCGTCCCCAGAGCGGGCCAGCCAATCACAGTTGGTGCACGCAACCCCGGGCAGAGTCTCCTTGGCGTCGACAAGAAGCCGTTCGATCGCCTTCTGGTTGGCCGCATCGAGCACCCTGTCGAGTCCAAGCACGCCCCGACCGCGCGAGCCCGCCGCCTCCATGAGGTTGGCGACATATTCCTCATCGGCCCGGCAATCAAAGGCGGCGGCCACTTCGCGGCACCGGTCCCTGATCTCCATCGGACTCGCCGTGTGCGGATCGATGACAAAGGTTCCCGCCAGGCGGGACAGAAGATCCGGTGCCAGCTCGTCGACAAGGGCGTCGATGTTGGCCTGGCTTCCTCCGATGGCGAGCAGATCGAAGGCTTCGTCACGCCACAGCTCTGCAATCCGTGCCGCTGCGGCGCGAAACAGGCGCCGCGCCACGGTCTCTGCGTGAGCCCGCACTCGGCGCTCGGCGAATCCCTCAAAACCGCCGAAATTGTCTTTTCGCACCTCCTCCTCGGCGAACACCTCCCAGGACTCCAGAACTCCCAAGTGGAAGCGATACACGGATGCAATCCGGCGGTCTATCACGATGGCGCAGTACCGGTGGAAACGATCGAGAATCGCCTCCAGCGGACCCAGATACGGGGACACATCAACAACGGCCCTGTCACGTACCCGCACCGGCAGATTCAGATGCTCGTTCAAGCCGGCGCCGGAACACAAGAAGATGGCAGCGCCCCGGCCGAGGTCGACACCAATCCGGCTGGCCATCCCCAGGGCCTCATCGAGGTCCCGATGCAGGGCTCTCATCTCACCCTCGGGCACATCACCGCCCAGCTGATCTCGGAGAGGGTGCACCAGGGCCTTGAGCCTCGTGGTGATGGATCGGAGCTGGTCGCGGTCGGGCTCCAGGCCGAGGTAGAGAGAGAGTATGGGTTGGCCGGCGGTGTCGAAGCTGCGCAAACGATCGATGGTGCTCCGATCGAGCAACGCACCTCCTACCTAGTTGCCCCGAGCCTACGCCGCCCGTGGTGTTCTACGCGGCCCGAGGCGGAATCTGCGCGAGTCACCGCATGCATTGCCGACCCATCCTCCATACGGCAACGTCGCTGCAGTCACGGTCCTTTAGACCCTGTAGATCGCGGTCCAACCATGCCAGGCTGGAGGCAACAACAGGGAGGTGACCGCCGTGATCATCGGTGTCCCTGCCGAGATCAAGTCCGACGAGTACCGCGTTGCCATGACTCCCGTCGGCGTGCGCGAACTCACTGCCCACGGCCACAAGGTGGTCATCGAGCGAGGAGCCGGTGCGGCTTCATCAATCGGAGACGACGACTACCGCCGTGTCGGCGCCGAGGTCGTTCCCAATACAGCCGATGTCCTTGCTGCCGCCAACCTCATCGTGAAGGTCAAGGAACCACAGCCCGCGGAAATCGCCCTCCTCGAGCCACGACACATCATCTTCACATATCTGCACCTCGCCGCCTACAGCGATGTGGCCAAAGGCCTGGTCTCCTCGGGAGCGACCGCCGTCGCCTACGAGACGGTGCAGCTCCCGGACGGTTCGCTACCACTGCTGGCTCCGATGAGTGAAATTGCCGGCCGTATGGCGGCCCAGGCCGGGGCACATCACCTGGAGCGACCCAACGGTGGGCGCGGGATCTTGATGGGAGGGGTGCCGGGCGTCCCTCCAGCTGAGGTCACCGTGCTGGGCGCAGGCATGGCCGGCACGAACGCGGCGATGATCGCCGCCGGCATGGGAGCCCATGTCTCCATTCTCGACATCAACGTCGACCGACTGCGCCACCTCGACGAGCTCTCCTGGGGTCGCATCGTCACCGTGCGCTCCTCGATCCACGCCGTCGAGGAGTATGTGTCCAAATCAGATCTGGTCATCGGGGCAGTGCTGATACCGGGGGCCCGCGCACCCGTGCTCGTAGACGAGGGCCTCGTTGCCGGCATGCGGCCCGGAAGCGTCATCGTCGACATCTCCATCGACCAGGGCGGATGTGTGGCAACGGCGCGCGAAACCACCCACCACGATCCCATCTACGTCACCCACGATGTCGTGCACTACTGCGTCGGCAATATCCCCGGCGCGGTTCCGAACACGGCCACCTATGCCCTCAGCAACGCCACCCTTCCCTACGTTGTCGCCCTCGCCCAAGGCATCCCGGCCGCCGTTGCGACGCACCCGGAATTGCTGGGTGGCCTCGAGATCATCAACGGCCACGTCACCCATGAGGTCGTGGCCAAATCCCTCGGAACCGAATACATCAATCCTGTGGAACTGCTCGCCAGGAGCGTCACCAAAACCGCCAGCTAGGCGCGTGACTCCTCCGAACGCGCTGTCGACTCCAAACGCTGGGCATTGAGCCAGTCCTCAAAATCACGCCGAGCGACCCGCCATTCCCGGCCCATCTTCACCGCCGGCAACTCACCTGAGCGCAGTGTCCGCGTCACCACAAAGGCGGACACCTCCATGTACTCACAGATATCGGCAACGGACAGCCACTCCTTGCCGAGTTCCACCGAAATCCGCTCCATGACCCCAGAGTATTTGCGGCGGAGATCGGCGGCAAGGCCGACGGCGTACACTTGGCCGCCAACATGGCCCAGCAGAAGCGCAAGAAAAAGAAGCGCAGCCGTCACGATCCGACACGCAGAGAGGCGGCGCGGCGACGTGAAGAGGCTCGCCAGCAGGCGGCGGAGGAGCGGCGCCGCCAGCAGGAGGCGGAAGAGCGGCGCTCCAAACTGAAAAGACGGACCCGGCGCCTGGTGATCCCGGTTCTTGGCACCATTGCCGTGTTTGTCGTTGCCCTCACCCTATTTCGTCCCCCTCCGGAGCTCGACGGGGTAGCCTCCTTCGCCAGCCCCAATGCCCTCATGTCCGAGCTGGGTTACCAAGGCGAGTGGACCGAACGCGACCCGGACCTGCTCCCCGCCCCGCAATGCGGGCGCACAGACGAAGCGCTTCCCGGCATCGAGGCCTACTCGTCGATGTACAACGGCCTCATCACCCTGTGGTATCAGCCCGATGGCGAGGTGAACGACGAAGAAATATGGGCCGCTCTGTCCGAAATCGACAATTACAACCAACAAGTCCTCGTCGCTCCCAACACTGCCATCGAGGCACCTGTCGTTGCCGCCTCCTGGAACCGCCTCGCCGAGTACGAGAATACCGAGAACCTCGCCGATTACGTCCAAACGTACCTTCGCCACCGAGGCCCCGGAAGAGAAGCCTGCCTGGCCGAATTCGCGGAAGCAGGCTCGATCCTGGTCACCTACGGCTATGCGGGCGACTGGGCCAGCACCGATCCCGACACCATGCCGGAGCCGATGTGCGGCCAGTCCGACGCCACAATCACCGGGGCCGAGATCTACTCCGCGCTCTACAACGGAGCCGTCATCCTGTGGCACGCGAGTGATGACCAGAACACCATCGACAAGCTCATTGAGATCGCCTCCACCTTCGAATCACAGGTGCTTGTTGTTCCCAACGACAACCTGCAGGTGCCGGTTCTGGCCGTCGCCTGGAACCGAGCCATGGCCTTCGAGAACACAGACCGTGTCGCCGACTTCATCGGCGCCTACCAACACCGAGGCCCCGGCGACGCGGAGTGCCCGGCTGGCTTCGCCGGCGGAAGCTGACAGCATCTGAATGTGCCAACGGCCGGCGGATCGGACTGGCGCTAAGTTCATGCCGAAGCGCAGCGGCCGAATCGGAGGAATCAGCAGCTTGTGACCGGCAAACCTCCAAAGGTTGTGCAGCTCGTCAGCGTGGCCGTGGCATGGGCCTCCGTTGCCGCGCTTCTCGTCTTTGTTCGCCGTGACCTGGAGCAACGCCCGGACACAGGCATCCGGGGGCGCAGGGAAGTGTGGCAGCGTGTCACCGTGCTCCCTCCGGGCGCCGTCGCCTATCTCCTGTTCGGGCGGCGCAGCTGAACATTCGGAAAATATCTCAAGCATCACCTGACTAGTACCGAAGGACTAGTCAGGTGAATCACATGCATGGGATTGTCCGACTCTTTCGAAGGCGCGCCGGCAGCGGAACGCTCGTGCGTATCCGTATCTTCCAGCGCAGCCCTCATCTGGCGCCGATGGCCTTAGCCATTGCACTCTTCCTCGCCGTCGGGTACGTCGACGCCAGAGTGATCGGTCCCGAGGTGTCGGTTTCCCTTCTCTACGTCCTCGCCGTCCTCGCCGTCACTTGGGTTGGTAGCTGGTATCACGGAGTCATCCTCGCTGTGCTCGCGGCCCTCGAGAGCATCTTCGGCCACGCCTTGCTGCACCCCTACCCGGCGACCATCACCTTGCCCGCCGTCTGGAACTCCATCACCCGCCTTCTGGTACTGACCATGGTTGCCCTGCTGCTTGGGTCGTTACGGCAGTCGCTTCACCAGCAGCGCCGCCTCGCCGCCGTGGATCCTCTCACTAGGGCCCTGAATCGCCGTGCCTTCCAGATCGCCGCCGATCGGGAAAGACTCCGCGCCGCCCGCAGCGGAAGACCGCTTAGCATCGCCTACCTCGATCTCGACGACTTCAAGGGCTTCAACGATCGCCACGGTCACCGCACCGGGGACCACATCCTCCAATCGTTCGCCCAAGCAGTCAGAACGTCGATCCGAGCCACCGACTTGTTCGGCCGCATCGGAGGCGACGAGTTTGTCGTTTTCTTCCCCGATACCGAAGCCACCGCGGCGGCCAGCGTGGTCAGCCGTATCCGCCAGGCGGTGGCCAACAGCTGCTGTGAGATCGTTGAGCGCATCACGCTCTCCGCCGGCATAGCCACATACCACTACCCACCGACCACGGTCGATGCCATGGTGGAGACCGCCGATCAGCTCATGTACCGGGCCAAGAACTCCGGTCGCGATCGGGTGGCCGGAGCTGTGGTGGCCGGGCCCTGGGTGCGCTGGGCCGGCGACTCCACCAAGCCCGACCCACGAACGATGGAGGCGATGCCGTCGGCCTGACGGCGCCGACCGCCGGTCGGATCGCGAAAAGCTCATCGCCACAGCCCTCTTGAGCCGGTGTGTCTCACCTGGTAGCTAGACGGTGATCCACCATCGAGGCGTGAGGCAATACCCTGGATCCGCTGGACCACCCCGATCTGGCCGTGCTCGGCCGGCGCCTGCGCCGGCAGATGGACGAGACGCTCGAAGCTGAACTTGATGCGGCCCGGGCGGCAGCTCGCCGCCGCCGCACTCTGCGCCACGTGCTCATCTGCCTTGAGGATCGTGCCGATGCCGTTGTCGTCCACACGCCGGACGGCCGAAGAGTGGCCGGCACCATCACGGCCGTGGGGATCGACCACATCGAGCTCCGGGCCGGTAAGGGGCGCAGCTATTTCTCCTTTGACCACATCGTTGCAGTCGACATCCAATGAATCTCACCAAAACCCTGTGATACCGCGCCTGGCCACCGTGCTCTCGGCCCGAGAGTGGGAGAGCACCCTGGTCGCTCTCGCCAGGGAGACGGCAGAGGTCCGCGTAGTCCTCCGCGCTCACCGGCCCGAGGAAATGGAAGCCGAGGCGGGCCGCATCGACGTAGCCGTCGCCGGCGCGGAGACACCTTGGCTCACCCCGGCCCGCATCTCCTGCTGGAGACGCCTTGGCATGCGGGTCATCGGCATTCATCCAATGGGCGACCGTCCCGCACGCTCCCGGCTCCTGGCCGCCAAAGCAGATGAGGTGTTCGACGACACCACCCCCGCAGTATTGGTGCTCCGGGCCGCCCGCCTCATCGGAGCCGTCCAGGTTCGAGCCCCGGCACTCTCGACGACAATCGTGGTGAGCGGGCCCAGAGGAGCGCCGGGACGCACCGAAACCGCCCTCGCCATCGCCTGGGCGGCCGCAGGACGTCATTCCTCGCTGCTGCTCGATCTGGACCTTGAGGCGCCATCACTCGCCATCCGCACCCGACGGAGGCCCCGGCCCGACGTAACCGATGCCTACGACGCCGTTCAGCACGACGGCCGCCTGCCCGCCCGGGTCACGCAAAGATTCGGCCCACTGGCGCTCGTCGTCGGATCACACCGTCGGACCGATGATCCGCTCGCTCCGTACGCCGCCGCCGACCTCCTCGAGGCGGCTCGTGCGTGCTCTGCCACGGTCGTCGCCGATGCCGGACCCCCCTCGCACGCCACCAGCGTTGCGCCAAGCGGCGATCACATCGTTCTTGTCGCCGGTGGCAGCCCCGACGGACTCGTCCGCGCCGCCCACCTCATCGACGACTGGCCCTGGCCTGCTCCTCTGCTCGTCCTCAATCGGGTTCCGCCGGGCCACGAAGCCGATGTTGTAGGTGCGGCACGCCACTGCCTGGGGTTGGAGCCCGCCGCCGTCGTGAGCGATCTGCCCGAGATCGCCGCCGCGGCCCGCCGAACCGGTGTTCCGCATCAGTCGCTCGTCGATGCGGCAGACCAAGTGCTGGATCTGCTGAATCTCTCGGCAGATCCTCCTCACCATACGTCCGAGTCGATGCACCCACGGCGGCAGTAGGCGGTCACGTCCAATTCGGCATACACGCGAATGCCCGCCCGCCGCCAGCGGACCCCGCTGCTAGGTCGCACCCGACGGCCGCCGGACGTCATCGACGGGCGGCGCCAGCCAGCGAAACACCACCGGCCCAAAGGTCGATGACACCGCCGCCAGCACGATGATGCTTGCCTCCGTCGGACGATCAATGAGTCCCAGCCGCAGCCCGACCTCGGCGACGGCGATGATCAGGCTGAGCCGCGCCGACAGCAGCGCCCCTGCAGCCGCAACCTCACGCCAGGTGTGCCGCCGCACCAGGAACACCAGCGCAGGGCCCATCTTGACGAGGATGGCGAGACCAATCAGAGCCAGCATGCTCGTCACCGCGCCCGGCTCCTGGAGAGCTTCAACATCGAAGTGGATTCCGACGTTGATGAAAAAGATGGGGATGAGGAATCCGTAGGAGAAACCGCTGAGCTGCTGGCCCAGGACCCCGCGATTGCGGAACACCATGGCAAAGCCGGTGCCGGCAAGGAAGGCTCCCAGAATCGACTCAATCCCGAATGCGATCGATGCACCCACAAAAACGAGCATCAACGTAAGAGAGCCTCTCGTCCCCAGCTCCTCTGGATTGTCAGATTCGAAAAGCCGCTCAAACCACTCCGGTCTCCACCACACCAGACGGCGCAGAATGATGAGCGATACCGTGACCACGGCAAAAAACGCCGGCATGGCAAGGACGTTGATGCCGACCCCGTGCTCCTCAATGAGGACAAACACGGTGACACCGACCAGAGTGAGCAGGTCCGCCAGGAGTGCCGACACCAGAATCGCCTGCCCCAGCCGCGTGCCGGCGTGACGCGTGGTGCGCAGGGTCGGCACCACCAGTCCCACCGATGTTGTAGCCAGCACGAACATCATGAACAGGCTGTAGCCGAGGCTCACCGCCACCAGATAAGACAAGCCCATGGTGAGAGCGAACACCGAGAGGCCGACAAGAAGCGACCGCAGCCCGCGCCGGCCAAAGATGCGAACGTCTATCTCGAACCCGGCGAGGAACATAAGCAGGAGGAATCCGAGGTCGGCCAGAACCTCTAGGTACTCCGCCGGCTGCACCACATTTGCCACCGGTCCGATGACTATGCCGAAGGCGATCTCGAGCACCACGGCGGGTACACGGATCTTCTCCGCAAGCAGCGGTAGCACAAAAGCCGCAGAGATGATTACCAGGAGAGTGACGGCGGCTTGATCGGTGCTCTCCACAGGACTCCTAGCGTCGGTGGGGAACCAGGATCACCGACGTCTTCAGACGCCGGACGAGGTGACCCACAATGCCGGGAGCCAGCACGGTCGTCCGCCGCCGCGGACAGCCAAGCACGACGATCGTTCCCGGCCGAGCCCACTCCTCGATGACCCGAACCTCGTTGCCCTGCTCGATGACCCGGCGCACATCGACATCATGCACCGCGGCATCCTCCTGCAGCCGCGCCGCGGCGCGCGTTGCCTCCGCCCGTGCATCCTCACCGGCGATGAACAGCGGCGGAATAACGCCGATGCCGACAAGCGGCGACGACTCGTAGGCACCAACGTCGATGGCGACTTCGGCCGCCGCCCATCCTGCAGGGCTGTCGCGCGCCGGCACCACCACACGCCGATAAGGATGGCTGCCACGCGATACCAGCACCGGAATCTGCTGCTTCGCCGCAGCCCGCAGCAATCGCGCCACCTTCCATCGCCAGGCCGGGCGTCCTCCCACCGGCGGCGGAACCACAATGACGCCGGCTTCGTCACGCACGAGCCCGGACAGCAGGGCCCGACATGGCGACCCGGCCACAGTCATCAAGCGCAACGGAAGCTCGCCGACCATGTCTCTCACCCGCTCCACCAACACTTCGATCCACCGACGCTCCGCAGCATCGCTGATCTCACCCAGGTCTCGGTGCACCGCCAGCAGCCCATGAGCCGCGCTGTTTGCCGCCACATGGATCGCCTCATCGACAGGTCCGCTGAGGTCTTCTTCCGTCCCGAAACCCACGGCCACCCAACTGCCATATTCCGTCGGGAAACGCTCGACACCCGACATGAACGTGGCCACTACCTCGCCTCGTCCGGCACCATCTCCAACCACGGTGACGACATCGTCTGCGGCGAGCACGGAGTCGCCGTGCGGAATGATGAGCTGCCCCTTGCGCAAGATCGCCACCGCCAGCCAGCCCTGCATATCAATCTGACGCAGCGGCATGCCGCACACCGGCGACCGAGAAACCACCCGCAGATCCATACCCTCGGCACGGCCCCCTGCGAAGCCGGCGGAGAACAGACGGCGGGGCTCCAGCACGGAAACGATGCGCCGCGCCGCCAGTTGATCGGGCGATACTGCGGGCACATCCAAAGCCTGGTACTCCTCGAGCTTCTCGGGCCGGGCTGCTCTGGCCACACAAGAAACGCCCCTGGCCAGAGCGATCCGGCACACCGCCAGGTTCACCTCATCGTCATCGGCGGCGGCGACAACGGCGGTGGCTCCAGCGAGTCCGGCACCGTCCAGCACCTTTTCGTCGGAACCGGATCCGAGAACGGACTCGACGGGTCGTACCTGCGCCGTCTCCTCAAGGGAGACCGGATCGGAGTCGACGACGGTCGCCTCCCAGCGCTCGCCGAGGCGCCCGAGAAGCTCCCGGGAAGCAATGCCGGCACCGACCACGATGACTCGCATACAGCTCCTCCAGCACGGCCATTATGGCGTTCGTCGCCGTCCCCGTCGCCTTCGCCATTCCGGTGTCGGCGCGTCTGAGCCACTGCGCCGCCTGCCGTGTGTTGCACTAGCAGAACCTTCTCGCCGCTGCATCAGGCCCGGCTCGTCCCGCCACCGCGGCCAAGCGGCGTTCTCCCCCAACCATGGGAAACCCAAGCGCCTTTGTTGGGCTGCACTCCACGCCGAGACCTCGCCGCCGGGGCCGCTTGGTGCCGAACCCACTGCTCGCCCGCCAACGGAGCCCACGGCGTGCAGACAACACGGACCCGCCTCGGCCACGCCGATCACAACAGGAACTTGCGCTGCGCCGGCCGCCGACCTCCGGTTCTCACGGCGCCGGCCGCCTCATCCCCACCACAAATACCCAGCCGGCCACCAGAGTGGCCCCCAAGTTGTATGGCAAAATAAGGGACCGAAGCCGCCGGCCGTCGACAACCCATCCCCCCGATACGGTGAACCCCGCCACATCGAGGTAACGCCAGACGGCCCATACGCACATCGCTCCGAGCAATGCCGCGGCGACGCCGACACCTCTAGGCCCCCACCAGCGGCGCCAGCCAAGTATCAAAGCGGCCGCCGCCCCGGCTATGTCGAGAGATGAAAGCAGCTGCAGGTACTGGAGCGAGGCGTCGTAGCGCAGCGCAACCGACGTGGCCAACGCCACCAAGCCCGTGGAGCCGGCCACCGCCACCACCAGAACGGCCCCGCCGGCCATCGATCTCGCCCCACCACCCAGCTCAGTTCCGGAGAACCAGGGCTCGTCGGAAAGAGGCGCCAGGTGGAACGAAAGTGCAATGGCAAAAGCAGCAAGCAGACTCAAATCGATGGTGAAGGTGAGCAGAGGAGCCTCAGGTGCAGGTGCCAGAAGCAGAGGCACCGCGGCGGAGCAACCCGCAGTCGCCCAGAGCGCCGAACGCGCCAAGGTCTTCTCTGCCGAATTCACGATTGGAGCGTAACGTCAGCCGGAACCGGCGCCACGGGCTGACGCCACACGCGCCTCGGCGATCTCGAGGTAGGCCGGCTCTACGTCGTAGCCGACATAGCGCCGGCCACTCTCCACAGCAGCCACCGCGGTCGATCCGGAGCCGACAAATGGATCGAGCACAAGATCGCCCGCAAACGTGTACAGCTCGATGAGACGGCGGGGGAGCTCCACCGGGAACGGGGCGGGATGACCGATCCGTCGCGCCGACGCCGGGGGAATGCTCCATACCGACACCGTCGATTCGAGGAACCCCTCACGCGAAATGGTGTCCTCGCCCATGCGGGCTCTTCGGAAGGATCCCTTGCTGGCCACCACCACGTATTCGTGCACGTCGCGCAACGTGGGGTTTTTGGCCGATCGCCAAGATCCCCAGGCGCATGAACCGCCGGCACCCCGGGCCTTCTGCCACACGATCTCCCCGCGCAGGAAGAACCCCTCGTCCTCCAGCAGCGCTGCAACCCGGTGGTTGAGCGCCAAGTACGGCCGCCTCCCCAGGTTTGCCACATTCACTGCGATGCGGCCCCCTGGCTCGAGAACCCGATGGGTCTCGGCGAACACACGGCGCAGGAGGTCCAAATACTCGCCGAGAGTCAAATCGGCGTCGTACTCCTTGCCCACGTTGTAGGGCGGCGAGGTGACCATCAGCGCCACACAATCGTCGGGGATCTCCTCCATGGTCTCCGACGACTTGCAGAAGAACCTATCGATCACGCTGTCGGGTGGCGTGGCCGGCGCTCCTGCCTCGGTGATGCTCGACACCGCCGACACCATGCGACGCCGATAGAACGCCGACGAATCGTGGTTCTCTCGTTTCCCGGCACCAAAAGACGCCGTCTCTGTGGCCACTATGGGTGTACCTCCGGCCGACCACCGTAGCCGACTTATCCACAGGACACGCGGATATTCGCGCCACTCAGCCGGCCCCCTTGCTCCCCTCGCCGGCCTCAGCGGCAATCCGGCGGAACCGTCCGCAAACGAGCTGCAATCCCACCTTGGCCCAGGAGCCCACCTCGCGGAGCCAAGCCAGCACCCAGCGCCGCCGGGTGCCCTCCCCTCGCCCCCGCACCGGGTCGGCGGATGCCGTCACCCCGACCCGCCGAAACAGAAAGACGGCCCTCGGCACGTGGAATCGATCGCTGACCACACAAACCGACGCCCAGGCGTGGCGCTGGGCCAGAGCCCTCACGGCCACCGCCTGCTCCAGCGTGTTGTGCGAACGGTCTTCCTCGATGATCTGGTGCCGTGGAATTCCCGATTCCACGGCCAGGGCAGCCATGACCGATGCTTCACATAGCCCGGAGCGCCCCACGCCACCCGCCAAGACAAGCCATCGGCTGCCGCGCTGCCGGAACACACAGATGCCATGCTCCATTCGCCTCCGCACCGCAGGGCTAGGAGTTCCAGAGGCAAAAATCTCGGCTCCGAGCACCACAATGGCGTCGCAGAACTCCACGGAGCTATCACCCGGCGGGGCCATGGTTCGTTGAGCATACGCGTCTCACCGCCATGGCGAGATCAGCCGTATCGAATCGATCTGATCAGCCGGCGACTGCCCCCTCGGGCACGTCCTGCCCGGCTATGGGTGTATCCACCCGGGCATCCTGGACGATGGCAATGATCTCTTCCCAGTCCCGAGTCAGCGCGCATTTGCCGCAGTAGAACTCGTTACCACGGGAAACCACCGCTGCAGCGCCACAACGGACACACACCATCGGATCGCTCCTGTTGTCGACAAAGGGTTCATCGGCTCCGGGAGGAGCCTCCTTGACCCTCTGTCATTCGCTCCGCCAGCACGACGGCGATGTCCTTGACCGCCACTTCCGCTCCCAGGTCTTTGACCCCGTCGTCGAGCATGATGTAGCAGAACGGGCAAGCAGTGGCTATCTCGGCGGCGCCGGTGGCGATCGCCTCTTCGGCACGTTCGGCGTTGATCCGCTTGCCGGTGTTCTCTTCCATCCACATACGAGCCCCACCTGCTCCACAGCAGAAACCGTCCTTGCCCCAGCGTGGCATCTCAATCAACTCCCCGGCCTCCTCAAGTACTCGACGAGGAGCTGCGAGCACACCGTTGTGCCGGGCCAAGTAGCAGGGATCGTGGAAGGTGACGCTACGCCCCTTGCGTTCGACCTCGATGCGGCCATCATCAAGCAGCCTCAGCAGCAGCTCGCTGTGGTGCATCACCTCGTAGTCGCCACCGAATTGCGGGTATTCGTTGGCCAGCGTGTTGAAGCAGTGCGGACATTGGGTCACGATCTTGCCCACCCCGAGATCGTTCAGCGTGCGGATGTTGGCCAAGGCGAGCTGCTGAAAGACATACTCGTTGCCGGCCCGGCGCGCCGGATCACCGGTGCACAGTTCCGCCGTACCGAGTATGGCGAAGTCGACACCCGCTTGATGAAGAAGTCTCGCTGTGGCCACGGTCACCTTGCGGTTCCTGTCATCAAAGGAGCCGGCACAGCCCACCCAGTACAGGTACTCGGCGGTGACACCCGGCTCACCCAGCACCTTCACCTCAAAATCGAGCTGCCGGGTCCACGCCGCCCTCTCCTTCTGGCTCATCCCGTAGGGATTGGAGGAGTTCTCCATGTTGATGAAGGTGGTGCCGAGCTCACCCGGGAAATCGGTCTCCATGAGGGTGAGGTGGCGGCGCATGTCCAGGATTTTGTCGAGTATCTCGATGTCCACCGGGCATATCTCGTCACAAGCCCGGCAGGTCGTGCACCACCACAGCTCATCCGGCGTCACCCGCTCGAACACCGAGTCCGACGTGACAACGATGGCGCGATCCACACCCACCGGAGGTGATATCACGGGCGTCGCCGAGGCTGCGGCCACCTCACCCAGCTTCAGCACAATCTCGCGCGGATCCAGCGGCTTGCCGGTCTGATTCGCCGGACAGACCGAGGTGCAGCGTCCGCACACCGTACACGCATCGGTGTCGAGAAGCTGCTTCCAGGTGAAGTCGCCGACGCGCCCCGCCCCAACACTCTCGATATCGGTCGCCTCAAGCAGGTTGGGCATCTCCCTCATCGCCCCAAGCGGGCGCGAGCGCGGCGCCAGCGTCATGTTTGCCGGCGATATCAGCATGTGCCGCAGCTTGGTGGTCGGAAGCATGACCAGAAAGACCGCCACGGAAAATGCATGGGCCACCCACAGGATCTGGTGAGCCCGGGAGGCCCACGAATCGGCAAAAAGCCCACTGAGCCAATAGCCGGCAAACGACCACACCTCATAATCGGGACGGCCGTCGACGCCGATGCGAGCCGCCTCGGTGAACAGCCCGGTGAATCCGACCAGCCCGAGCACAAGAAGTATCCAGGCATCCTCCGGCCGGGTCTTGGTACGGAGCCGATCGGGGGGAAACACGTAGCGCCTCAGTGCCGCCAGCATCAAGCCGGCGAGGAAGACCACCGTCGCACCATCGAGCACCGCCGAATAGCCCTGGTACACCCGACCCTCCAGGAACTTGAGGCTGCCCGGGAGCAGGTGGTCCAGCTCCAGCGTCACCGTGCCGAGGAATAGCACGGCAAACCCGAAGAAGATCATCGAGTGGATGAGACCGGCGATGCGGTCCTCGAGCACACTCTTCATCGAGACGCCACGCAGGAGCCCGGCGATTCTCTTCCGCCACAGCCCACCCCGTTCCTCAGGCGCGCCGCGCTGCCAGTTCCTCACCCGCACTGCAAAGAGATAGGCGACGAGGCCGAGGACGGCGGCGGTGCCTATGTAGAAGAGAGCCACCACCGCCGCCGGCACATTCCCAAAGACAGGACGTCCCACCTGCGGGTCCGCCTCCTCCGGCAGCGTCCCCAGCCACCAGAGCACCAGCGTCGCCCCAGGCAGAAACACAACCAGACCAAACAGAATCCCGGTCACCGAGAAACGACGACGTAACAAGCTCTGCCTCCAACCCGACTGACGTCGAGTCTACGAGCGGGCCCGCCAGGCGGCCGCTACTCCGCAGACCGGTGCCGCCCCCACCAAGCCCGGACGCGTAGGGCGCCGCGACTGCGGCGCCCTACGTCTGGAGTATCAGATGGCTAGATGCCGAGCTCGGCCTTCAGCTCCTCGAGCTTGGCGTCGGCCTGAGCCAGGGAGACGGCCTCACGCAGATCCATCTCAGCACCTTCCGGCGTCGCCTCGCGCAATTCGGCCTTGGCCATGGCCTCTGCCTTACGCTGCTCGATCTTGTCCTCGACCCTCTCGAGGCTCACGGCGTCGTCGTCGAAGGTCGCCGACAGCGACTCCATGGCCTTGTTGACCGACTCCTGCATCTTGGCCTGCTGCAAAGAACCGACCAGCTCCATTCTTCTGGCCGCCAACTCCTGGAGCCTCATGGCGTTCTGCTGGACCGCCTTCTTGGCGTCCTCGGCCTGCTCCACAGCGGTCTCGTACTGGCCCTTGAGGGAGCTCAGGTTGTTCTCGGAAGCCTGCAGCCTCATGGCCACACTCTGAGCCGTCCGCGTCCATTTCTCGCCGGCTGCCGCATCTCCGCCGGTGGTGGCTTCCTGCGCCTTCAGCAGCGCCTGTTTCGCCAGCTCGCGAGCCTCGCCGGCATCATCGGCGGATCGCTCGATCTTGCTTTCGAGCTGGGTTCGGTGGGCTACCACCTTGGCCGCCTGGTTCCGCAGCTCCTGGTCGCGCTTGCGCGCCTCCTGGATGGCCTGTTCGATCTCAATCTCGGGATCCATCATGTCCTCTGCCTTGCGACGGAAGAGGGTCTTGATGTAGCCCCAGAGACGCTTCAAGAAACCCATGTCGGTCCTTCTCCTCGGGATCGATGCATCATAGGGGGAAGCGCCGCGCCAACGCCGATCAGCGGCGGCGGCGGCGCGTCACACGGCCGCCAGAGCGTGCCCTCTTGAACGACGAGCGTGTTGACATGGGTTGAGTCCGGGCCGACGACCGGGAAGCGCGGGTAGAACTCGTCCTACTCGTGCCTCCCCAGTCGTAAGAGCGGGCCTGGCCCATGCCACCGACAACCACGGAGAACACGTCGAGCCAGTCGAAACCACCGCCGCCGTGCGATCGCGGCGCGGCCGGCGCCGGCACCCCGCGCCCGCCTACCTGGATCATGCGCGGCTGGGGCTCCTGGCCGCGGCGCAGCTTCTCGGCATCGGCGGCACACACAATCACCGTCTTCCTCCCCGCTGCCGTCTCAATCTGCGCATCCTCGAACGGGCCGCGGTGGGTCGGATCGAAGAAGCAGGCATGACGCTCTTCCCTCTTAGGCTTGGGCGGCACCGGTTGGCCGCCGGCAATGGCGGCCGCGGCATCGAGCTGCCAGCGAGCCTCATCGAGCCGATCGGACAGGGCCTCCAACCGGCCCAGGTCGGTGGCGTCACCAAAACTCTCCTCGGCTTCGGTATAAGTCTTCCCCGCTTCCTCGAGATATTGGTTGTCCTCCCTCGACGACGACGCCGAGACCAGGTCGGAGATCTCGAGAATCACGTTGGCCATCGCGTCAAGCTGCTTCTTGATCTCGCTACGTGCCTCCTCGATGGCTCGAGCCTGCGATCCGTCGGCTGATTTCTTCTGCCTACGCACCGCCCAGACAACCAGCAGAACCAGCGCACCCACAATGGCGATGAGTACAAAAAGGCCGGCTTTACTCCCTCCGCTCCCTGCATCTGCGACGGCCGTCGACGTTGTCACCGCGGCGGCGCCGACCAGCACACCGACGGCGGCCTCTACGGCATCGGCATCGTCGCCGCCGGCGTCAAAAGCCCCAACCACTGCGGCGTGAATCGCCCCCGCCTGCTCCTCCGCGCCCCCGCTTGGGTCGTAGACCTCCACACCAACCCGGGTCTCGGAGATCACCAGGACGATGCCCTCCCCGACCCGATCCAGCACGGCGCTGGCAAAAACGGTGGCGCCGCTGGCCGGATCCTCATCGAGAACGACGACGTAGAGGCGGAAACCACCGTCGGCGGCACGACCGACGGCGCCGGCGATCCGGCTCTCGTCCACATTCAGGCCGGGCTCGATGTAGTAGCCATAATCGAGCACCGCATCGGCTGCCTCGTCCGGGGTCTGCGCATACGCCGGCGCGGCCGCTGCAAGCATCAGCACCGCCAGCGTGATCAGGGTGAAGAAACGCCGCCTCATAGCGCTCAACTCTAGATCGCGGCTCGAGACCGAGCGCTACCGGTCAAGAAACAGTGACTCAAATGACGATAGGAATACATGGCCCAGGATTCCGGCGTCACTCCTGAGCGGATCTATCGTGCGCGTGCGGTGATCCGGTTCGGTCTCCCGCTGCTCACCCTTACCGCAATCATCGCCTCGGCCTGGCTTGCCGGCCGCGACTCGGCTCCCGGCACCGAACCTTGGCTGACCACGGCGTTCATCGCCTGCGGCGTTGCCGCGGTGGCCGTCGGCTATATGGCGGCACACGCCCTGGGTCGGCGCCTCGAGGTATACGAAGACTGGTTCCGCTACCGCATCCTCACCAGGGTCATCGCCGCTCGCTGGCACCAAGTTGAAGCCTTCTACACCGCCACCGCGGGCATCGACCCATCCTCACGACGCCGCCTCGCCGGGCGCTACGAGTTCGGGATCATTGTTGGAGGGCGCCGACTCGACCTGGGCACCGCCATCGGGGCGGACGCTGCCTTGGGAGTGGTCATCGATGCCCGGACCCGGCCCCAGGTCGTGGCCCGCGCCGCTGCCCGGCTCCGCGCTGGAAGGACCGTGCCGTTCGGCCTCGTCATCGTTGAACCGGACCGCCTCTCTTTTAAGTCCGTTGGAGCGCGCCCCATTCCTCTCTCCAAACTCGAAAACCAAAAACTCGAATTCGGCCGCTACATCTTCCGTGCAGTCGACCGCAAGCGGCCGGTGACGATACCGGTTGCACGTATCCCTGATCCCTTTGCCCTCCACGAACTCATTGAGCAACGATCGGCATGGCACGCCCAGGAGAAGCCCGCAACCGCCCGCGGCTCCCGGGCCTACAGCGAAGAGGCTCTGGCCGCCCTTGGGATCACCTGGGCGTCACCGCATCGTTGAGAATCCACCGGCGGGAACACACCCATTGAGGCCCTTCCACCCCGGAGGCGGGGTCTCAACCGCCGGTGGCCCGTCTCCCCAGTTCGCGAGACCGCTCGGCGGCGGCCCGGACCGCGTCCTCGACAAGGGCGCGAAAACCGCGCTCCTCGAGGACGTGCATGGCGGCGGCCGTGGTCCCTCCAGGGGAGGTGACCTGGGCACGCAAGTGCTCCGGTGAGTCCTCGAGGCCGGCAAGCAGAATCCCGGCGCCACGCACCGTCTGCTCGACGAGCCGCTCGGCAGCGTGCCGGGGAAGTCCTTCCCTGATAGCAGCCTCGATGAGTGCCTCGGCAAGAAGGAACACGTATGCCGGCCCTGTGCCCGACACCGCGGTGACCGCGTCGAGAAGGTGCTCCTCGAGCACGATCGTGTGCCCGACGGCTCGCAGCACCGCCTGCGCTGCCTCGACGGCTTCTGCGTCGGCGTACAACCCGGGACAGAGAGCACTGATGGCCTCATCGAGCCGCGCCGGGGTGTTGGGCATGGCCCGCACCACCGGCACGGCGCCCAGAGCGTCCTCAAAAAGCGATGTGGGAACACCGGCGGCCAGCGACACCACGACCTGGCTCGGCTGAACCGCTCCGGCTATTTGCTCCAGCAGACGGGGCACATCCCCCGGCTTGACCGATACCACCAGAATGTCGCGGTCCTGCACCGCCTCGGCAGCATCGAGCATGCTTCTGACACCAATGCGCTCTTCCAGCTCCGCCCGGCGCTCCTCACGGCGTGACACCAGAGTTATTTCGTTGTGCTCCCACCCGGCGCGGAGGAGCCCCCCGGCGAGTACCTCGCCCATCGCTCCGGCGCCCAGGATTGCTACTGAGTGCTGCATGGGGCGCAAGTATATGGCCGCCGCGGCCACCCTCGGCCGTCGCCGCGGCCCCTCCCTCCCCAGTTTCCACAGCGCGGCCTTGCGACGATCTGCTGAACTGGAATGGTGACACCCACACCGGCCGACAGTGTGCCTCTCCTTGTGCTGCTTGCCGCCCTTTTTGTCGCCGCCGCCTTCCTCGCTGCGGCTGAGGCTGCGCTTCTCCGCGTCCCCAGAGTCCGGATCGAGGTGGCCGCCGAGCGCGGCGACCGAGCCGCCGCCCGCCTGCTGCGTCTGGTCGCCGATCTGCCTCGGGTGGTGAACTCCGTCCTCCTCGCCGTCCTTCTCGTTCAGATCGGCGCCGCCACCATTGCCGGGGTCATCGCCGAGAGGCACTTTGGGAACGCCGGTGTGACCGTGGCTTCGGTAGCTCTCACCCTGCTTATGTTCGTGTACACCGAGGCCATCCCGAAAACGGTGGCCGTGCGCCGGCCTCTCACCGTCGCCCGCATCGTCTCGATCCCGGTGGCCGCTCTCGCCTGGCTCACCCGGCCCATCGTCAGCCTGCTCCTGGCCTTTGCCGATCTCCAGGCTCCCGGAAGGGGCATTCCTTCGAGAGCCACCATCACGGAAGCCGAGCTCCGGCGTCTTGCGACTGAGGCGGCCGCAGCGGGAGAGATCGAGCCCGGCGACTATGAGCTCATCGAGCGGTCTTTTGGCATCGGCGACACTCCTGTTGGTGCCGCCATCGTCGCCAGGCCGGACGTTGTGTACGTGCGCCAAGATACGGAGCTCACCGCCGCTCTAGAAGTCGCGCTGGCCTCCGGACATCGGCGCCTCCCCGTTTGCCGCAAAGACCTCGACGAAGTGACCGGAATGGTCCGTCTGCGCGATTTGGCCGCCGCCGTCACCAGCGGTTCGAACACGACAGTCGCCGAGCTGCAGCAACCCGTGCTTGCCGTGCCCGAGACCAAGCCGGTTCTCGAGGTCCTTCGTGAGATGCAGGCCGCTTCCCAGCAGATGGCCATCGTTATCGACGAGCACGGGGGCACCGCCGGCGTTGCCACCATCGAAGACCTGATCGAGATCTTGGTCGGAGAGATCGCCGACAGCGACCGACCCTGGTCCCAGGACATCCGACGCGTCGGACCGGGCGTCTGGGACGTCGACGCCACTACGGACGTTGCCGCTCTCTCCGCCGCGATCGGCGCCGAGCTCCCCGCCGGCGACTGGTACACGGTTGCCGGGCTTGTCATTGGCGTTTCGGGGCGCATTCCGCGCGTCGGAGAGGCGTTTGACATCGCCGGCCACAGCTTCCGCGTCACTTCCTCTACTCGGCGCCGAGTACGCCGAGTAGAGGTACACGCACCCGGCGGGCCCGACAGCCCTTGAGCAGCAGCCGGTGGTCCTAACTCCGGCCCGATTTGTAGCCGGTGCGCAGTTTGTTGCGCGTCTCCCTGACGGCGATGGCGGGCAGAGCGGCGCTGGGGTCGGCCAGCAGTCGCTCCACCTGAGGAGCACAGTGGCGGGTGCTCTCCCGGAGCACCCACGAGATCGCCTTCGGGATCGATGCCTCGCGGTCGGCGGCAAGAGCGGTGACGATACCGGATACGCCGGGCCAGCAGCGTGCTGCGTTCTCGCCTCGCATGACGGTCACACATCCGACTAGAGCGACCCGACGCAACCACGGATTGCGCCTCGGCACCAGGCGTTCCAGCACACCAAAACGCCGGTCCACGTCGCCGGCGACCCACGGCCCCACCACCAACCCGCCCAGCTGATCGGTGGCCTCCCAGTTGTCGAGAAGGTGAGCCCAGCGATCGAGGCGGCGGGCACCAAAAGCCCCCACCGCATCGCCGCTGTGGCCCACGATCATGGTGGCCAGCACCATCTCCTCGCGAATCGCTCGCAGCCACAAAGCCTCCGCCACGGCAAGAATCGTGCTGCCGGAGAGATCCGCGTGTGCCCGGTGCCAGACGCGAGCCGTGCGCCTGAGGTCCGTCACCCTGACTCCGTAGAAGGGCAACTCCGTCTTGATGACCGGACGAGGGTCGACAAGAGTGTTCGAAATCCCGCGCAGAGTCTCGGCGAGGCGGGCCGCTTCAGTTGCAGGATCAAACGGGTCCATGCCGCTATCTGAATTCCAGGGTCGCAGCCACAGCGTCGGCCATCAACACGGCCTCCTCATACTCCGGTGTGCCCAGCTCGCCTTGCGCCTCGATGATCACGGGAAGGGAGGTCGTGTCTCCATCAACAAGCGGAATCACATACACGTGCAGGAGGTGCACCGTGCCGGAGCCGAGATCCAGCTCGAGATCAAAAAGGGATCCTCTGTGCCCCCCGACCACGATCTGCTGCTCCAGTGTTGGTGCCGCCCCGAAACCTCCTCTGCGATAGAACTCGACCACATCCTCGAACGGCCCCAGGTCCTCAAGGACCGACACCTCCAGCGGCGAAGCCCACACCTCGACCAAGCTGAACTCGGCGAAGCCCCCCGGCCTGTAGTAGCGGCACAAGTCTTCGTCAACCTCAGCCTGCTCATAGACCGCCCAGTCCTCCGGGTGGTACACGGTGATGCCGTACACCTCATTGACACACACCTGGCTCATGACGATGCCACCCGGAGCCTCGATGGGTCCCTCCGAGGCAGATGGGGACTCGCGGAGCAGAAGAACCACAACGATCGCGGCAGCTGCACCAAACACCAGCACCAGCAACACCCAGAGAAGCCGCCGCTTCGACCCCGGCGGCGGCGTATCCCCCTCCACCCAAGGCCGGGACGACGTCGCCACCATCGACGCGCTCGCCGTCCAGGACAGCCGGCTTCCACACGACCCGCACACGGCGTCGCCGACAACAACAGGTGACCCACAATGAGAACACGCGGCCAGGTTTGTCATCGTCGTCCCATCTCCAGGTTGGAGCCTTGTCGCTTCACGTCTCGACGGCAACACGGTAGGGCCCTCAACCGACCCCTGGTTTGCTCCAAGAACCCACCGCGAAACCCTCATGCCGGCCCACATGAGAGCCGATCGAGAACCCGTGCTGATCTGTCGCAATTGCGCCGGTGTTGTCCTATTCGGGCCCCGAGGGTGGTTCCATCGCGACTCCAATCGCCCCTGTCGCCACCTGACCGTCGCCTGGCCGCCGCCCGAAGACTCCGATACCCGCTAGTCCCCCAGACGCGGATCCTCGACCGATTCCCGGTGGGTTTCGTAGGGAACAAACCCTGCCCACTGATAGGTGAGCACCGCCCGGGCATCCGAGAGATTGGTGGTTGTGGTCCACAGCCGTTCCGGCTTGTGGTCCCAGGCCATCTCGACTGCAAAAGCAAGCAACCACCGGTGAAGCGCCCGGCCCGAAAAATCGGGACTCAATCCGAAGTGCACAAGTTCGATCTCGCCTTCGACACGACGATCCAACTCGAAGAAGCCCGCCGGCACCCCTCCGAGGTAGAGAACAAAGACGTCGATGTCAGGATCACCAAGGATCGCCATCAGGTCCTTGTCGTCGAGCCGCCGCCGAGACCACCAAATCCATGATCCGCCCACGGTTTCGTACAGGTACCGGTAGAACGACACTGACGGCTCCTCGAGGCGAAGCAGCATGCCGCCTCGATGAGGGCCCTTTTCCTGGAGTTTCGGGCGGTCCGTCATCTCCAGGAGGGTGGTGGTCAGCTCGATCATGCCGACTCCGGCGCCGATGTTCGCCTCATAATGCGCCCTCGCCGCCGCTGCATCAACCGACAGACGACGCGGCCCAGGCGATCTCGAGCAGCAGCGGGCGGTGGTCCGACCCGCAGTCGGGTCCGGTCCTGCGATCGCCCGACACAAGATCCGGAGTGTGAAGCGCATGATCGATGGGGATCATCAGTGGACCCAACCCGGTTTTCCATGTGGGCTGCAGCCCGGACCCCCGCAGTGAGTCACTCAAGCCGCCGCGCCCGCGCAACGACTGGTGCGCATGTGACCACGGCGTTGCGTTGAGATCACCAATGACAACTACGGATGCCCCCTCAGCCCCCACCCAGTCGCCGGCGTCGGCAAGCAGCCGGTCGCGAGCCTCGGCCCTGCTGCTTGAGGTCGGCGACAAGGGGTGAAGACCGAGCACCGTCAACCTTTCGCCGTCCAGGTCCACGCTCACCGCCGCTGCCTCCCACACATCAAAGGGCACCGCCACAACACGGGCATCCAGCGACGGCCTTGCCAGCACCGTGATTCCGGCAAGGCGGTCACCCGGCACCCGCGTCACCAGCGACAGCTGCAGGCCAGCCGCCTGCGCCGAGTCCTCCCACTCGAAGCTGCTCTCGTATAGGAACACAACATCGGGATCCTCTGATCGCAGCCATTCCATGACCTCACTCCGTGCCGGGTTGCTGATGCCGACGTTGAAGGAGACGATCTCGAGGTGGGGCGTCTCATCGCCGATGCCGGGACGAACTCCAAAGAGGTACGGCCAGATGAGCACGAGATTGACCAGAGCCACCACACCGAACACCAGGGCGCACTTGTATGCCCGCAGCGCCAGCAGGACCGCTCCGAGCAGCGCCAGGCCCGCGGCGTACTGCGGCCGGAAGTTTGCCGCCAGATCGAGCGGCCACCAGCACGAGCCGACAAACCCGGCCACACTGGCGATGGCCGCCACACCTGCGACCGCGGCAACGATCACTATCGAGAGCCGGCGCAGCTTCTGGGCGACGGCACGGTACATCGACACGATTGCTCCCTGGATCCAGCAGGAGCCCGAAACTAGAACGCGGCGTCGTCCAGCGCCATCAGGTCACCCTGCTCGGCCTCGGCAAGGTTACGACGTATTGCCGCCTTCGGAAGCATGTTGGCGGCGAACCATCGCGCCGAGGCGATCTTGCCTTCATAGAAGTGACGATCGGTTGCCGCTTCGAGAGAACGCTCGGCAATCTCGGCGTGCCGCAGGAGGAGCCAGCCGACAACCACCTCGGCCAGGCCCTCCAGCAGCGAGTTTGTATGCAGTGCCACCTTGTACAGATGTTCAGGCTCCTCCATGGATGCCAAGGCGCTCGTCACCATGGCGCCAATCTGGTTCTGCACGTCCTCGACGGCCACACCCAGCAGCTTGCGCTCCTTGGTAAAGGCGTCCTCCCCGTCACCACCTTTCACCGTCTCCATCAACGTCGCAGCAAACCGGGTCAACGTCACCCCTTGATCGCGGGCGATCTTGCGGAAAAAGAGGTCGAGCGCCTGTATGCCCGTGGTGCCCTCGTAGATGCTGTCGATCTTCGCGTCGCGGATGTACTGCTCCACCGGATAGTCCGTGGTGAAGCCGGAGCCACCCAACACCTGCAGCGACTGGCCCAGCACCTCGTACGCCCGCTCCGAGCAGTACCCCTTCACCAGCGGACACAGGAGTCCGGAGAGTTTTGCCCAATATTCGTCGTCGGGATGCAGCACCACCTGGTCGAGCACCCAGGCGGTGTACAGGACGAGCGCCCGCATGCCTTCGGCGTGAGCCTTCTGCAGCATGAGCATGCGGCGTACGTCGGGATGCTTGATGATCGGCACTCGCGGCGCCTCCGGATCTCGTGACTGAGTGAGATCCGACCCCTGGATACGGTCCCGCGCATAGGCGAGAGCATTGAGGTACGCCGTCGACAACGTCGCCGCAGACTTCGAGCCTATGGTCAATCGAGCGTCTTCGATGACTAAGAACATCTGCTTGATGCCTTCGTGCACCCCGCCAACCAGATATCCCTCACACGGTCCCTCGAGGCCGAAGGCGATCTCACACGTGGTTGAGCCCCTGATGCCCATCTTGTCCTCGAGCCGTGTCGTGACCACGCCGTTGCGCTCGCCGATGCTTCCGTCGGCGTTCACCAAATGCTTGGGCACGATGAACATGGAGAGACCCTTAGTGCCGGGACGGGCCCCCTCCGGACGGGCCAGAACCAGGTGCACGATGTTCTCGAAGTAGTCGTTGTCGCCACCGGTGACGAACCGCTTCACCCCCTCGATGTGGTAGGTGTTCCCCTCCACGTGACGAGCCTTGGTGGTGGCAGCCCCGACATCCGAGCCGGCATCGGCCTCCGTCAGCACCATGGTTGCCCCCCAGCGCCGGTCCAGCATGCGTTGGGCCCAGCATTTCCGCTGCTCCTCAGTACCCACCTTGTCGATGACGTACGCCATCAGCGGTCCTCCGATGTAGAGGAATACCGCCGGGTTTGCCCCCACAAACAGCTCCTGAACCGCCCATCGGAGCGAGGGTGGTGCCCCGTACCCACCCAATCTCTCGGGCAGGCCGATTCGATCCCAGCCGCCGGCGAAGTAAGCGTCGAGACTGCCGTGCACGGATTCGGGCAGCTTGACCTCGCCATTCACCAGCTCGGGCTCTTCCCGGTCCGCATCGACAAATGACGCGGCGAACTGCTCCACGGCGAGGCGGTTGACCTCACGCAAGATGTCGCCGGCGCTTTTGAGGTCGATGGAGGCAAACGGCTCCCTGCCCAGGTAGTCCTGGATGAGGTTCGCCTCAAAAAGATTGAACTCGATATCACGAAAGTCGGCCAAGTAGTGCGACATGGCTCCTCAATTCGCCGATTTTGAGCGATCGTCCTAATTTGAGTATACGTAGCCAGCAAGGGAGACAGACGTGCGGCGATACCGGCCCGGCATGGAGACACAACGCCGCATACTCGAGGCCATCCGCTCACTTCTCTCCGAGGGTGGCCTTACAGCAGCAACGGTGCGCGCCATATGCGAGCGCGCTGGAATCCGGCCCGGCTCCTTCTACAACCTCTTTTCCAGCAAGGAATCTGCCATTGTCACCGTCGTCCGTGAAGCGCTCGAGGCAGTCGACCCCGACCCCGATCACACCGGACGCGACACCATCGAGGATCTCATCGATGCTTTTGTGTGTTTTGTCGACGGACGGCCCACGCTGGCCCGCATCTACATGCAGATGGCTGTCACATCTCCAGGCAGCGATAGCCACCTCGCCGCCCGGATCCTTCGCCACCACCGCAATCGTCTCGAACGTTTCACCATCGCCTTGGCACGAAATGATCCGAAACGCACAGGATTCGAAACAGCCCGCGGCGCCGAGCTGCTGCTGGCCGCCCTCAACGGCCTGGCCCTCTCCAAGATCGTGGATCCTGATCTCGACTTCGGCGCCCACGCCCGGAGCCTGCTTGCCGCCCCGCTGATCGTCGGCTCACGAACCTAGGCAGACCCGGTGGCGCGCACGATGAGGCGCCGGTAGAACGCAACCGCGCCATCGGCATCTGCGAGGCGCAAACGCTCTCCGACACCGTGCACCCGGCTCAAGTCATCCCCTCCAACACGAAACGGGATGAACCGATAAACCGCATCGGCCAGACGTAAGAAGTGCCGCGAGTCGGTAGCGCCCATGACTATCCACGGAGCAACCACGGTGTCGGGAAACACATCGTCGATGGTGTCGGCGATGGTGCGGAACGATTCCGATCCTGGGTCTGACAGCGGCGAAGGATCCGGCGAGAAGCTGCTGGCCAACTCCGCCACTTGAACGCCGTCGCCGACGACGCGGCGCACGTGGGCCAGCACATCATCGGCGGTGTCGCCCGGGATCACCCTGAAGTTCACCACCGCCCGGGCCTGCTGCGGAAGCACGTTCGCCCTGACTCCCCCTTCAATGATCGTCACCGCGCCCGTCGTCCGGGCGAGAGCATCCGACAGCGGTGTCGATTGATGGCTACGCCCACCAAGCAGGCTTGTGGCGCGCCGGGCCAAAGCCTTGCGCGGAAACACCGCGGCAAGAACCTCCCTCTGCACGTCTCCCCGCGCCGGCATCGGCTGTTCTTCGAGCCGGGCGACTGCGGCGGCAAGACGCCCCACGGCGGTGTGGGCCGGTGGCACGGACGAGTGCCCACCGGGGCCGGTGACGCTCAGCTCCACGTTCAGATAGCCCTTCTCTCCGATCCCCAGCAGGGCAATCGGCTCCGCGGCCCCGCCGATCAGTTGTTCGCCGATGACGCCGCCCTCGTCGAGCACAAATCCAAACCGAACCCCACGCACCGCAAGCATGTCGGCGACGGCGGCGGCACCGGCCGCTCCGCCGGTCTCCTCGTCGTGCCCAAGCGAGATGTACACAGATGCCTCGGGTGCATAACCCTCGGTAAGCAGACTCTCCACCGCCTCGAATATGGCGATGAGCGGCCCTTTGTCGTCGAGGGCACCTCGTCCATAAAGATGGAAGTCGCTGCGCTCACCGGCAAATGGAGGAAACTCCCATTGCGCTTCGGTGCCCGGCTCCACCGGGACAACATCCATGTGCGCCATCAGAAGCACCGGAGCGGCTTCGGCGCGCCTGCCCTCCCACACGTACAGCAATGAGTGCCCGGCCACGATCTCGTGCTCGAGCCGCTGGTAAGTCAATGGGTAGGTTCGCCTCAGGAAGGCGTGGAAGTCATCAAACGGGGCCGCATCAACAAGGTCTGCGTCCTCGTGTCCAACGGTGCGAATCTGCACCGCCTCGGCCAGATGATCCAGGAAGGCGACCCCGAGAGGGCCCGGCTGCGCGGACTTGAGAGCAGCACCGCCGGAGTCCCTGCTGCTCCAGCGCCGCCTCAGGGCGACGGCCGCAGCAGCGCCGAGCCCGGCGCCTGCCACAAAGCCGATACGTCTTCTGGTCGACATCAATCCCCCGGTGTTTGATGCTACGCCGCAGCCACCCGCTCCGACTGCCCTCGATTCGCCCGTCTAGGGTGAGGTGCTGTGCACTGGCTCGATCGTGTCGCCGCACACACCCTGGCCCGCACCCCCCCGCACCGGCGGGTATTCCGCCATGGCTGGGGTGATATCGACATCCTCGATTACTACGTGGCCAACGCCAGACACGCCCCACCCATACCGAAAATCCCGTTCACCACGCAGCCGGCAAGGCGCGAGGACGGCATAGTAATCCAGGATCTCACCTTCGAGAGCCCCGGCGAGAACCTGCCGGAACCGGCCCGCCTAGCTCGGGCCCGGCTGATCACCACCGATGAGGAACCGGAGCGCCTGGTTCTGCTCGCCGCAGCCTGGAATGAACACGGCTATGCACCCCGTACCAAGCTGGCCCATGTCCTCGCCGAACGCGGAATCGCGTCCGTCATGCTCGAGCAGCCCTTCTACGGAGCACGTAGTCCCGCGCCCGACGGCGACCAGCCCATCGCCCGTGTTTCGGACTTCGCCGTCATGGGGCGAAGCGCCGTTGGCGAAGGCCGGGTGCTTGCCGATCACTTCCGCCGCCTCGGCTACACCGTTGGGGTCAGCGGCTTCAGCATGGGAGGCAATACCGCCGCGTATGTTGCTGCCACGGTGCCCTTTGCGGTGGCGGCGGCTCCGATCGCGGCCGCCCACTCTGCAGCACCTCCCTTCCTCCATGGTCTTGTCGGTCTCACCTTCGACTGGGACGCCCTCGGAGGCGACAACCCCGACACCAGACATCGGCTGTACGATTTCCTGCTCTCGGCCAGCGTCCTGTACTTCAACCCGCCGGCCGCACCGGAAGCCGCCGTCCTGCTGGCGGCGACTCGAGACGGCTACGTTCCCACAAGTTCGGTTCAGGCCATCCACCGCCACTGGCCCGGATCAAGTATGCGATGGGCCAACGCCGGCCACGGGAGCCTGCTCTGGCACCACAAGCACCGCTTCGTCGAGGTTATCGTCGACTCATTCGACCGCCTCGCCGGGGCAAACTCGGCTTCCGGGGGCGGGCCCGATCTGCCCGCGGTCGCCGGATAAATTCCGGTTCTCATAGGAGCACTGAAATGACAAGAATCCGTCATATGAACAGCACACCCGAACAAGGCCGCATGCGGCGCCTTCGTGCCGGGAACATCATCGTCGGCCTGGTGCACCTCGCCCAGGCCGCGGCCATCCTCGCCCTCAGCAACGAATTCGCCATACCGGTATCGGCGGCCTACCAGAAAGGCCCCCCGGGCACGGCCCTGCCCGAACCGACCACAGTTTTCGACGTCCGCTACGGCGTGGCCGTTGCCTTGTTCCTGGGACTCGCCGCCCTCGACCACCTGCTCGTCGCCACCCCCAGGATTGTGGGCTGGTACGAGAGGAACCTGCGCAACACCATCAACTACGCCCGTTGGATCGAGTACTCGGTGAGCGCCTCGATCATGGTTGTGCTCATCGCCATGCTCACCGGCATCACCAACATCTTCGCACTGATCGGCCTGTTTGGAGCCAATGCCGCCATGATCCTGTTCGGTCTGCTCATGGAGCGGGTGAACCAGGGCCGGGACAAGGTCGATTGGTGGCCGTTCGTGTTCGGCTCCATCATCGGAATAGTGCCTTGGATCGCTATCGGTCTTGCCCTGGGAGGAGCACAGGCGACCCACGGAGGTGTGCCCGGGTTTGTGTTCGGGATCTTCGTGTCGCTGTTTGTCTTCTTCAACAGCTTCGCTGTCAACCAGGTGCTCCAGTACCGCGGCGTGGGAAAATGGAGGGACTACCTGTACGGCGAGAAGGCCTACATAGTGCTCAGCCTCGCCGCCAAGAGTGCACTCGCCTGGCAGGTGTTCGGCGGCACGCTCGCCGGCTGATTGCGCCGGCAACCCGTGGCACGAGCTCGGCGCCGTACGTTGGAGCCGGCGCCATGGCCCGCCCGGCGTCGGATAAAGTCTGACCAGGCAACATGATCAGTCCCGGGGAGTGGAACATGTTTGCCTCACCTACACCCTTTTGATCCCGGGCGAGCAGCAGGCTCCCGAGTTCCCCGGCGCCCCAGCAGCAAGACTGGATCGAGGATCATGAAATCCCGCAAGAAGAAAGACCACGGCCTGCGGTTCCCGCTCATGGCCCTGCTGCTAACCGTGGCCCTGGGTGCCCTCATCCTTGCCGCCGTGTCTTGGGGCGTCCGTAATGAAGAGAGGGACCTCACCGGGCGCGCCGAGGCCGTGCTCGCCGGCACCGACCTGGATGTCGAGTTCGAGGGACGTTATGCGGTTCTTGCGGGATTTGTCTCGAACCAGCTGGCCCTCGACGAAGCCGCCGCCTCGGTCGAAGAGCTACGCGGCGTACACAGCATCAACACCGATGCCGTTCTCATCGCGACCGAGGCTGTAGACAACGGTGCCGGGCCGGGTGTCGCACACGTCGATGCCGTAGTCCGAGCCGACGCTATCACGCTGTCCGGCGTCGTGCCCGACCAAGCCGCCGTAGACGCCATCGTGGCCGCCGCTGAGGAGAGGTTCGGGGCCGACTCCGTCATCAATGAGCTCCTGGTCAACCCCGATGTCTCCGCCCCGGAATGGCTTGCCACCGTACCTGGGGTGCTGCGAGTGATGGATGGGTTCACCGAGGGCGGCGTCGGATTCTCGGGCACCGAGGTTCTGATCGCCGGTATCGTCGACTCGGCGCCGGCACGGGCCAATCTCGTCGATGCCGTGACCGCGGCGGTGGGTGACACCGCCACCGTCGAATACCAGCTTCTGGTGGTCGTCGTGGACCCTCCTACGCTCGGGGCCGTGTTCGATCAAGGAACCCTCACCCTGCGCGGGCTCCTGCCCGACGAGTCCTTGGTCGACGACATCGCCGCGGCCGCAGAGGCGAGCTTCGGAGCCGCAAACGTGGACGACCGGCTCACCGCCGGCGACTCGGTCGGTTCGCCGCCTTATCTCGAATCCATTCCCGGGATCTTTGCCGACCTGGCCCAGCTCGACGCCTGGACCATCACCCTCCAGGACGATGTCATCACCATCTGGGGCCGAGGCTCTGCAGAGGCCGTGTCGACTGCCGACGCTGCGCTTGCCGGCCTCGTCGCCGAAGACCTCGAGGTCATCGTCGATCTCGAAGACAACAACAGCAGCATCGCCTCATTTCTCACCGAGCTGCTAAGCGGTTCCAGCAACTTCGAGACGGGAAGCGCCGTCCTCAGCGCCGAGGCAAAGGACCTGCTCGATGTTGCCATCGATGTCCTGCTCGACAACCCCAATGCAGAGTTGGTTGTCGAGGGTCACACAGACAACGTCGGGGATGCCCAGTTCAACCTGGCCCTGAGCGAGGCCAGGGCACAGGCCGTCGTCGACTATCTCGTCGCCGGCGGCGTCTCTGCGGACCGGCTCTCGGCGATCGGCTTCGGTGAGAGTGACCCCATCGCCAACAACTCCACCGAAGAGGGCAGAGCACAGAACCGGCGCATCGAGTTTGTGATCCAGGAAGGAGACGGCTGATGCGAGGCACCGAATACGCCATCCTTGAGATCATCTGGTGGATGCTGGCCGCTGCCTTCATCGGCTTCCTCATTGGATGGATCGTGCGCCGCTTCTTCCTGCAGCGCACACTGGAGCGTGAGTACCAAACCAAGCTCGGCACCGCACACGAGCAGGCGGCGCATCTGCGCGAAGAACTGAACGAGTGGAAGCTGAGCGTTTCCGCCCTCGACAAGCGGCTGACCAAGACCGGGGCCGATCTCGCCGGTGTTCGGGACGACGCGGCCGAGAAGACCGCCGGCCTCGAGGCCCGAGCCAGAGAGCTGGCAGAGGCACGATCCATCATGGAGAAGCAGCAGTCGGCGCTTGTTGAACTGCAGAGTGAGATGACCACTCGGCAGAGCGAGCTCGAGTCGGCAACTGAAGGTATCAGCCAACTCGAATCCACCATCAAGAGCCTGCGGCAGGATCTCGAGACGGCGCAACAGAAGACCGACGATACGGAGAGCCGGTTCGGCGGCATCATCAAAGACAAAGATGCCGAAATCTCCCGCCTCGTCGAAGAGGCTGCTGCAATCCCCTCCCTCGAGGCTGAGTTGGAGCAGCAGTCACTGGGCATCGGCGACCTCGAACGCCACCTAGAGGAGAGCCGGGAACGTCTCGGCCGCCTCGAAGAGGAACTCGCCACCGTCACAGAAGATCTTGCCCGCGGCGACGCCGGTCTATCGGAGCGAGATGATCGCATCTCCGAGCTGACGGCGCAGCTCGCCGCGATTCCTCAAGAGCGGGCAGAGACACTGGCCGAGCTGGAGGAACGCGATGAACGCATCACCGAGCTGGAAGCTCAGCTGTACTCGGCCGTCCAGGATCAGATCGAAAGCACTGCCGAACTCCACGAAAGGGATGAACGAATCGCCCAGCTCGAGTCCAGACTGGGCCTCTCCGGATGGCAGGAGCCCCGGTACCCCGATCGCGACACCGCCATCGTGCGCATGGCTGAGATCGCACAGCGCACTCGCGGCTCGGGCCCCATCGTCGACGACGACCTCAAGCTGATTCACGGGGTGGGGCCGCAGCTGGAGCGGCTGCTCAAGAGCCTCGGCATCACGAGCTTCCGGCAAGTGGCCAACCTCCAGACCGACGACATCGCCTACGTCTCCGCAGCGCTGTCCGCTTTCCCCGGCCGCATCGAACGCGACAACTGGATGGCGAGCGCAGCCGAACAGCACCGAAAGATGTACGGCGAGCCGCCCTAGAGCCGAGCCGCATTCAACGAGGAGGTCTCTGTGCCGGCTAACTCCACCACCGTGGAGGCAGCGGGCCGCCTGGTTCGCCTCACCAGCCCCGACAAGCTGCTGTTTCCCGATCAAGGCTGGACCAAACTCCAGGTGGTCGGCCATTATCTGGCCTGCGCCCCCGGAGCGGTCCGCGCCGTCAAAAGGCGCCCGTGCAGCCTGAAACGGTGGCCCGACGGCGTCGGCGCCGAGCCCTTCTTCACCAAACGAGCCCCTTCCACCATACGAACCACCGTCGACGTGCGATTTCCCTCAGCGCGCTCCGGCCGTATGGCCACGGTCGACGACGCCTCGGACATCGTCGAGCAGGTGCAGCTCGGCTGCATCGACCTGAATCCCTGGGCCAGCAGAGCAGAACGGCTCGACCACCCCGACGAGTTGCGTCTGGACCTCGACCCCACAGAGGGCTTCAATCTCGACGATTGCAGACAGGTCGCCGCAGTCTGCAGATCGGTGCTCGGCGAGCACGGTCTGCGCGGATGGCCCAAGACGTCCGGATCCCGCGGCATTCACATCTGCGTGCGAATCCGGCCCGAGTGGACCTTTTTGCTGGTCCGGCGGGCCGTGCTCGCCCTCGCTCGTGAGGTAGAGCGCCGTCTGCCCGGCCTCGCCACCACAGCCTGGTGGAAGGAGGAGCGCCGCGGCGTATTCATCGACTACAACCAGAACGCTCCCGACAAAACTGTGGCCAGTGCCTACAGCCTGCGCCACACCGGCCTCGTCTCCACACCCTTCGACTGGGATGAGCTCGACACCATCGATCCCGCCGAGATGACACTCGAAGGGTTCCGAATCCGCTGGGACCAGGTGGGTGATCTCACCAATGGCATCGACGAGGCAGAGGGCGATCTCTCCGGCCTCCTGGAAATGGTGCGCGCCGACGAACGGCATGGCCTGGGCGACGCACCCTGGCCTCCGCACTATCCGAAGCAGCCCGATGAGCCGCCCCGTGTCACGCCGTCCAAACGCCGCAGCCCGGACTAGGCGGTCGGGTCGAGCACCCGCCCCAGAAAGAGCACGGTCCCGGTTTCGCGGTCGTACAGCGAGAACAGGAAAGGCCGGTCGATCTGCAAGTCGACACCCTCCAGCGGCGCAGCCGCTAAATCCATGATGACGGCGGTGGCTGCCGCCGCTTCCGTGCCCGCCTCGTCGACCGAGATGAATGCCTCATGCACCACCGCCGAGATGAAAAGACGGTCCTCGATTGTCATGCCGGAAAAATCGGCAGCCCCAGAGTCCAGCGCCAGCGGCATTCCCAGCTCCCGCAGCATGTCGGCCATGCTCGCCCTGGTGCTGAACTCGAACTTGGGAAGCCCCAGATCCACTCCTGTTGGAGCAAGGCCGGAGACGACCTCATCGAAGAGCCCGCCCTCAACCAGCGCCTCCACCTCCGCAAAACGTCCGGCATCCGGCACCAGGAACACCATGGCCAGCTCTTCCCCTACGTAGGGCAGCTCCACCGCCTGCCAGCCGTCGCCTTCGGTATAGGGGAGCCATGCCTCACCGTCGTGTATCACCGTGGCGTTCACCTGAGTGCCGTCAAGCAGGGTGAACGGAGCGTCCCAGGTGTCGTTGGGATCAAACGTCGACTCCCAGCTGGCATCCAGATAGACGGCATTGGTGATCACCAGCCGGGTCAGGGGGGAAAGCAGGCCTCCCGGAATGAGTTCGGTGATGCGGTCGTTGGTCTCGTCCGCCACCCAGGCGTTGATGGTCTGCCTGGCCTGCTCGGCGGCGCCGACATAGTCGACGATGCGCATCCCGGCGTCGTAGTCCTCAGCGAGGAGATCCAAGAACGCCGGCTCAAAACCAAAACCCTCCTGGCCCCAGAGAGTGTTGGCGACGGACAGCTCAACCTTGCGTTCTTCCCCGTCGGGGCCGGGCTCCTCCCGCCGATTGCGCGATGCCAGGAGCTGATCGAGGCTGTTGAAGGCGGCATGGAGAGATTCATCATCGAGATCAAAGTGGAACACAGCGGCCATCTCTTCGGCCGTCTCCCCGCGAGCGCCGGCGTACGCCATGGCCAATGCCAGCCGCACGCTCACCGGCGAGAAGACGACGTTGCCGTCTTCGTGGCCCACCAGCCACGAGTAGGCGTCGACGGCAAAGGCCCGGTTGCCCGCGGCCAGCGCGGCAACATCTGCAGCAGGTGCATCGGCGGCGTGTCGCTCCGCGTCGGAGGCTATGTAGCCAATGCCTTCGGTCGATACCGCGTCGGTTGTGCTGGTCGCCTCCGATGTGGTCGACCCGGCGGAACCGCCGTCTGAACAGGCGACCACCACCACGGTCAGTCCCACCAGAACAATGAGCAGAGATCTGGCGCGCATACGTCTCCTCCAGTTCATCCTAAGACGCCCAGCCATGCCGACCCGGTTCCCATCATCTCTGCACCACCGCCGAGAATCCCGCTCCGCCGGCGTGCCACAGCTGATCCGTAGTGCAGGCGGCCGGGTCCTTGTCCCGTCTCCAGCGCTCGAACCGAGTGCCATGGCGGAAGCGGCCCGCAGTCACCTGGTCGTAGGAGACCTGGACCACAAGCTGCGGCTCCACCGCCGTCCAGGAAGGGTCGCCGCCGCTCCACCGGCTCTCCATCCCCGGACGGCGTGCCGCCGGGCCAAACGGGTCCGCTCCCTCCACCTCCTGCAGTGTTCCCAGCAGCGTCCGGCGCTCTTCGTCGCCAAACCCAGAGCAATGCCCGACGTAGTGGAGCTGCCCTTGGGGGTCGTAAAGCCCCAGGAGAATTGAGCCCACACGATCCCCCTCCTTGTGCAGCCGGTAGCCCGCCACGACGCAGTCGACGTCGTGACGACGCTTCACCTTCACCATCTCCCTCGTTCCCTCCCGGTAAGCGGCATCGATCCGTTTGGCCACGATGCCGTCGCAGCCGGCGGTCTCGAACGTCCTGAACCAGTTCAGTGCAGTGTCACGCTCAGCCGTCGAAGGCGTCAGATGCCACGGCTCCGCCAGAGCGCCGAGGAGCCCGACAAGCTCGGCGCGGCGATGGTGAAACGGTGCCGGCCGAAGATCTTCACCGCGCAGGGCCAGCAGATCGAAGGCGACCAGCCGAGCCGGGATCTGCCGTGACAGCGCCTCGATGCGGCTGCCGGCAGGGTGGATCCTCGTCTGCAAGGCCGCAAAATCCAGCCGATCGCCCACCACAACAACAACCTCCCCATCGACAACCGTGCCTTGGGGCAGGCAACGCAGCGATTCCGCCAACTCGGGGAAGTACCGAAGGAGCGGCTTGCAGTTGCGACTGTCGAGGCGGACTTCGTCGCTCCAGGCGACGGCACGGAATCCGTCCCATTTCGGTTCGAACCACCATCCGTCATCGACCGGAAGCGTCTCCCGAACTCGCGCCTCCATCGGAGTCACCGGTGGGTCAAAGGGCCAGAGCGCCATGGGCCGAGGTTAGGTGTATCCGCTCGGGCTAATCCGTACCTGGCTCGATACCGGTCGTGCCCGCACTGCATTCCCCCCGCCGCATTACCCTGGCCGCTCGTCATGTTTCCACCCCCAGCCTCAAGCCTCAAAACTCCAAAAGACCCACGATGATCGGCATCTTCGACTCCGGTGTGGGTGGACTCTCCGTGTTCAGTGATATCCGCCACCTCCTCCCTGAAGCCGATCTCGTCTACCTGGCCGATCAAGCCGCCGCTCCCTACGGCGAACGTTCACTCGATGAGGTGCGCCGGATCGCCGCCGAAGTCACTGCACACCTGGTCTTTCTCGGCGCAACCCAGGTGGTCATCGCCTGCAACACCGCGTCGGCAGCCGCCCTCGACCACCTTCGGCAGCGGCACCCGGAGCTGACGATTGTGGGCATGGAGCCGGCGGTGAAGCCGGCCGCATCGGTGACCAGCTCCGGCGTGGTTGGAGTACTCGCCACACCGGCCACCTTCCAGGCCACCGTCTTCGACAGCCTCGTCGATCGATTCGCCGCCGGCGTCACCGTCATCCCCAGACCCTGTCCCGGCCTGGCCCAGCTGGTGGAAGACGGCGACCTCGAGACGGCACGGCAGGAAGCCGCCGGCCATGTGGGCGCTCTCGTCGCCTTCGGCGCCGATACCGTCGTGCTCGGCTGCACCCACTACACCTTTCTGGCCGCCGACATTGGCGCCGCCTTTCCCGATGTCACCGTGATCGACCCGGCACCCGCCGTCGCCCGCCAGGCTGCCCGAGTCAGCCCATCGCCGATCGGAGCAGCAGCCACCACCTACCTGGCCACAGGCGATCCCGACGTCTTCTCTGCCAAGGCGAGCCCTCTGCTCGGCATCCCCATCCGGACCGAAGGCATTCGCCTCGCCGATAGGCCGACCTCGTGAGTGCCGGGTCCCGGGCGCATGAGCCCTGGCTCGACGGCAGGTTCCAGAAGAACACCGGGAATTGATAAGACCCGACTCAAGTTATAAACTGTGAACACGCTAAGGAAGTACACAAACCTGCCGCGCCAGCGCGGTGAACATCAAGGAGACCCATGTCCCGAGCAATAGGCATCGACCTGGGCACGACAAACAGCGTCGCCGCCGTCTACGAAGGTGGCGAGCCGACGATCATCACCAACGCCGAAGGCAACCGCACCACTCCGTCGGTTGTGGCCTTCTCCAAGACCGGAGAGGTACTTGTCGGAGAAGTGGCCAAGCGCCAGGCAATCACCAATCCCGGCCGCACCGTGCGCTCGGTCAAGCGCCACATGGGGACCGATTGGTCAGTCACGATCGACGACAGGGATTACACATCTCAGGAGATCAGCGCCCGCATCCTCATGAAGCTGAAGCGGGACGCCGAGGCATATCTCGGCACCGAGGTGACCCAAGCCGTCATCACGGTGCCCGCCTACTTCGGCGACGCCCAACGCCAGGCGACAAAAGAGGCCGGGGAGATCGCCGGCCTCGAGGTCCTCCGCATCATCAACGAGCCCACGGCCGCCTCGCTGGCCTACGGCCTCGACAAGGGCGGCCAAGACCAGACCATCCTCGTTTTCGACCTCGGCGGCGGCACCTTCGATGTTTCCGTGCTGGAGATCGGTGAAGGTGTCTTTGAGGTCAAGTCCACCAGCGGCAACACCCAGCTCGGCGGTGACGACTGGGACGAACGCATCATCGAATGGCTCGTCAAGGAGTTCAAGAACGAGCACGGCGTGGATCTTTCCGCCGATCCCATGGCGGAGCAGCGCCTCAAAGACGCTGCCGAGAAGGCCAAAATCGAACTGTCCACGGTGACCGATACCGAGATCAATCTGCCCTTTGTCACCGCGACCTCCGAAGGGCCGCTCCATCTCCTCAAGACGCTGACCCGGTCCGAGTTCATGAAGATGACCGAGGACCTGGTGCAGAAGACGGTGGCCCCGTTCCACCAGGCGATCAAGGACGCCAAAATCGACATCTCCGAAATCGATCACGTGATCCTCGTGGGCGGTTCCACCCGTATGCCCGCCGTCCAGGAACTTGTGAAGGAGATGACGGGCAAAGACGCGCACAAGGGTGTCAACCCCGACGAGGTTGTGGCTGCGGGCGCCGCCCTTCAAGCCGGCGTGCTCAAGGGACAGGTGAAGGACATCCTTCTGCTCGATGTCACCCCGCTCACCCTCGGGATCGAGACCATGGGCGGCGTCTTCACCAAGATGATCGAGCGCAACACGACCATCCCCACACGCCGCTCCGAGATCTTCACCACGGCGGCGGACGGCCAGCCCGAGGTCGAGGTCCATGTGCTGCAGGGCGAGCGCGGCATGGCGTCCGACAACAAGTCCCTGGGCCGCTTCAATCTCACCGACATCCCTCCGGCTCCGCGCGGTGTCCCCCAGATCGAAGTCACATTCGACATAGACGCCAACGGCATTGTCTCGGTCTCGGCCAAAGACCTGGGCACCGGCAAAGAGCAGCAGATCACCATCACCGGTGGCACCGCCCTGCCCCGAGATGACATCGATCGCATGATCCAGGACGCCGAGACACACGCAAACGAAGACCAAACCCGGCGCGAGACCGCCGAAGCCCGCAACCAGGCCGACCATGTCGTCTATCAGACCGAGAAGATGCTCGGCGAGTATGGAGATAAGGTCGGCGCCGATGAGAAGACACAAATCGAGGCGAAGATCGAAGAGTTGCGCACGGTGCTCAAGGACACGAGCGCCTCGGCCTCCAGCCTGCGAAGTGCCACCGACGGCCTCCTCACCGCCTCCCAGGTGCTCGGCCAGCGCATCTATGAAGCGGCACAGACCGATGCTGCCGGCTCCAGCGAGAGTGACGGCGGCGACGACGTCGTCGAAGCCGAGATTGTTGAGGAGGGTGACAACTCGTGAGCATCGACGACCCCGGCACCGACGAAACGACTGAAGGCGTCCTCGAGCCCATCGACTCCGGTTCGCCGGGAATCGATCTGCCCGACGACCTCGAAGAAGCCGTCGTCCTGCTTCTCGACGCTCTCGGCACCGCCCAAAAATCCGCCAATGACTACCTCGACGACCTGCAGCGGCTGGCCGCCGAGTACGAGAACTACCGCAAACGAATGGAGCGCGAACGCGACGAGATCACGGCGCGCTCCTCGCAGCGGCTCATCGAGGCCCTGTTGCCGGTCCTCGATTCCTTTGACCATGCCTTCTCCAGAGAAGCCCAGAACGAGCGCGAGACGCAGATCCTCACCGGAGTCCGCGGCACGTATCACCTCCTCATGGACACCCTTTCCAAGGAAGGGCTGGAGCACATCGCCGCCCTCGGCGAGCCGTTCGACCCCACCGTCCATGAGGCGGTCGCCGGCGGTGGAGACGGTGACCTTGTCGTCGCAGAGGAACTCCGCTCCGGCTACACCCTGAATGGGCGAGTCCTGCGGGCCGCAATGGTGATGGTGGCGTCACCGCCGGACTCCGCTCCCCCTGAAGGCGACGAGCAGACGTGAAGCGGGAATGGCTCGAGAAGGACTACTACGAGGCACTCGGGGTGGATCGCGGCGCCTCGGACCGTGACATCACCCACGCCTACCGCCGCCTCGCCAAGGAGTACCACCCCGATAACAACCCCGGAAACGACAACGCCGAGGAACGATTCAAGGAGATCTCCGAGGCATACGCAGTCCTGTCGAGCGAACGCGATCAGTACGACCAGACTCGTGAGATGTTCGCCAAGGGCACCTTTGTGGGTGATCCCGGCGGAGGCGCCCAGTACGTGCGCATCGACGACCTCGGCAATCTGGGTGACCTCTTTGGAGGGGGGCTCTTTGGAGGCCTCGGCGACCTGTTCGGCTCCCGTGGCGCCGGCCCCACCCAGCAGCGCGGCCGCGACCTGGAGACCGACATCAGCTTGACCTTCCACGAGGCCGTCCAGGGAACAACTCGAACTATCGACACACAACGCGGTGGCCGCAAGACCACGGTGAAGGTCCCGCCCGGCGTCGGCGACGGGGCGCGCATTCGTTTGCGCGGCAAAGGGGCGCCGGGACCCGCCGGAGGTCCTGCCGGCGATCTCTACGTCCGGGTCCACGTGGGTACCCATCCCGTGTTCCAGCGCTCCGGCAGAGACTTGAAGGTCACCGTTCCCGTCTCCTATGCCGAGGCCGCACTCGGCGCCGACATTTCGGTGCCGACGCTCGACGGAAAGGTGACCGTGCGAGTACCCCCCGGCACCGCTTCGGGCCGCACCTTGCGGGTATCGGGGCGGGGAATCGAGACCTCAAAGGGCCGCGGCGATCTTCTGGTCACCATCTCCATAGTCGTTCCCGACGAGCTTTCGCCCGAAGCCCACGCTCTCGTCGAGCAGCTGCGCCACCTCGAAAGTGACAAGAACCCGCGAGCACACCTGGGGGTGTAGGCCATGCCAAAAGAGTCCAGCGATGCCGTCTACATCATCTCGGTGGCCGCCGAGCTCGCCGGCGTACACCCGCAGACGCTCCGCATCTATGAGCGGCGCGGCCTGATCAGGCCCTTCCGCACCCCGGGCGGGACCCGCCGCTACTCGGAGGAGGATCTCGAGCGGCTCGGGATGATTCAGGAACTCACCGCCGATGGGGTCAACATCGAAGGCGTGAAATTGATACTCGAGATGCGCGAAGAGATCACCCGCCTCCAGAGGCAGGTATCACGCCTGCGCCGCCTGCTCGGCGAATCGCAGCAGCACCATCGCACCAGTTCCACTCCTCGGGTCGCCTACGGGCGGATCCGCCGCAACCTGCCCGACCTGCCGAGGCCTCGCCTCGACGATCTTCTCGAGGAATAGCCTGTCGCGGCGGTGAAGGCTTGGACTCCAAATCTGCCGGCACAACCCCGGCAGGCGCCTCAGCGTCGCAATGAGTCCCGGATCTGGCGCAGCAGCGACGTGTCCTCGTCCTCGTCGTCATCCCGGTCCGGTTTGTCCCACAGATTGAACGGCTTCACCACGCCGAAATAGACCACCACGGCAATGCCGGTCAACGTCACCAACTGCGAGACCACGCTCCCATACCAGATGTGCGCGTCACTGATGGTGAAGCTGAGATTGTTGAAGTCGCTCTGGGAAAACATCGCCGCCACCAACGGCATGATGAGGCCGTCGACCAGCGAATCCACCACCGGCCATAAGAACAAGGCCAGCAACAGGCCTACGGCAAACTCGACCAGATTGCCCCTGGCGATGAAGTCTTTGATGTCCTTGATGAATCCCGGCATATCGGTGCTCCTGTCATCTCGTGCCGCGGGGAAGCCTACAGGGGGATGGCAGAACGCAGAGTTCAGAATCCAGGATTCAGATCGTGCCGGACCGATTCTGAACTCTGAGACCTGAACTCTCATTACCTCTCAGCCCGACCCCCACCCCGGCCGATGTCTGGGACGTGGATACCACTGCGGACCTGCGCGTCCTGGTCCGGTCCCAGTACCCGTTGCTGGTCGTCGAGGCCGATGACGAGCAGCGGTTCCTCAATCTGCTCTGCCGTATCGCCGAGCGCGAGGACTTCCCGGTCTGGACCTGGTCGGCAGCGCGCGGCTTGGCTCGCCGCGGCATGCCGGCGCAATATCGCACCGCCGATCCCAGGCGCGCCCTTGCTTTCGTCTCGGATCTCACCGCCCCCGGCATCTTTGTGTTCCTCGACATCACCCACCATCTCTCCGACCCCATTGTGCTGCGCGCCGTCAAGGACACCGCCCAGCGGGCCCAGCCAGGCCAAACCATTGTTCTGACGGCTTCGAGTCTCGTTGTTCCCGCCGAGTTGAAGGGCATAGCCGTGCCCTGGACTCTGAGGCCCCCCGGTGAAGACGAACTCAACAACCTCGTCCAGCGCACCCTGGCCGACCTCTCGGCACGCGGGTTCAACGTCGAGGCCGGCACCGCAGACGATCTGGTCGAAGCCCTGCACGGGCTCACCCTCCCCGATGCCGAACACATCCTGCAGCGTGCGGTTCTTCGTGATGGAGGTCTCACCGCCTCCGACGTACCTTGGGTTCGGGCCGCCAAGGTCGAGCTTCTCAACACCGACGGTGTACTCGAGCTAGTCGAGAGTGAGACCGGAACGCTGGACCAAGTGGGTGGACTCGATGGTCTGAAAGAATGGCTGGACGTGCGCGGACGCGCCATCGGCTCGAGCCGAGCCCGCACCATGGGCATAGACCCACCGCGCGGCATGCTGCTCACCGGTGTGCCCGGCTGCGGCAAGTCCCTCGTCGCCAAAACACTCGCTGCCACCTGGGGCCGGCCCCTGCTGCTGCTCGACCCGGCCCGTGTCTACCGCAAATACGTTGGTGAGTCGGAGCAGCGCCTCGAATCCGCTCTGCGCACTGCCGATGCACTGGCTCCCGCCGTCCTCTGGATCGATGAGATCGAGAAGGGTTTTGCCACGGGTGGCGACGCCGACGGCGGCGTCAGCTCTCGCCTCCTGGGCAGCTTTCTCCGCTGGATGCAGGACAGGCCCGACGGCCTGTTCATTGTGGCCACCGCCAACGACGTAGCCGCCCTGCCTCCCGAGTTTCTGCGCAAGGGCCGCTTCGACGAGATCTTTTTTGTCGATCTCCCCGGCCCCGAGGCGCGGCGATCGATACTCGAGATCCAGCTGGCCGGGCGCGGCCATGAGCCCTCCAATTTCGATCTCGACAAGCTGGCCGAGGCCACCGACGGCTTCTCGGGAGCCGAAATCGAATCGGTGGTCGTCGGTGCCTTGTACCGGGCCTTCGCCACCGGCATCAACCTGAGCACCGATGAGCTTGCTGCCGAGGCCGGATCGATCGTGCCGCTGTCGGTGGCCCGGGCCGAGGATGTACAGCGTCTGCGTGCTTGGGCCGATACCCGGGCCGTGCGCGCCTGATCCTCAGCAGATTCCGGGAAGCAGACGGCAGCGCACCCGCTCTCGGTAGCCGGCGTACTGAGGGAAACGCTCGATGAGTTTCTGCTCCTCGAAGCCCGTCTTGCCGTAGAAGAGAGCGGTCAGGACCAGGCCCAGACCAAGACCGGCGAGGTTGCCGTCGACCAGTGAAAGACCCAAGGCGCCCAGCACGATCCCGCCGTAGATGGGATGGCGCACGTACCGATAGACACCACCTACCACAAGAGTGGCATCGGAGCGTGGCTCTGGATACGGCGACAGATGCCGCCGCAACGCCACCAGACCGCCCCCGGCCAGAACAGCCCCCATAAGGAACACAACAACGCCGCCGGCCGTGGCCGCCCATCCCCAATCCCCACCTAAGAAGATCCATACCACGGCCAAAGCACCAAAAAAGGCCAGCTGGGCGACCACCCACCAGCCCCCGACCTGAGCAAAACGTCTCATAGGCCGGCGACGCTAGCTCCCCGGCGCCGGAACGCCGGACCGCTATTCGACGGAAGCTGCGGCCGCTGGTCGCCGCAGGTGGAATCCCCAGAACCCCTCAACGGCCCCAACCCGCACCGTTGACGAAAATCCTTCACGTATACGCCGTGCCGCCTTATTGATATAATACAGCTTAGATTTTTAGGAACACTTTATATAAGATCGAGGTTGGAACACCTGAGGAAACAGTATGGAGCTGAACACATTCACCCACAGAGCGCAGCAGGCAGTTCTGGACGCACGCGCCGAAGCAGAACGACGCCACCACCAGGAAACCCGGCCCGAACACCTGCTTCTGGCACTGCTCGGGCAGGGTGAAGGAATCGTGTATCCCCTCCTCTCCCGCCTCGAAGTCGACCCCGCCGCCCTGCGAAGGCATCTCACTGAGGCCGAAGAGAGCAAGCCGCGAGTGTTCGGCGATGCTGAGACCGGATTTTCACCCGGCCTCATTGCCACCCTGAAGGCAGCGGACTCCGAGCGCGCCGCGATGAAGGACGATTACGTGTCGGTGGAACACCTACTTCTGGCCATCTCCGCCGGCGATTCCGCCGCCGGTCAGGCTCTGCGGTCGTTCGGTGTCTCCCGAGACCGCATGCTCGACGCCCTCGCCTCACTACGGGGCTCGACACGGGTCACCAGCCAAGACCCCGAATCCACCTTCAATGCGCTGGAACAGTATGGCCGCGACCTTGTCGAGGAGGCCCGTCGGGGCAAGCTCGATCCCGTGATCGGACGCGATGACGAGATCCGCCGCGTGATCCAGGTGCTGTCGCGGCGCACCAAGAACAATCCGGTGCTCATCGGTGAGCCCGGGGTGGGCAAGACCGCCATCGTCGAGGGTTTGGCCGGACGCATCGTCGACGGCGATGTGCCCGAAGGCCTCAAGTCGAAACGTATCGTCGCCCTCGACCTCAGCGCCATAGTCGCCGGATCCAAGTACCGCGGCGAGTTCGAGGAGCGTCTCAAGGCCGTGCTCAGCGAGATCAAGGCCGCCGAGGGATCGGTCATCACCTTCATCGACGAAATGCACACCATCGTCGGCGCCGGCGCCGCCGAAGGCGCCATGGACGCCTCGAACATGCTGAAGCCGATGCTGGCCCGCGGCGAGCTGAAGATGATCGGCGCCACCACACTCGACGAATACCGCACCCGCGTCGAAAAGGACGCCGCCCTGGAACGCCGCTTTCAGCCGATTTTTGTCGACGCGCCTTCCGTCGAAGACACCATCGGAATCTTGCGCGGTCTCAAAGAGCGCTACGAGGTCCACCACGGAGTCCGGATCACCGATGCCGCCCTCATCGCAGCCGCAGTCCTCTCGGACCGCTACGTCACCGGACGCCACCTCCCCGACAAGGCGATCGACCTCGTCGATGAGGCAGGGAGCCGCCTGCGTATCGAGATCGATTCCATGCCTGAGGAGATAGACGAGCTCGACCGCCGGCGCCGCCAGCTCGAGATCGAAAGAACTGCCTTGGCCAAGGAGACCGACAAGGCGTCCAAAAGGCGCCTCGCCGACATCGAGGCCGAACTCGCCGACGCCGGCGAAAACATCGACCGCCTCACCGCTCACTGGACCCTCGAGAAGGAGGCGATCACCAAGCTTCGTTCCACCAAACAGGAGATCGAAGACGCCCGGGCCGAGGCCGAACGCGCCGAACGGGACGGGAACCTGGAGCGCGCCGCCGAGCTGCGCTACGGCACTCTTCGCCAACTCGAGGAGCGTCTCGAAAGAGACCAAGAGACGCTCCAGAACCTGCAGGCCGAGCTGACGATGCTCAAGGAAGAAGTTGGCGAGGAGGACATCGCCGAGGTGGTTAGCCGCTGGACCGGCATCCCCGTCTCCAGGCTCATGGAAGGGGAAGTGGAGAAGCTGGTGCACCTCGAGGAGCATCTGCACCGCAGGGTCGTCGGCCAGGACGACGCCGTCGCCGCGGTCGCCAACGCCATCCGCCGCTCGCGTGCCGGGCTGGCCGATCCCAGCCGGCCTATCGGCTCGTTCATCTTCCTCGGCCCCACCGGCGTGGGAAAGACCGAGCTGGCCCGAGCGCTCGCCGAGTTCCTTTTCGACGACGAGCGGGCCATGGTCCGTATCGATATGTCGGAGTACATGGAGAAGCACTCGGTGAGCCGTCTCATCGGAGCGCCGCCCGGCTACGTAGGCTACGACGAAGGCGGCCAGCTCACCGAGGCCGTTCGTCGCCGCCCCTATTCGGTCGTCCTTCTCGACGAGGTGGAGAAGGCTCACCAGGACGTCTTCAACGTTCTGCTGCAGGTGCTGGACGAAGGCCGCCTCACCGACGGCCACGGCCGTACCGTCGACCTGAGCAACATCGTGCTCATCATGACTTCAAACCTGGGCTCCGAGCTGATCGATCCCGATCTGCCCCATGAGATCGTCCGCCAGCGGGTACTGGACGTCGTACACCGTCACTTCCGTCCCGAATTCCTCAATCGGGTTGACGACGTCATGGTGTTCCACCGACTCGAACACGAACACCTGCGGCGTATCGTCGACATCCAGATCGAACGGCTTCGAGGTCGCCTGGCCGAGCGCCACATCGGACTCGAACTCACTCCTGCCGCTCTCGATTGGCTCGCCGACAACGGCTTCGACCCCAGTTTTGGGGCCCGTCCGCTGAAACGGCTCATCGATCGTGAGCTGGGAGACCGGCTCGCCGTCGAACTCCTCGAAGGCCGCGTCGGCGACGGCGGCACAATCCAGGTTGACGCCGACGCCGACGGTATCACCCTCGAAGCCGCCTCCTGAGGCCTCGGCCTGCGGACTAGGTTGGGCCACAAGCTCACGAGGGAGAAGCCATGACCCAGGAGCCGCCCGCGCCCCCTGAGGCGCCTTCCGACCGCTATGGAATCATCCTCGCCGCGCTCGGTGGGATTCTCGTTGCCCTTCTGGCCGCGGTGATCATCATCGTGCTCAATCGCGGAGAGGATGGCGCCACCGCCACCACGACTATCGCCTCGGCAACATCGGCAGAGACGACTCTCGCCGATGACACCACCACCCTCCCTCCGACCACCGAAGAGATCACCACAACCGTGGCGGCCACCACAACAACGGCAGCGCCGATCACAACAACGCTGCCTCCCTTCTCCGGTGACACAAGCGAAGAATCGGGACCCACCCAGGGAACCCCGACGGGAAGGGTGATCGACATTCGCCATCACCAACACGAGGGATACACTCGGGTGGTATTCGATTTCTCACCGGGAGGGATCCCCGGGTACTACATCAGCTACACCGGTCCCACCACCCTGTCCGTTCTCCTCATATCGGTGCCGTTTGACCCCTACGAGCCCGGTGTGTTCGATGCATCCGGCGAACACGCAATCGGCACCATCTCGGTGGGCTCCGTCTTCTCCGGGGGCATGGGCGGCGGCAGCGGCGAGTGGGAGTTCCCCATAGAGACGACGGGCACCAAGGCGTTCTCCGTCGGCACGATCGACGACCCTCCGCGGCTCTACATCGACATCGCCGACTGAGCGCCCGGCCGGTAGCCTGTCTCCATCGTCAAGGGGAGACCATGAGAGCGAGACATGCAAGGCTGGCCATCCTGGCAATCGCACTCGCCATCGTCGCCGCCTGTGGGGACGACGACGCCACCACCACAGCCAATGCTGACACCACCACCACCGTCGAGGACACCACCACGGTCGGCGCCGAGACCTCGACCACAGCTTCCGAAGCAACCACAACCACCACCGCCGAGGCCACCACCAGCAGCAGCGCCTTTGCCGGTGACACGGGGCCGGAGAGTGGACCAGTGGGTCCGGGTGTCCTCTCGGCTACCCTCGTCGATGTCCGCTGGGCACAGCGTGAAGAGGGTTTCACCCGGGTGGTCTTCGATTTTGGCGGTACCGCAGTTCCGGCATACAACATCCGCTACGACCCGGGACCATTCTTCACCACCATGGGTGAGGGGGGCGGCGAGGTCGCGGTGGACGGCAATACCTTCATCCTGGTGCACATCACCCCGGCTCGCCGATTCGACCTGAGCGGCGACAGTGCAGTCCAGACTTACTCCGGGCCCGAGCGCATCGATCCGGCTTCGGCAAGTGTCGAGGAGATCGTTTTTGTCGACGATTTTGAGGCGGAGATGATCTGGGTCATCGGAGTCTCCGAGCAGAAGCCGTTTGCCGTCGGCACGCTCACCGGACCGCCCCGCATCTACATCGATATCGCCGACTGAGCGCTCCGCTGCTGGCGGCCCGCAAGGTGGTGTACCTGCCGGGAAGGCTACCTTGCAAGGCAAGGGTCCGCGTGCTAGCATGCTACACAAGGTAGACCGCAGAAGGCGATCGTGGAACGCAGCAGCCAGCTGCTCAAAGGAGTGCTCGACATGTGTCTCTTGGCGGTGATCGCCGAGGAGCCCAGCTACGGGTATGAGATGGTCCGTAAGCTGGAAGAGCGCGGGCTCGCCCTGGTGGGCGAGGGCAGCATCTACCCGCTGCTGAGCCGGCTGCAGCGCCAAGGGCTCGTCGAGTCGTACTCGGTCGAGTCCGCCGGCGGTCCGCCCCGCAAGTACTACCGAGTCGCCGCCGCCGGCCAACGCCGGCTCGGCGAGTGGATCAAGGAATGGAAGACACTCTCTCAGGGAGTCGACCGGGTCCTCAACGGAGGCAATGATGGTTGACCGGTCCGAGATCGAGACGATCGTCGCCGACTGCGAGCGCTACTGGCGCTCCACCGGCATATCCAAGCGCTTGTCGCAGGAGATGCGCCAAGAGCTGGAAACTCATCTGGCGGAGGCGGCCATCGCCGGACGTTTGCCCCGTCAAGTGATCGGCGACGACCTGGCCGGTTTCGCCAGGGAGTGGGCCGCCGAACAGCGGCCCCGCGCCGCCGACACTCTGCCGAGTTGGGATGAGGTGTTCACAAAGCGGCGTCGGTTCGGCGCCACCGACGTGGCGATGCTCCTGGCCGTGGCGGCGATCATCGCCATCGCCGTGGTCACGCGAGGAGAAGGAGGCAACAACGGTATGGACAACGAGATATGGCGTTGGGTATGGCTTTCGGCAGCCGTGGTCTTCGGCGTCGGTGAGATGTTCACGGCCGGGTTCTTCATGCTGCCCTTCTCCGTGGGGGCAATCGCGGCCATGGCCCTGGCCTGGTTCGACGTCGACGCGGCGGTACAGATGATCGTGTTCCTCGCCCTGTCCGTGCTGGCGCTCGCGTTTCTGCGCCGCTGGATACATCAAACCGAGGGCGAGCAACCGGCCGTGGGCGCCAACAGGCTCAGGAACAAGAGGGCCATCGTCATCGAGGCCATAAGTCGCACAAGCGGCGTGGGTCGCGTCCGGGTCGACACCGAGTTCTGGCGCGCCACCACCGATGGGGATCCCATCGCCGAGGGCACCGAAGTGCGCATCACCGACGTACGCGGAACCAGGCTGGTGGTGGAACCCGAAGATTGATCGATCGCACAGGTATCCACAGACAGAAGGGAGCAAGAAGAGCAATGGATCCACTACTAGTCCTACTGATCGTCGCCGCGGCCGTGGTGATAATCATCGCCGCCGCAGGCCTGAAGATCGTGCAGCAGTACGAGAAAGGGCTTGTCGAACGGCTCGGCCGATACGACCGCACCTTGGACCCCGGCCTGAAGATGATCATCCCCTTCATCGAGAAGATCCGGCCGGTCGACATGCGGGAGCAGGTGGTCGACGTGCCCCCGCAGGAGGTCATCACCAAGGACAACGTGGTGGTGACCGTCGATGCCGTCGTGTACTACCAAGCCACCGACCCGGTCAAGCTGAAGTACAACGTGGCCAACTTCATCCTGGCCGCCACCAAGCTGGCCCAGACCAACCTGAGGAACATAGTCGGCGACATGGACCTGGACTCCGCGCTCACGTCGCGCGACACGATCAACGCGCAGCTGCGAGAGATCCTCGACGAGGCCACAGACGTCTGGGGCACCAGAGTGGTGCGCGTCGAGATCCAGCGCATCGACCCGCCGCCGGACGTCACCCAGGCCATGCACCGCCAGATGAAGGCGGAGCGGGAACGGCGTGCCGTGGTAACGGAGGCCGAGGGCGACAAGCGGGCCGCCATCCTTCGCGCCGAGGGCGTGAAGGAATCCCGTATCCTCGAGGCTCAGGGCCAGGCCCAGGCCATCAAGGAAGTGGCCGAGGCGGAGAAGTTCCAGAAGCTCACCGTGGCCGAAGGTGAAGGCCAGGCCATCGAACGGGTCTTCGGAGCCATCCATACCGGCGATCCCACACCCGACCTCATTGCCATCCGCTACCTGGAAGCACTGGCCCGAATCGCCGACGGCAAGGCCTCAAAGGTGTTCCTACCCGTCGAGCTGACGGGCATCCTCGGCAGCGTTGGGGCAATCAAGGAGCTCTTCTCCGAGGCCGAGACCGAGTAACCGAGGCTGAATCTGTAAGGGTGCTGCGGCACACGTCGCAGCACCCTTTCGTTTTGAGGACCAGGATGTCGGATCTCAGGATGAAGCGGATCTCAACGGATCAAAGACCCCGTTCATAGGTGCTGCGGATTCTGATCCGTCGGCGGCCAGGAGAATGAGCTCAAACGAGGCGCCGCCGTCCCCACCCAGATAGCGGAGGTCGCCGCCCATCAGCCGCGCCAATTGCCGCGCCACCGCCAGGCCCAAGCCCGCAGAAGCCGGCATGCCCTCTTTGTCGGGCCCGGCTCCGTAGCGCTCAAAAAGCCCCCCGACCGCCTCGGCGGGCACCCCCCGCCCACGATCCCTGATCACAACCCGCACAAAACCGCCATCGGTCGAGATCGAAATTTCGACGGGTGGCTCGCCGTGCAGCACGGCGTTGTCGACAAGATTCCGTACCACCTGCGCCAGGCGGCCTCCATCGGCCCACACCGCCCCATTCCCGTCCACTGAGACTGCGGCGTACCGGGCCGTCGGATGCTGGGCCACGACACGGCGTATACGTCCGGCCACATCCCGTAGGAACTCACGGCGCACCGATACCTGGCCACCTTCCTCAAGGTGCGCCACGACCAGCAGGTCCTGCACCACACCCTCCATCGACCTCGCCTCATCCGATATGTAGGTGAGCAGTTCCGCCCGCTCGGCGGCATCGAAGTCGCCGGGGCGGCCCGTCAGCTCCTGGGCAAACCCGAGAATGGAGGTCAGGGGCGTCCGCAGAGAGTGGCTCACCGCGGCCAGGAAATGATCCTTCTGTGAGTTGAGCGCCACCAGGCGATCCAGCTCTCTGCGGCCACGGACCCGCAGCGCGAGCAGGTGTACTCCATACCCGGCAACCAGGCTCCCAATGATCCCGGCAATCATGATCGCCATCAGTGTCCAGGGATTCCAGGCCGCCGCGTCCGAGGTCACCTCAACGAGCCAGTCCCTGTCGAGCACCGGCACTATGGCGGCCCACCGGCCGTCGGCACCCCCAACGGCCGACGTGTCCACGTCCTCCAGATCGGAGACCGACCAGGTGATGCTCTCTCCCAATTCGCCCGGCGCTGCCGCATCGATGACCGCGCTCATGTCCATCGCCACGGCCACCACTCCCTGTCTCACACCGTTGTCTCGGATCACCGGCCATATGACGAGCACTACGTCATTTTGCTCGGTACCCACAAACCCGCCCGGCGTAGTAACCGTCGGCTCACCCGTCTCGAGCGCCAGTTCGATCTGCCGCCGGCTCTGCTCATCCATGCCCAGATCGAAGCCCGCCGGCTCAAAGCCCTCTTCCTCCGACACGAAGTACTGAATCGGGTAGTAGACGTCGCGCTCGATCCTCAGACGTTCCAGGCCGCCGGCTCCATAGAGCTCGTGGGTATACAACTCGTATCCTGGGTACGCCTCCTGCAGCGCCGCTTCGTAATCGTCCACGTATCCCGACATCACCGGAGCAACAAAAGCCACACCAAGAATGGATCTGTCGTGATGGAGGTCGCCTATGAACCCGACGTACTCGTCGAAGGTGACCTCCTGGCTCGACCTGAAGAAGGCGGCCACCGACGCGACCTCGTCCACCGCCTCGTCGACCGCTCCCTCGACGGCAACGCTCAACGTCCCACCGCGCACGCCCAGCAGCTCGGCGGCGCCACGTTTGGAGCCGAAGTAGTACCAGAGGCCCGAGATTGCCGTGACCAAGAAGCAAACGAACACCACGATGACCATCAGCGTCAACCGTTTGGCGCCTCCCGCCAAGCCGATGACCGACGGCCACCGCTGTCGGCGACCAGATTCCATGTAAAGCGGAATATCGGACACTTATCAACAGGCCTTAAGGGGCGCTTAGGAATGAAAGAAGACCGAATCCGCGAGCTTGTCGCGAAATCAGAATATCACCCGAAGCGTATCTACACCCGCCGACCACCGGCCGTTGCCCGCGGCATCCAGTCCAACACCCAACGTGTCCCGGCTAGCCGACGGCCGCGGTCACCGTTCCCGCCACCGCAACCCGGTCCGGGTGTTCCGGGTCGTAGCGCACATCGACCTCGGCGCCCGGTTTGAGGACAACCTCCTCACCCGGCTGTACCTGCTTGGTGGTCCGCGCCCGATAGTCGCGCCCGCTGGGCAGGTGCACCATCAGCTCCAGCCCGATCTGGGGACGGCCCAAATCCCCCAACGGCTTCACTTCGGCCCCGTCGGTCCACTCCTTCACAATGGTGGCCTGCGCCGTGCTACCCCTTTCGAGCAGCCGGCGGGCCAAACGAAGCGGCCGATACCTGATCCACAAGGCGGCGACGGCGATGCCAACAAACACCATACCTATGGACAAACCCATCGCACCGGCGCCACCACCGACTCCTAGCGGCCACTCGGCCTCATGGCTCCATCCGAGCGCATGGCCGATCCAGTAACCGCAGTACCCGCCGACGGCGCCTCCAATCAGGAAGAGAAGAACCCGATACCGCCTGGACATGACGCGATCCTCCTTCCGCTCACCGCGGCTCCGAGGTCGGATCAACCTTCAGAATCGTCAATCCACCCGCGCGCTCTCCCTGGCCTCAGGTGTGGTGATGGCGGCCTCTCTTGCGTGCAGAAACCTCGAGCCGCTGAGGAAGACCGCCGACGTGGGTGACTGAAGATCGCGGTGGTCTCGAACGCCGGGGATACGGTGAGCCATCACTTCTTCACCCCCATTCTACGCCCCAGACACCGTTACACCCAGTGAAACGCGGGTTGCATGACCCACCTTTCTGCGCCTATTCGACTACCGCCGGCTGCTCGCTTGGGGCCCGTCTATAAATGATCCAGAGTCCCACGCAAGCTCCCAGCATCACCGCAGCTGAGAACCATCCGTTGCGACTGATGCCCAGGAAGCGGAACGTGGTGTCGGTGCGAATGAACTCCAGCAGGAAGCGAATGAAGGCATAAAGGAGCGCATACAGGGCGAACAACGAGCCACGGCGCAGACTGCGCCTGCGCTCGATCCAGAGCAAGAATCCGATGAGGCCAATGTTCCACAACGACTCATAGAGGAATGTCGGGTGGAACGTCGCCGAATCCACGTACTGGGCTGGTCGATTGCTCAGCTCAATCTCCAGGCCCCAGGGAAGATTGGTGGGAGTGCCGAACAGCTCCTGATTGAAGTAGTTGCCCCAGCGTCCGATCGCCTGCGCCGCGGGCAGACCGATTGCCGCCGCGTCCAGGAACGTGGTGAATTTGCCGCCCCGGCGTCGCAGCACGACAAACGCCGCCACCGTGCCAAAGGTGAGCCCGCCGTAGAGGGCGATTCCACCCTTCCAGAGTTTGAATACCCCAAGCCAGTCGTCCGAGAAGTTGCCCAGGTGAGTACTCACATAGGCCAGGCGAGCTCCGGTGAAGCCGAGAACCACGGCCCAGAAACAGGCACGCTCCGCCGTCTTCTGATCGCCGCCAAACGTTGTGTAGCGCCTGACAATAATGAGGTACGAAATCAGGACGGCAAGCGCCATGGTGATTCCGTAGATGTGAATGTCGAAAGGGCCGATCTCGAACTTGTTGAAGGGCGGCGACGGTATCGAAGCGATCATGGCCTAGGCGCCTTCGCAACCGCGGCCGGTGACATGACAGACATGCTCATTCTCCGGCGAAGTCCAGGAACGCTTGCCATGCACGCGGGCCGTACACCGTGCCTGGCCCACCCATCATGAGCAGAGCCACGCCCAGCGCCTCTGCAACCTCCTCGGAGCTGGCGCCCTTGGCCGCCGCGCTCCTGGCGTGGTAGGCGATACAGGCATCACACCTGTCGGCCACCGCGATCACCAGCGCGATGATCTCCTTGATGCGTTCCGGAAGGGCCCCCCCAGCCATGGCGCCCTTGTGCAATTGAGCGAATCCGGCCCAGGCTTCCGGGATCGCCGCCCGCAGAGCCTTCGACGGTTCTGCCAACTCCTTGATCTCATCGTGGTAGTGGCCCATCGTCACCTCCAGGGCCGCCATGCTACGGCCGCCACGATCTCATCCAATCCAGCGCCCGCTCCCAGCGGGCAGCCCTGCCCCTTTCCACCCTCCTCGGTAGCGTGGTGGCGACATGGCTGAGTGGTCCTGGCGCTGGATGTCCGCACTCGGAGGCCTGGTGGCCGTCGCCTTTGGCACCCTGTTCTACGCCACCTCGATCCTCATCACCGGCAAGGCGGCCGGCGCCGACTTCTCGAAGACGGCTTTGTCGGCCTCCTACGGGGCCTCGGTGCTGGTGAGTGGTCTCCTCGCCTACTGGGTGGGGCGCGCCGCTGATCGTCGCGGCATCCGCCACCTGAGCGCCATCGGAACCATGCTCGGCGCTGCCGGGCTCTTGATCTTCGCCGCGGCGCAGCAGGCTTGGCATGTGGCCCTCGCCTTCGTGGTTATGGTGGGACCCGCCGGAGCTCTCACCTTCTATGAGCCGGCCTTCATTTTTGTCGACCAGTGGTTCGGTGCTCGCCACCGGGCGCGAGGCATCGCCGCTCTCACCCTCATCGGCGGAATCGCCGGGCCGGTCTTCCTCCCCGTCACTGGCTTCCTGGTCGCCGCGGTGCAGTGGCGAAAGACTGCAGTCATCCTGGCCGGCATTCTCGTTTTCGGCGGCCTGATCGCCATTGCCGCCCTCCCGCCGGGCCGCCCTTCCGCTCCCGCCGCCTTCTCCCCCATATCACGGCGTCACCGTCCCCACCACGATTGGCGTTTTGTCGTCTACACCATCGCCATCATGCTCATGTTCGGGGCGTTGCAGGCGGTCTTCCTCCATCGTATCTCGGTTTTTGAGGAGGCCGGATATACAGTCACCACGGTGGCCTCGTGGGCCGCGGCATCATCTCTGATCAGCCTGCCCGGCCGGTTTGCTGCGCCTTTCCTGGCCCGCCGTCACGGGGCGATCCGGCTCCAGGTCGCCGGGCTCGTCCTGATTGCCGCCGCCGTCTTGGCCGCCGTTTCCCCGGGCCGCTACTGGCACATGACACTCCATTTTGTGCTCTTCGGCGCCTGTTTCGGCGCCGTGCTCCCGTTACGGGCCTACTTGATGATGGAGTGGTTCTCCGGTCCCGGTTACGGCCGGCTCATGGGTGCACAGTGGGGCCTCGCCTCGCTGGCCGGCGCCTTTGGTCCTGCGCTTGTCGGAATTGCCCGTGATGGCAGCGGTAACTACGGCCCGGCAATGGCCGGCACTGCTGCCATCCTGCTTGTGGCCGCCGGGCTGGTGTCCATCTCCGGCCGCCGACGCGGCGCCAAGCAGACCGTCTCTACGCCCCATCCACCTCAATGACCCGCGGCTCAGAGAGCCCTACCAATCGGTGGCCGGCGGGCCGAAGCGCCGCGCCAGCGCGGCGATCTCGTCGGCAAAGATCTCTCTGAGAAATCTCCGGTTCTCTTCGCTGAGCACCGACTCCGGTCCGGGATTGAACTTCTCGACCAGGGGATAGCCGGCGAGATCGACATCGGGATCGGCGCCGATGTGGCGCAGCACCCGGCGCAAAAGCTCCTCGGGCCCGTCCACCACCTCCTCGAAGAACCCGACGAGCAGCTGCTCCCCGGAGAACACCCGCTCCCACCGGTCGATGGCCTCCGTGTAGCTGCCCCGCCACAGCATGAAGGAGCGGGTCACCAGCTCCTGGATCTCTTCCGGCTTCTGCAACGCGGCATCGATACCGCGGTTCCCCAGGTAGTAGCGGGCCGCCGACCACGCCCGGTCGACCGGATCACGCAGCAGAAGCACCAGCCGCATCTCGGGGTTGAGGGCGTGTATCCATTCCACCCGTGACCGGTCCACGATCATGTAGTCGGGAGTGATGTCTCCACAGATGCGGCCTTCGGTCCCCGCGAACTGGGCCAGGTACCAGTCGACGCCTCGATCGAAATTGTCCTCAAAATCGAGGAAGTGAATCTCCTTGCGCTGCCCAAAACCGATCTCCGGATGCAGGAGCAGGTTGCGATGCAGCCAGGTGGTTCCCGCCTTCTGTGCTCCGATGCCCAAAAACGATGGAACCAGCCGGCGCTGCTGATCGCTGAGCCTGAACACAGGTGGGTTGGGCCGCTCGAACTGCAGCCGTCGGCCGCGGAGAGCGGGCCCCCGAGGCTGCTGCTCCGAGTCTCCGGTCCTGCCGGGATTGCGGGTGACACGCTTCTTCACTCCCGGTCGCAGCGGCCTCTGCCGGAGAACCTCCAGAAACTCGGCGAATCCCTCCCTCTCCGCTTTGAGGGTGTGACGGGGCAGCACTGCATAGCCTGCATCACGTATGGCCTCGATCTGGGCCACACTCGAATCACGCAGTTGCTGCAGCGCGGCGATGTATCCGGCCTCGGAATCAAGCTCCACCTGAACGCAGTTCTCCCCAAACCGGCTGTATGCGCGGTTGCCGACCGCATCGGCTGTGATCAGCAGCGCCCCGGCGGCAAGTGCCTCGAGCCCCACCAGGAAGAACCCCTCTTCGGCCCCAGGCGTGCCCAGGAACACATCGGCCCAGCTATACAGTTCTCGCAATTGGGCCCAGGACACCATCTCCCGGATCGACCGGAACACAAAACCGTCATCCTCGGCCAATTCCTGCTCGACCCGTAGGCCAACATCCGATTTCCAAGTCGCGTAGCCGACCTTCACCGGAGCCGGCAGACCCCCATCACGTTTCTGGTGAAAGTACTCCCAGGCATGCCCCTCCACAATGACCCTGGTGAAAGAACTCTGGTTCAGGTGCGGCCGACACGCCTCCAGGACCTCGTCGGTGACCATGATGCGCGCCATGGGCCGCGAGAGCAGGCGAAAACCGCATCCATCCAGCCATCGCGGGTTCGCGTGCCTGATGTTCTGCACGATGTGGATGACCCGCTCCAAGGGCGGGCCCGGCACCAGCCGGGCAAAGATCTCCTCGTACTGGGTGGGCCAGGAGAAGAAGACAAACTCGTCACGCTCCACCGAGAACCGGTAGCCCTCCACGTACCTGACGCCGTTCTCGGGAGTGAGGTGAGAGAACCGATCGATCCGGAACAGCGGCAGGCTCCCGTCGTAGCTCTCTTCGCAGACCACAACCGGCTCGTATCCCAGAGCCACGGCGTGATTCAGGTAATCGAAGATCTTCAACACCCCTCCCACCGGCAGATAGGTTGGGGCAACGAAGTACATACGGCTCATCGGGCCTCACCGCCCATGCTCTCAGCGATGCGGCCGATAATCTCGACCAGCGGCCACACCGCCACCTCCGGATCGAAATGCTCCGACCACAGCCATCGTGCGTTCCCCGCCCTTCGCCGCACCTCTTCGCCGTTGGACAGAACTTCATCGAAGACCCGGTCCACGGCGTCGATGTCCGCCGGGTCCACCACCCAGCCCGCCTCGTACTCGGCGATCAGCGGTGACACCTCGGTGAACGGCGGGTGCACCACCGGCACGCCGCAAGAGATGGCAACGATGCTGCGGGTCACCGTGGCGTACTCCCGCTCCAAGGTCCACCCAAAGAGATCGACGGCAACGTCGATTCCCGACATGAACTGCTGGAAGTCGCCGAAGGTCATCGCGCCGTGGCTTCGAACGGACGGGTGATGCCGGATCCGCTCCAGCAACGCGCTCTCCAGACCCTGGCTCTGGCCCCAGTGCACCGGCATCACAACGTCGAGCGACGCGGCACTCTCATCGAGACGATTGACAAGATGCTCCAGCCACGAGCCGGGCAGGCTCCAGCCTTGCAGGTAGCCGGCCACGGCCAGGCGCAGCCCTTTATGCTCCTCGGCCGGCGGTCCGCTGAAGGCCGGCACCGGCATGAAGACGGTCTCCAGAGGGGTTCTCAGCACGTCGTGCCCCGACTGCATCAGCCAAGCCAGGAAGTAGGGCGTCTTTTTGTACCCGTTGACGATGAAGGCCTCAGCCAGTTCGATACCCCGCAGCTTCCGCTCCCGGAGCCGCTCCAGCTCGGCAGCCCTATCACCGCGGCTCTTGTCGCAGGCCAGCTCGAGCATCTTCGGCGCGAAGAAATCAAGCACATAGTGCAACCCGTCCGTGGGCCTGAGATAGTCGACCTGATTGCTGTTGGTCAGCACCACCACCGCCGGTGCTTGCTGCTCGAGGTATCCGCCCAGATCTGTGGCGTGCAGAACAATGGTTCCAGGTTGTGCGGTCGGTGGAATGGCACGACGCCACACCACGGTCGCCGGACCCCGCATCACCACAGTGGTCACGTCGATACCGTGGGCCCGGAGCCCCTCACCAATGCCAAATACGCGCAGACCCGGCGCCGCCACCGGCATAGCCATGCCCGGCACAACATCGTTGGAGACGAGTACGACGGTGGGCATGTTCATCTCGGGCTCTCCGGAGGACCGATCTTCACGAAGGTGACTGCGCCAAGACTGTGATCAGACCGGCCCCCGAACCGGCAAGTCTGCACATCCTCGAGGACAATGTGATCCGAACTCGCCTCAGAGACGACCTCCATAAGCCGCGGCACCGGCATCCAGCCGGCATCGTTCCCCGGCACAAACCGCTCCAGCACCACCAGCATGCCTCCGGGTCGAATCGCTTGCCACATCTGCCGAATCAGCCGGATCTGCTCAACCGGCTGCAGATTGCCCAGAGCCCCTATGCAGAGTGCCAGGTCAAAACGTTCGCTCCCCACTCCCAGGTGCAGGTGTGCCCCCAGGTGTTTCACTTCCAGCTCCGGGTAGTTCATCCCGGCCTCCTCGATCAGCAACTCCCGCCGATCGAATCCGACGACCGCAAAACCACGCGCCAAAAGAGCTCGGAGCCAAACTCCGCCTCCACACCCAACCACCAGGGCGTGTGGCTGCATGCCTTCGGGTGTTCTGACCTCGAGCTCTGCCAGCGAAGGCAGCACCGTTCCGGCTTGGCGAACAAACTCGGCCTTGGTCTCTCTGTCGCGACGAAGTGGCGCCACAGCTTCGCCGACCTTTGGCATGCGCTCACCCGACTCCACCAGCCACGCCACCGCGTCCCCCATCTCGTCCGGCCCAAAGACCAGCCGCTGCGGGGCGGCAAACCCGTGACGGCGCGCCAGCGCATGCCAGAGAGGGTCGTCGCCGACGATGAGCAGGTCGTGATAGGTGAGGCGATCAAAAAGCGCCCCGCCAAATGCCCAGGCCAGATCGTCGAGTCCAAGGTCTTCAGGAACCGCCACTGCCAGCGGCGCCTCCCAGCCCTTCTCACTCACCGATTCCAGCGGGAAAGACATCGGATCGAGGATGATGACCTGCCGCGCCCGGTCGAGCTCGCCGAGTCGCTGCGGTACCAGGCTCCACTCATCGAAGACACGCAGGCCGTCGATACCGGGCAGGCCGATATTGAGCCGGCCTTCATAGACCACAATCGTGCCGGTGCTAGTCGTCACGGAGCCAGCGCTCTTCCAGCCGGCGGAACGCCCGGAGCCTGCGGAAGATCCAGCCGTAGGGCCGGCGCCCCAGCCGCTGCAGCAATCGGGTGAGGTCGCGGCGGGCCCTTTCTAGCTCCCGATTCTGCCGACGCGCCGCGGCCAGCTCGACCTCGAGGTCCTCCACCTCTTGGCGATGCCCGCTCGAACGGGCCCGGACCACCCGCATTTCAAGGGCAAGGAGATCGTTCTCCTTGCGCAGCCGATCAACATCCTCAGAGCTTTGGGGATTCATGCGAAAGACCTTTCGATGCTAGACACGCTCCAGGCCGATCCGTTCCAGCCGACGCAGACGAAACAGCGCATTCTGGAGGCGCGCCACCAGCCCCGGATCGAACATATCCATCGACCGACCCCGATCCTCGGTGACCGCCGGATCGAACACCGACTGCGTGGCGACCTCCCGCAGCGGAAGATTCCAGCGTCGGCGCAGCACCGAAGTCAATGGGTAGCCCTGCCGAATTGATTCGAACGCGACGGTGTGCACGTCATTGGGGTAGCGCGACACAAAACGCAGAACTGCCGAGTTGTAGGTGAGCCACATGCGCAGCGCCAGGTCGGGCTCCTCGAGGAATCGTCGGTGCACCTCCTGTCTCCCCACCCCATCAGCGATCATCCGGCCGTGCCGGTGCTCCAGCGAACCGGCACACTCCGACGGGTTGCGGAATACGACAACAACTCTGGCTTCGGGAACGATGTGTTTCCAGATCGGGAGGAAGAGGCAGAGCCGCGGATCCTTGAATCCCCAGAATCGATGTTCTTTGCGCCGCCGCAGCACCAGGTCCTCCATGGCTCGCCACCGCACCGGATTCACCACCGGGATCAGCGGTTCCGCCCGAAGCCACTGGGCTCCGTTGTCCTTCAGAACGTGCTCGTGGATATCGACCACCTCGCCATCCTCAAAGTGACCGTAGGGATTCGAGGGCGCCGGCTCGATCAGTCTGTCTCCGATGAAGAGCCCCGCCTGCTGCAGCAAACTCGCCACCAGCGATGTGCCGCTGCGATGAAACCCGACGATCAGGAGAACGCTGCTCATCGCGGCCACTCGCGTCCGTAAAGAGCAAGATTGACTAGCTGGAGATCCACAACAGGGGCAGCCTATTCGCTCGGCGGCGCAGCAAGGCGCCGTCAGACCCCTTGGATGTGTATTACGACACGGCGGTCGCGGCCCTGATCGAGCTCGGCAAAGAGAATCCGTTGCCAACTACCGAGCAGTAGCTCACCTTCCACCACGGGAAGTGTCACCGACGATGACCCGACCAGCAGCTGGCGGCAGTGGGCGTGGCCGTTCAGCAGCTCATCCTCCTGGAGGTTCTCGGTCCGCAGCCCGGGATCATCGTGCTCGTAGTAGCGATCGCCTGGAACAACCTCCCCAATGAGACGACGGAAGTCGTTGAGGAATCCGGTCTCCGACTCGTTCACAAGCACCGAGGTTGTCGTGTGCAGGCTGTGCACGGTCACCTGCCCGTGTCTCACACCCGACCGATGCAACACCTCTCTTGCGATCTCGGTCAGGTCCCAGAATTCGAGGCCGGCCGTGGTGTGAAAGTGCAGGGCCTCGGTACGAATCCGGGGATCCTCGGACGAGGCCAACACGTTCAGCATGCCCTCCGGACGCCGCGTGGCGCGCCTCGTACTCAGATGATCATCCACCGGGAATACTCCAGACTCGATTGGCTTCCGCAACGTTAGTGCTCGACGCGCCCAATGCAGCACCACCAACCGGAGGCGCCTTCCCGCCACTGACCCCTTTCTACCACATTCTGTGGTCAGATTGAATACTTAAGGTGGCTAAATCGAGTGCCGATAGCGGCCTCATGAGGTCGTCCGATACTGCATCCGCCGTCTGGAGCAGCGCTGGAGCCGGTCGATTTGTGGCCGCACTGGCAGCAGCCCTCCTGGTTATCAGTTTTGCCGCCGCCCAGCCCAGCGCCGCGACAGAAGCCGCCAACTGGACCGAATTGGAGCAGCAATTCGTCTACGAATTGAACCACGCAAGGTGGAACCCGGATGCCGTCGAGGCCGCCGCCGGCCTTCCTGCCGGCACCCTGCTTCCTGCTCCTCCACTGGCAATCAACCCTTCCTTGGCCGCCTCGGCAGACTTCAAGGCAGCCGAGATGTCCAGCTACGGCTATTTCTCGCATCAGAGCCCCGTCACCGACATGTGGCCGAATCAATTGGCCCGTGACAATGGCTATCCACTTCCCGGCTGGTGGGACGGGGACGCCAACTACATCGAATCCCTGCACGCCGGCAGTCCCGTGCCGGCCGACGTGCTCCAAAGCTTTGTCAACTCACCTTCACACCGCGTCCATGTCATGGGCCAGGAGTGGTTTGGCACCCACTACGACATCGGGGTGGGCATGATCGAAAGTACCCGAGTCTGGGTCATCCACACCGGCTCCGAGGAACCGCTCGTCCCTGTGTTTACCGGTGTCGTATTCTCCGATGACAACGGCAACGGGCGTATGGATCTGGGCGAATCCCTCGCCGGAGTCACCGTCGGTGCCGGCCAGTACTCCACGGTCACCAACGCCGGCGGCGGATGGGCACTCGAACTCCCGCGGGGCCAGTACACGATCACCGCAAGCGGCGGTCCCTTTGTTGGTGAATCGTCTGCACTGGTCGACCTCGGTGACTTCAACGTCGGTGTTGACTTCGTCTCGGGGGATACCAATCCGCAAATCTTCGCCTACGCCCTCTGCAACGGCCTCCAGCCCACCATCCTCGGAACCGACGGTGACGACGTCATCCAGGGCACCGACGGACCCGACGTCATCCACGCCGGCGCCGGCAACGATGTTGTGTTCGGCGGTTCCGGCAACGACGTCGTGTGCGGGGGACCGGGCAACGATCAGCTTGGAGGAGGCCGCGGCAGAGACAAACTGTTCGGCAACGAAGGCAATGACACTCTCACCGGCCAGCAGAACCGCGACCGGCTCTTCGGCGGCAGCGGGGACGACACCCTGATCGGAAACAACCGCAACGATCGACTGCGCGGCAACCGTGGCGACGACATCTTGGTCGGCGGCGTCGGCACCGATCGTCTTTTTGGGGGTCCGGGAACCGATGACTGCCGCAGCGGTGAGTACCTGAACAGCTGCTGAGCGCCAGCCGGTTCGGCCGCTTTCGACCCCGCCTCGAGCACCGCCTATGGCCCCGCCACCGCGGTGCCGAGCGCATTTTGAGCCTCTCGGTATACTGGCTGCCCCGGCCATCCCGTCATTATGAAAAGAACAACTCTCGCTCTGATGCTTCTCGTCGCCGCCGTTGTTTTCACCGCGCCGGCGCTGGCAACCCCCGCCGATGCGTGGACGGCCGAAGAGATGCAGGCCGTCTACGACCTGAACCTCGCCCGACGCAACCCCGTGCTTTGGGGAATCGAACATGGGGTGGACCTGAGCGGCATCCCCGCCAGGCCGCCGCTGGCGCCCAACAACCTCCTGGCCGCCTCGGCCGCGTTTCGCGCAGAAGACTTGGCCGCAACCGGAGGAGATTATGGGCACCGAATGTCCCCTCCGGACAGTCGCTGGCCCAACCAAGTTGCCCGCGACTTTGGGTACCCGCTTCCCAGTTGGTGGAGCGGTGACGCCAACTACATTGAGGGCTACCTCGGCGGCGCCGAGGTCTTCCCTCTCGCCAACATCCTCTCCTACAGCCGCTACGTCGACCCCGACCAAGTGCACCTCGAGCATCTCCTCGGCTCAGAGAGTTTTGCCCTTCACAGGGAGATCGGCTTCGGCTTTCACCAGGACGGGGATGAGCTCTGGTGGGTCTGGCACACCGGGTACATCGAGGGTGGCGATCCTTTCATCACCGGCGCCGCGTTCAACGACGGCAACCAGAACGGTGTCATGGATCTCGGTGAGGGCATACCCGGCGTCACCGTCATCGCCGACGGCCGGACGGCCACCACCAACGCCGGCGGTGGTTGGGCCATCCAGATTCCCCGCGGCAGCTACACGGTGACCGCCAGCGGCGGTGGCTTTGCCGGGACCTCCTCTGCCAAGGTCGAGGTGAACAGCTACAACGTCGGAGTCGATTTCATCTCCGGCGATCCTGCCGCCATCGTGGTGTCCTACGCACTGTGCGGAGGGTATATGCCCACCATGCTGGGCACTTCCGGACCCGATACCATCTACGGCACCTCCGGCCGCGACATCATCTACACGGGGTCCGGGAACGATATCGTCCACGCCGGATCCGGAAACGATGTCGTCTGTGGCGATGCAGGCAACGACAATCTCGACGGCGGCACCGGACGTGACTACCTCTACGGCGACAGAGGCGATGACACCCTGACCGGACGGTCCGGCAGCGACCGTCTCTACGGCGGCAACGGCGACGATACCCTCGTCGGCCACCGGTGCAATGATCGTCTCTACGGCGGACGAGGCAACGACATCCTCAGTGGGCGGCCCGGCAGCGATACTCTCAACGGCGGCAGCGGCACGGACACCGGCGACGGCGGCAGCGGCACCGACAGGTGCTCCAATCTGGACTACCAGGCCGGCTGCGAGGTCTAGCCGGCCGTCCCTGCGCCACATCCCGATTGCTCTCGGGCGCTCGGGCCGGTCCCCATCCGTTCCCCGACAAAAGTTGCTCGCCGCAGCAGGGCCTTACTCCCCCGGCCCGATCCCTAGAGATGGGCACGGTCGGCCACACATCACCGATTCCCGGTACGTGAGTTTGGGGCCCCCGTCGGGGCCCCAAACTCGCCACGACGAGCAGAGTGCCAAGCTCTCGACGGCGAAGGACCCGAAGAACAGGGCGAGCCCGGCCAGCAGCACTCCGAGACCGATCAGAAACAGAGTGCTGCTGCCCAGAGGACCGCCGCCCCCGGTATAGGGCAGCTCGGGCAGCGCGGTCGTCGGACCACTCGCCGTTGTCGACGGACCGCCGATCACGGTCGTCGTGGGATCTGCCACCGTGGTAGAGGTGACCGTGGTCGACGGCCCGGCAGTTACGGTGGTGAAGGTGTCGGCGACTGTGGTTGTGGTGGCCTCAGTCGTTGTGGTGGC
>CAZTJO010000006.1:0-85995 GCA_964614095.1 uncultured Acidimicrobiia bacterium
GCGGCGTCCGGGGCCGGAGCGGCTTCGCTCTCGGGCGTGTCGCCTTTGGTTTCGGTGGCGTTCTGGGGCTTCTCAGCAGCGGCGGCCGCGATGGCCTCGCCTTCCTCGGCCTGCACCTGCTCTTCAGCCCCCTCGGCAGGCGCGTTCGTCGCATCCTTGGTCATACGTGTGGTTGTCTCCTCGAAATGAGTGCACTCCGGCAGAGCAACCCGCTCAGAGGCAGCACAAGGCTAACACACCGCAAATCCCGCCTAGTCTTTGACGTCGGCCAGGGTGCTCCCGATCCCCACATCGACCTGCAGCGGGACTCGAAGCTCCGTGACCCCCTCCATGATGCTCCGGGTCAGCTCGGCCACCTCGTCGACCTCCGCTTCGGGGCCCTCGAGCAGCAGCTCGTCATGCACCTGTAGCAGCATCTCGCAACCGCAGCCGCGCCGCTCCAGCTCGGCATCGAGCACGATCATCGCCTGCTTGATGATGTCGGCGGCCGAGCCTTGGATGGGCGCGTTGAGCGCCATCCTCTCGCCCATCTGCCTCAACCGGAAGTTGTCCGACAGCAGTTCGGGCAGGTAGCGCCGCCGACCGAGGATGGTCGTGGTGTACCCGGTCTGCCGCGCCTCGGCAACGATGCCCTCCATATACGCCTGCACATTGGGGAACTGTGCAAAATAGGCCTCCATGTGCTCCTGCGCCTCGTCAGTCGGTATCTGGAGACGTTGTGCCAGCCCGTACGCCTCCATCCCGTAGAGAAGGCCGAAGTTGATCATCTTGGCCCGGCGCCGGAGGTCGGCGCTCACCTCATCCGCTTCCAGCCCGAACACCCTGGCTGCAGTGGCGGTGTGGATGTCCGCACCGGTGGAGAACGCCTCCAGCAAACCGGCGTCGCCACTGAGGTGAGCCAGGATGCGCAGCTCGATCTGGCTGTAGTCGGCAACGATGAACCGGTGGCCCGCCGACGCCACAAACGCCCGGCGGATGGTGCGGCCTTCCTCGGAGCGCACCGGGATGTTCTGCATGTTCGGCCTCTCCGATGAGATGCGGCCGGTGGCGGCGCCGGTCTGGTTGAAAATGCAATGGATACGTCCGTCCGGGCCGATGAGCGGAAGCAGGCCGTCGACGTACGTCGAGCGCAGCTTCTCCAGCTCTCGGTACACCAGTAGATGCTCCACGATGGTGTGCTCGCCGGCCAACTTCTGCAGCACCGACGCGTCGGTTGAAGGGGCGCCCTTTGGCGTCTTCTTGAGCACCGGAAGCTGCAGACGATCAAACAGCACATTCCGCAGCTGCAGCGTCGAGTTGATGTTGAACGGCTCTCCGGCCGCCTGGTATATGGCCTTCTCCAGGCCGGCCAGGCGATCGCGCAGGCTCTCTCCCAGCTCCTCCAGGTACACACGATCGGTCCCGATGCCGGCCACCTCCATCTTGGCCAGCACTCGCACAAAGGGAAGCTCCACCTCCTTGAAGAGCTCCAGGCTGGCGCATGCCTCGAGCTGCTCGGTCAGCGGCTCGACCAGCCGGCCGATGGCCAGGGCCCGGCGCGCCGCGCCCTCAATGTCGGGGCCCGTCTCGAATTCCAGGCTGCCCTGGGTGGAGCCAGCCCGTTCATCGCCGGCAGGTGAGACCACCTCGAGCCCGAGAATCCGTGAGGCCAGATCTGTCAGCTCCGGGGCCCGCTCGGCCGGGTTGATCACGTATCCGGCAAGAGCAGTGTCGAACTCCAGGCCACGGAGGTCCAGCTCCATCTCCAGCAGCGCTCGCGCCAGCCGCTTGGCGTCATGCAGTATCTTGGGTACGGCCTCGTCGGCCAGGGCCTGGGCCAACCCCCCGATACGGGACAAGGGCACAAAGACCACCCGGTCGCCGGCGCCGGCCAAGACGACCCCTTCCAGATCCGCCTTGTCCCAAACCGCCTCCAGAACGAGGCGCACGCCGGGTGAGGCAAAAGATCCAACATCTTGCGGAACAGCCACCTCGACGTCCAGCACCGCCTCGGGCGGCGGCGCCTCCCCGCCGCCGACTTCCTGCAGGCGCTGCCAGAGGGACCGGAAGGCGAGCCCGTCGAACACCTCCCGCACCCGTTGCGGATCCCAAGGCTGGAGGCGGAATTCGGCAACGTCCGCGCCCACCTCCACATCCTCCACCAGCCGGATCAGTCTGCGGTTGAGGAACACCTGCTCCCTGGCCTCTTCGAGGCTTGCCCGCAGTTTTCCGGTCACCTCGTCGAGATGTTCGTAGATGCCCTCGAGGCTGCCGTGCTGCGACAGCAGCTTCGTCGCCCTCTTCTCGCCAACACCGGGCACCCCGGGCAGATTGTCGCTGGTATCCCCGCGCAGGGCGGCGTAGTCGGGGTACTGGGCGGGACTGATGCCGTAGCGCCCCTCGATGTAGCCTGTATCGGCCACGACGGTGTCCGTTATGCCGCGCCGTGTGTACACCACCTTCACCCCTCCGCCGATCAGCTGGAAGGCATCACGGTCGCCGGTGACGATCAGCACATCCCAGCCTGCAGCGGACGCCTGCCGGGAGACAGTGGCAATCACATCGTCCGCCTCGAACCCCGGAGCCCGGAGCTGGTGGATGCCCAACGCCTCCGCCACCTCATCCATCAGCGGGAGCTGGCTCTTGAAAAGATCCGGCGCGGCCCGGCGGGTCGCCTTGTACTCCGAGTACTCCGCATTGCGGAAAGTCGCCTCGGGCGTATCCCAGGCCACTGCCATGGCATCCGGGTGCTCGTCGTCGAGCAGCTTCACAATCATCGAGGTGAACCCGAAGACCGCGTTGGTAGTCCGGCCATCCGGCGTGGCCAGGTCCGTGGGCAATGCGAAGAACGCCCGGTAGGCGAGACTGTGGCCGTCGAGCAGAGCAAGTTTCGGCATCTCGCCGATCATAGGTCGCGGGACTCAGCCGAGCCGGCGCAGCAGGCGCTCCCGTCTCGCCTCGAGGCGGCGCCGGCGCACCTGCAGGGACAGAAGTGCACGTCGGAAGCGCGCCACGTCTCCGGCGGTCTCCCGGGCGTCCTCACGGGCGAGCGGCACTTCGCTGACGATGGCATCGCGCTGTGCATCGTCGTCGAGATGCCGATGGATGCGCAGTTCCTCGGCGGTGAGCCGCTCCTCCTCACCGATACGAATGATCTCGTCGGTCAGGCGGAACAGGCGCTTCTGCAATCTTTTTGACACGATCCACTCCGCCATCCGCTCTCGGACTGCGACCGGCTCTCAAGCCGGCGCCGGCCACGCCTAAGATCGGCACGAACCGGGGTGGCGGAATGGTAGACGCGGCGGACTCAAAATCCGCTGGGCTTCGGCCCGTGGGGGTTCGACTCCCCCTCCCGGTACCGGCACCTCGAACAGGCTGCTATGAAGCTGCCGACGGACTCTGCCCACCCTCATACCGGTTGGTGATCGGCAGGCGGCGATCGCCACCCAGCGCCTTCGTGCTCACCCTCACCCCGGGCGGCGCCTGGCGCCGCTTGTACTCATTGCCGTCGACCATACGCGTCACCTCGTTCACCGTGCCCTGCCTCACACCGCGCATCTCGATGGCGTCGGGTGACCGATCCTCCTCGATGTAGGCCTTCAGTATTCGATCGAGCGTCTCGTAGGGGGGCAGACTGTCGGTGTCCATCTGATTGGGCCTCAGCTCTGCCGACGGCGCCTTGCGGATGCTCGCCTTGGGAATGACTTCTCCGATCGAGTTCCGCCATTTGGCCAGGGCGTACACATCAGTCTTGTACACGTCCTTGAGCACCGAGAAGCCCCCGGCCATGTCCCCGTAGAGGGTTGCGTAGCCCACGGCCATCTCCGACTTGTTGCCGGTGGCGACCACCATGCCCCCGAACTTGTTGGACAGAGCCATCAGGATGGCACCACGCACTCGAGCCTGGAGGTTCTCCTCGGCAGTGCCCTCCTCGGTGTCTCCGAATGTGCCCTCGAGGGCCCCCAGGAAGGCGGTGAAAGGCACTTCGATGGGTATCTCGTCGAAACGGATGCCGAGGTTCTCGGCAAGCTGCCTCGAATCGATGAGCGAGCCCTCTGAGGAGTACGGGCCCGGCATGGTCACTCCCCACACTGCATCCGCCCCCAGAGCATCGACCGCAATAACGGCGGTCAGTGCCGAGTCGATACCCCCGGAGAGCCCGATGACTGCTCCTTGAAAGCCGTTCTTGTGCACATAGTCGCGCAGCCCGGTACACAGGGCCCGGTAGACCTCCTCCTCGGCGCCCAGAGGCTCCGCTGATTCCGGCGGCGGATCTGGATCACCGAGCAGCAGGGTGCCCCGGCTGACAATACGCGCCCGCACGTTGCTGCGGCCCTCTTCCGGAAGCGGCACATCGACCCAGAACAGATCCTCTTCAAACTGCGGCGCCCGGTAAAGCAGATCGCCCGATGCGGCAAACACCAGGCTCTGGCCGTCGAACACCAGCTCATCCTGTCCCCCGACAAGGTTCACGAACACAAGAGGGAGGCCGGTATCAACCGCCCGGGAGCGCAGCATCGTTTGACGCTCATCGCCTTTGCCACGGTGATAGGGCGACCCACTGATGTTGAGGAGGGCGTCGGCGCCGGCCCGCGCTTGCTCGGCCGGCGGGCCGTTGGACACCCAAATGTCTTCACATACCGAGATGCCGACGATGGCACCGTTGATTTCCCACAGCACACCGGGGTCGGTGCCGGGAATGAAGTAGCGGTCCTCGTCGAAAACGTCGTAGTTGGGAAGCAGGACCTTGCGATAGATGCCGCGCAGCCGCTTGTCATGCAGAAGAGCGGCGGCATTGTGCAGGCGCAGGGTCCCGGCGTCGTCACGATGAGCGGCACCTGCCGCCCGCTCCACACAGCCCACCACAGTCGTCGTCTGCCCGGCCTTGGCGGCCAGGCGGTACACCGCCTCGGTGTTTGCACCCACAAACCCCTTGCGGAGCAGCAGATCTTGAGGCGGGTAGCCGGTGATGGCCAACTCGGGAAGCAACAGCAGATCGGCCTGACAGCCTTCGGCCCACTCCATCGCCCCGGCGATTTGTTCTGCGTTTCCGTCGATATCCCCGACGGTCGGATTGATCTGGGCACACGCCACACGGATGTAGTCCATGACCGGAGAGTATCGCCTCGGCGGGCCCTTGCCGCCAGATTGCGTTCGGAAGAACTCCCTAGGAGCGCCGCATGGATGCCACCAACTCCTCCACCGCCGCGGCAAGCGAGGTGCACGCAGTTCCCAGATCGGGCGCTTCCAGCACGCGGCGCACCAGAGCCGATCCGACGATCACCCCATCGCCCATCTGTGCCGCCTCGTGTGCCGCCTCCGGTCCCGAGATGCCCACACCCAGCACCAGCGGGATATCAGTCGCCTGCCGGACCCGCGCCGCGAGACTCCCGGCGCGCCGGCTCGCCTTTCCCCGTTCGCCGGTAACCCCCATGTCGGCGATGCCATAGATAAAGAGCGGATCGGCGGCCACCACCATCTGCAGCCTCTCATCCGGCGTCGTCGGGGCGACAAACAAGACCAGACCCAAACCGGCGCCGACCGCGGCCGCGCGGATCGGCCCACACTCGTCCACCGGCAAGTCGGCAACGATGAGGCCTACCGCGCCGGCCTCGGCCGCCAAGCCGGCAAAACGCTCCGCCCCCACCTGGAGCACCGGGTTGGTATAGGTCATGAGCAGGCAGGGCTTGCCCGTGCGCCGCGTCACCGCGCCCAGCACTTCCAGCCCTCTTCCCACCGTGGTCCCCGCGGCCAATGCCGCGGCTCCGGCCCGCTGAATCACGGGGCCGTCCATGAGGGGATCCGCGTAGGGCAGGCCCACCTCGAAGCCATCGGCGCCGGCTTCGGCCATGGCCACAAACAGTTCGGCTGATACCTCAGGACTCGGCACCCCGGCCATGAGGTAGGGCAGCAGCGCTGCCCGGTTCTCCGCCGCGGTCGTTTCGAAAAGGTCGGCGAGTCCGCTCACAGCTCGCCTCGCCGGGCCGCCACCTGTTGCACGTCCTTGTCGCCACGACCCGACAGACACAGCACCACCGTCTTGCCGGCAAACGATGCCCTCTCCTTCGACAGCCACGCCAAGGCATGTGCCGGCTCGAGCGCCGGGATGATTCCCTCGGTCCGCGACAGAAGATCCATGCCTCTAAGCGCCTCCTCATCCGTCACCGACACGTAGCGAGCGATCCCAATGTCCTTGAAATACGCGTGCTCGGGGCCAACACCCGGATAATCGAGACCGGCCGAGATCGAGTGCGCCTCGCGGATCTGCCCCTCCTTGTCCTGGAGCAGGTAGGTATGGGCCCCATGGAGAACTCCCGGCGTTCCCGCGCCGAGCGAGGCGCCGTGCCGGCCGGTCTCGATGCCGTATCCGCCCGCCTCCACCCCGATCAGCTCCACGTCCATCCCGGTGAACGGATAGAACATGCCCATGGCGTTGGAGCCGCCGCCGACACATGCCACGACACAGTCGGGCAGCCCTCCGCCCAGCTGGGCGATGGTCTCATCGCCGATAACCCTCTGCAGCTCCCGGACCATCCACGGGAACGGATGCGGACCGACAACCGATCCGAGTATGTAGTGGGTGGTCTCCACCGTCGCCACCCAATCACGCAGTGCCTCGCTGGTGGCGTCCTTGAGGGTCGCCGCCCCGGACGTCACCGGGATCACCTCCGCACCCAGCATGCGCATGCGGTACACGTTGGGAGCTTGACGCTCGACATCGACGGTGCCCATATACACGGCACACTCGATGCCGAGAAGAGCGGCCGCCGTGGCCGTGGCCACCCCGTGCTGGCCGGCGCCGGTCTCGGCGATCACGCGCGGCTTGCCCATACGCTGAGCCAGCAAACCCTGGCCCAAGGTGTTGTTGATCTTGTGGGCCCCGGTGTGCGCCAGATCCTCCCGCTTCACCAGGAGACGAAACCCGAGCTCCTCGGACAGGCGTCCCGCCTCGTAGAGAGGGGTGGGGCGTCCTACGTAATCGCGCAGCAGGCCGTCGAGGCGGCCCCGGAATTCGGGATCGGCCCATGCTTCCTCAAAAGCGACCTCAAGCTGCTCGAGAGCCGCCATAAGCGTCTCCGGGGCAAAACGCCCCCCGTATTCCCCAAAACGCCCGCGCTCGTCGGGCCGCGGCATCACCATCGTGTCGCCTCCACGAACTGCTCCATCTTCGCATGGTCCTTGACCCCCGGCGCCGTCTCGATGCCGGAGGCGACATCCACACCCCATGGTTTGGCTGCGGCCAGGGCACCGGCAACGTTCTCCGGCGTCAAGCCCCCAGCGATCACGACGTGGCGGCCGCATCCGGCGGTCAGCGTCCAGTCGAAGCTGCGACCGCTGCCGCCGTGGCGGCCGGGAACGGCGGTGTCGAGAATTGGCACCGCCCAATCCGGGACCTGAGTCAGGTGCAGCCGGCGGCCCACCCGAACCGGGAACAGCACCCGCAGTCCCACCGAGAACGCGGCCTCCGCCGCTTCGACGGCATGGCGCCCGTGCGGCTGAACTCCGGTCACCCCGGCTTCTCTCGCCGAAGCCAGAAGACCCTCAGGCTCCAGATCCACGCTCACCAAAAAACGTTCAACGGCCACACCCGAGCCCAGCTCGGCGGCTTCGGCCGGGCTCACCCGGCGAGGCGACTCCGCGGCGATCACAAACCCCACCGCATCCACTCCCAACTCAGCGGCCGCCTCCACGTCGCGTCGCCGTGTCATACCGCAGAGCTTCACCCACGTCATCGGCCCGCCCCCCGCAGCCGGGCAACAAGCGCCGCCGGTTCCGGCGACCGCACCAGCGCCTCTCCGACGAGGATGGCGTCATAGCCGGCGGCGGCCATCCGAGCCGCCCCCTCCGGTGACGAGACCCCGCTCTCCGCCACCGCGGTCACATCCGGGGGAAACAAGCGGCGCAATCTCTCCGCGGTGCCGAGGTCGACCGCGAACGTACCTAGATCGCGGTTGTTGACCCCAATCAGCTCCACTTCGAAAGCGGCAAGGCGCCGCGCCTCCTCCTCGGAATGCACTTCGACAAGCGCAACCACTTTGGCGGCCCCGGCCTCGGCAAGCAGGGCGCCCAGGGTGTCATCGTCGAGCACGGCGGCGATCAAGAGCACCGCATCGGCGCCGGCCGCAGCCGCCTGCCACACCTGAGCCGGATGCAAGAGAAATCCTTTGCAGAGAACGGGCAGCCCCGATGCTTCACGGGCCAGCTCCAGGTCCTCGAAGCTGCCCCCGAAGTGGTCGGGTTCGGTCAACACCGAAAGACAGGATGCGCCGCCATCACGGTACGCGCTGGCTCTGGCGGCAACATCGAGGCCCAGATCGATGGGCCCCGCCGAGGGGGAACGCCGCTTGATCTCGGCGATCACCGACAGCCCGGAAGTGGTGAGCGACGCCACGAAGTCTCGGTGGTCAACGCGTCGCCGGGCGCGGGCCCGCAGCTCGTCTTCGGCGTCGATCACCTCGCCGAGGCGCGCACGCACCGACTGCAGGATTGCCTCCAGCATGGCGCCATCGTAGATGCAGGGAGGGAGGCCTACGATGGGGGCGGCGCCACCGGCACGACCACCGAGACGGTGGTGCCCTTGCCCGGCTCGCTGTCGACCTCGGCAAAACCTCCCATCGCCCTGGCCAATTCGGCAACGATGGCCAAGCCCAACCCGGATCCCTCGGCACGCACCGGCCGGTAGTGCTGAGCCACGTAGAGCCGCTCGAAGATGCGGGGCAAATCCTCGGGCTCGATGCCGGAGCCGGTGTCGGAGACGGCGATGCGGACGTACCCGCCCTCCTCCGTCAGCACGACCCGCACCCGGCCCGGCGCCGGCGTATACCTAAGGGCGTTCTCCACTAGGTTCCCTACCACCTGATCAAGACGATCCGGGTCGATAACGGCCTCGGCTTCGGCGAGATCGGCTTCGAGGCCTACGCCGGCCTCATCGGCCTTGATCCGAAAAGCTTCAATGGTCTCCCTGAGGTGACCGGACAAGGCGACCCGCTCGGGACGCAGGCTGAACTCCCGGGATTCGATCCGTGACAGGAGCATCAGGTCTTCGACGAGCCGGCCCAGGCGACCCGACTCGCGGTGGATGATCGAAGCCACTCGGGCCCAGTCATTCTCCGGCACGCGTCCCTCGGCCAGGGCCTCGCCGTACCCGGAAATGGTGGTGAGCGGAGTCCGGAGATCGTGGCTGACGCTGACGAGGAACTCCCTCTCCCGGCGCCGCGCCTCCTCGAGTTGTCTCCCCATCTCATTGAACGCCTCGGCCACCTCACCGATCTCATCCTTGATCTCGACCGGGGCCCGAGCCGTTAGGTCGCCGGTGGCGAGGCGGCGCGATGCATCGCGCAATCCGTCGAGCCGCTTCGCTAGAAAGCGGGACAGATAGCCGGCCAGAAGCGCCGCCAGCAGGATCCCCAGGGCGATCGCCCAGAGGAAAGGCACCAGAACGTCGGTCCACGGCACCAACTCCAGATCGGTGCCGATCACCACAACAACCGTGCCCAGCGGCCGCGAGGGCAGCGCAAAAGCGAAGGCGGCGACTTCCTCACCGTCGACTTCGGCCGTGAAATGGATGCGCCCCTCCAGATCGACCACCCCTCCCGGCACCTGATCGATCAGCACCGAATCCCCTCCCACCGCGGTGACCCCCTCGCGGGGGCCCACCACGGCCGCCTCCACGTAGTCGTGCCCACCCACCGACCGCACGATGGCGAGCAGCTGGCCCAGGTTGTGTACGGGAATGACGGGCCGCTCCATCTCACCTTCGGGCGGCGCCTCCCGGAGCGACGTTTCAATGAGCCCGGCAGTCGCCTCGGCCTGCCTGGTGAACTCATCGCGGGCCGAATCCTCCACCGAACGATTGATCAGGATGGCTGCGGCGACCCCGCCGATGCTCAACGTGACCAAAGCGACAGCCACCAGTGACCAGAAGAACCGCCTGCGCATCTCTAGTCGCTCATCTTGTATCCGACACCCCAGACCGTCTCGATGGGGATGCCCTCGAGCTTCTTGCGTAGCTGGCGCACGTGCACGTCGACGGTACGGGTCTCCCCGAAATAGTCGTAGCCCCACACTGCCTCGAGAATCTGGGCCCGAGACAGCACCAGGCCCCGGTTCTCCGCCAAGTACCAGAGCAGATCGAATTCCCGGGCTGTCGGACTCGCCATATCTCCGTCCGGGGTCTGCACCTGGCGCCGGCCACTGTCGATCTTCCACTCCCCAAGCTCGATGACGGCAGGCGCCCTCGGCACCTCCTCAGCGCGGCGCAGCACGGCCCGCACCCGGGCCACCAGCTCCCGCGGCGAGAACGGTTTGGTCACGTAGTCGTCGGCGCCTATCTCGAGTCCGACGATCTTGTCGATCTCGGTGTCGCGCGCCGTAAGCATGATCACCGGCACGTCGCTGGAAGCCCGAATGCGCCGGCACACCTCGATGCCGTCCATGCCGGGGAGGCCCAGGTCGAGAAGCACCAGGCGCGGACTGCGGTCGCGCACCGCCTCCAGACCGGATTCGCCGTCGGTGGCGTGGACCAGCCTGAGGCCTTCTTGCTCGAAGTACATGCGGACGAGGTCGGCAATAGCCTCCTCGTCCTCGATCAGAAGCACGGTCCCCCTGGTGCTCACTCTGCCTCCTTCCGCCACATCATCACCCAGGAAATGTTCGAGGACTGTTAGAGCGGGGAGAAAACGCCCCGGGGCGGTGGCATGGATGATCGTTGGGACGAGAGTAGGCGTATGTTCGGGTGGGCGCTCAGACCAGGCCCGAGCCTTCGATCGCGGCCAAAAGCGCCGCCGCCTTGTTCAGGCACTCGAGATACTCGCGGTCGGGCTTGCTGTCGGCCACTACTCCCGCCCCGGCCTGAACCCAGGCCTTTCCGTCGGCGGCGACCATCGTGCGCAGGGCAATGGCGGTGTCCAGGTTGCCCGAGAAATCGATGTACCCGGCCGCCCCGGCGTAGGGTCCTCGCGCCACCGGCTCCAGCTCATCGATGATCTCCATGGCCCGCACCTTGGGAGCGCCCGATACCGTGCCGTGCGGGAAGGTGGCCCGCAAGACATCGACGGGCCCCACCCCATCTCGCAGGTCACCGGACACTCCCGAGACGATGTGCATAACATGCGAGTAGCGCTCGATGACCATCAGATCGTCGACGTTCACCGTCCCGTATTCACACACCCGGCCCAGGTCGTTTCGGGCCAGATCGACAAGCATCACGTGCTCGGCTCGCTCCTTGGGATCGGCCAGCAGCTCCGCTTCCAGGGCATCGTCGGCGGCGGCGTCGCCGCCCCGGGGCCGGGTCCCCGCTATGGGACGGCTGAAGACCCTGCCTGCATGCGCTCGCACCATCAGCTCCGGTGAGCACCCGGCGATGCAGAGGCCGTCGTAGCGCAGGAAGAACATGTACGGCGACGGGTTGACAAGACGAAGGGACCGGTAGACGGCAAAGGGATCGCCGGCAAACGGCACCTCGAGCCGTAGCGACGGCACTATCTGAAAAGCGTCGCCGGCTTCGATGTAGCGGATCGCCTGCGCCACCGCCGTTTCGAAGGCCGGCTGATCCATGGTCGACACCGCTTCGGGGATATCGGCGAATGCGGGCCGGGGCGCCACCATCGTGGGGAAACTCCCCGATAGATCAGCGACAGCTCGCTCCAGGTGGGCGATGGCGGCGTCGTAGTCGGAAGCCGGGTCTGTGCCGACCAGCACGTTGCGAATGAGCTTGACGGTCTGACGGAAACGGTCGAGGGCGGCCAGTGATCCCACCGCCTGCCAGGCCATCTCGGGCAGGCCGCGGTCGTCGGGAGGCCGGTGGGGAAGGTGCTCCACATAACGCACCGCGTCGTACGACAGATAGCCGACGAGGCCGGCGTACAACGGGGGCATATCGGGCAGATTGGGCGTCCGGAATCGACCCACCACGCCGTCGAGAATCTCGAGAGGGTCTTTCGCCGGCAGATCGACGGCGCTACCGGCGGTGGCGACACCGTCACGGGAGCTGAGGATGAAGAGGGGATCCCAGCCGACAAACGACCATCGGGCCCAGCGCTCCCCTCCCTCCACGGACTCCAAAAGAAAGGCGGGCCCGTCGCCGGTCAGCTTCTCGAACACCGAGACCGGCGTGTCTCGATCCCCCAGCACCTCGAGGCACACCGGCACAATGGGGTACTCGGCGGCAAGCCGAATGAATTCTTGGCGTGACGGGGTGGGCTGCACGTCGCCAGGCTAACCCGGCGCCCGCAACGTTCAGCCGTCCCAGGGGAACGCGGGCAGGTTGTTCTGGAACCAGCTGTTGAGCTCGTTGAGCTCGCCGGTCACCATCAGCACACCAAAGCCGGCCAGCAGCAGCCCGGAGACGACCGTGATCGGCCTGGCGTGGCGACGCAGCCAGGCGAACAAGCCCAGCGCCTTGCTCATGCCGAGGCCCGCCAGGACAAAGGGAAGGCCGAGGCCCAGGGAGAACACGGCCAGCAGGACCATGCCCTCGGCCGTGCTCGCCGAGCCGGAGCCGGCGGCAATGGTAAAGATGCTGGCCAATGCCGGGCCGATACACGGGGTCCAGGCGAAACCAAAAGCGGCGCCCATGACCGGAGGGGCCCAGGCGCCCAGCCGTGACGGGCGTACCTCAACACGACGTTCCTGCATTAACGGCAGGAAAAAGCGTGGCGTCCATACTGCGGTGACGGCGAGAAAGATGCCCATGGCGATCACGAACCCGCCCCCAATCTTGGTGAAGGTGCCCCTATTCGTGCTGAACAGATTCCCGCCGATGCTGCCGGCGCCGGCCCCCAGGGCCACAAACACCACGGTGAAGCCCGCCACGAACAGCAGGGTCACCCGCAGCATGCGGCCGGTGGTCGCCTTGCCTTCAGCAATGTCGACCGCCGAGTACCCCGACATCATGCTCAGATATCCGGGCAGGAGCGGCAGCACACACGGCGAGAGGAAAGCGAGGGCTCCAAAACCAAAAGCGGCCAGGAGGCTGAACAAGTTGAGGCTGCTGATTTCCACGGGCTCCGCCGGTGTCGCAACGGTCAACGGTATCGAGAGCCCGGATGTTCCCAGTAACCTCGCCCGGTGATGGCACAACCCCACGCCGATCGGTGACCATGGCGCTCCTAGACCCGCTGCGGCCTCCGGCACTTCTGGGACGCCACCAGATCCGAGTGCTCGCGCTGCTCGGCACGATCGCGTTTGGGCAGGGGTGGTCCGGCAACGTCCTCACCCACACCCTTCCGTTCACTCAGGAAAGTTTCGGGCTCAGCGACGGCGGTGTTGCCGGGTTCGAAGTCGTGATACGCGCGGTGGCACTGCTGGCCCTGGCCCTGTCCTGGTGGGGTGACCGCCGCGGCCGGCGGGCACCCCTGCTGCTCGCCTTTTTCGTCTTGCCCGCAGCCAACCTGGCCACCGCCTTTGCCCCCTCCCTGGCCGTGTTCGCCCTACTCCAGTCGGTGGCCCGCATCGGCAACATCGCCATCGGCGCCCTGGCTCTAGTTGTCCTCACCGAACAGATCGACCCGGAGGTGCGCGGATACGCCGCCGCCGTCTTTTCACTCTTCGTCAGCATGGGAGTCGGCTTCGGGCTGCTGCTGTCGCGGTTCGCCGAGGTGAACCAGGAAGCCTGGCGCATCCTGTTCGGCGTTGGTGCGACGCCGCTCCTGTTCTTCCCACTGGTCCTCATCCACCTGAAGGAGTCCCGCGCCTTCCGTGGCAGGCCCTCCCGTCCCAGCCTGATGGCGGCGCTGCGCGGCGGCTCACGTCGCCGCTTTTGGCCCATGGCCGGCATCTCCTTCTGCGTTGCCGCCCTTGCCGGAGTGGCCGCAAACTTCATCCTCATCCGGCTCAACAACCACCTGGGATGGGACCAAGGGACGGCATCGATCATGCTCGTCCTCACCAGCTCCCCGGCCGTCCTGCTGGGTCTCCTCGCGGGCGGGCGCTCCGCCGATGTCGTGGGCCGCCGGCCCACCGAAGTGGCAGCCATGTTCATCGGGGTCGCCGGCGCCTTCTTGTTCTACTTTTCGGAGGTGTCCTGGGTGATGGGCCTGGGCATTTTTGTTTCACTCACCGGCACCTCGGCGTTTGCTCCGGCTTTTGCCGCCCAGCGCTCCGAGTTGTTCCCCACCGCCTTCCGCTCGTCCGCCGCAGCCTGGTTGAGCAACGTCGGGATACTGGGGTCCCTTACCGGCTTTGCCGTCAGCTACTTCATCATCGACTCCATCGGCCTGCCCACCACCGTCGGAATCATCGGGGCGGTCGTGCTCGCCTCGACCTCTCTCGTCTACCTGCTCCCGGAGACACGCGGCGCCGACATCATCACCGAGCCCTCCATCACTCAGGAGAACGGGGCTCAGGAGGACGGGCCTCCCTTTTCCAGGTAGGGACACAATTCGGCCAGGTCGCACTCCCAGCACCGCGGCCTGCGCGCCTGGCACACTTCGCGGCCGAATTGGATAAAACGCATGGAGACGCCGGCCCACTCCCGCTCCGGGTACAGGGAGCGCAAGTCGAACTCGATCTTTGCCGGATCTTTCTCGACGCTGAGCCCCAGCCGGCGACACACACGTTTCACATGCGTGTCGACCGCAATGGCCGGGCTCCCAAAGGCCTCGGCGAGCACCACACTCGCCGTCTTGCGGCCCACACCATGGAGGGTGACGAGCGCGTCGAGGTCCCGGGGAACCACACCGGCGAAACGCTCGTTCAGATCGCGGCTCAGCTTGATGATGGCCTCGGTCTTGGCTCGGTAGTAGCCGGTCGAATAGACCACCTGCTCCACCGCCTCGGGATCAGCTGCGGCGAGATCCACCGGCGTGGGCCACCGCTCGAACAGGATCGGGGTGACTCGATTGACGTTCTCGTCGGTGGTCTGAGCGCTGAGCACCGTGGCCACCAGCAGTTGCCAAGGTTCAACGTAGTCCAGAGCGGTGTCGATCTCCGAGTAGCGCCGCTTCAGGCGTCCCAGAACGGTTCGGGCCCGACGGCGCACCAGGCTCGACGGGGTATCCACCATAAGAAGGCATGCTAGGTCGAGTACCCTCCATTCGCCTTGCCAGACAGCGACGACACACCGACGCTCGGGCGTGACCGGCTCCGCGCGCCATCCGTGAGCACGGCCGGGTAGAGGGGAATCTTCTCAAGGTCGACGATTTCCTCAATCACCGGGTCGATCCGGGACTGCTCACCTCCATCTGCGCCGATCTGGTCCAGCCCTTCCCCCCGCCCGACCTGCTGCTCACCGCCGAGGCCAGCGGCATATCCCCAGCGCTGGCCTGCGCTCTGCACCTCGAGGTTCCCATGGTCTTCGCCAAGAAGTACCTCGGGCCCGGTGGCCGCCATACGTTCTTCCGTGAAGTCGTCTCGCCGACACGCGGCTCGGAATATCGCGTTGAGGTTCCGCGCAGAGTGCTGCCCGCCGGTCTCGGCGCCCTCATCGTCGACGACTTCCTCGCCGGAGGCAGAACCGCCGAGGCCCTTGGCGCAATAGTCGAAGAGGCGGCATGCACTGTGATCGGCCTCACTTTTGTCATCGAAGAAGCCTTCCAGCAGGGCAGAAAACGGCTCGATGCCCACAACTGGGCCGTCGCGTCGCTCGTTTCTATCGACTCGCTCGAAGGCGGCGTAATCAGCCTGGCCGATTGAGCCCTAGGCTGAGCCGGCCCGGCCGGGCCCGGGAGCTCCGCGACGGCACTCCGCCAAGCCCTGATACGGCTGAGCCACCCGCTGCCGCTAATCTCCACCGGCGCAGAACTCGCGAAGGACGGCCTTGAACTCTCAACTGGCCCGCCAACCAACAAAGCTCGCCTTCCACGCCTCCCGCATCGTCATCGACATCGGCGTGCTCATGGTGCTGGGATCAATGAGCCTCCCCTTCGTCAACGCCGGGATGGGAAACCGGAGCGCCCTGGCCGCCGATGCTTTGCCCACCCTCGCCCTACTGCTCCCCATCTTTGTCATCACCCTGCTTCCTGATCACAGCGATCCCATTCCCGATGTGCTCGGCTGGCTCTCGCTGATCCTCGCATTCGCCGCCTTTCCCTATGCCTTGATCAAATACCTCGATGCCTCGACTCTGGCCGACGCTCTCGGCGGCAGCGTCGGCTGGGGAGCCCGCCTCCACGTCTTCGGTACCTTTGTCGTCATCGCCGGCATCGGCATCGGATTGGCCCGCAATCTCCTCAAGCTTCCCGTCACCGGCACCTATCCATCACGCCCCGAGGCCCGCTGGATCCGCCGTGGCATGAAAGGTTTGGGCAAAAAGACCGGTTCCGCCGCCATCCTGCAGCCGTCACCGGCTCATTTGGCCGGGCCCGCCCCCTCATCAGCCGAACCGGCCTTTCCTCCCGCCGGCGGTGCCGCGGGCCCCGGTCCCTTGACCGATACCGGGCCCGCGACGACCCCAGTCGAGCCGGCCTCCTCGATCTTTGATGCGCCCACACAGGTCATACCGGCGGCAAGACCAGCCCAAGGATCCCCCCGCCCCAGCGTGGACGACGAAGCCACCACCGAGGTGGTGCCCATCCCCAAGTTCCCGTTGAGCGGCACCCCGGCCCCGCCTTCCCTTCCCGTCGATGCCGGCCCGGCCCATGTCCAGCAGCCGTTGATCCCCGGCGTTGATGGCTCGGCCGATGAGCCCGATACCGGCGCCGAGCCCGGCGGCTAGCCGGTGCACCGGTCCCGCATCGTCGTCCTCATCGGAATCCTCATCACCGGCGTCGCCGTGCTCCTGCCCTTCACCCGTAGCCCCGCCGCGGGCACCGTGAACGGCATCGACGGCGCCGCCTGGCCAGCGCTGCTGCCGCTGGCCATCGTCCTGCTCATCGCGGTGGTGGGCGACCGGGTCGAGGGTAACCGGCTCATTCCGGGCATCATCTCCACCATCTTCTCCTGCCTGGCTGTCGTCTTCACGGTCGTCAAGATCAACGACGGCCTGCTGTCGGTACGCGGCACCGAAGAGGCATCCATGGGCATCGGCCCCTGGGTGCTCCTCGCCGGCACCGTCATCGTTGTAGCCGGCAGCCTGCTCGGCTTCACCCGACGCGTCGGCTGATTCCCCGCCCATCAGCGTCGCCGCGCCTCTAGTCTCCGCAGCCATGCGCACACCTCGTGTCGCCTACCTCGCCCTCGCCGCCGCCGCCCTGCTCTTCGGATTGACATTTGTTGTCATCAAGGAGGTCGTCGTCGAGGGTGCCGTGGAGGGCTTTCCCCCGCTCGGGTTTGTGGGATGGCGGTTTCTGCTCGGCGCCACCGTGCTGACCGCCATCGCCCCGCCACGCAACGCCGCGGTCTGGCGCGATGGCACCATCGCCGGCCTCCTCCTCTTTGCCGGATACGCTTTGCAGACGCAGGGGCTCGCCACCACCTCGGCGTCCAACTCGGGGCTCATCACCGGCCTGTACGTCGTCTTCACCCCGCTGCTGGCCGCCGCGGTGGCCCGGCGGGCCCCACGCCTCCTCGTCGTAGCGGGAGTTCTGCTGGCTTTTGCCGGCCTGGCCGCTCTCACCCTCAAGACCGGCTTTGCCCTCCATGAAGGCGACCTCCTGACGGTGGGCTGTGCCATCTCGTTCGCCGCCCACATCGTGTACCTGGCCCGGGTGGCGCCGCGCCATTCGGTCGTCGCCTTCACCTCGGTGCAGCTGATCGCCACCGCCCTTTTGGGCCTGGCGTCCAGCGCCTTGCTCGAAGGATTCCAGGTCCCACCCGGGAAAGTCTGGCCGGCCCTGCTGCTCACCGGCCTCGCCGTGAGCGCCGGCGCCTTCCTGCTCCAGGTCTGGTCGCAGACGGTGGTGGGCCCGGCCCGCACCGCCATCCTGCTTGCCCTCGAGCCCGTGTTCGCCACCGCGGCCGCCGCGATTTGGCTCGGCGAGCGGCTGAGCGCCCGGGGATGGGCCGGCGCTGCGCTCATTCTGGCCAGCATCTATATCGTGCTGTCCGCCAGCGGCGAAGAGGACCAGCTACCCGCCGCCGAGGCTATCACCCCGGCCCACTGAGCCTCCCTGACGCGAGATGCCGGCCCGGTGGGCGCGAAGGGCCAGGCGCAGCAGGAAGAGGATCACAAAAAGCAGCAGCAGCAGCATGGCCACCAGCTCCGGACCATCGAAGTAGGAGGTGTGGCATGAACTCAGCCCCTCCTCACACAGGCCCCAGCCGTCACCGCCGCCGGCCAGGTCAAGCAGCACGAGCATGGGTATGAGAGTGACCGCCACGATGGCGGAGATGATCAGGCCGATGGCGATCCGAATTCCGGTCACGTTCTGAGATTACCGGCGCCCGGGCCCCGGTGGCAGCAGAAATCACAGCCTTGTAACCTCGCCCCATGGAGCCCAAGGCGGGCCGATCGAGCCCAGACCAGTACTTCGAAGATCCTTTCACCCCGGAGGAGAAGGCCGTGCTCAAGGGATTCTTCACCAATACAAGCGGGCCGGTCTTTGCCCTGACCAACCTGCCCGAGGTGGTGAAGGGAGCCCTGTTTGCCCGCTACAGCCGCTCCCCCAAGTCGCTGCGCCGTCTCTTCCTCGACGAGTTCTACGATTCACCAGAAGTGGCCCGGTCCCCCGAAGCTACGGCCGCCGGAGCCGCGCCCGTTTCTACCCGGCGGGCCGAGGATCTCTACCAGAAGGTGTTCACCGAGTACGGGGACGATTCCGTAGCTCAGCTCGGAGGTGTGCACCTCGCCTGCGAGCAGGCCTCCAACATCCTCACCAAGGTCCTGGAGTGGGGGCGCCTTGCCGCCTACCTCGAGCAAAGCACGCGCTACATGCTCTACGACCGTCCCCGCCAAGGCCGTTACCGCTACCTGGTGCCGCCCGAGGTGGCTGCCTCCCCTCTCGCCACCGAGTACCGCGATGCCATCGATTCCCTCTTTGACACCTATGGAGCGCTCACCCAACCGCTCTTCAGCTTCTACGAAACGTTGTCTCCCCGGGAGGCCGGGGATTCGGAGTACGTGCACCGCTCTGCGGTGCGGGCCCAGGTGTGCGACGACCTTCGCGGCCTCTTGCCGGCTGCAACCCTCTCCAACCTGGGGATCTACGCCAACGGCCAGGCCTACGAGATGCTCCTGCTGCGTATGCGGGCACACCCTCTGGCCGAGGTCCGCGACTACTCCAATCTCATGCTCACCGAACTGCGCAAGGTGATCCCCTCGTTTTTGCGCCGCGTCGACATGCCCGACCGAGGCGTGGCATGGAGCAGCTACCTAGAGACAACGGCGCAGGACATGCGCAAAATCGCCACCGCCTTCGCCGCAGAGGTGGAGTCAAGGCCCCAGGTCAGCCTCGTCGAATGGGACCCCGACGCCGAGACCAAAATCGCCGCCGCCGCCCTCTACCCGCACACTGATCTCCCCGACGACCAACTGCTGGCCGCCGTCCGCCGCCTCGACGCCGATGAGCGCCTCCGCATCATCCAGGCTTATGTCGGAGAGCGCACCAACCGCCGCCATCGTCCGGGACGGGCGCTGGAGCGGACCGGCTACCGCTTTGACCTGCTCTGCGACTACGGAATCTTTCGTGACCTGCAGCGGCACCGCATGCTGACCCTTGAGTGGCAGCCCCTGGGCACCAGCCATGGCTACATCGTCCCGGCGGCGCTGAGCGAAATCGGAGCCGCCGAACGGTGGCACGCGGCCATGGGGCGGGCCACCCGCCTCCACACCCGCCTCTCCGACACCGTCGGCAGCAACGTTTCGCAGTACGTGGTGCCCTTCGCATTCCGGGTGCGGTTCTCCATGCAGATGACCACTCGCGAAGCGATGCATATGTTCGAGCTGCGAACGCAACGTGGAGGGCACGACGCCTACCGGCGGGTATGCCGTGAGATGCACCGCCTCATCGCCGAAAAGGCGGGCCATTCCGCCATCGCCGCGGCCATGCGGTTTGTCGACCATTCCGATTATGGGCTGGAGCGCCTCGACTCGGAGCGCAGAGCAGCGGCGCGGCGAGCCGCCGCCGGCGTCGCCGAGCCTGAAGATTGAACGCGGTTCAGCCGCTCAGTGGAATGCGGAGGACAAGCTCTTCGCCCTCAACCGTCCATGACGCCGACGCCACGATTCGGTAATCCAGGTGATCCTGCTCGGCCGACTCGATGTATTTGCGCCGTGCCTCGCCTTCGATCGGCGGGACTCCGCGTTCCTTGACCGCGTCCGCCCGTTGCTGGAATCGTTCGATAAAGGCGTCCACGTCGAAGCTGGCCATCTTCCCTCCGTCTGCGCGGCGCCTACCAGGCTAGAGGTGACGCCGTGGCCGTCGCGAATTCTCCGTGCCGGCCCGCGCCGGCGCCGGTCCAATCCTGCGATTCCCCCTCAGCAGCGGTGGGCACCGTCTCGCAGGTCGAGGACCATCGTGTCGGCGTAGCCGTCGCTCCCCACTACCACGTAGCCCTCACCGGCGTACAACTGGCGAGCCAGGCACGCTCGACGCTGAGACTGATCTTGCGCGTCCCACATTCCCGGGCCCTGCGGACCAACTCGCGCAGCAGAGCCCGGCCCACTCCCCGTCTTCGCCACTCCGGGACTACGCCAATCGACAACTCGGGCACGTCATCCGCAACGTATCCATACCCGAGATACTCCGACGTGAAGAGGCGCAGCCAGGCGGCACCGATCGGGCTGGCTTCCTCGGCAACCACCCCGGTCTCCCCGGAACGAGGCCACTCGTGCACATAGCGGGTCAGGGCCGGGTCGGCCCTGACCTCGTCGGGCGGGATCCTTGGCCGGTTGTCCCAGTTCGCCGCCTCGACGAGCATACTGAACAGGAAGGGCCCATCCTCCGGCGAGGCATCACGCCATCGGATCTTCTCCAGTACCAGGCCAGCCTGCCCGGCTGCTGCGGAATCTGCAACAGCGGCGCAGCAGGGCTCAGCGAAGGATCGCCTCCGGGCCGAGCAGCTCCCGCAACTCGGCGTAGAGAGCGGTGCGAGGCTCGACACGGTGCTCCTCCCCGAGCCGCACCACCGTGTCGTCACCATCACCGACCATGTGCACAAACACATAAGTGTCGCCGGGGTGGTTCTCTAGAACGGCTCGAAGACGGGCCACAAAGTCATGCGACATGCGTATCGACGGGATCCGAAGCCGCACCGATCGGTCCACGCTCAGGTCGGGCTCGGAAATGCCCTGGGAGATCAGCTTCACCGAATCGCCGCGCTGGTCCACACGTCCCGACACGGTGAGGATGGCGTCGGGCCTGATCAGGGTGCCGCTCGCCGCCACGGTCCTCGGGAAACAGACCACCTCCACGCTTCCCCCAAGATCCTCGAGCTGGAAGAAGATCATCGGTTCACCGTTTTTTGTATAGCGGCGGGTGATGCCGCCGACGATGCCCCCCACCGTGGCGCCTTCACCGTCCTTGGCGTCGGTGAGGCCATCAATTGTCGATGTTGCCACGGCCCGCAGCGCACCCTCAACCCCAAAAAGCGGATGATCCGACACGTAGAGGCCCAGCATCTCCTTCTCGAAGGCAAGCCGCGTCTGCTTGTCCCACTCCATTTCCGGTATCTCCGCCGCGGCGGACTGCAACGCAGGGTCCCCCGCCCCAAAAAGGCTGAACTGGCCCATATCCTCGGCGCGCCGCCGCGTCACCGCGGCATCGATCACCTGGTCATAGACGGCCAGCACGCCCTTGCGTGGGGCACCGGTGCCGTCGAAGGCTCCCGCCTTGATCAGAGACTCCACGGTTCGTTTGTTCAGCACACTCAGATCAACCCGATCCACAAAGTCCTGGAAGCTGGCGTATTCGCCGTCTTTCCTTCGCTCCTCCGTGATCAGGTCCACCACCCGCTCGCCCACGTTGCGCACTGCCGAAAGGCCGAACAGCACCGTGTTGTCGCGGGCAACAAAATCCGATTCCGATCTGTTCACATCGGGTACAAGCACCTGCAGATTCATGGCACGGCACTCGTTCAGGTAGAGGGCCGTGCGATCCTTGTCCCGCTTCACCGAGGTAAGCAACGCCGCCATGTACTCCGCCGGGTAGTGCACCTTCAGCCATGCCGTCTGGTAGGCGACGATGGCATAGCCGGCAGCGTGGGACCGGTTGAAGCCGTATCCGGCAAAGTGGGATATCGCCTCAAAAAGGCTGCGGGCCAGGTCCTCGGAGTGTCCCTGCTCGGTGCAGCCGCGGACAAACTGCTCCTGCTGCTGCGCCATTACGGCAGGAATCTTTTTGCCCATGGCCTGGCGCAGGCCGTCTGCCTCCGCCATGGTGAAGCCGGCCATGATTCGGGCCGCCTCCATGACCTGCTCCTGGTACACCATGATCCCGTACGTCGCCTCGAGCACCTCACTGAGATCGGGGTGGGGATATTCCACCGCGATGCGGCCGTTCTTGCGGTCGGCATAGAGATTGTGAGTGCCCGCACCCAGGGGGCCGGGACGGTACAGCGACACGAGGGCGATCAGGTCCTCGAAACGATCGGGTCCCAGGTTCCTCATCAGGGCCCGCATGCCCGACCCCTCGAGCTGGAAGATCCCCATCGAGTCGCCCCGAGACAGCATCTCGTATACCGCGGCGTCATCAAGCGACACCGAATCGATGTCGGGCCGGGCACCGGTCCCGTCCTCGATGAGCTCCAGCGCTCTCTCGATGGTCGAGAGGTTGCGCAGGCCGAGAAAGTCCATTTTGAGCAGCCCCAGCTCCTCGATGGCGTGCATCTCGAATTGGGTGACGACCTCGGCGTCCTCTCCCTTCTGCTGCACGGGCACGATCTCGGTGATCGGGTCCGGTGTGATGACCACGGCGGCGGCGTGGATGGAATCCTGACGCCGCAATCCCTCCAAACCGCGGGCAGTATCGATGATGCGGCGAGCGTCGGGATCGCCGTCGTACATGTCGCGCAGCCCGGCAGCGTTGGTGTGATAGTCCCGAATCGTCGACTCGGCATCGGCCGGCGGCGGTTCAAGGCACTGCCCCAACGTGGCTTCGCGCCCGAGTATGGCCGGCGGCATCGCCTTGGCGATACGATCGCCCACCGAGTAGGGATAGCCCAGCACGCGGGCCGAATCGCGCACGGCCTGCCGCCCTTTGATGGTGGAGAAGGTGACGATCTGGGCCACGTGGTCGGATCCGTAGCGCTCGGCCACGTAGCGGATCATCTCCCCCCGATAGCGCTCGTCGAAGTCCATGTCGATATCGGGCATCTGCCGGCGTCCCGGGTTGAGGAACCGCTCAAAGATCAGTCCGAACTCGAGGGGATCGAGATCGGTGATGCGCAGGCAGTACGAGACGATCGAGCCGGCGGCGCTGCCCCGGCCCGGACCGGTGCGGATGCCCTGCTCCCGAGCGTGGCGCATGAGATCCCAGACGATCAGAAAGTACGAAGGGAAACCCATACTCTCGATGACACGAAGCTCGTACTCGAGACGCTCGGTGACTTCGGCGGGTATCGGGTCGCCGTAGCGCTCCCGCGCCCCCTCCACGGCCAGCTCTCGCAGAAAGGACACCTCGGTGTGGGACTGGGGCACCGGGAATTGGGGCAGGAAGATCTGACCGAACTCCATTTTCAATTCGGCCCGCTCTGCGATGAACAGCGTGTTGTCGCATGCCCCGGGGAATCTGTCATCCGGGAAGAGGTCGCGCATCTCCTGCGCCGTGCGCACGTAGTAGCCCGAGCCGCCAAAACGAAAGCGGCCCTCGTCGGCCATCTTTGCTCCGGTCTGGATGCAGAGCAGGGCGTCGTGGGTCTCCGCCTCGTCGGCGCGGGTGTAATGGCAGTCGTTGGTGGCGATCAGCGGTGCACCGATCTTGTCGGCGATGCTCATGAGGTCCGGCAGCACCCGCTGCTGCGCCGGAACACCGTGGTCCATGACCTCGAAGTAGAAGCTGTCCTTGCCGAAGATGTCCTGGTACATGGCCGCCGCCTCGAGGGCAGCCTGGTAATCGCGCTCCACCCCAAAGTTGCCTTCCTCGTCGTAGGCATCAGGCGCCAGTAGCTGAGGAACGTGACCGCCCAGGCAGCCGGTTGTCCCCAGAAGCCCGGCTGAGTATTCGGCCAGGAGCTCAACATCCATTCGCGGCTTGTAGTAGAAGCCCTCGAGAAAAGCCCTGCTCGCCAGTTTGATGAGATTCCGGTAGCCGGTCTGGCTGAGCGCAAGCAGGGTGATGTGGTAGCGGATGTCGTCACGCCGCGGCGGTCGATCGAAACGCGATCCTGGAGTCAGGTAGGCCTCGATGCCGATGATGGGTTTTACCCCGACCGCGGTCGCCGCCTTATAGAAATCCACCGCCCCGTACAGAACGCCGTGGTCGGTGATGGCCGCCGCCGGCTGGCCGTCGGCGGCCACGGCCTCGACGACGTCCGCCACCCGAGCGGCTCCATCCAGCATCGAATACTCGGTATGGAGATGCAGATGAACAAACGATTTTTTCACCCGACGGACCGCTCCCGAACTACAGACCTGTAAGACCCGCGCACCTTACCAGCCATGCCGCACCGACGCTCCGTGCCGATCGAGCATGCTGAGGCCTCTACAATCCCGCTGCGGAAACACAGCTACTCGTCTGGGGGAACCCATGGAACTCGGCTACGACGGCAAGCTCTTCATCCTTGCCTTCGACCATCGCGGCAGCTTCAAGAAGAAGATGTTCGGCATCGACGGCCGTGAACCCACCGCCGATGAGCAGGACCGGCTCAACGACGGCAAGCGGCTCGTGTGGGAGGGCCTCAAGGCGGCCGTGGAGGCCGGCGCCTCGGCAGAATCGGCCGGCGTACTCGTCGATGAGGAGATGGGCGCCGACATCGCCCGCGAGGCCAAAGAGCGTGGCTTCACTCTGGCCATGCCGGTGGAGAAGTCTGGCCAGCCGGTGTTCGATTTTGAATACGGAGATCAATTCGGAGACCACATCGAAGATTTTGACCCCGTGTTCGCCAAGGTGCTTGTCCGCTGGAATCCGGACGACGATGCCCAGATTCGCCAGGTGCAAGGTGAAAGGCTCAAGCGTCTGGGCGACTGGCTGCACGAACGGGACCGCAAGTACCTGTTTGAGCTGCTGGTTCCCGCGTCAAAGCATCAGCTGGCCCTTGTCGGCGGAGACAGCGGCGACTACGACTCCCATGTTCGTCCGTACCTCATGCTCGAGGTCATCCAGGAAATCCAGGAGGCCGGTGTCGAACCGGATGTGTGGAAGATCGAGGGCATCGACACCCAGGCGGATTGTGAGCTCGTGTCCCGCCTCGTTCGCCGCGATGGACGCGACGGCGTCAGGGCCGTGGTACTCGGGCGCGGGGCCGACGATGCCAAGGTTGCGCACTGGCTGCAGATGGGTGCACCGGTAGACGGCTACGTCGGTTTTGCCATCGGGCGCACCATCTGGTGGGCCGGCGTTGAGGCCTGGAAGGATGGCACCATGGATCGTGATCAGGCCACCGCCCTCATCGCAGACACCTACCGCAAGTTCATCGACGTCTACGAGAAGGCCGCCGGCTAGCGCCGCACCATCCAGCACAGGAGGCTGACCGTGAAGATCGGAATCCTGACCGGAGGCGGCGATGTCCCCGGTCTCAACGCGTGTATCAAGGCAGTGGTCAACCGGGCCAACGACGCGGGCCATGAGGTAGTTGGCATCCGCCGGGGCTGGGCAGGTCTGCTCTACGCCGATCTCGACAACCCGGAGACGGTCGACGAGTACTTCGTGCCGCTCGACAAGAAGGCGGTGCGTACCATCGACCGCACCGGCGGCACGATGTTGCACAGCTCGCGTACGAACCCAAGTGTGGTGAAAGAAGGCGACGTACCCGATTTCCTCGCCGACGCCGCTCGAGGACAGGCGCCGTACGACTTCACCCCACACGCCCTGAAGGTCGTGGAGGCTTTGGGCATCAACGTGCTCATCCCCATTGGAGGTGACGACACTCTTTCATACGGGCTGCGGCTTCACGACGAGGGCGTCTCGGTGATAGCAATCCCCAAGACAATGGACAACGACGTCCATGGGACCGACTACTGCATCGGTTTCTCCACCGCGGTGACGCGTGGCGTCCAATTCATTCACAATCTGCGAACCAGCACCGGCTCACACGAGCGCATCGCCGTCGTCGAACTCTTTGGGCGCTACAGCGGCGAGACCTCGCTGATCACCGCCTACCTGGCGGGTGTAGATCGAGCCGCCATCTCCGAGATCCCCGTCGATATCCACAAGCTCGCCGGCCTTCTGGTTGCCGACAAGAAGGCCAACCCGAGCCACTACTCCATGCTCACCATCTCGGAGGGAGCGGTGCTCGAAGGAGGCGAGATGATCCTCACCGGAGAAGCCGATGCCTACGGCCACCGCAAGCTTGGCGGCATCGGCGTGCTTGCCGGAGAGATGATCCGGCAGATCACCGGCGAGGGCATCGTCTACCAGCAGGTCGGCTATCTCATGCGCTCCGGAAGCCCAGATTCACTGGACCTCATGGTGGCCACCAACTATGCGGTCATGGCTGCCGACCTCGCCATCGAAAAGGCCTCGGGGCGTATGGTGGCCTTGCGCGGCGGCACCTACACCAATGTGCCCATCTCCGTGACTCGGGAAGGGGTCAAACGGGTAGACGTGGACGAGCTCTACGATGTCGAGTTGTACCGTCCCAAGGTCCGCCACGTCGGCGGCAAGCCCATGTTCCTCTACTGACAGGAGGCTGAATGGCCGTGATCGGAGTGCTCACCGCCGGCGGTGACTGCCCCGGCCTCAATGCCGTGATCAGAGGTGTAGTCGCCAGGGCCGTCGCCGCGGGCTCCGAGGTCGTCGGCATCCTCAACGGGTGGGAGGGCCTCATGGACGGGGACACCATCCCGCTCGATCGTGATTCGGTCCGCGGCATCCTCGCCCGCGGGGGCACCATCCTCGGCACCTCGCGCAAGGATCCCTACGTTCACGGTCAAGGCTTCGAGAGCGTGCGCCGCACGGTCCAGTCGATCGACATGGACACGCTTGTGGTCGCCGGCGGCGATGGCACTCTGAAGACTGCCCTCCAGCTCACCGAGGATGGGCTCCCCGTCATCGGTGTGCCCAAGACCATCGACAACGACATTGCCGCCACCGACTTCACGTTTGGGTTCGACACCGCGGTGCAGATCGCCACCGAAGCCATCGATCGGCTCAGCACCACGGCCGAGTCGCACAACCGCATCATTGTGGTCGAGGTCATGGGTCGGACCAAAGGCTGGATCGCCACGTATGCCGGCCTGGCCGCCGGCGCCGATGCCATCCTCATTCCCGAGTTACAGCTTGATCTCGAAGAGGTGGCAAAGGTGGTGCGGCGCCGTCACCGCAGGGGCCGCAACTACTCGATAGTCGTTGTGGCCGAGGGTATCAAGCCGCCGAAAGAGACCAAGCTGCAGAAGGACGTTTTTGGTTTTGAGCGTCTCGGCGGAGTGGCCTACCAGGTCGCCCCCGTGCTCGAAGAGCTCACCGGCTTCGAAACCAGGGTCACCGTGCTCGGTCACCTGCAACGCGGTGGCACCCCGACGGCATTCGACCGGGTCCTGGCCACCCGTCTCGGTGCTGCGGCGGCCGATCTCGCCATTGCCGGAGAAGGGGGAAAGATGGTGGCCCTGCGCGGCGCCAAGATTGTTCCCGTCCCGCTCGCCGAGGCCTGCACCGAGATCCGCGGCGTCGACGAGGAGCTCTTCGAGGTGGCGCGCACGTTCTTCGGCTAGAGAGGGCCTACTCGACGGCGTCGATGTTTCCCGTTGCCGGGTCGCCGAGAGATGCCAGCACTGAACGAAGGTCGCCGGCAAGCGGCGACGCCGCCTCAATAGGTGCCCCCGTCACCGGGTGCCGGAAGGCCAATCGTGCCGCATGGAGGAATTGGCGCCCGGCAATCCCGTCCCGACGCCCGTACGTCGCATCCGAGACCACCGGATGCCCTATCGATGCCAGGTGCACCCGAATCTGGTGAGTGCGCCCGGTCTCGAGCCGGACTTCAAGCAGCGTCAGCTCCGGCTCCTCCCAGAAAGCCGACACCCGATAGCCGGTGCGGGCGGGACGCCCGCCGGGGTCGATGCGCATGCGGCCTCGCCGCCGGGGATGCCGACTCATGGCGGCCTCTATCTTTCCCGTCGCCGCCTGAAACGACCCGTGTACCAGAGTCCGGTAGACGCGTTCCATCTCATGATGAGCGGCGGCCCGGCGCAGCTCCTCAAAAGCCTCCGGCAGCAGGGCGACAACCAGCAATCCCGACGTGTCCCGATCAAGCCGATGCACGATGCCCCAGCGGTCCTCTTCGCCGACCCCGCGCACCTGCGGCCACCGCTGCAAAATCCCGGCCGCTAGCGTTCCCCGCCTCGCCCCGGCTCCCGGATGGACCACAATCCCTGCCGGCTTGTCCAGCACGGCAAGATGTTCATCCTCGTGGACGACGCTGAAGGGAACGTCTTCCGGCTGCAGGACAGCCGCCGATACCGGCACTTCGATCTCCACGACGGCGCCTGCTTCGATGCGCCGACGGGCCGCGACCCGCTCGCCGTCGAACCGCGCCTTGCCCTCATCCACGAGTTGGCGGGCCCGCGACCGGCTTATGTTCGCAAGCACGGCGGCTATTCGATCGGCTCGCTCGCCACCGAGTTCCGGGGGTACTTCAGCCCGTGTCCGCTCCATCGGCCTCAAGAGTATGCCGTCTGAACAGGGCGAACCCGATGAGGAGCCCGGCACCAATGGTTATGGCGCTGTCGGCCACGTTGAACGCGGGGAAGAAGCGAAAGTCGATGAAGTCGACCACTCGCCCGTCGAAGAGCCCCGCGCCACGAAAAAGACGGTCCCCCAGATTGCCCATAGCCCCGCCGAGCACCAGGCCCATGGCGATGGACTCTACGCGGCCGGGGAGCCTCCCCATCGCCATGACGATCCCGACGGTGGTGGCGATGGCGACTAGGGCGATCACGGAGCCGGCGCCGCGCAGAAGCCCGAAGGCGGCGCCCGAGTTGGTCACGTAGCCCAACTGCAGAACACCATCGATGAGCACGATCGGTTTCCCCGGAAGCGTGCTCACCACCCACCACTTCACCAGCTGATCGACGAGCACCACCGTTCCACCAACAAGCAGCGCGGCGCGACGGGTGCTCATCTGCGATTGGAGGCGCAATCGATACACAGTTTTGTGTAGGGAAGCGCCTCCAGCCGGGTCACCGGGATAGCGGTGCCGCAGCCCTCACAATTGCCGTAGCCGATGCCGTCGATGCGCTCCAGCGCCTCATCGACCTGGTCCAGCAGGCTCGCCGCGTTCTCAGCCAGGGAGAGCTCCTTCTCCATCTCGAACGCCAGCGAGCCTCCTTCGGCGGTGTTCGGATCGGGACTGCGCTCCGAGGAGGTCTCGGTGAGCCGAACCTCCTCGCGCTCTTCCTCGATCTCGCGAATGACCTCCAAGAGGCGCTCACGCTCGGATTCGAGCTTTTTGCGGAACCGCTCGAGAGTGGATTGAGCGAGATCTCTGCCCACATGACCTCCTGTGGCGGCCGCAGAGGCTAGCACGCCGTCACCCCATTCGGGTAGCTAGCGCCCGCTCAGGTCCTCTAGGGCCAGCCGCGCCTCCGTGACGCCGACGCCGGCCACGAGGATACGCTTGTGCCTGGAAGCCTCGCCGGAGAGAACCTCGCCCGACTGCCCCCCAAAAAAGCCGGCGACGAGCGACGCCGCGGCCGCGTTGGCCCGGCCCCGCTCGGGAGGCGCCGCCACCCGTACCCGCAACGCCCCCCCGTGAAGCCCGGTGATCTCGTTGCGGCTGGAATGCGGCACCACCCAGACCGCAACAACCACTCCGTCCGGAGCGGCCTGGACTACGTCGGCCGAATCATTCACCACTGCCGTAGGCTATCGCTTGCGGCTGCAGGGAGTGCGTCCGACACCCACTACGTGTGCGCTACCATCCGTCGCCACGGCCCTGATGGGGATACGCCGCCCGGAATCGGCCAACGACCAGGCGGCATCACCCCGGAGCTGCGGGAAGAACGGGCCCAATCGCCTCAGTAGAACCCGCCGGAACCCCCGCCGACACGGGGAAGAGGAGCGGCCGCCCTGCGGGGTGGCAAGCCGGGTGGTACCGCGGGCCCCGCTCGTCCCGGCGGACGGCAACCGAGGACACCATGGCGAAGCGCACTTCCTTCAACCGAGTCTCCCCTCACGTCTCCTTCCCCGCGCAAGAAGAGGAGATCATCGACCTCTGGGAGCGGCTCGATGCTTTCGGCGTTTCGGTGGCGATGCGTCCCGAGGAGACCGAATTCACCTTCTACGACGGACCCCCGTTTCCGACGGGCACCCCTCACTACGGCAATCTGCTGGCCGGCGTGCTCAAGGACATCGTCCCCCGGTACTGGACCATGCGAGGCCACCGTGTGGAGCGCCGCTTCGGGTGGGACACACACGGCCTTCCGATCGAAATGGAGGTCCAGGCGGAGCTGGGCCTGTCGGGCCCATCCGACATACAGGCCTACGGGGTCGGCCGATTCAACGAAGCCTGCCGCCGACGAGTCGACGCCAACACCGAGGCCTGGCAAGCCATCACCCGTCGCATCGGCCGCTGGGTCGACTTCGAAAACGACTACAAGACCATGGACCTCGGCTTCATGGAGTCGGTGTGGTGGGTTTTCAGACAACTCTGGGACAAGGGCCTCGTCTACCGCGACTTCAAGGTGCTGCCCTATTCATACGGCGCCTCCACCCCTCTCTCCAACTTCGAGGCCAACATGGACTACCGGGAGGTAGAGGACCCGTCGTTGACGGTGCGGCTGCGCGTCATCGAGGACCACCTACCGGCGGAACGTGACGACTACCTGCTGGTCTGGACGACCACCCCCTGGACGCTTCCCTCCAACCTGGCGGTGGCCGTGCGCCGGGAATCACGCTACGTGCGCATCGACGCCCCGATTCATGGCCTCGAAGGCCGCTACTGGATTGCCGCCGATCTGGTGGAGGCATTCTGGGGCGAGGAAACACCCCAGCCCTCGGCCGAAGCCACCGGGGCCGACCTGCTGGGCACCAGCTACCAACCGCCGTTCGCCTACTTCGCCGACGAGCGACAGCGTGGCGCCTTTGTCGTCATCGAGAGCGAAGACACCACAACCGACGAGGGCAGCGGCCTGGTGCACATGGCCCCCGCCTACGGCGAAGCGGACTTCTACGCGCTCCAGGCGGCCGGGATCGATTCTCTCGTCGATCCCGTGGATGCCGAGGCCCGCTTCACCGACCGGGTCCCCGACGTCGCCGGGATGTTTGTCAAGGACGCCGATGCGGTACTGCTGGAGATGCTGCGAGAACAGGGCATCCTGGTGCAGAGCGGGACCATCGTTCACTCCTATCCCTTCTGCTGGCGCACCGGCACTCCCCTTATCTACAAGGCAATTCCCACCTGGTTCGTCCGAGTCGAAAGCCAACGTGAGCGTATGGTCGAGCTCAACCAGCGCATCCACTGGGTCCCCGGTCACGTGGGCGAGCGCCGTTTCGGCAATTGGCTCGAGCAGGCCCGCGATTGGGCCATCAGCCGCAATCGCTACTGGGGCTCGTGCATCCCGGTATGGGAATGCCCGTCCTGCCAGGAGATGGCGTGCGTAGGCTCGATCGACGAACTCGAAAAACGATCCGGCGTTCGCCTGACCGATCTGCACAAACACATCGTCGACGCGGTCACCTTCCCCTGCCCCTGCGGCGGAGAGATGAGCCGAGTGCCCGAGGTGCTCGACGTCTGGTTCGAATCAGGCTCCATGCCCTACGCGCAGCACCACTACCCCTTTGAGAGCACAGACGAATTCGCCCGCCGTTTCCCCGCCGACTACATCGCCGAGGGCCTGGATCAGACTCGCGGCTGGTTCTACACCCTCCTAGTGCTCGCCACCGCCGTCTTCGACGACATTCCCTTCCGCAACTGTGTCGTCAACGGCCTGATCCTCGCCGAGGACGGCCGCAAGATGTCCAAGAGCTTGAAGAACTACCCCGACCCGTTCGAGCTGATCGAGGAGTTCGGCGCCGATGCGCTCCGCGCTTACTTGATCAACTCGCCCGTCGTGAGGGCCGAGCCGCTGCGGTTCTCCAAGGCAGGCGTGCGCGATGTCGTCCGCGCCGTGATGCTGCCCCTGTGGAACGCCTACTCGTTCTTCACCACCTATGCCTCGGCCGAGGATCTCTCGGCCGCCCATCTGACGGCTGCTCCCCCGCCGGCGGATCGCCCCGAGATCGACCGCTGGATACTCTCCGTGCTCCAAAGCCTGGTGAAGCAGGTCAACGACGAGATGGAGGGCTACTACCTCTACAACGTCATTCCGCCACTCGTCGCCTTCATCGACGACCTCACGAATTGGTACATCCGTCGCTCTCGCCGTCGCTTCTGGCGCCGTCGCGATGCCGAGTCCGCAGCAGCCAGGATCGATACCGAGGCGGCCTTTGCGACTCTCTACGAGGTTCTCGTCACCTTCACCGAGCTCATGGCGCCGGTGCTGCCGTTCGTCACCGAAGTCCTGTACCAAGGGCTCGTCGTGAACCAGAGAACAAACAGCAGCGGACCCGCCAGCGTGCACCACGAGGATTACCCACAGGCGGTATCCGAGCTCATCGATCCGGAACTCGAGACGGCGATGGCCGTGGTTCGTTCGATCGTCACTCTCGGGCGTGGCCTGCGCCGCACTCACGGAATCCGAGTTCGGCAGCCTTTGAGCACACTGACGGTGGTGAGCCACGATGAGAAGGTGCGTGCCACCGTCGCGGCACACACCGGCCTCATCGGTGAAGAACTCAACGTGAAGACGGTGGCCACAAGCGGAGATGAGCGGGCGCACGCCCACATCAGCGCCAAGCCGAACTACAAGCTGCTCGGCCCCCGGCTCGGAGCCCGCATGCAAGAACTAGCCGCCGCCATCGAATCGCTCGACGAGGGATCGATTGCCCGTCTTTTGGACGGTGAAGAGCTAAACGTCGGCGGTGAGGTGATCAGCCTCGACGACGTCGCCGTGGGACGCCAGCCTCTTCAGGGAGTTGTCGTCGCCTCCGACGCGCAGGTATCCGTGGCCTTGGACACCACCGTGACCCCGGAGCTGGCCCGGGAGGGTTTTGCCCGCGAGATAGTGAAGGTGGTGCAGGGCATAAGGCGCTCCAAGGGTCTCGATGTCTCCGATCGCATCGTGCTCGGCTGGTCGAGCAAATCGGAAGAGGTAAAGGAAGTGATGGCTCGTCACCGTGACTGGATCGCCGCCGAGGTCCTTGCCGTCGAGATCGCCGAGCGCCCCGGAGCAGGAGAGACGATTGAGGTCCAGGGCCAGACCCTCCATATCGACATAACCCCCCGCTGAGCCGAGGCCCCTAGCCAAGCAAGCTGGCGACGATCCCCAGCAGCACCAGCACGATAATCGGCGACAGATCAAGGGCCGCGTTGCCCATGCGCACCGGAGGAACAAGAGCGCGCACCGGAGCCAGGACCGGTTCGGTGACGGTGCGCAGCACGCTGCGAGTGCGACCCACCGGATGATCATACGAAACGGGAATCCACTCCAGGACGATCCGCAGGAAGATGACGAGCATGTAGACCTCTATGGCGAGGGCCACATACCTCACTACTGAGTCTCTCCGGAGTCGTAGTAGCCCAGACTCTCCAGACGGCGCCGTTCGTCCCGGGTGATGTTCACGTTGGCCGGAGTGACGAGGATCACCCCCTGCGCCACCTTCCGCATGGTGCCGCCCAGGGCGTAGGTCAAGCCGCTGGCGAAGTCGACCAGCCGCCGCACCATCGCCGGCTCCACCTTGCGCAGATCCAGTATGACCGGCACGCTGGCGCGGAGATGGTCTGCCAGCTTCTGCGCGTCGGAGTAGGAGCGGGCGGTGATGACCTCAGTCTCGAGATCATTCTCGGTCACGGTGCGCACCGCAGAGGTCTCGGCCGGCGTCACAATCACGCCGGCGTCGGCAAGAGCCCCGTCGGGTACGGTGCGTCGACGCGCCGCCATCGGCGGTTCTACCCTGCGGGCGCCGCCATAGGGAGATTCGGTGGCCGGGTACTGCCGCCGCGGCCCCGAGTCCAACGACGGCGACGTGGGCTGTCCCGTGCCGTAGACGGACCCCGACCGCATCTGGACCGACTCGTCTGCGGACCCCTCGTAACCACCTTCCTCCTCATCAACGAGGCCGAGGTAGAAGAGGGTCCTCTGCCACAAGCTTGCCATTACCTATGCCCTCGATCGTCGGGGGATGAACAAAAGATAGCTCTTCCCACCCGCAAGATAGTGGCACCTTCTTCTACGGCAACTTCAAAATCATCGGTCATGCCCATAGAAAGCTCCACCAGCTGCGGCCACCGACTCGAAAGCTGCTCCCTCAGAGCGGCCAGTCTGCGGAAGTAGGGACGGGATGTCTCCGGGTCGGTGGTCGCTGGGGGCATGGTCATGAGCCCTCGCACCTCTAGCCCCAGCCGCAGCGCCAGCTCGACCAGGCCTTCGGTTTCCTCGACCGTCACTCCCGCCTTCCGTGGCTCCGCCGCCACGTTCACTTGCACCAGCACCGGCGGCGGCGCTCCGGGGCCTTTGCGCCAATAGCGCGCCAATTCGAGCCGGTCCAACGAGTGCAGCAGGTGGGTGACGGGACGCACCAGCTTCACCTTGTTCCCCTGAAGCCTCCCCACAAAATGCCAACGAACATCACCCGGCAGCAGTTCAGAACGATCGACCAGTGCAGCCGCCCTGTTCTCAGCAAAGTCGCGCTGCCCGCCCCTGTAGGCGGCGACAATCGAATCGACGTCGGCCTGCTTGCTGACGGCGACCAACGTGATCTCTTCGGCCCCGCGCCCGGCTCGCGCCGCCGCGGCGGCGATCCTGGCGCGCACCGTGCTCAAGCCGACAACCATGCCAATGCCACCTGTCTGCCTGGGGTGCCGTCTCGTCGGAACGAATGAAATCCCTCACCACACATAGTGCACACTCCCGCCCTCCACACATCGAGTCCGGACAACTCGGGCTCGATCGCAGCAACGATATCGACGCTCGGCGTTCCCCACGAAGTACGGCCCATGTGCCCGTCAAAACGCCGGGCCACGTCGGGTCCGACCTCAAAGCAGCACGGCCCGATGCCGGGCCCTACGGCAGCACGCCGCAGCTGCACTCCCAGCTCCTCGAGGACCCGGCGCGTGGCCAACACCACGCCGGCGGCGGCCCCCCGCCAGCCCACGTGGGCAATGCCGGCTCCGCCTTCGCCCTCCAGCACCACGGCGAAACAGTCGGCGGTGGCCACAGCCAGGGGCAGCCCGGCGACCGTCGTCACCAAGCCGTCACCGTCTCCGGCTAGACCCGGCCCGGTGACCTGAAGCACCCGGCTCCCATGAACCTGCCGCAGCCAGGCCCACGCCGCGGACAGACCAAGCGCAGCGGCAATGCGCCGGCGTGACTCGAAATCCGAACAATCTCCGTCTGCAACCAGGCCAAATGCCGTCCCGCCGAACCCGGGCGGCCGGATCATCCCTTCAGGAAATCAGGGATATCGAGGTCGTCCAGGCCGGTGTCGTTCTCGGCCGAGTCCAAAGCCAGGTCGGGAATGCTTGTCCTCGCCGCGCGAGGACGGACCAGCGGGCGCCCCTGTTCGGTTTCGAAGCCGGCGGCAATGGCCGTAACCCTGATCTCATCGCCGAGAGAATTGTCGATGACGGCGCCAAAGATCAGATTGGCGTCCGGATCGCAGTGCTCAGCAATGGAAACCGCGGCGTGATTCACCTCTTGGAGCGTGAGGTTGGCCGGCCCGGTTATCGACAGCAGGACTCCGTTTGAGCCCTCCATCGAGGATTCCAGCATCGGACTGGTGATGGCCCTCTGCGCGGCCTGCTCGGCACGGCCTTCTCCGGAGGCCCGGCCGATGCCCATCACCGCAGATCCGGCTCCCTGGAGCACCGAGCGCACATCGGCAAAATCGACATTGATGAGGCCCGGCGTGGTGATGAGATCGGTGATTCCGCCCACCCCGCTCAGCAGCACCTCGTCGGCAAGCCGGAAGGCGTCCAGCATGGACAGGCCGGAGTCGGCGTGCTCCAGCAGACGCTGATTGGGAATGATGATCAGGGTGTCGACGGCATTCCGGAGCGCCTGGATGCCCTGCTCGGCCTGAACTGAGCGCCGTCTTCCCTCGAATCCGAAGGGGCGGGTCACCACCGCAACGGTGAGAGCTCCCGTGCTGCGGGCGGCCTCGGCGACAATCGGAGCGCCACCGGTGCCGGTGCCGCCGCCCTCTCCGGCGGTGACGAACACCATATCCGAACCCCGAAGCGCCTCTTCGATCTCCTCCCGATGATCCTCAGCAGAGGCGCGCCCCACCTCGGGGTCGGCGCCGGCGCCAAGCCCCCGGGTGATATTGCGTCCGATGTCGAGTTTAATGTCGGCATCGGACATCAGCAGGGCTTGGGCGTCGGTGTTGACGGCTACAAACTCCACGCCGCGCAGACCCGCCTCGATCATGCGGTTGATTGCGTTGACTCCGCCGCCACCAACGCCAACCACCCTTATCACGGCAAGGTATGCCTGCAACCCGTGTGTCTCCGTCGTCATTCAGGTTCCTTCAGGCGTTGACCAACCCGCGCGCGTTCCCTGAAGCTCCCGTGGAAGGTTACTAGGGAGCAAGCCGTCGTCAGGTACCATCGCGGCAAACCCTCCACTTCAACTTGAGGCTTCCGGTTCTCCTTCACTGGCCCCTCCGCCCGGTACGTCGGCGGATGGTAGGGGCAAGCTAATCGCAGGACGCGACGCTGCGACCAGATCGACGTAAGTTCCCCACGGCAGATCCTCGTCCAGCAGGGCCTCCAGTGTCTGCGCCTTTTCGGCGAAATCCACGATACGCCCCAGACGGACATCAAGTCCATCTATGAAGGTCCAGACCTCTGCACCCTGCCACAACAGCCAGGTTCGAGCCGCCACCTCGGGGCTGAGCACCTCCGCCATGGCCACAACTTCGTGCCAGGCATCGTCTGCAGGCCGATCACCCGGCACCAGATCTAGAAATCTAAGATCAGCCGACAGCAGGCCGATCCCCGGCTCCGAGCCGACCTCCAGCACCGTGCCGTCACCGGCCACGAGCATCCAGGTATCCACGCCGCCGACCCAGACGGACTCGGTACGCTCAATGACCTCGATAACAAGGCGGTTGGGAAAAACGCGTTCGGCGCGAACATCTTGCACCCAGGGATCGGCCCGCACCGCCGCTTCCACCTCGCCCGTGTCGAGCCAGATCATGATGGCCCCCTCACCGAGCCCGGCATCGGCCAGACAGCCGTCCACATCGGCGTTGTGAGCGCCGACGATCTCGATCTCCTGCACCGACATCCACGGCGAGTGGAACACGGCCGTGGTGGTGGCGACCGCGACGGCAAGAACAAAACCGGCCATGACCAGCAGACGCCGGCGCCCCATTCTCCGGGGCACGTCCTCCTCACTCAGACGGCGTATGTGCTCAGTCATGACGTAAACGGACCCACAAAACGAACCTCCGGCTCGAGGTCGATGCCGGTGCTCTCACGCACCCTCCGTCGAACCGCCGTCACCAGATCGTGGATGTCCTGCGGCGTGGCCGCTGGTCCGGCCACAAAGAAGTTCCCGTGCTTGTGCGAGACGGAAACGTCACCAATCTGGAGACCCTTCAGGCCCTGTTCGTCGATGATGCGCCCCGCCACATCGCCGGGGGGGTTCTTGAAGACGCTGCCCGCGTTCAGGGTTCCCCCCGGCTGACGCTCCTTGCGCCAGCTGATCACTTCGCGGATCAGGCGCTCCGAATCTGACCGGCTCCGGGGCACCGTACGAAATGTGCCCGCCACCACCACTTCGGTATCGGAGAGGTTGCTGTGCCGATAGCGAAGCTCGAGATCGCCCCCAATACGCTCGTCCACCGCGCCCGTGGCCAGGTCGACAACCCGGGCGTGCACCAGCCACTCGGACGTGTCGGCGCCATAGCAGCCAGCATTCATACGAATGGCTCCACCCACCGAGCCCGGTATGCCGGCCATGAACTCCAACCCGCCACGATCGATCTCCGCCGATCGACGCGCCAGCAACGAGAGCGGAAGGCCGCCGCCCCCTTCGATGGCTCCCTCGTCCCCCACACTGAATCCGGCCATGGCCAGCCGCACAACAACTCCCGGGAATCCCGCCGCCGAGACGACGACGTTGCTCCCCCGGCCCAGCACCACTACCGGCTGCGGATCCTCGCTCAAGGCTTGGGTCAAACGCAGCAGACTCTGCTCGTCACCGGCTTCCATCAGGTAGCGAGCAGGGCCCCCGAGCTTGTAGGTGGTCAGAGGGGCGAGGTCGACGTTCTCCTCCGCCAGACCCTCGGCGACGAGGTCAGCCAACCCGCTCACTTCAGACTCCCCAGCAGCGGCGCCAACTCCTCGGCCACGATGGTGACATCGCCGGCACCCATCAGAATGACCAGGTCGCCGGGACGAGCCTCTGCGGCGATGGTTTCGGCAAGATCGGCGCGGCGGGGCACATAGGCAACGTCGGCGCCGGCGCCAGCGGCCGCATCGGCGACCAGCTGCCCGCTCACTCCGGGCACGGGCGCCTCCCCCGCGCTGTAGACGTCGGTCACAAAGACCCGATCGGCGCCGGCCAGCACCAAACCGAACTCGCCGGCGTGCTCTGCGGTGCGAGTGAATCGGTGCGGCTGGAATACGGCCACGATCCGCCCCTCCGTGCCCAGGCGAGCCGCCTCAATCACGGCCGCCACCTCGCTGGGGTGGTGGGCGTAGTCGTCCACAACGGTGACCCCGGCGATCTTGCCCCGCACCTCAAACCGCCGTCGCACCCCGCCAAAGGACGCCAATCCTGAAGCTGCCGCCCTCACATCGAGCCCCAACTCACCGATCAGGGCCAGCGCTCCGGCGGCATTCCGCGCCACGTGGAGCCCAGGGCGGGGAACCGCGACCTCCACCCGGTCACCACCATGATCGAGATGGAACTGCACCGCGCCGCCACGGTGATACACATCGACGATTCGCCAATCGGCTGCTTCGGCGGTGCCGTAGGTAACCACTTTCGCGATTCCGGCCGCCAGCCGCAGAGCACCCGGATCGTCGATCCCGGCAACCACCGGGCCGTCTACGCCTGAGGCCACACCGGCAAAAGCATCCTCAAGCCGGGGCAGTGATTTGTAGTAGTCGAGGTGGTCCGCCTCGATGTTGGTGATGACAAGACCGGCAAAGTGCAGGCCCAAGAAGGTGCCGAACGCCTCGTCCGCCTCGAGCACAAAAAGGCCGGGTTCACCAAGGTGGGCGTTTGTGTTCAGATCACCAAGCAGACCGCCCACCACAAAAGTCGGATCACGTCCAAGCGCCTGTAGCCCGGCCACCAGCAAGGCGGTCGCCGTGGTCTTGCCGTGTGTGCCCGTGACGCCAAGCGCCGGATCCTGGGCCGTCATCTCTGCCAGCAAGCGGGGTCGCTCCCAAACCTCGACGCCGGCTTTGCCGGCAGCCACGATCTCGGGATCGGTCGCCGGCACCGCAGACGAGGCCACAACAAGATCCGAAGCGGCCGCCGCCTCGGGGCGATGACCCACCCAGGTCTCCACACCCAGCGACGACAGCTCGGCACTGGCGCGCCCCGGCTTTAGATCCGAACCCGTCACCGTATGCCCCGCCTGCGCAAGCAGCTTGGCCAGCGCACTCATGCCGGCCCCGGCAATTCCGATCACGTGGATACGGGAATACCCCTCGATTCCGCTCATGCCGTCTCCAGCAAGTGGCCGGCGATGATGTCCGCAGCATGCGGAAGCGCAACCGCGGCGGCGGCCGCACTCATTTGGGCCCGGATGTCCGGAGCTCCAAGCAACTCCTTCACCAATGTGGGCAACAGCGGCAGATCGGCCTGGCGCACCACCCGGGCCCCTCCGGCGTTCTCGAGAGCCGCCGCGTTGTGATGCTGCCCCACCCGCTCCAGCGGCACCAACACGGCGGCGGTGGCCGTGGCCGCCACTTCGCTCACCGTCATGGCCCCGGCCCGGCACAGAACGAGATCGACGGCGGCATAGAAGAGGTCCATTCGGTCCTCAGAAGGCAGACAGAGCCATTGCAGCGGTGACGTTTGCGCCCGACGGGCCATTTCATCCGCCGCCTCTTGGCCCGCCAGGTGCAATACGGCAAGCGGGCCTCCACTCCATTGCTCCACCACGATGGCCGCAGACTCGTTGATGGCCCGGGCACCCAGGCTTCCGCCCATCACCCCCAGCACCACCGAGCTAGGCGTGATGTTGTACCGGCGCCTCGCCTCAGCACCGAGCTTCGCCCGATCGAATGACACGATCTCACGACGCAGGGGATTCCCGGTCAGCACCGAGCGGGGAAGAGCCTCCGCCGGACCTGGGAGGCCGAGGAATATCGCCTGAGCCCGGCGAGCGGCGAAACGGGTCGCCAGCCCCGGCTTGGCGTTCTGCTCCTGGACGAACAGGGCGGCGCCGGTGCGCCGGGCCGCGATGGCCGCGGGTACCGTGGCGTACCCGCTCATGCCGAGCACCACCTTGGCGCCGCGCCCGGTGAGCTCATCGGCCATGGCCCTGGCGGTACGCCGCACGGCAAACGGTATTTGCAGGTTCTTCGGGGTCAAAGACCGCTCAAGCCGTACCAGATCGAATCCCACAAACGGAAACCCGGCCGCAGGTACCTTCGTCGCCTCGAGGCGATCACCTCCAAAAAAGACAACCTCGGCCCGGGGCACACCTCGTTCCACGAGTGTCTCACCGATCGCCAAGGCCGGGTACACATGGCCGCCCGTTCCGGCGGCGACTATCGCGATGGTCACACCGCCCCCCGCAGAGTCGGACCCTGCTCCCGCAGCACGCTGATGAGGATCCCCACACCGATCATCTCGGTGACAAGAGCGCTTCCGCCGAGCGAAAGGAAGGGCAGAGGCACCCCAGTGATGGGAATAGCCCTCACCACACCTGCGATGTTCACCAGCGCCTGGGCCGTGAGCCAGGTCGTGACACCTATGGCGACCAGCCGGCCGAATCGATCGGACGAACGGAAAGCCACCATCGTTCCGGCGACGGTGAGGGTCAAGAACAGCAGGACCACGGCGAGCGATCCGGCAAGCCCGGTCTCTTCTCCGATGATGGCAAAGATGAAGTCGGTGTGAGCATTGGGAAGGAAAGACCAGCGCGCCCTGCTTGCCCCCAGCCCAACCCCAAAGACCCCGCCGGTGCCGAGGGCTACGAGCGACTGCGTGACCTGATAGTCGCTGCCGAGGGGATCCGCGCCGAACTGGAAGAAGGACATGATCCGGTCCCACCTCTCCGGCGATGTCGCCGCCAAGGCCACCGCGCCTGCGGCGCCCACCACACCCCCGCCGAGCACATACCCCATGGGAGCTGCCGAAGCAGCAAGCACAGCGAAAGCTGCTGCCGCCACCAGCAAGGCCGTGCCCAGATCCGGCTGAAAGACAACAAGGAAACCCACGATGCCGAGAGACCCGGCCACCGGCCAAAAGAAGTCGCGGAAGCGGTGCATGGAGCCCTCACGCCGACTGACGAGTGTGGACAGGAACAGCACCGTGCTCAGCTTGGCCAGCTCAGACGCCTGCAGGGACACCGGCCCAATAACAAGCCAGCGTGTCGCCCCATATGCTCGCTCGCCGACCATCAGCGTGGCGACAAGAAGCAGCACGGTGACGACAAACAGTGGGAACGCGGCCCGGCGCCACCAGCGCATCGGTGTGGCGGCAGCGGCGGCGAGCGCCAGGATGCCCACTCCGAGCCACATCAGCTGACGTTTGAAGTAGTAGAGAGAGTCGCCGGTCTCGCGAAGCGCCAACACCGAAGAGGCCGAAAGGAGGGCGCCGAGCCCAACGATTATGAGCAGTGCCGTGGGAACCAGCACAAAGATGGAGAGACGTGACGAGCTGCGCGCCAGCCGGTGCGCCTGCCGAGCCTCAGCTCTCGTCGCCGTGATCGAGACCACATGTGTCGCCATCATTCCTCCTTGAGGCGTCTCACCGTGGTGGCGAAGGCGTCGCCACGCTCGACGTACGACTCGAACATGTCGAAAGAGGCACACGCCGGAGCGAGAAGCACGGTGTCGCCTTCCGTGGCCCACCCGTCTGCAATGGCCACTGCTTCCGTCAGATTGGAGGCGACGGTTCCTGCGACCCCGGCATCCACCATCTCCCGCCCCGCCTCGCCGATCCCTATGACGTAGCGCACCGATGGCTCCTGCGCCACCGCCGCCACTTCGAGACCCTTGTTCCGCCCGCCGGCGATGAGAACAACCGACGGGTAGGAGCGAACGGCGGCGATGGCGGCATGCGGGTTGGTTGCCTTCGAATCGTTCACCCAGAGCACCCCGTCCCAGTTGCCGATCTCCTGACGCCGGTGCCGGCCGGGCTTGAACTCCCGGGCCACTTCAATCACTGCATCGGGCGCCGCCCCCATGTACAAGGCTGCTTCGCCGGCTGCGGCCACATCGACGAGGAATGCAGGGTCGGTGGCCTGCATGGCGGAGAGATCGAGCCCGGCGCCTCCAATCCAGAGTCTGCCCTCTTCAGGACCGCTGCCACCGTGAGGACGGCGTGATCCGCTGACCTCGACCTGAGGTACCTGAACATCGGCAACCGCCCGAGCTGCTCCCTCGTCGTCGGCATCGAAGATCAGGACGTTGTCCGACTCTTGGTTCTCCCAGATGCGGGCCTTGGCGGCCGCGTAGGCATCGAACGACCCATGCCAATCGAGATGGTCGGGAGCGAGGTTCAGCAACACGGAGACCTCGGGATGGAACTCATCGATGAAACGCAACTGGAAACTCGATGCCTCGACCACCAACACGTCCCATTCGCCGCCGACGGCATCGCTGAGCGGAAGCCCGATGTTGCCGACGGCACGAGCGCGCCGGCCTGAAGTGCTGAGCATCTCGGCGGTCAGGCCCGTTGCCGTCGTCTTCCCATTAGTGCCGGTGATGGCGATGAGAGGAGCATTGATGTGCCGCGATGCGAGCTCCATCTCGCTCCATACCGGAAGGCCGGCGCCGAGCGAATCCTGGATGGGGGCAGCATGTTCAGGAACGCCCGGGCTCACCACCACCAGATCCACCCCGTGCAGCAGCTGGGAATCCCAGTCTCCACCGTACGTCTGCCGCCGGCCTTCGAGCCCGATCAGCGACCTGGGGTCGGCATCGTAGACCGCCGTTTCGTGACCCTCATGCTCGAGAAGCCCAACGGCCACCCTCCCGCTCACCGCGGATCCGATGACAAGCACCCTCATCCCACACCTCCCGATGCAATGAAGTCGTAGTAGAAGAATCCCAGAGCCAGGCCGATCGACAGAGCTGCGATGATCCAGAACCGGACGATGACGGTCGTTTCCGGCCAACCCTTGAGTTCGAAGTGGTGATGGATGGGAGCCATTAGGAAGAGGCGCTTGCCCCAGATGCGAAAGGCGATCACCTGGAGTATCACCGACATCGCCTCCAAGACGTAGAGGCCGCCGACGATGGCGAGCAGCAGATGCGTGTTCGTAAGCAGAGCCAGAGCCGCCATAGCGCCGCCGATCGCCTGCGCCCCGGTGTCGCCCATAAAGATCTTCGCCGGCGCCGTGTTCCACCACAGGAAGCCGAGAACCGCGCCGAAGAGCGCCGCGGACATGATGGCAAGCTCGAGACTGCCATCGGTCACGTTGTAGAAATCGGCATGGCGGAACTGCCAGAACGACATGATGGTGAACGCGCCGAACACAAGCGCGGCCGACCCGGACACCAGACCGTCGAGACCGTCGGTGAAATTCACCGCGTTGGCCACCCCGGTGAGCAGCAACAGCACCCACAGCCAGTAGAAGCCGTTGAGATCGAACCCGAGCGGTCGGGTGAACGAGAGCTCGGTGCTCACCCCAAACTCGATGGCCCCCCAGTAGAAGAGAGCGGCAATGGCCAGCTGGCCGAGGAATTTCCAGCCCTTCCTCAGCCCGAGATTGCGGGCCCGACGCACCTTGAGGTAGTCGTCGAGCAGGCCGATGACCCCCATGCCGACAAAGGCGAGCAGCACCAGCATGCCGGGCAGCTCAAAATCCCTGAAGCCGAGCCGCCAGGCGCCTTCGGCGGAGCGCGCATCGATGTGCGCTACAAACCACCCGCCCACCACACCGAGGATGATGACGAGGCCTCCCATGGTCGGAGTGCCCCGCTTGTGCATGTGACCCTCGACCTCTTCCTGGATGAATTGGCCGATGGCGCGTGCCCTCAGCATGCGGATGGAGATCGGAGTGACCAGCAGAACCGCTCCAAAGGCCACCGCCGCCGCGAGCAGCATGACGATCACGCCACACCTCCCGCGATGGCCACGGCCAGCCCTTCGAGACCTTCGGCACGCGACGCCTTCACGAGCACGATGTCTCCTTCTTGAAGAAACCTTCCGAGTAGAGAGCGCGCCTCATCGGCGGTAGCCGCGCTACGGCCGATGGGCCCCGCTCCTGCGGCAATCCCGGGATCGGCCCCAACAACCACCACGGCCGTGAAACCGAGTTCAAGAGTCAGTTCCCCCACCCGCCGGTGCGCCTCCGCCTCGAACTCCCCCAGCTCGTGCATCTTGCCGAGCACCGCGATGCGGCGACCCTCGAGTGCCGCAACGGTTTCCAGCGCCGCCGCCATCGAGTCGGGATTGGCGTTGTACGAGTCGTTGATCACGGTGACCGCGCCCTCGAGGACCTCCATACGCCAGGGCGACACGACGGCTTCTCCTACGCGGACCGCGGCCGAAAAGAACCGGGCACCCAGTGCTACCGCTGCGGCCACCGCCGCGGCGGCGTTTCGCGCCTGATGGCGCCCGGCGGCGCGCAGTGATACCGCGACGGACTCTCCGCCGTGATGCAGGTCGAAGGACGGCCGGCCGCATCGATCCAGGCGGAGCCCGCCGACCGCCACATCGGCATCGGGCCCCTCGCCAAAGGTGAGAAGCGGATCGCCGCCGCGTCGTTCCAAAAGACGCTTGTCCTCGATAGGCAGCACGGCTGTGCCGTTCGGCGCCAGCGCCTCCACCAGCTCCCACTTGGAGGCAAGAACGCTCTCGACATCACCAAAGGTCTCCAGATGGGCTCGACCCACGTAGGTGATCACCGCCACATCGGGACGTATGACGGGAGCCAAGAGGGTGATGTGGCCCCGTCCTCGGCTGCCCACCTCGATGATGAGCGACGAGGCACCGTCCGGCGTCGACAGCACCGTGAGCGGAACGCCGATCTCGTTGTTGTAGGACTGTGGAGCGGAGTGGGCGCCCGGTCCGGCCGCCGCAGCCAGCATGTCTTTTGTGGTCGTCTTCCCTGAGGAGCCGGTAACGGCTGCCACCGGTACGGCAATCTCGCCGCGGCGTGCCTCGGCCAGACGGCGCAGGGCTTCGAGCGTGTCCGTTACCTCCACGACGCCCACACCGGCGCCTCCGCGCCCGTGCTCTACCAGGATGGCGGCGGCGCCGGCTGCCACGGCCTCGGCAATGTACCCATGGCCGTCTGCCCGGTCACCGCGCAGCGCCACAAAAAGGTCACCGGCGGCCACATGGCGGGAGTCGATGGCCACACCCGTCACCTCAGCAGAGCCGGTGGCCACGCCATCGACGGCTGCAGCGATGGTGGCGAGGTCCCACTTCATACCGAACCCGCCTCCTCGAGCGCAACGACACGATCGTCGAATGGCACGACACGATCGGCAAATTCCTGCAGTGGCTCGTGACCTTTCCCGAGTATGAGCACGATGTCACCGGGGCGGGCGGCACCCAGTGCGCTTCTGATGGCGAGGCGCCGATCGATCTCGCAGTACACGTCGGCGGCTCCTCCCGCCGCTCCCGTCGACACCTCCGCCAAAATGGCCGCAGGGTCCTCGGAGCGGGGATTGTCCGAGGTGAAGAATGTGAGGTCGGCCCGGGCTGCCGCCGCACCCATGAGGGGCCTCTTGGCCCGGTCCCGATCCCCACCGGCGCCGAGAACGACAATCACCCTCGCCCCGCCCACCAGTCGCCGCGCCGCGTTGATGACCGAAGCCACCCCTTCGGGCGTGTGGGCGTAATCGACGACAACGGAATACTCCTTCCCTACCGCAACAGCCTCAAAACGGCCCGGCACCGACTCCACGGATGTAATGCCGGCGGCGATGCTATCCGACCTGATGTTTACCGCCGCCGCGCACGCCGCAGCCACCAGGGCGTTGGCCACGTTGAAGTCCCCGGCCAGCTTCAGATCGACGGCGGTCTCCTCGCCGGCGCCTGTGAGCACAAACGAAGATCCGTCCAGCCTCATCTTCAGGGCCCGCGCCGACACGTCGGCCCCCGGATCGAGACCGACCGTGGTCACCGGCAGCTTGGTCTCACGGGCGAGCCGCCGGCCAGCGGGATCGTCGACCCAGATGATGGCGCGCCCGGCAGATTCTGGCTCAAAAAGGGTGGCCTTGGCCTCGTAGTAACTCTCCATGCTGCCGTGGAAGTCGAGATGGTCCTGAGACAGGTTGGTGAAGGCAACGGCGGCAAAGCGGGTGGCCGCCACCCGGCCCAGGGTCAGGGCATGCGACGACACCTCCACGGCAGCAACGTCGACTCCGCCGTCGGCCATGGAGGCCAGCAGCCTCTGGAAATCGGAAGCCTCGGGTGTGGTACGCGGCACCTCAACCGGGATCGAGCCGATCCGAGCGCCGACTGTGCCCACCAGGCCCGATTTCAGTCCTGCCGCCGATACCATCGCCTCGAGCAGATGGGTCGCCGTCGTCTTGCCGTTGGTACCGGTGATGCCGACCACCTTGAGGCGGTTCGAAGGGTGGCCGTGTACCCGTGCCGCCAGTGGCGCCAGCGCCGATCGTGTGTTGGACACGACGATGGCGGGCCCGCCGTCTCCCGGATCGTGTTCCACGCAGACCGCTGCGGCGCCCGCCGCACGGGCCTCCGGGATGTAGCGATGACCGTCGGTCTGAAAACCACGCACCGCGACAAAGATCACGCCGGGACCCGCAGATCGTGAGTCGTGGCTGACGTCGGCCGCCACGATCCCCGGGTTGCCGACCACCCGTCCGCCCACTTCGGCCGCAAGCTCCCCGAGACTGACACGACTACTCGGCATCGGGAGGCACTCCCAGCTGATGCAGGGCGGCCAGAGTCACCACGGCGAACGCCGGAGCCGCCCCGCGGCCGCCGCTGGCATCGCCCTGCGGAGCATCGAGAACAACCGCAACCACGATCCGAGGATCGTCGATGGGGGCAAGACCAATAAACGAAGCCACCACGTCGTCCTCGCTGTACCCCTGGGCGTCGGTCAGATACTTCTGCGTTGTGCCCGTCTTCCCTCCAACGCTGTATCCCTCAACGGCGGCGAGAGAGCCGGTGCCACTGGCAACCACCGCCTCGAGCATGCTGCGCATGCTCTGCGCCGTCTCCACCGACACCACAACACGCCGCTCAGGCTCCACTGCCCGGCGGGTGCCGCTGCCATCCACGATCTCGGCCACCAGATGCGGCTGCACCCAGACCCCATCGTTGGCAATGACCGAGTACACCATTGCCTGCTGCAGCGCCGTGACCGAGACGTGGTAGCCAATCGAGGTGCCGGCTACACACGTCGTCACACACCACTCGTCGGCCGGACGCAGCACACCACTGGCCTCGCCCGGGAAATCGATTCCGCTCGGCTGGCCCTGGCCGAATGCCGTCATGTAGGCGTGAAGCTGCCGGGCGCCGAGCATTTCGCCGAGGAGGATGGTCCCGAGGTTGGAGGATTGCGCCACGATCTCGGTGACCGTCAGCAGATCGGAGTGCTCGGTGAAATCTTCGAACACGGTGTCCTCGATCTCGATGCGGTCGGGGATCTCCAAAGTCGTCCACGGGCCCACGATGCCGGACTCGAGAGCTGCGGCCACGGTGACCAGCTTCTGTGTGGAGCCGGGCTCGAAGACATCGGTGACCGCCCGGTTTCGGATGACGTCGGCGTCGGAATCGCTCCGGTTGTTCGGATCGAAGCTGGGCAGATTGACCATGGCCAGCACCTCGCCGGTGCGTGGATCCAGCACGACAATGGAACCGGCGCGAGCCCCGGTGCGCTCCAGAGCATCCTCGAGCGCCAGGCGGGCCGCGTACTGGATCTCGACCTTGATGGTCAAGACCAGATCGCTGCCCGGCTCGGCCGGCACCACCGAGTACTCCCCCTGAGGAATGGTCCGCCCTTGTGGATCCTTCTCGACCAGCAGCTCGCCCGGAGCGCCGGCAAGGGCCTCGTCGTACTGGTACTCGATACCCTCGATACCGACGTTGTCGTCGGGCCGGACGAACCCGATGATGTGCGCGGTGAGGCTGCCGACCGGGTAGACCCGCTTCGGTTCGCTGAGGAAGTACACGCCGGGCAGCTGGGCAGCCTGCACGATCTCTGCGTCCTCCCTGTCCATCTGCCGGGCGATGTAGATGAAGGAGGCGTCGGCCGACAGCAGCTCCTCCACCGGCGCCGCTTCCCGGCCCAGCAGCGGCGCCAGAAGGAGGGCCACGGTCTCGGGATCTGAGATCTCCCGCGGGTTGGCGTAGATGGTGACTGCATCGATCGTCACCGCCAGCTCTTGACCGTCACGATCGAAGATCGTGCCCCGATCGGCGGCCAGAATCTCCCGGTGGAGCCGCTGATCGAGACCCTGGGCTGCATAATCCTCGGACTGGAGAGCCTGTACGATCACCAGGCGCACGCCAAGGGCAACCCAAGCGACGGCGAGAACGACGCCGACGGTTATAAGGCGGGCGTTGAGCCAGCGGCGCTTCCGCACTCTGACAACGGTCGGTTGATGCACCTCAAGCCCCCTGCCTAAAGCGCCGGATCATGGCTGCGCGCCGAGGAGGGCCTTGAGGTCCACCCAGCGGTCTTCTGCATTCCCGCTGGGAACGACAATGCCACTCACCTCGACGGTACGCACCTCCGAGGGGTAGACGAGGCCGATCTCTTGCGCCAGCTCGGTGATGCGGTCGGGAGACAGCAGCTCGGCCGCCTCGAGCCGAAGCTCCCAGTAGCGCGTCTCTGCAGCTTCGAGTTGCTGCTCCACGTCTTCAAGCACGAAGGCGGAATGATCGAGTGTCACCCGTGAGTAGATGAGGAGAAAAAAAGCCGCCACCACGGTGAGCGTGATCAGAAGCCAGGCGCGTAAGCGCGGCGCCCGATGCTGCCGTCCGGCGATCACTCGGAGCGGCGGTCGCTCGACGGCCCCCACGTGCCCGAGCCACGCCGTCATGACGCCTCTACCTCCGCAGCACGGAGACGGGCGCTCCTGATCCGAGGATTGGCCAACACCTCGGCCGGCCCCGGCCGCACCGGCCTGCGAGTCAGCAGGCGCAATTCGGCGCTCTTCCCGCAGCCACAGACCGGGAGATCAGGTGGGCACACACACCCACGCGCCGCCTCGACGAAGCGGCGCTTGACCAGACGATCCTCCAGTGAGTGGTAGGAGATCACCACAGCCCGGCCTCCCTCTCGCAGCACGCGGAGTGCCGCGTCGAGCCCGTCGGCGAGTGCTCCCAACTCGTCGTTGACGACGATACGGAGAGCCTGGAACGTGCGGCGGGCCGGGTGACCCGCTCTCCGGGCCCGAGCGGGCACGGCTCCGGATACGACCTCGGCAAGCTGCGTGGTGTCAACGAGGGGACGCGCGGCGACGATAGCTCTCGCGATACGCGCCGACCACCGTTCTTCGCCGTATCGCCCGATGGCGCCGGCGAGGCTTTGCTCGTCCCAGGTGTTGACGATCTCATCGGCCGTGAAGGCCGCGTCCGGCCCCATGCGCATGTCGAGGGGACCACTTCGCTGATAGGAAAACCCTCGGTACCCCACGTCGAGCTGATGTGACGAGACGCCGAGGTCAAAAAGGACTCCATCAATCTCACCGAGGCCCTCCTCCTTCAATACCGTTTCGAGCTTGCGGAAGTCTTCCTGGTAGAACACCACCCGGCCGGCAAGCGGGGCGGCCTGGGCCGCGGCGTCCCCATCCCGGTCGACGGCCACCACTCGGATGTCGGGCATCGCCGCGAGCAGGGCTCGGGAATGCCCTCCACCACCAAAGGTGGCATCGACAATCACTCCCCTCCCGAGCGGCCGAAGCATCTCCACCACCGGGCCGGTCAGCGCCGGCACGTGATACGGGCGTTCGTTTCGGCTCACCTTCAGCCCCCCGGAGCGCTGGCGCCAAGTAGGAAGCGGGCGGAAGGAGGGGCATTCCACGTGGCATCCGGGGGGCTGGGGCTGAGCCGAGGGCACGGCACGGAGCGGAGTAGATCACTCAGATCGCCTCCCCTCCGGCGGGTGTCTCAATACCGGCGTACTGCACGTCGGCCTGAGCCGAGTAGTCGCTCCAGGCTTGTGAGTCCCAAATCTCGAGGCAGTCGCCGACGCCGATGATCGAGACTTCCTTGTCTATCCCGGCATAGGTCCGCAGCGCCTCCACGATGAGGACCCGGCCCTGCTTGTCCAGGGTCTGCTCGTCGGCGCCACCAAAAACCACGCGCCGGCGCTCGCGGACGGTCAGCTCATCGCGCGATTGGGACACCAGCTGCTCGGATTCGTTGTCCCACTTCCTCTGGGGGAATACGACCAAGCAGCGCTCCTGGCCTTTGGCGACGATCAAACCGTCGGACAGACGGCGACGAAACTTGCTGGGCATCACCAGCCGGCCTTTTTCATCGACGCTGTGCTGGTGCTCGCCGAGGAACATTGGTGCGGTACCTCATCTCCGTCAGGTCTGTCGGCTCCCTCCACAGAGGGTGCCGGGCGGGCCGAGCCGGCAGCGGCTCCAGCCACGACTTCCTTTGTTCTCCTCACGCCCCACTTTATACCCTTTTGCCCCACCTGGCAACACTAATGCCCCACCTGGTGATGAAATCCGCCCGGACAGAGGCGGCTCAGCCCCACGCCGGGTAGCCTCCGCAGACATGTTGGACGGACGCCGCGTGCTCGTCACCGGGGGCTCATCGGGCATCGGTCGTGGGCTGGTGCGCGCTTTTGCCGCCCACGGCGCCCTGGTGTTTTCCGTAGCACGCCGCGCCGAAGCCCTTGCCGAGACCATCTCCGGCATCGAGCCGGGCCGCGCCCGTGCCATTGCAGCCGACATCACCAGCGATGCCGGCCGGCGTGCCGTGGTCACCGCCGTGCACCACGCCGGAGCCGCCCTCGACGTCGCCATCCACGCTGCCGGCGCCCTGGGACCCGTCGGTGCTGCCGGGCGCCTCGCCGACTACCCGGCCGAGGAATGGCGCCGCGTGCTCGAGGTCAATCTGTCGGCCGTCCACTTTCTTCACCAGCGCCTGGCTCCGTTTCTCGACCGCGGCGAGGCGCCCGCGGTCATCGGGGTTTCGAGCACCGTGGGCCGGGCCGGGCGCGCCGGCTGGGGCATTTACTCCATCTCCAAGCGTGCTCTCGAAGGTTGGCTGGAGGTGCTCGCCGAAGAGTGGGACGGCCGGGTCTACTCGGTGAATCCGGGAGGCACCCGTACCCCGATGCGCGCCGTGGCCATGCCGGAGGAAGATCCGGCGACTCTGCCCACACCGGCCGATATCGCTCCCTTGTTCTTGCGGCTGGCTCATCCGCTGGCCCCGGAGCCGTCGGGCGCCAAACTCGATGCCCGCGATTGGGTCGGCAAGGACCCCTGGGAAGGCATCGCGACTGCGTAGGCTGGACGAAGACCAGAAAGGAGCAGTGATGAACGACTACGAGCCGGGCGCTCCTGCGCTTCGAGAACGACCGAACCTGTGGATCGGACCCACGATCTTCCTGGCCGTTCTGGTCACGCTGGTGCTCATCCTGATCTTCTCGAACACCGAGTCGACCAAGGTTGGGTTCGCCGGCTACACCGTCACCGACAGTGCTCCGCGATGGCTGATCCTGGCGATCACATTTGCCGCCGGAGCCCTGTTCACGCCTATCTCCGGCTGGGCTTGGCGCACGTTTCGCCGCCGGCGGCGTCGTCTCAAGGCCGAGGTCAACGATCAGCAGCAGCACCGTCCCGAACCCGACGAGAACTGACGCCTACACGGCTTCCGCCAGATAGGGATGCCAGGAAGGATGGGGCGGCGCGCCGAGCCCGATGAGCAGCCACCCATTCTGATGCGGTGCGCCGGGTGAAGACAGCAGCCGCATTCCCACCTCCCGTGGGATGTGGTCGCCCTTGCGTGTGTTGCACCTGCGGCAGGCGGCCACAACGTTCTCCCAGGTATGGGTCCCTCCCCTCGAGCGCGGAATGACGTGATCCAGGTTCTCCGCCTGGCTTCCGCAGTACTGACACCGGAACCGATCTCTGGAGAACACAGCGCGCCGGTTCAGCGGTACGCGGCGCCGGTAGGGAACACGCACGTAACGCAACAGACGAATCACCGACGGAACCGGAATACGCAGCTTCTCGGATGACCAATATCTGTTGTGCGATTCGACCAACTCAGCCTTCTCGTGCACCAGCAGAACCACGGCCCGTCGCGCCGAGACCACCGACAGAGGCTCGTAGCTGGCGTTGAGCACAAGGGCATGTCCCATGGTGCGCGGATCGTACCAGCGCTGGCGCTGCCAGCTCACTGGTGCCACTCTAAGTGCCACAACACCACTCTCAGTTGTACACTGACGTGGAGGGAGGAACGTTTGCGCGTCGCCAGCTACGTTCGTGAATCGGCCGATCGCACCGTCGATCGAACTGCATTCGCCCAGCAGGAAGAGCTGCGCCGCCACGCCGCCGCCCACGGGCTCCAAATCGTCGCTGTGTGTCAGGACAGCAGGCACGATGGTCGCACGCTGGGGCGCGACGGCTACCGCAGCCTGCTCGGCGTCATCCACGCCGGCAACGTCGACGCCGTTCTGCTGCCGGGGCTCGATACGCTTGCGTCGGATCTTGTCGTCCAGGAGATCATGCTCTGGGATCTCCGCTCCCGCGGCGTGCGCATCCTCTCAACCGACCCGGAAGACGTGGCCGTCCTTGGGTCCAAACAGGCCGATCCCGCCCGCATGCTGATCCGGGACGTGCTCGCCCGTCTCGGAGAGCACACCGAGATGATCGCCTCTGCCCCCGCGCCTCGAATCTCCAAGCCCGCCGAGGATGACACCGATATCGTCATAATGCTCGTCGAAGACAAGGTCGAGGAGAAGACCGACGATCCGGATCGGGCGGCCGCCGGCTGAATTCGACCCTACTGCAGAGCCAGCCAGGTGGCCCGGCCCACGGCATAGGCCCGGGAAGCGGCCACCAGGCAAGCACCGGCGCTCCGGAATCCCCCAGCTCCTTCAACAACAACGGTCACCACCTCCGACGCCCCTGCCGCGGTCCACTCGACGGCGATGATGTTGGGAGCCGACCCTTGCGCCAGAGTGCCGACCGCGGCAATGACCGTGCGCATCAGGTCCTCCTCGGTGGCGGCACCCTCGAGCATCTCCTCCCTGCCATCCCGAGCCATCGCGGTCACGATCACCCCCGACGCACCCTCCTTGACCCCCACCGACTCCAGGCCCCCGGCCGGACCCGCCGGGGCCGTGTCTGAAGCCGCCAGCGGAGACCGGGGGGGCTCCACCACGAGGGCTTCGGCAGCCGGCAGCGGCGGGACGGGCGCCTGAGGCGGCTCCAACTCGGACCCAGCCGCAACCCGCGATCGCATGCCGTGTGCCGCCAGGATTCGCTGCACCCCGGTGCGCACCGCGTCCGCATCCGTCTCCGGTCCCAGGCGAATATGCACCCCGGTCGGGACCTCGCCGTTCGTCTCCACCTGTGCATCGGCGACTCCGGCAAGCGCGAGCAGCTCACTGCGCAGCGATTCGGTAGAAACGACACCGTCTCCCATCACTCCACCCTCTGTCTCCGCCTCCACTCCAGGTAACGGATCAGATCGCCCGGTTCCAGCCCGGCATCTCCGTCTCCGTACGCCGTGCTGAGCCTCCAGGCCAGATATTCCGACTCTGGCACGAATAGTAGCCGCTTCCACCACTCTTTGCATCCGTGCGCCTGGGCAGCTCGGAGCGCCTCGGGCCACAATCGTGGCCGCCGGAGCACGGCGAGGCCAAGACGAAGCATCACACCGAGATCATAAGCCTGCGGTGGAGGCCTCACGAATACAGACCTGTGCCGCGCTGATAATCTGACCCGACACACCTGGATCGAATGAAGGAGGCCCTGCATGGCGGCCCGGCCGAAGGTTGAACCGGACGAGCTCGCTTGGTTCTCCCAGCAGTTCGAAACCATTGCCCACAACATCGAGTGGGTCATCCAAGGCAAGCGGGATGTCATCGACCTCATCCTGCTTTGTCTTCTATCGGAGGGACATGCGCTGATCGAGGATGTGCCTGGGGTGGGCAAGACCCTGCTGGCCAAGTCTCTCGCTCGGTCGATCCACTGCAATTTCCAGCGGGTGCAGTTCACCCCCGACCTGCTCCCCTCCGACGTGACCGGTGTCTCGGTGTGGGATCGGGAGCGGAGCGCTTTTGTATTTCGCGCCGGCCCGGTGTTCACCAATATCGCCCTCGGGGATGAGATCAACAGAGCGAGCCCCAAGACCCAGGCCGCGCTCCTCGAAGCAATGGAGGAACGCCAAGTCACGGTCGACGGCGTCACCCGGGTTCTGCCTCCGCCGTTCATAGTCATCGCCACCCAGAACCCCATCGAACACGAGGGCACCTACCCATTGCCGGAGGCACAGCTCGACCGGTTCATGATGCGGCTGACCATCGGCTACCCCTCTCAGGCCAAGGAGCTTGAGATCCTCGAGACCCACGGGGTCAAGTCCACATACGATTCGTTGGAACCGGTGATCAGTGAGGAGGACGTCCTCCGCATGATCGAGATAGCCCAGCGCATCCACGTGTCTCCGCCGGTGAAGGGGTACATAATCGACATTGTCAAGGCAACCCGCCAAGATCCCGACCTGCTTCTCGGCGCCTCGCCGCGGGCGGCTCTTTTCACCCAGCGGGCAGCCCGCACCCGTGCCGCCACCGAGGGCCGCAACTACGTGACGCCCGACGACGTGAAAGCCTTGCTGCATACGGTGCTGGTCCATCGGATGGTGCTGCGGCCGGAGGCTCAGATGCGGGGCACGACGGTGGCCCACATCCTCGAAAGCATCATGCAGGGCCTGCCCGTTCCCGGGACCAGGACCCGCGCCTGATGCCCACGGTCAGAGGATGGACCGCGCTCGGGGTATCGGTTGCTCTCTGCGCGCTGTGGGTGGTGTTCGGCGAGCTGGAATTGCTTGCCGCCGCCGTATTCCTCCTCTTGGCCGTTTTCCTAGGTGCTGTGCTCGTGCACAGGGTCTCGCTCGATGCCACCTGTTCCAGAGCCGTCCGACCGCCCGAGGTGGAGGAAGGCGGCGAGGTGATCGTGGATATCACCCTGGAACTCCGGCACCGGCTGTGGAACCTGATCCTCGAGGACACCGCCCGCGGCCTCGGTTCTGCTCGGTTTGCCGCTGCCCGTGCCGACTCCGGGCAGCCGCTTTCGGCTTCCTACGAAATCATGTGCCGCGCCCGCGGCATCTACCAGATAGGCCCGGTGGAAGCATCGGTTTCCGACCCCTTGGCGCTCTGCGGCCGCACCGCCCGCATCGGCAACATCGACCGGCTCATGGTGCTGCCCCGCATCGAAGAGTTGTGGGGCCTGCCCGCCGTTCGTGGGCTCGACTCTTCGGTGCAATCGACTCGCCCCTCGTATGCGCCCCGCGGAGGTGAGGATTTCTTCACCCTCCGTGAATACCAGACCGGAGACGACCTGAGACGGGTCCACTGGCCGGCTTCGGCCAAACGTGACGAGCTGATGATCAGGCAGCTGGAGCTGCCCTGGCAAGCGCGTGCGCTCGTGCTCATCGATCAACGCTCCCACCGATACCCAACCCACGAGTCCTTCGAGCACGCGGTGCGAGGAGCCGCTTCGGTGGTATCGCACCTGTATAAAGGAGGATTCAGTCCCGAATTGTGGACAACGGAGCGGCCTCCCCCAACCCATGCCGGCAGTCGTCACGTCCAGGCCATGGAGATCCTGGCCACCGTCCAGCCCGTCGACAGGCTGGATCTGCGCAGCACTGAGCGTCGCCTGAGCCGCCGAGGCGTCGGCGGAGGCGCCTTCATCGTCGTTACCGGGATCCCGGACGAGGGCACACTCGGAATCTTCCGCGCCCTGGCGCAAGAGTTCAGTCGCACAATCGTGATGGCGGTCGACGATCACATCAAAGGCACCTTGGCCAGCTTCCAGCGCGCCGGGGCCGTTGCGGTCGTCGTGAACTCCTATGCCCCGTGGGCACCCGCTTGGCGGACTGCAATGGAGGCAACGTGGTCTACCGTTTCAGTTGGCTAGCCGGCGGCGCCGGCGCCATCCTCGCCCTGGCCCGGCTGGGACAGCTCCTCCGCCCCTCACAGGGACTCCCCTGGTTTTTCGAGGTTCCAGGTGCCCTGATCATGGGGATGCTGCTCACCGGGCTCATTCTGGGTCCCATGAGATCAAGCATGCGGGAGGCCATCGTGTGGCACCTGGTGGCCGCCGCCCTGTTCACCTGGAGCGCGTTTCCCGCACTCACCTCGCTGGGCGATCTCGGCGCAGAGTTCGAGACCGCCCGCAATGCCATCCGCTCCGGCAGCGCCCCCGTCCAGCCAACGGACGGACTCGTTGCCGTCCTCGCCCTGCTCTTCTGGATCCTGGGCATCCTGATCGCCTGGGGGCTCATCCGAAACAGGCCCTACATCGCCGTCATCACCCCTTACGTCATCTACCTCCTCTTTTCCACGATGGATCGTGGCGGCAGCGGCTGGTGGACGTTTGCCCTGCTTCTGTTGCTGGGCTTCTCTCTGATCGCAGTTGCTGCAGACCGGCGGACCCAGGGAACCGGGCAGTTCGAAACGGCGTCGTCGGCGGAGGCCCCGGCCCGCAATCTCCCGTCTCTCGCCGGCGGGGTCCTGGCCCTCATTCTCATTGTCACTCTGATCTCGACAAACGCTCTCGCCGCACTTGTCCCACCCGGAGGAATTGTTGATTGGCGGGTGCCCTCTTCGCTCAGAGGCGACTACTTCGGCAGCGTGTCGTACAACCCGTTTGTCGGAATCCATCAGGATCTCGTGGGTGAATCCGAGTACCCGCTGTTCCAGGCGAACCTCGACGGCGACATCCAGGGCCGGGATGTCTATTGGCGTCTGCTCACCTTGGAGAGCTTCGACGGCGACCAGTGGTACACGGATGCGCCCATCGTGCGGGATCCAGCCGAGATCGAAGAATACGAGACTCCGGGCTCCGCGTTCCACGGATCGACCATCGAGGTCACCCAGACCGTCAGGGTGCTGTTTCTGAACCAGGAGTGGCTCCCTGCAGCCTATTCACCCGTCCAGCTGACATCGGAAGACCGTTACGTCCAGGGAGGGGCGCGGGTCAAGATCGACGACGCCTCGCTTCACTTTGGTCTCCGCACCTACCGGGGGATGCAGTACGAGGTGGTCTCAGCGGTGCCCGACCCGGACCTGGATGTGCTCGCGCTCGGTGCCGACGGCCTCCCCTCTCCACTCTTTGCCGAAGCCGCCGCTGCGGAATCCGGCTACGACATCCAAGCTGCCGAACCGCCGGAGACCCATGCACTCCCGAATCGCGGCACCTACCTGCGGCTGCCGACCAACCTGGACCCCGACCTCGATGCCCTTGCCGAGGCGGTGACGGCCGGCCTGGCCACCGACTACGAGCGAGGCCTCGCCCTCGAGGCCTTCTTCCATTCGCCGAATGCCTTCCGCTACAGCACAGACATCGAGCCTGGGCACGGTGCCGATGAACTCAGCGCCTGGCTGCTCGACCCGGCAAGCCCCTATTACCGCACCGGATACTGCGAACAGTTCGCCACCTCGATGGGAGTGCTGGCGCGCCTTGTCGGCATTCCCAGCCGCGTCGTACTCGGTTTCACCCCCGGTGTAAGCCAACCGGACGGCAGCGTCGTTGTGCGGGCACGCAACGCCCATGCCTGGGTGGAGCTGTGGATGCCCACACAGGGCTGGGTCCGCTTTGATCCGACACCGCGTGGCTTCAGCGAGACGCCCACGTTCATGGAGCTTCCTTTTGACATCTCCGACTATCTCGCCTCTCTCGACTCCGAAGGCTATTTCAATCCTCTTTGGGGCTACCCCAACTACGGCCCCGGCGGCTTCACCGAGGACCCGCTCCCGGAAATACCCGACATCGACGGCTCTCGACCGGATACCGGGTTCGACATACCGGTGGCGACAATCGTCACCTGGCTTGTCGGCGTCATCATCATTCTGCTGTTGATCTTCGCCATGGTCCCGGCAGCCAAGTGGATCCGTCGGCGGGTTCGCCTGCATCGGCTTGCCGCAGGCGACGTTCCCGCAGGCTGGCGGCATGCCATCGACCGCCTCACCGATCTGGGCATCGAACCGGAACCATCGGCCACACCGCTGGAGGTGGCACGATCAACCGGATTCCTGCTCACGCCGCTCGCCGAGGTCTACGGTTCGATCATCTACGGCCTGGGTGAGTACGGTCAATCCGAGGTGAAGGCCGCGTCCACATCCCTAAGGCGAACAGAGCGTCAGCTGAGATCGAATCACTCACGCTGGCGGCGCCTTCTGGCCCACTACCGGCTTCGGTCTCTGAAGCCACGCAGGTGGCAGCTGGAGAATTAGCCAAACCGGCGGCTCCTCAGCCGCTGGCGGCCTCTGAGACAACGTCCTCTTCGCCACGTCGAAGCATCTCGAGGAAACGCTCACGATCCAGCTCGAACCGAGTCACGTCCTCCTCGACCTCGTGGGCGATCTCATTGATCGCTACGAAGAAAGCGAGCTGACCTGAGCGCAGAGCATCAATGAGTTCGTCGTCGGTTGAGGTCACCTGAAAGATGCTCTGCCCATCGGTGACCAGCTTGATCTCGGCGAGGTGGTTATCGATGTCGGCCGTCCGTCGCAGGTAGTCCCAGGCGCGGCGCACCCTTTGCACCGACATGCCGTTGTCGAGAAGGCTCTTGATGACTCTCAGGGCCACAAGATCACGGAAGGAATAGAGGCGGCGGCGCCCAGGACGTCCATCGGTGCCCTGAATGCTGGGGTTGACGAGGTCTACATGATCCCAATACCGCAATTGGTGAGGCGTGCATCCGGTGAAACGACACGTCTGCTGTGCGGTGAAGCCTTCCAAGGCCACTCTCCCTCCCAAGATCCCCAACAGGCCCGACCCGGCGGGTCCTGTAATCCTTCTCTCCCGTGTGGTTGCGAGAAGGCTAGTCGCGCCGACGCCACCTTCTGCCCAGTCGGCCCATCATTTCCCGGGTTGACTTACGGCCAACCCCACTCCGTCGCTGCACAATCGCAGCGATCCACGCCACCGACAGCACCATGACGACAAAACCAAGCAGGGCAACCGGCACGCAGCGTGTGTAGAAACCGAGCATCAGACCAAGGCCTACGGCCGCAGCAAGCACCGCCCACTTGAGTTGCCGCGACGAGATACTCGCCAGCGTGGTACTCCGGACCGTCTCGGCCAGTTTCGGGTCCTCTTCGTAGAACTGACGCTCGATCTCTTCGAGGATGCGCTGTTCTCTGTCGTCGAGTGGCATGGCTTCGTCCGGCGATGGGAAGCGAAGTATACCCAAGGGTCCTAGGCGAGGTCTCGAGGGTCGTCTGCTAGTTCCTGGGATCCCGTATTCGACCGGTGTTCGCCGTCAAAGAGACGTGCCGGCCCCACCGCCGTCTGCCCAAAACGCTGTCGAATCTGGTCAACGGCGGACTCCAGATCCTCCCAGGGGCGCTGATCCAGGCCAAGCTGCCGGGGTGCCGCCGCATCGTCGAGCGTCCCCGCTCCAATGCCCAACAGCCGCACCGGCCGATTGCCTGCATCGGCGCGTCCCAGCAGACGAAGCGCCGAAACAAAGATCTGGTGTGCCGTATCGACCGGAACTTCCAGAGTCTCACTCCTCGTCACGGTGGTGAAATCGGCGAATCGCACCTTGACGGTCACGGTCCGCGCCGCCACGGCAGACCGGCGCAGGCGGGTGGCGAGGTGGTCGGCGTGGCGCAAGAGTTCGGCCTGCAGAGTCTCGCTGCCACTGATGTCCTGCTCATAGGTGTGCTCCACCGAGATGGATCGGCGATCACCCTTCAGCTCCACCTGCCGATCATCCCGGGCGTGAGCAAGGTCCCAGACGTGGCTGCCGACCGCCACTCCGAGGCGTCGCTCCAAGGTGGCCCTGGGAAAAGAGACGATGTCCCCAATCGTCTTCACCCCCAGCTTCTCGAGACGGGCATAGGTGACCTCCCCCACGCCCCAGAGATCACGAACGGGCATCGGGTGGATGAATTCCGTCTCTGATCCGGCCGGCACGAGAAGCACGCCGGCCGGCTTGGCCTCGCGGCTCGCCATTTTGGCAATGAATTTGATGGCGGCCAGGCCCACCGACGCCGGCAGTCCGGTATGGCCTCTCAGCGCGGCCCGGATCGCCTCCCCCGCCGCCACCGGTGAGTCGTAGCAGAAGCGAAGCCCTCCTATGTCCAGGAACGCCTCATCGACCGAAAGCGGCTCGACCTTCGGCGTGAACGAGTAAATCACCTCGAAGACTTGGCACGAGGCATCCGCATAGGCGCCGTGGTCCGGCGCCAGGAACCTCGCCTGCGGGCACAGCCGACGAGCGTGCACCGTCGGCATACCCGAGCCCACCCCGCGGCGCCGCGCCTCGTAGGAGGCCGACGACACCACCCCACGCCTCCCCAAGCCGGCAACAACAACGGGCACGCCGATCAGTTCCACGTGCCGCAGTCGCTCCACCTCTACAAAAAAGGCATCCATGTCCACGTGAGCAAACGGCTCGGCGAAGTGCACCCTCCTACCGTACCTACACTCCCGGCTCGTGCTGCGAGAGCTACATCTGGTACGCCACGGTGAGGTCCACAACCCCAATCGGATGTGTTACGGCGACCTTCCCGGATTCGGCCTCAGTGAGACCGGCCACCGTCAGGCGATGGCGGCCGCAGCGCGTGTTGCTGCCCTCGGAATCGACGTTGTCGTCTCGTCTCCGCTGCAGCGGGCCCTGGAGACTGCGCAGATTCTGGCCGCCGGCCTTGCCCTCGAAGTCCAGCGCGATGAGCGCCTCACCGAGTGGGCGCTGGGCCGGCGCTGGGCCGGCACGGTCTGGCAGCAACTGCCCGAGAAGTATCCCGGAGAGCTCGAGGCCTACCTCGATCACCCCCAAGATCTCCCCTTCTCTCCCGAGCCCTTGGCCGCCGTTGCCGAACGTATGACCGCCGCAGTGGAAGATATCGGCGCCGCCTTCCCAGATGGTGTCGCGGTGATCGTCTCTCACCAGGACCCGGTGCAGGCGGCCCGGCTGCACCTCACCGGCATCGAACTCGCCCGGCTCCCGGAGGAAAAGCCGGGGCATTGCACCATCATCTCGCTGGGCGCCGGATATCCGTGGCTAGAGCGCGAGGTGTGGCACCCCGATGTGCCGGCCGCGCCGTTTCCGCCGCCTGATGAGGTGGAACACGCCTGACGCGCCGGGGGGCCGGCGTCTTGCCGGCCCCCCGCTTGCTACATGTTGACCTAGAAGCCGTCGAACTCCAGAAGGCCGCCGTCGATGGGCGAGCCGTCGCCCAGGTTGACCATCTGGATGGCGCTGTACCCGACCAGGTAGAGGCGGTCACCGATCACCAGAGAGCGACGCACCCCACCGGGATGATCCACCATGGCGATCTCCTCAAAGGCACCGTTGATGCGCAGCATCAGAGCGCCGCTAAACCAGTCCTCGCTATACCACTCCTCGTCGGCGACAGCCACGCCAGTGCTGCCGTCGGTATCGCTGACGGCATCGTCGACCTCAGGTACCGGCATGGGCTCCTCGTGGCTCCACACCTCGAGTGGCATCACCAAAGTGTCCTCCCAGAGCAGGAAGGCCCGGTGATCCCACTCCGCCTCCGAATATGCATCGGTGAGCGAGTAGTCGTAGAGACGCTGCGGGTTCTGCGGATCGGAGACATCGAACATGGCCACTTTGGTGCCGGTTGTTCGACCCTCTTCCGTCGCTTCCTGTCCGATCCCGAGGATCCGGCCCTCGGAGACCGGGTGGAGGTAGGCGGAGTAGCCGGTGATCTTCAGCTCGCCGGCGAGTTGCGGGTTCTCATGATCGGAGAGATCGATCACGTACAGCGGGTCGACTTGGCGGAAGGTAACCACGTAGCCGGTGGGACCTACAAAACGAACCGAGTAGATCTGCTCACCTTGGCCGAGGCCACCCACACTGCCGGTCTCAATCAGCCGCCGACCCGACCGGCCCAGGACCACAACCTGAGATTCCGAATCCTCGCTGCTTCCCCACCACTGGGAGCTGGTGGTGGCCACCCTCAGGTGCTCGTCCCACTCCGACATCGAGAACTGATTGAGCAGGTAGCCCTCCACCGCGCCCGAAGCGGCGTAGCTGGTGGTGGCGCCGGCGATGTCGAAGGCGTGTATCTGTGTCTGCACACCGCCCGATTGTGTGCCCTCCTCGGCATAGATATCGCCCCAACGGTTTGTTGCCACGTAGAAGGCGTTGTTCGAGGCGTAGACCGTCTCACCGTCAGCCATGACCCCCGTGCTGTCGCCGAGCCCATTGGGGCCGAAGGCGGCGATGGTCAGCATCCCAAAACCGGAGAAGCTCCTGGGGTGGTAGGCGTCGTCGCAAGACAGCAGCACACCCTCATCTTCGCTGTTGTTGCGGTGATCAACGGCGACGAAGTAGGGAAGCCAGTTGTCGATCGTCGACTGCTCGATGATGGCCTGGTTCTCGCGAAGAGCATCGCGCTCGGCGCGCAAACCGGAGCCAACCGGGTACGACCACTCGAGGCCGGTCGGGTAGGACGACACCACCACCCGCACCACGTCGCCGTGGAGACGGGCCGACAGATAGCTGCCGTCGATGTAGGTGGTGCGCAACAGCTCCGGGGCCGCCGAATCGGACAGGTCGATCTCGGCGATAGCGGCAACGCCGCCGTAGTAGGGAACCGAGGCAAACCGTTCACCGGGAATGCCGACCATTCCTCCGTGGTCGCCGAGCAGGACGACCCGGTCCCCGACGAGAAACATCTCGGAGAACCAGCCCTCGTTGGAGAGATCCAACGTGGAGAGGATCTCGAGGTCGGCCGACAGCACATAGAGCGTCTGCCCGGAGATGACGATGATGCGGTCACCATCGGTCTTCACCAGATCGGGCTCGTCGATACCGGCTTCCTGCACATTGGTGGTCGAGTACTGGCCTTCCTCTTCCCGCGCCGCCGACTGAGGCGGCTCAGCACCCGCTACAGCACCGTTGGCCGCGTCAACAGCGGCCATCTCGGCGATGGGGAAGAAGCCACCCCAGCCACCGTCGAGTCCCCATGCGGTGACCCGATCGAGGGCCTCGCTCTTGGCGTACTCGAGAAGGGCCGCGCAAGAATCAAAGGCCTCCAGACTCTCTTCGGCTGCAGCCTCTTGACCCGGAACGAAGATGATGACCGAGGCAACAATGCCAACGATGACGATGAAGGCGAGGCCGAACCACCAGATACTGCGGCGGCCTTCCGATTTCTGTTTGCTCATTTCTCATTCCTATAGCGGATCGTCCCTGTGACGGCCACAGTGGCAGCCGAGGTTCCCCAACAAATGGCCTGCGAATGCCGCGCCGGAAGATGTCGGCTGCAATTCTCGCTCGGCCGATCCACAAAGCCCGTCATTCGCCGTCTGAAGAAGCTGGATGCGCAGAAGCCTGAAACACCGTCGGAGCGAATAGTGACCCGCCGGCGTAGGATCTGCGTCCGAGGACACGCATGGGGACCAGCCTTTCAACCGACAGGCGCGGCACCGGAGATCGTCGCAGCCGGCGGCTCTGCATCTACTACCCGGAGCGTCGTCGCGGCTTCGAGCGGCGCCGGCCGGCCGGCGGCCTCCTGCTCCGGGCCCGCTGGACCGTGCTCGACCGATACCGCGACGACGGCCTGAATATTGCCCTCGTCCTGGCCGCCATCGTGCTGCTCAGCCTCGCCGATCTCCTTCTCACCTTGCGGGCTCTGGAACTGGGGGCGTCCGAGGCCAACCCGGTGATGGCTCGGCTCATCGATATCGACCCGGTGCTCGCCGCCTTGTTCAAGCTGTCTATCACAGCCGTTGTCGGGTTCACCATCTGGTTCCTGCGCCGTTATCGGCAGGTGCTGGAGGTGTCACTGCTGATTGCAGGCGGCTTGACCCTGGTGTTGGGTTACCACCTGATCGGAGCCCTCATCCTCAGCGCCTGACGGAGTTGCCGCTCCGCTCTGCCTCCAATACGCTTGGTGATTGGGGACCGTATACGAGCGCGCCGCCACGAGTCGCGCAAAGGGGCAAAGGGGATGTCATGCTGCGCTGTTTCCGAGCCATTCTCCTGATCCTGTTCCTACTCCTCGTGCATACGGCCGCCCGGGCCCAAGACACCATCGAGGTACCGAGAGGGCCGGCTCCCGTGATCGACGGGGAGCTGTCGCCCGGAGAGTGGGACCAGGCAATTGAGCTGCCCACCGGAGACGCCCCGGTGGCGGCATGGGCCACGCACGACGGCAACGCGCTCTATCTCGCCTTTGAGTGCTCGGCATGCCGCGATGTCGGCACGGACTGGGAAGCGTTCGCCGTCTGTGATGATGGCGACGGCGAGTTCTACGAGGCCGGGGACAACATAGCCATCTGCTCCACCCACGGCTGTACCTCGTGCGAGTACGACGCCCCTCTCTCCTTCAGCTGCGACGAGGAGATGAGCAGTCCTCCTTGTGTGGACCCTGGAGCCAACGAGGTGATCTGGGAACTTCCTGAAGGACCGGTGCGAATGGTGGTCGGCGCCGTCATCGACGGAGTCGAGTACACATCGCCGCCCATCACCATGGCGTGTGTCGACGAGCCGGCACAGGAGCAGCCGCCTCCGACCGCGATGGACACCATCGATCCCTTCTCGACCGTAGAAGAGGTGTCGCCCGACACTGCACTCGAACCTGCTTGGGCCACGGCCGACGACCTGGAGCCTGGAACCGCCGATACGGCCCAAGAGGCTGCCGGCATGACCCAGGACGAAATACCGCATTCCCGGTCCCCCTGGCCCTTCATCATCGGAGGAGTGACGGGCACCTTGATCCTGCTGTCCCTGATCCTCTTCCTTGTGGTCGGCGGGTCCAAGAAGCCCGATCCATGCGAAGAACTGGATGATCCCGACGCCCTCGGAGCTCGTGTCACCTGTGCCGACCCGGTGCCCGGCGCGGTGCCCGATCCCAAAAAGGGCCAGGCGGCGCGGCTGCAGAACGCCATCTCGGACATGAAAAAGCTCCCACCATCGGCGGAGCGGGACCAGAAGATCAAGGATCTGGAGGGCGAGCTAAGACGGCTCGAACCAGAGATTCCCGCCGCCGTCGGTGTCAGCAGCGAGGCCGGCGCCGACCTGCATGCCTCCGACCGCAGCGGGATCGGCGGCATCCCTCACCTGATCACCTGGGAGGTGCACACCCCACAGGGATGGCAGACGATAGGTTCCGGTGAGGATCTGCACCTCAGCCCCGGCCAGCTGCAGACACTGGCCAAGGAGAGCCCCAGTCCCGGTGTGGTCAAGGTGCGCGCCACCATCACCTACTGCCCCGGGACGCCCAGGGAGGTGGAGGCCGGCTCGAATACGATGCAGATGGTGCCCGTCAAACCCTAGACCGGTCCTCCGCATCGCCGGCTCTCGATACAGTGGCGGCCTCGCCAACCGGGAGCCGGTACTGCCGCACCGATCTTGTCTCGGCCGTTTCACCTGTGCCCCCATTCTGGTGATGGCCCTTCTTGCCGCCGCCTGCGCCGACGACACCACTGTCACCACCACGGCGTCGGCAACATCGGCACCGACGACCACCGCAGCCGTCACCACAACCGTGCCCGCCGCAACCACAGCGGCCACCGCTACCGCCTCAACCACAACAACGGTGGCCACCACGATCCCCTTTGCCGGAGATACCGGCCCCAAGTCCGGGCCCGGCACCGGCGGGCTGCTCACCAACGTCCGTTTCGGCGACCACGACGGCTTCACCCGCATCGTGTTCGATTTTGAGGAGCCGGCGCTCCCCGGATGGGAGTTCCGCTACGGAACCGATCAGGAATACGGCATGGCCTACCCGGGACCGCCCTACGTGGCCGGCAGCTCCTACCTCATGGGCCGCTTCTACCCATCAGGCACCGTCGACATCAGTGATCCCGTGATCATTGTGCCCACCTACACCGGCGACTCCCGCATCGACGTCAACAACGCCAGCGTGGTCCAATTGCTGCTCGTAGAGGACTTCGAGGCGCAAATGTGGTGGGTCATCGGGCTCAGTGACGAGAAGCCCTTCAGCGTGGGCACCCTCACCGGCCCGCCTCGGATCTACGTCGACATCGCCGACTGACGAACTCCCTAATCCCGGTCGGCCTTGTCCTCGTCGTAGTAATCGAGACGATCAAACGGCATCACCAGGGAAGTGAGCACGTTCATCAGGTGCGCGGTGATCCGCTTCAGGTAGCGGCAGAGCAGGGCACGCGGTACCGCGTCGCGCGGCGTGCCCGTCGACTCGATCTGTGCCTGTATGCAGTCGTCGTACTCATCCAGCACATCCTCGAGTTCCTTCAGCAACGACTCGGCCGCTCCCGTATCTCGATCGCCGACGATCCGGGCGCTTTCCGCAATCAGGTTCGAAGTGCGATCTCGCAGCTCCAGGAGCGAATCGACGTCGGCGGCTTGTGACAGATCGATCCCCGCATCCGCCAGATCCCAGACGTTCTTGGCATAGTCTCCGACACGTTCGATGTCCTTGATGATGCTCGTGGTGACGAGTACCCGGGGCAGATCGGCCCGCTCTCCACGAACCGACACGTGCACGACCAGCTGCCGTCGCACCTTACGTTCCGCCTTGTTCACCCGCCGGTCGGATTTCCTGATCGTCTTGCCTACGGCCGCAGCCTCGGTTCCGCTCACGACGGCGTTGATCGCCAAGTCGAAGGTGTGCCGACAATCGAGCAGCATCTGCACAATGAGCCCCTCGATCTCTTCGAGCTGTTCATCACCGCCCGCCTTGAAAAACTCCCAGACCATCACAACACCTCGCTACTGGAGGACCAGCACCCCTACAAGGGGAATTATCACAAACACACCGACTACGTAGACGACAACAAACGATTTCCTCCTTTCGGCGATCACCGCCACCTTCTCCGCCAATGCCAAGGGAACACCGCGCAGGCCCGGCACCACATACCACACCAGCAGCCCGGACAGGTTGAACAGCAGGTGCACAAGAGCGATCACCATACCCGCCGGAATCTCGGCGGCGAGAGAGGCGAGCAGAGCCGTAATGGTGGTGCCGATGTTGGCGCCGAGGGTCATCGGGTAGGCATTGCGCAGCGTCAACACGCCGGCGGCAATCATCGGCACCAGCACCGAGGTGGTGATACTGGACGACTGAACCGCGACTGTGACGATCATGCCGATGGTGATGGCGGCAAGGCCTCCGCCTTTGGATAGAACCGCGTTCATCGAGCGCTCGATACGCCCGGCCATCACCAGCTTCATGTTGCGGGTGATGTAGGCGAGAGCCAGAAATATCAGGACCAGCCCGAACACCAGCAGGAGGGCACCGGTCAGGTGGTCCCCACAACCGAGCCTGTCGAGCAGGCTCTCCATAAGCCTCGCCGGCGCCTTCACCGCGGTCTTCAGCGCCCCGCCCGATTCGCCATACTCGAAGGTGAACAGGCCGCCGACCGCGTCGGCTATCCAGGTGGCGGTCTTGGTAAGCACGCCGGTGAGCAGCTCGAGCGGAAGCATGACGGCGACGTTGCAGATGTTGAAGAAATCATGCATCGTGGCCCCGGCAAAAGCGCGCCGGAACTCGTCGGTGCGCCGCAAGAACCCCAGTGAAGCCAGCGTGTTGGTGACGGTAGTCCCGATGTTGGCTCCCATGATCATGGGCACCGCCAGCTCCACCGGGAGCGAGCCGGCACCTACCAGCCCGACTATGGCTGAGGTGGTCACCGACGACGACTGCACCGCCACCGTGGCCAGCACCCCCACGAACAGTCCGGCCAGCGGATTTGACGCCCGCTGAAAAAGGGAGTTGGTGAAATCCTCCCCGAAGGCTTTGATGCCGCTCTCGAGCGCCTTGACCCCGGTAAGGAAAATGTAGAGCAGGATGAGGACCAGAAGCAGCCTCACCCAGGGCGGCACACGATCTTGACCCGGCTCAGGGCTCATCCCGTCAAGCGCCAATCGTGTCGGGGCTGGCCGGAACCTTAGCCGAGGGCGTCGTATCCTCCGTCGGTGCCACCACGGGTGGCCGGAGAATCGAAAGAACCAGGGTCAGGCCACCGGGGTATACGCCCCCAGCGGGGACAAGACGGCACCCAGTCCTTGCCGATGCCTGCTCCCGCGCTGATCCGCCAATCGCCTGCAGTCGAACTCCTGCCGGCTTTCGATCCGGCCGCTGCCGGCGCCCTGCCTACGGATGGTTTCCGCTGAGCTCGGTGATGAAGAAACTCCCGTCGATCAGCTCGGCTTCATGCACCGTCCCGATCCAGATGTCATAGACCCCCGACGACGGGAAGGCGAAGTCGACTGATGGGTTCAGCGTTCCAAACGAGTCGTCGTTGCAGTGCCATTGCCCGGACGGGTCGTTGATGACGAGGATTGCATCCTCGCTGGAATCGTCGGCGATGAAGTAGAAGCGCAGCAGATCGTATGAGCCCGCCGTGTAGGTGACCTCAAAATCGGGGATGTCGTTGGCCCACCCGTAGCAGTTGGAGGGCGGCAGATAGCCGACATCGACCGGGTCCAGGGAGCCGGCCCTGACGTCCTGGTCGGTGTACTCCCAGGGGTCAAAAAACCCGGAGGTGAGATTGAACTCGCTGTAGTACGCAGTCGCGAAGGGTAGAAGGGTTGCCGTCGGCAGCGTTGTTGTTGTGGTTGCTGTCGTCGGCGGCGGCACCGCTGTGGCCGTCGTTTGCTGCTGCGCCTGGGTCGTTGTCGTCTGCTGCTGCGCCTGGGTCGTTGTCGTCTGCTGCTGCGCCTGGGTCGTCGTCTCGTCGGGAATGGCCGTTCCCCCATCGGCTGCAGTGGTCGACGTGTCGTTTCCCTGGCCAAACACGCTGCCGTCATCACCACAAGCGGCGGCCACCAGTGCCAGCACCAATACCACTGTCAGCAGCGCCAGCACTCGGCCTCTTGTGCGACTTGCCATGCTTCCTCCTCTTGTGTCACTCTCAGGATCCGACCCGATGCGGGCCCGCCATCGGCACCAAAAAACACCCTACTCCTCGGGAAGACCATCACTTGACAGATTGTGCGGCACAAACATATCGCTCGATCGGCATCTATGTCCACCACAAATCAGACCCCGGTGAATACCAGCGCCACATTGTGGCCCCCGAAACCGAACGAATTGGTCATGGCCCGACGCACCCTCACCTGGCGAGCCTCATTGGGCACATAGTCGAGATCACACTCCGGGTCGGGAGTCTCGTAGTTGATGGTCGGCGGCACCACCCCGTCACGGATGGCCAGGATGCACACAATCGATTCCAGCGCCCCGGCGCCGCCGAGCAGATGGCCGGTCATCGATTTGGTCGACGACACCGGCACCAGATCGGCGTGATCCCCAAAGACGATTCTGATGGCGGCGGTCTCCGTGCTGTCGTTGGCCTGCGTCGAGGTGCCGTGGGCATTCACGTAGTCGATGTCTGCGGCTTCGAGCTTGGCGCTTCTCAGGGCGTTCTCCATGGCCCGTGCGGCTCCGGCGCCTCCAGGCCGGGGCAGGGTCATGTGATAACCGTCGCCTGACATCCCATATCCGACCAGCTCGGCATGTATGGCCGCTCCTCGGGCCAATGCGTGCTCGAGGTTCTCGAGTATCAGCGTGGCCGCACCCTCGCCCATGACAAAACCGTCGCGGTCCCTGTCGAAGGGGCGGGAGGCTCCCGTGGGATCGTCGTTGCGCGTGCTCAATGCGCGCGACTGCATGAAGCCGGTCACGGCGAATTCGCAGACGGCGGCCTCGGCTCCACCTGCCGCCATAACGTCGGCGTCACCACGTTTGATGATCTCGGCAGCGTCGCCGAGGGCGTTCGCCGAGGCGGCACACGCCGTCACCGAGCAGACGTTGGGACCCAGCAGATTGAAGTCGATCGACACCACCCCGGCGCCCATGTTGGAGATGATGCGAGGTATGGCATACGGGCTGACCCGATCATGCCCCCTCTGGCGCATCGTATCCATCGACTCCTGAAAGCTCATGATGCCGCCGATGCCGCTGCCCAAGGCCACACCGGCGCGCTGTGCTTCCGGATCGTCCTCATCGAGGGCCAGCCCGGCATGATCCAGCGCCTGTTTTGTCGAAGCCCAGAAAAGCTGGGCATAGCGGTCGAGATGCCGCGCCGCCCGCCGGCCCATCCAGTCCTCCGGATCAAAGCTCGGGATCTCCGCGGCGATCCGCACCGCCAGGGGCGAAGCATCGAACGAGCCGATCTCGCTCACACCCGAACGTCCGGCGAGCAGGGCCTGCCAGGTGGACGTGACGTCAAGGCCGAGCGGCGTGACGGCGCCGAGCCCGGTCACGACGACCCGGCGGTCGGACACGCGATCAGCCTCCGAGCTTCTGCATCACCAGATCGACGGCCTCGCCGACCGTGGAGATGGCTTCCGCCTCCTCGTCGGGGATCTTGACGCCAAAAGTATCTTCGAGCGCCATCAGTAGCTCGACCACACCAAGCGAGTCGACGTCGAGATCCTCTTCGAAAGTGGCGTCCATTGTGATGCTCTCGCTCTCGATGCCGAGCTCGTCAACGAGCAGCTCGACGAGCTTCTTTTCGATATCAGGCCGTTCCATTGATCCTCTTTCCTACAGTGCTAATCCACCGTCAACAACAATCACCTGGCCGGTGACGTACGAAGCCGAGTCGGAGGCAAGATAGCCGACGGCGGAAGCGACATCTTGCGACGTCCCGAACCGGCCCAATGAGATGGCGGGCAGCAGCGCCTCCCGCACCGCTGCCGGCAGCGCCGCGGTCATCTCGGTCTCGATGAAGCCGGGAGCCACTGCGTTCACCGTGACGTTGCGTGAGCCGACCTCCTTGGACACCGTCTTGGTGAAGCCGATGAGACCCGCCTTGGCCGCCGCATAGTTGGCCTGGCCGGCATTGCCGTGCAGACCCGAGACCGAACTGATCGAGACGATCCTCCCCCAGCGAGCCTTCAACATCGGCCGCAGGGCCGCCCGGGTGCACAGGTAGACGGCGCGCAGGTTGGTGTTGAGGACGGCGTCCCATTCCCCCGGAGTCATGCGCAGCACCAGGTTGTCGCGGGTGATGCCGGCATTGTTGACGAGTATCTCCACCGGCCCGAGCAGATCGGTCACTTCGTCGAACATCCTGCCGACCGCAGCCTCGTCGGTAACATCGGCGCCCACGGCCACCGCCTCGTTCCCTGCCTTCTTGATGGCGGCCACCGTCTCGCCGGCAGCATCGGCGGTGAGATCGTTCACGGCCACCCGGTGGCCCAGCACGGCCAGGTTCTCGGCAATGGCCCGGCCGATGCCGCGGCCGGCGCCGGTGACGAGTGCCACTCGGCTCATGATCTAGACCCCCTTGCCGTGCAGTTGGATGTTGGGTTCCAACAACTCGACGGCCGTTGCATCGGTTGCGGGCAGCTGCGCCTCACTCTCGCCGACGGGCTCGGTCCTGGCTGCCCACCGATACGCCGCCGCCGCCCAGGTGAGGCCACCCCCAAAGGCGGTAAAGACGATCGCCTCCCCCGCCGAGATACGCCCCTCCTCCAGTGCTTCGGTGAGAGCGACCGGAATGGTGGCCGCCGAGGTGTTGCCGTAGGCCTCGATGTTCACGTAGACCTGCTCGGGCTCGAGACCGATACGTCGTGCCGTCGCGTCGATGATACGGATATTCGCCTGGTGCGGAATGAGCAGGGCGATGTCCTTGCGTTCGAACCCGGCCGCGGCGACCACACGTTCCGCAGCATCGCCCATCACCTGGACGGCGCGGCGGAACACGGCGGGCCCTTCCATGTGGATGGTCTGGAATTGTTCGCGTCGGGGCACACCGGCGGTGCCGCCGCCGTCGACGTACAGAATGTCGGCCGCCGAGCCGTCGGCACCCAGTTCAAAGGCGAGCAGGCCCGGCTCCAAGTCGTCGGTGGCCTCGACCACCGCCGCGCCGGCGGCGTCGCCGAAGAGCACGCTGGTCGACCGATCGGTGAAATCGATCCAATAGTGAAGCTTCTCCGCCCCGATGATCAGCACCCGGTCGAGGGCCCCGTTCTCAATCATCTGATCGGCGATCACCAGTGCATAGATGAAACCGGAGCAGGTGGCGTTGAGGTCCATGGCGCCCACCCCCGAGATTCCCATCTTGTGCTGTGCCCGCACCGCGGTGCTCGGAACCAGTCCGTCGGGAGTGCAGGTCGCCAGGAGCACCAAGTCGATGTCATCGGGCTCGAGACCGGCGGCGGCAATGGCGCGCAGCCCGGCAACTGCCGCCAGATCAGAGGTGTCGACGTGACTGATACGCCGCTCTTTGATCCCGGTCCTGGTCCTGATCCACTCGTCGCTGGTATCGGTGAGCCCCTCCAGATCGGCATTGGAGAGAACAGCCGGCGGCAGGCACTTGCCCCAGCCGGTGATGACGGCGTTCCGCAACCCTGGCTCCTCCCTGCTCATAAGTCCAGCACCTCAGCGACGGCGTCGACCTCATCCAGGTTCGACACCACATGAACCTCTATCCCCCTTACCGACCTCCTGGCGAGGCCGGCGGTTACATCACCGGGGCCCACGTGCACAAACCGGTCGACCCCGGCCGAGGCCATGTCTTCAAGCATCTCGACAAACCGGACCGGGGCGGTGAGCTGCTTCAGCAGCGCCGTGCCCACGTCGGCGCCGTGCGGACGCGCAGTGACGTTGGCCCACACCGGGAAAGCCGTAGCCCCAAACCCGACGGCTTCGATCGCCTCGGCCAGCTTGGTGGCGCCGGGCGCCATAAACGGGGAGTGAAAGGCCCCGGCCACCTTGAGCGGCACGGCCCGGCGCAGCCCGTACTCACAGGCGGCCTCGACCACCCAGGCAATGTCGTCTGCCCCTCCGGCCACCACTACCTGCCCCGGCGCGTTGATGTTGGCCACCCAGAGCCGGCCGCCCCGGCGGCGACACTCCGCCGCCAACACTTCCGCGGCATCCGCCCCCCCACCGAGCAGGGCGGCCATGCCCGAGGGCTCGGCATCCGCAGCGGTCGCCATGCCCTCCCCCCGCGCCGCCACCAGGCGCAGGCCGTCCTCGAATGAAAACGCTCCCGCCGCGGCCAGCGCGGTGTACTCCCCCAAAGAGTGTCCGGCTCCGGCCACCGGCCGGCGCTCGAGACGCGACTGCAGCTGGTCCCAAAGGGCATAAGCCACCGCGTACAGGGCCGGTTGGGCTCGTTCGGTCCGGGTCAGCTCGTCTTCGGGACCCTGCAGGCAGACATCGCGGAGTGACCAGCCCAAAAGGGCATCAGCGGTCTCGCCGAGAAGATCCGGGCGAGCGCCGAAGACGTCGGACCCCATGCCCACGGCCTGGCTGCCCTGGCCGGGGAATAGCACTGCGTATCTCACCGCGCCTCCGTGCGCACCGCGATGGCCAGGCCCTCCAGAGTGGGGATCATCGCCGCCTGCCACGCCGGGTCGGCGGCGAGTTCCTCGAGGAAGGCGCGGACGGCGTGGGTACGAGGCAGCTCCGGGCTCCCAATGCGGCCTTTGTCCAGTGAGTTGTCGGCCAGCACCACCCCGCCCGGGCGCAGCGTCTTGCGGGCCCAGGCCAGGTAATCGGGATAGGCGGGTTTGTCGGCATCAATAAACACCAGGTCGACCGGCCCGACCACGGTCGCCAGGGTCTTGGCGGCATCGCCGACGATGATCTCGATTCGATCGGCTACCCCGGCCCTCTCGAAGGTGGTCCTTGCCACCCGGGCGTGCTCCGGATTGGCTTCAAGGGTGATCAGCCGGCCCTGCGGCGGCAGCGACCGGGCCATCCAAGTGGCCGAATAGCCAAAAAGTGTCCCGATTTCGACGATCAGACGAGGGCGCAGCAGGGCAACAACAACCCCCAGGATGGCACCGTCCTCAGGGGCGATCTCGATGAGAGGCACCCCACTTTCCTTGGCGCGCCGGCGGGCATCGGCAAGGGCATCGTCCTCGACGGCCAACAGACGGCGGACGATGTCGATCACCTCTCCCTGGAAGTAGTTGATCGACTTCATGCCAACCCTGATGCCACCACTCCCACCCGTTCCACGTCGGCGGCGTCCACATCGCCGTGAGTCACGAACCGAAGAATCCCGGGCCGGATGTAGCCGACCAGCACACCCTTCGCCGCCAGGGCCTGCCGAAATCCCTCGGCGCCACCGGGAATCTGCTCGCCGTCGACCAGCACCATGTTGGTGTCGGGAGAGCGCGGAACCGCGGCGGGGAACCGCTCGCTGAGCATCTCAGCCAGCCGACGCGCCAGGGTATGGTCCTCGGCGAGCCGATCGCGCTGGCGCAAGCCCACCAGAGCTGCAGACGCGATGACCCCGGTCTGCCGCATGGCACCGCCAAGACGTTCGCGAACCCGACGAGCCTCACCGATGAAGCCGGCCGGGCCGCACAGAATCGAGCCCACTGGGGCACGCAGGCCCTTCGAAAAGCAGAACATCACACTGTCGGCCATGGCGGCCAGTTCGGATGCGGGCCGTCCTGAAGCCACCGCAGCGTTGAAGAGACGTGCCCCATCGAGGTGAACGGCCAGACCCCGCTCCCGCACCGCCGCCGACGTCTGCTCGACAACGTCCTGCGCCAGCACCGATCCTCCCGAGGCGTTGTGGGTGTTCTCCCACACCAGGAGCGACACCGCCGGAAGCTGTCTTCCCGACCACACCAAAGCCGATTCGGCCTCCTCGCGGGTGATGGTGCCCCGCTGCCCCCCGACGTTGCGGAACGCCACTCCGGAAATGACGGCGGCAGCACCATGTTCGAAGTTGCGCACGTGGGCCCAATCGACGCAGAGGACCTCGTCTCCGGGCCGGGTGTGGAGGTTGACCGCGATCTGATTGCCCATTGTGCCCGAGGGCACAAAGAGGGCCGCCTCCTTGCCCACAACCTCGGCGGACTCCTGCTCCAGCCTGTTGATCGTGGGATCCTCGCCGTAGACGTCGTCGCCGACTTCAGCCTCGGCCATAGCCCGGCGCATCTCCTCGGTGGGCTGGGTCACGGTGTCACTGCGAAAATCGGCGGTGCCGTCGGGGAATGCCATGAACCGCGGCAGTCTATCCCGAGCCCCGAGCACCGAGTGGTGGCGCCCGGTCCGGGTGCGGTAGTGTGAACGGCTCCGATGACACAGCTGCATGGATAACTCGCGCACCCTGCCCTCCATCCCGGTGGCCGCCGGAACCCCAATCTCGCTACCACCAGCCCTCGAGCGTCTCTACGACCTGGCCTACAACCTGTGGTGGACCTGGATGCCGGAGGCGCGCGGACTGTGGCAGCGGGTCAGTCCGGCCGATTGGGCTCGTGCACCAAACCCGCTCACGGTGCTGCAGGCGACGACGGCGAAACGCTGGCGCATACTCGAGAACGACAAGGCTTTCGTCGGCCTCTACAACAGGGTCATCGAAGCCTTCGACGACTACATGACCGCAGAGAACACCTGGTATCGCCGCAACCATGCCGACTCGCTGCCCGGCGGCCTCGTTTACCTGTGCACCGAATTCGGGGTGCACCACACCCTGCCCTTCTACTCGGGCGGGCTCGGTGTGCTCGCCGGCGACCACGCCAAGGCCGCCTCCGACCTCGGTATCCCCATGATCGGAGTGGGCTTGCTGTATCGCCGAGGCTACTTCCGCCAGGCGGTCGACCCGGACGGCAACCAGCAGCACCACTACCGCCCGGTTGCGGTGGCGCGCCGGCCGCTGCGCCGGGTGCTCAATGCATCCGGCGATCCCCTCAAAGTCTCCATCGCAATGCCGGGACGCGACATCGACGTAGGCGCTTGGCGCATCGATGTGGGCCGCGTGCCCCTGCTGCTGCTCGACACCGATCTCGCCTCCAACGACACAGAAGACCGTCCCATCACCCACATCCTCTACGTGCGGGGCCGAGAGATGCGTCTGTGCCAGGAGATCGTGCTCGGCATGGGAGGGGTTCGGGTCATAGACGCCATCGGTATGGAGCCATCGACGTGGCACATCAATGAGGGCCACGCCGCCCTCTCCCTCGTCGACCGTCTCTCCCGCCTCCTCGGCGCCGGCCTCTCCTACGACGATGCCGTTGCCCAGGTGAAGCGGCACTCGGTGTTCACTCTCCACACCCCGGTACCGGCCGGAAACGAAGCGTTCGATCTCGGCTTGGCCAAGAAGTATCTCAGCGGACAACTGCCGGGGCTCTCCGACCAGAAGCTGACCGAGCTGAGCCGCGCCGCCGATCCCAGCTACTTCGACATGGGAGCCCTGGCCATCCGCCTGTCGGCCTCCACCAATGGGGTGAGCCGGCGCCACGGCGAGATGGTCACCCGGGATTGGCAGCACATCATCGGCGGGCCTGCGAAGGCCGTCACCAACGGCGTGCACCTTCCCACCTGGGTGGGCGGCGCCATGAGCCAACACGTCGCATCGGTATGCGGGGCCGACTGGGCCCAGCGCACCCCCAACATACCCAAGGCGTGGGATCCGGTCCGCGGCCTCCCGCCCCGCTTGATATGGGAAGCGCACGTGTCGCAGAAGGAGCGCCTGCTGCGCAAAGTCCGGCGGCGGCTGCGCGAGCAACTGGCGCGTCACGGAGCCGGCCCCGACGAGCTTCGCCGTGTGGCCGATCTCCTCCCGCCGGACCGACTCACCATCGCCTTCGCTCGCCGCTTCGCCACCTTCAAGCGCGCCGGCCTGCTGCTCACCGACTGGCACCGCCTGAAGGGGATCCTCACCAATCCGGAGCGTCCGGTACAGCTCATCTTCAGCGGAAAGGCCCACCCCGCCGATCGCGACGGCCAGGAGCTCATCCGCCAAGTCTGGGGTCTGACCAAGAGTCCGGAGCTGGATGGCCACGTGGTGTTTGTGGAGGACTACAACATGGAGCTGGCGCGCTATCTGGTGGGCGGCGTCGACGTCTGGCTGAACACACCTCGGCCGCCCATGGAAGCCAGCGGGACCTCGGGTATGAAGGCCGCCGCCAACGGCGTGCTCAACCTCAGCGAGCTCGACGGCTGGTGGCCCGAGGCTTTCAACGGCGCCAACGGCTGGGCGCTGGGTGATCCATATGAGTCCGACCGGGCAGATGGGTACACCATCTACCACCTCCTCGAGCACGAGATCGTCCCCCGCTTCTACGACCGCACCGACGGCATCCCACTGAAATGGGTCGAGATGATGCAAGAGGCGATGGCTTCCATCGCGCCACGATTCAGCGCGGCGCGTATGGTTGCCCAGTACGTCGAAAGGCTCTACCTGAGCGCCAACGGCTCCGACTAGGCACTCAGCCCTGTTTCAAGGCCCGTCGTATGCCGCGCACCGCCTGCGAGGTGCGGTGCTCGTTCTCCACCAGGGCAAACCGCACGTGCCCGTCACCGGTGGGCCCAAAGCCGAGCCCGGGGCTCACCGCCACCTTTGCCTCGCGCAGCAGCAGCTTGGAGAACTCGAGTGAGCCCATCTCGGCAAAGGCAGCGGGGATCTTCGCCCAAACGAACATCGTCCCCTGGGGCTTATCGACCTCCCACCCGGCTCGGTTCAGCCCACCGACGAGGGTATCCCGCCGGGCTTGGTAGATCTTCGAGACCGTGGCCGGGTATCCGTCCTCCTCGTTGAGGGCGATGATCGAAGCGATCTGGATCGGCTGGAACGTCCCGTAGTCGAGGTAGGACTTCAGCCGGGCCAGTGCGGCCACCGCCTCGGCATTGCCCACGACGAACCCGACCCGCCAGCCGGCCATCGAGTGGCCCTTGGTGAGGGTATAGAGCTCGACGCCGACTCCCTTGGCCCCCGGCACCTCGAGAAGGCTCGGCGGCCGGTAATCGCCGTAGATGATGTCGGCGTAGGCGAGATCGCTCACGATCATGGTCTCGTTTTCGCCGGCAAACTCGACCAGCCGGGTATAGAAATCGAGATCCACACAGGCGGTGGTCGGGTTGTGCGGGAAGTTCACCACGACTGCGCGCGGCCGCGGCCAGGTGGTGCGGAACACCTCAGCAAGGTGCACAAAGTATTCATCGGGCTCCACCCCGATGGGAACCCGGTGCACCTCGGCTCCGGCGAGAACGGCGGCGTAGACGTGAATGGGGTATGCCGGCTCCGGAACCACGGCGCCGTCGCCGGGCTGCACCAGCGTCCACATGAGATGGGACAGGCCCTCCTTGGCGCCGATGGTGGTAAGCACCTCGGTCTCAGGATCGAGTTCGACGCCAAAACGCCGCTGATACCGGTCGGCTACGGCCTTGCGCAGATTGGGCAGGCCCCGCGACGAGGAATAGCGGTGGTTGCGGGGGTTGTGCGCCGCCTCACACAGCTTGTCGATAACGCTGTCGGGTGAGGGGATGTCGGGGTTGCCAAAACCGAGATCAACGATGTCCTCCCCGGCCCGGCGCGCCGCCGCCTTGAGCGCGTCGATCTCGGCAAACACATAGGGGGGCAAGTTGGGGATGCGGCGGAACTCCACGTCGGCTCCTCGGAAACGAGGCGTCATTGTATGTGTCAGATCCAGCGGCTGTGGTGCTTCACCTCGAGCCCGCCGAACAGGACGAGCGCCTGCACCAGCAGGCGGGGAGTTTCCGGCCCCGAATCGACCTTCGAGGTCGTGTCATCCCAGCCGCCGAAGATGGGAAGGCCGCGCACCTCGATCTGCCATCCCTTGGGCACGATCATGTCGATGGACCCAAACACCGCAGTCGCCGACACCCGGGCGCCCATCGGGTCGAGTGCGGCCTCGGTCAGATCCAGGCGCAGGGTTCCGAGCACCGCAGTCAGAGAACCGCCGCGCAGCGCCGCAGAACGATTGGCCAGCTTGACCACGTTGAACACCGACAGGCCGGACAGGTCCGGCTCGAGCGACGCTCGCGAGCGACGCCGTCCCCAGCCGAGCAGCACCCATAGACCGGCGGCGATCAGCACCATTGCCCAGGCCACACCGCCGATGTCTTCGCCAAACAGCCCGGTGGTGATGCCCAGCAGCAGGATCCCGCCGATCACCAACACGGTCGATGTCACCCGGAACTCGCCGCCGGACAAGCCCTGGATCACACCGAGTCCGATGAGGAGAACGGGCCACCAGTCGGCGAGGATGTCTCCTGCTTCGGCGAACCCGGCGACGTCGGCCAAGAGCAACGCCCCTACGACAACGAACCCGGCCCCAACCACCACCCGGCCCGTGCTCACGACTGGGCCGCCTTGGCCACCAGGCGGCGCAGCTTGCCGGGCACGATAGTCGCCAGCCATTCGATGATCTCCTGGAAGGCGTGCAGGGCCCGATCACTCCCATCCCAATGCTCTCGCACGATCTCCTCGCCGGCTCCGTCCAGAAGGATCTTCATCGCCAACGCGGACACAACAACGTCATCCAATCGCCCGAGCCCTGGCACCCAGTCGGGCACGATGTCGAAGGGAAGCACGATGTAGCCGACTGCACCGGCCAAAACGAGCCGGGCGCGCAAGTCAACTCGGGAATCGCCGGCGAGCCGGGCCACCAGCTTGATCACCGCAGGCACGGCCGCGGCTGCTTCACTTAGTCCCGATAGAGTCACCTCACCTCCTTGTCGGCTCCCCCCAGCCTATCTGTCCCCGGCCGCGACATCCGACGCCCAGCCATCATTCGCTCCTTCTGTGCACAGTCGTGTCCAGATACCCGGCCCGGCCCAACTTCCTGTCGCCCCTAGAGCAGCCACTCAGGGAATATTAGTTGTAATATATCAAGTTAATAGCTACGATCAATCTTAGAACCGGGTAGAAGAAGGAGAAAACCATGGATCTGGTCAGGTTTGACCCGTTCTCGCTCTTGGGCGAAATCGACCGCTACTTCGAGCGGGGAACCACCTCAGGCGCCGGCTGGTGCCCGCGCATCGACGCTTTTGACCGAGAGAACGACCTGGTGGTACGTGTTGAGGTGCCCGGCGTCAGCACCGACGACATCAACGTCACCGTCGAGGATCGCACCCTCACTATCACCGGCAAGCGCCACTTCGACGAGAGCGTCGAGGAAAGCGGCTACCACCGCCGCGAGATCTTCGATGGAGAGTTCAAGCGCACGCTTGTTCTCCCCGAAGGCCTCAATGCGGAGGAGATCTCGGCCAAGGCCAACAACGGCCTGCTCGAGGTCATTATCCCCCGCCGGCCGGAGGTGCTCCCCCGCAAAGTCAAGGTGGACGTCGCTTCCTGATCCCCTCGCAGGCGCCCACCTCAACACGGAGGCCCGCTCCATGAGCGGGCCTCCTGCGTAGCGTGATCCATTCCTAATCCAAGGAAGCCGTCCCGGATTCGATCTCCTCTGCATAGCGCTTGAGTCCGCGCACGGCCCGCTTCACGATCTCCTTCTCGGCCTGGTCCCTGAGGAACCCGGGCACCACAAACGCCGGCGCCACCCTGAGGGCATACAGGATCTGGGTTCCCCCACCCTCTAAAGGCTCAAACTCGTAGTAGCCCTCCATCGCCTGAATGTCGGGGCCCGGAACGGCTTTCCACTCCAACCGCCGCGGCGGGTCGTAGGTGTACTCCAGCTCGTATGAGATTCTGCGAATGAAACCGTCTATCTCGAAACGTGCCCGGCTGGGCCGGCCTTCCGAATCGACTGCCAGCACCTCCACGGTGCGGACCCCGCTGGCCCATTTGGGATACGCGGCCAGATCGGCGGCGACGGCAAAAAGGACCTCCGGAGAGGCCACCGTCTCGGTGCAGCGCACCGTCCCTTCCACGTCCTACTCCTCGGCGTCGGTCCCGACAAAGGCTAGCGAGCCAGACGCCCCACTACGCGCCTCCACCTCAGCCGGTAGTGGAGCAGCTCATCGTCGTTGGGATGAGCGGCGGAGAACGCGGCGATGCCTGCAGAAAGCTCATCGGGATCGATCATCTGCAGAGTGCTCACGAACCTGCCCTCGACGGCACACTTCCACTCCCCCACCCGCCGCGTCACCGTCTCCACGTGTTCGGTCTCATCGACCTCGACAAGGCCTGCGGCCCTCAAGTGCGCCGCCACCAGAACAGGGCCGGGAAAGCGGGCTTCATCGATGGTGGCCACCGAAGGAAACCAGCCGGCGAGGAAGCTTTCGGCGAAGTGCCGGCGAGCCAGCGTCCACACCACAACAAGCCCGCCGTCTCGCGTCACCCTGGCCGCCTCATCCAGCATCAGCGGCCAGCCTCCGTACTGGAGCGAAAGATGGAAGAAGACGAGGTCGGCGATCTCATCCGCCAGCGGAAGGCTCCGGCCGTCGCCGACGATGGCCCCGACACCAGCAAGTTCCCTCGCCGAAGCGGCCATGGCCGGAGAGACGTCGACAACGATCGCTGCAGCTCCGGTGGCGGCAAACTCGGCGGCGTGATAGCCGTGGCCCCCGCCGACATCGACCGCCAATCGGCCCGGTCCCAGGCTCGCCGCCTCGGCCTCCCGCCGTGCTCGGTGCCGCGCGGCCAGGCTCGGAGGCCGATGGGTGTACCCGGCGGCGAGGTCGTCGAAATCGACCTCAGCCATGATCTGCGCCGAGCGGCAAGAACGTCACCGGCATCAAACGGAACCCTCGGCATCGGCCAGCGACAGCAGGATCTCCTCGGTTACCTCGGTACGGCGCTCTCCGCCGGACCGCATACGAAGGGCCAACAGGGCGGCGCTGCCGCCGAGGCGCCCCAGGGCCCAGGCGGCATAGAGCCGCAGCACCCAGTCACGGTGCCCCAGGTACCGTGACACCAGAGGAACGGCACCGGCATCGCCGGTATTGCCGATGACGATAAGGGCGTTGCGGCGGAGGTAGCGGGCCTCTCGGCCCGGGATGTAGAAGTGGCCGTATCGAGCGATCAGGGTGTCGTCGTCGGCGGCGAGTACACCTGCCACGTCGACCCGCCCCCGCGTCTCGCTGACCTCATCGAGCAGCCGGCTGCCCGGCGGGCAGGCTTCCAGGCACTCGTCGCAGCCGTAGAAACGATCACCCATGGCGGGGCGCAGCTCGCGGGGAATGATCCCCGGCGACTGCGCCAGATAGGACAGGCACCGCCTGGCATCCACCACTCCCGGGGCGACAATGGCGCCGGTGGGGCACGCCGGCATACACGCGGTGCAGGTGCCGCAGTCGCGCCGCATAGGCCGATCGACGGGCAGAGCCAGATCGGTGACGACGCTGCCCAGCAGAACCCAGGGGCCGTGGGCGGGCACCAGAACCATGGCACTTTTGCCCCACCAGCCGACACCAGCCCGCACTGCGGCCACACGATCGACCAGGCGGCTGTCGTCAACGAGAATTTCGGCGCGGTTCCCGTTCTCACGGAGCAGTACCGCCATCGCTTCGAGGCCTTGTCGCAGCGGCTGGTAGTAGTCCTCCACGGCGAACCGGGCCACTCGAGCCGTCCCGGGAGCCGCCGGCCCCGGAGATCCCGCGTGAGGAAGGTAGGTATAGGCGCCGACTACCAGCCGCTGCGCCCAGGGGAAGGAAGCACGGACATCTGTGGCCCGCGCCGGATCGGCGAACGTGAAGGCCATGCCTGCATGAAATCCCGCATCGATGTTGCGCCTGATCGCCTCAAGCGCCTCAGAAAAAGCATCGGTGGCGCAAATCCCCACATCGATGAGCCCTGAGCCAACTGCCGTGGCGCGGATTCGCTCAACCAGATCCACGGCAACAGCGTAGGGCCGATCAGTCGTTGGCTGCGCGCTGATGCAGGCGGAGCCTCGGCACCAGGCCGTGCTCGGCAAGCACTTCGAGAGCCTCGGCCTGCCGCTCGCCGACCTCAATGCGCCCGGCGCGACCGTGGAGCAGATGGGTGACAACACAGTCGCGGCATGCCTCTGTGTACTGGCCGGCGCAGCGGTCACAATCTATGAGCATGGCTTCTCCGGTCTCTCTTCTCGCCCCGGGGGCGTTGCTGCCGTTATAGAGAAGCGTACGAATCGCCTATGACAGATTTCGCGATCCGGAAGGCGGACGTGTTTCAAGCACACACGCGTGGAGAATTCGCCGGTTCGTATGCGGCTGCCGCCGCGATAACCTGCCGACGTGAATCGACACTCCGCAGGGTTCGCTGCGCTTCTTCTTCTCGCCGCCGCGTGCAGCTCCAACTCGGCTCTGAGCCCCAGCAGCACCACGACGACAAGCATTCCGGTGGAGGCGCCTTCCTCCTCTGCGGAGACCACCTCGACCTCATCGACCTCAATCGCCCCCCTCGACACCGGGCCCTCGGCCGGCGCCGAAGGCCTCGACGATCCCTACTTCCCCATGCTCGGCAACGGCGGCTACGACGTCGATCACTACACCCTCGACCTGATCGTCGACCCTGTTGATGGCTCACTACAGGGCGAGGTCACCATCGAGGCCGCCGCCACCGCGACCCTTTCGGCCTTCAACCTCGACTTCATCGGACTCACCATCCAGAGCGTGACCGTTGACGGCACCGCGGCCCCCTTCTTCAGGGACGGCGGAGAGCTGGTCATCGTGCCGGCTGAGCTGCTGCCCGCCGGCGAGGCCTTCACCACCACCGTCGCCTACGGAGGAATCCCGGAGCCGTGGTTGTTCCCCTCTGAGTCCTTCTCCTTTGGATGGATGCACACAGCCGACGGCGTATATGTGGTTGCCGAACCGGACGCGGCCCGCACCTGGTTCCCCTGCAACGACCACCCCTCCGACAAGGCCACCTACACCTTCCGCATCACCGTCCCCGATCCATACGTCGTCGCCGCCAGCGGGTCGCTGGTCGACACAATCCCGGCGTTGAACACCGCTGCCGACGATCCCGCCTCGACCTACGTCTGGGAGATGCCCTACCCGATGGCCACCTACCTGGCCACCATTGTCGTGGCCGAGATGGAGCGTGTGCCGCGGCCGGGTCCCCCGGGCGTCATCATTCGCGACTACCTCCCGACTTGGGTCGACCCTTCCGATGTCGCCGAGTTTGCCCTCTCCGGCGAGATGATCGAGTACCTGGAGACGGTGTTTGGTCCCTATCCGTTTGACGCCTACGGCCACGCCCTCGTCGCCGATCTGCCCGCGGCCCTGGAGAACCAGAGCCTGACCGTGTTCGGCGACGCCTGGATCGGCTCCGACATCCTCGAGTACGTGGTGCTGCATGAGCTGGCACACCAGTGGTTTGGCGACAGCATCAGCCCGGCCACCTGGCAGGACATTTGGCTCAATGAGGGATTCGCCACCTACGCCGAGTGGCTTTGGATCGAAAGGAACTTTGGCCGCGCTGAGATGCTCGGCTACGCGGAGGGGGTCTACTGGGATGTGACCGCGATCGATCACCCCCCGCCGGGCAACCCGGGAGCGTTCGATCTGTTCAACTACGAATCCGTCTATCTGCGCGGCGCGCTGACCCTGCACGCCCTGCGCGCCGCAGTGGGCGACGACGCCTTTTTCGAGATCATCCGCAGCTACTACGACACGTTCGCCTACGGCAACGCATCGACCGACGACTTCATCTCGGTTGCCGAGAGCGTCTCCGCCCGCGACTTGGAGGATTTCTTCTTCGCCTGGCTCTACGACCCGACCATGCCGCCGTTCCCCGAGCCGCAAGAGCCCGACTGAGCCGGCGCCAGTATTACAGGGTGTTGCTCGCGGGATCCGCCCGGCGGCCTGCCAAACTTGGGCATCACTATCCTCCTATTGGCCATCTTTTAGGGGGAGCATTGAAACGGTTGAGCGTCCTGTTGGCAGTGGCAGCCGTGCTCACTGCTGCTTGCGGCAACGCCGACATCGAAGCGGCGTCTACCACCACTAGCCAGCCGGCGGCCACAACAACCAACACAACGACGACGACGGTCCCAGCGACGACGACTGTGGTTGATCAGATTGCCGGTGTGTGGGCTCGGGTGCCGCACGATGAGACCGTCTTCGGCGGCGACTACTGGCCGACAATGGAGTCGGTGGCTGCCGGGGGGCCGGGTCTGGTCGCCGTCGGATACGACTCGTCAGATGATGACATAGATGCGGCGGTGTGGATCTCTGTCGACGGGGTCACCTGGAGCCGGGTGCCCCACGACGAGACCGTTTTTGGTGGCGAAGGTAAACAGATCATGTTCTCGGTAGCAGCCGGCGGCCCGGGGGTGGTCGCCGTCGGATACGACGGCTTTGAGGCGGCGGTGTGGACTTCTGTCGACGGGGTGACCTGGAGCCGGGTACCCCACGATGAGATGGTCTTCGGCGATCCCCCACAGGGGATGGTGTCGGTGACAGCCGGCGGCCCCGGGCTGGTCGCCGTCGGCTATGACGACTCGGGTGGCGATCGGGATATGGCAGTGTGGACCTCTGTCGACGGGGTGACCTGGAGCCGGGTGCCCCACGATGAGACCGTCTTCGGCGGCGAATACTGGGAGGAGGTGCAGTCGGTGACAGCCGGCGGCCCCGGGCTGGTCGCCGTCGGATACGACGGGCCGAGCGATGCCACATGTGCGGCGGTGTGGACTTCTGTCGACGGAGTCACCTGGAACCGGGTACCCCACGACAACACAGTCTTCGGCGACTACAACAACCTGCAGATGAACTCGGTGACTGCCGGCGGCCCCGGGGTGGTCGCCGTCGGATCCGATAGGAGCGGCGTTAGTCACGATGCGGCGGTGTGGACCTCCCCCGACGGGGTGACCTGGACCCGGGTACCCCACGACGAGACCATCTTCGGCGGCGAGGACCACCTGCAGACAATGAGCTCGGTGGTTGCCACAGACTCAGGGCTGGTCGCCGTCGGATGCGACGGCTGGGACGCCGCAGTATGGACCTCCCCCGACGGGCTGGCCTGGACCCAAGTACCCAACAACGAGACCATCTTCGGCGGCCACTCGGACATGCACTCGGTGGTTGCCGGCGGCCCCGGACTCGTCGCCGTCGGAACCCACGGCAGTAACGCGGCAGTGTGGTACTGGACCCCCAACCAATAGAACCAGCCAACCACAAAACCACCCAGCAGTTCTGTTGTTCCTCAAAGCCAATGAGGTCACCCTCCCCTGAA